>NZ_JBHXHX010000007.1:122585-443916 GCF_042723915.1 Streptomyces sp. NPDC058335 | reverse complement strand
GCCGATGGTACTGCAGGGGGGACCCTGTGGGAGAGTAGGACGCCGCCGAACAATCTTTGAGAAAACCCCCGTGCCTCCGGCACGGGGGTTTTCTGTTTTCTACGTAGGGCTTCCTTCGGGGAGCCCTTTTTCCATTACAGGCGGCCTGCTGCTTTCAGTGCCAGGTAGGCATCGGCGAGTGCCGGCGCGAGGTCGTCCGGGGTAGCGTCGACGATCGTGACTCCGTGGCGGCGGAGCTTCTCCGCGGTGCGGAGACGTTCCGATTGAGCCTGCGCTGCCGCCGCCGCTTCGTACACGGCATCCGTGGTGCCCCGGGCTGCGGCCATGCGGGCCAGGTACGGGTCGGCCACCGAGGCCAACAGGACTGTGTGGCGTCGGGCGAGCTGGGGCAGGACCGGGAGGAGGCCCTCCTCGACCGGGGCGGCGTCGAGAGTGGTCAGCAGGACGATCAGCGAGCTGCGGGGGGCCGTGCGCAGCGCTGTGGCGGTGAGGCCGCGGGCGTCCGTCTCGACCAGTTCCGGTTCGAGGGAGGCCATGGCGTTGACCAGGGAGGGGAGCATGTCTCGGGCTGTGCGGCCCTGGACGAGGGCGCGTACGCGGCGGTCGTAGGCGAGGAGGTCGACGCGGTCGCCGGCGCGGGATGCCAGAGCGGCCAGGAGGAGAGCAGCGTCCATGGAGGCGTCGAGGCGGGGGGCGTCGCCGACTCGGCCGGCGGAGGTGCGGCCGGTGTCGAGGACCAGGAGGATGTGGCGGTCGCGTTCCGGGCGCCAGGTGCGGACGGCGACCGTGGTCCGGCGGGCTGTGGCGCGCCAGTCGATGGAGCGGGTGTCGTCGCCGGGGACGTACTCGCGCAGGCTGTCGAATTCTGTTCCTTCGCCGCGGGTCAGGACACTGGTGCGGCCGTCGAGTTCACGCAGACGAGCGAGTTTCGAGGGTAGGTGCTTGCGGCTGGTGAACGGGGGCAGAACCCGTACGGACCAGGGAATCTTGTGGGTGCCCTGGCGGGAGAAGAGGCGCAGGGGGCCGTAGGAGCGGATGGTGACGCGGTCGGCCTGGCGGTCGCCGCGGCGGGTCGGGCGTAGGCGGGTGGTGATGCGGCGGCGTTCGCCGGCGGGGACGGTGACCTCGTGGCGGGAGGCGGCGATGTCGGTGCCGGGCTGCCAGCTGCTGGGGGGCCAGGCGTCGCGGAGGTGGGCGCGCAGGGGGCGGTGCGAGGGGTTGGTGATCGTGAGGGTGACGTCCGCTGTGTCACCGAGGCGTACGGAGGTGTCGCCGGAGCGGGTCAGGCGCAGGTGGCGTACGGGAGCTGCCAGGGCGAAGTCGCAGGCGCAGGCGACGGCCAGGGGGGCGTTCACGGCGAGGATGCCTGTCCAGCTGGGCTCCCAGATGCCGATGGGGAGGGAGCCCAGGGCCGCGAGGAGCGCGGTGCGTCCGGTGAGTGCCATCAGCGGGGGACGGGGACGTGGGTGAGGATCGCGGTGATGACCGAGTCGGCGGTGACGCCTTCCATTTCGGCCTCCGGGCGGAGTTGGACGCGGTGGCGCAGGGTGGGGAGGGCGAGGGCTTTGACGTCGTCGGGGATGACGTAGTCGCGGCCGGTCAGCCAGGCCCAGGCACGGGCGGTGGAGAGGAGGGCCGTTGCACCGCGCGGGGAGACGCCGAGGGTGAGGGAGGGCGATTCGCGGGTGGCGCGGCAGATGTCGACGACGTAGGCCGTGATCTCGGGGGAGACGGTGGTCTTGGCGACTGCGGCGCGGGCGGCTTCGAGGTCTGCGGGGCCGGCCACCGGGCGTACGCCGGCGGCGCGCAGGTCGCGGGGGTTGAAGCCCTCGGCGTGGCGGGTGAGGACGTCGATCTCGTCCTGCCGGGAGGGGAGGGGGACGGTGAGCTTGAGGAGGAAGCGGTCCAGCTGGGCTTCGGGGAGGGGGTAGGTGCCTTCGTACTCGACCGGGTTCTGGGTCGCGGCGACCAGGAACGGGTCGGGGAGGGGGCGGGGGGTGCCGTCGACGGTGACCTGGCGTTCTTCCATGGCTTCGAGGAGGGAGGACTGGGTCTTCGGCGGGGTGCGGTTGATCTCGTCGGCCAGGAGGAGGTTGGTGAAGACCGGGCCGGGCTGGAAGGAGAACTCGGCGCTGCGGCTGTCGTAGACGAGGGAGCCGGTGACGTCGCTCGGCATGAGGTCGGGGGTGAACTGGACGCGTTTGGTGTCGAGTTCCAGTGCGGAGGCGAGGGCGCGGACGAGCAGCGTTTTGGCCACTCCGGGGACCCCTTCGAGGAGAACGTGTCCGCGGCAGAGGAGGGCGACGACGAGACCGGTCACGGCGGGGTCCTGGCCGACCACGGCCTTGGCGATCTCGGCGCGCAGGGCTTCCAGGGAGGCGCGGGCACTGCCCGGGTCCCCGGTGCTCCCGGCGTTGTCAGTGGTCGGGTCCATCATGGACGGCGTACCTCTCTTTCGAGGGCGTCGAGTTGGTCGGCGAGGGCGATCAGGCCCGTGTCGTCGGCGGGTGGCGGGCCGAAGAGGAGGGCGTGCAGCTGCTGTCCGTCCCCGTGGAGGTGGGCGGACAGAGCGGGGACGAGGGTCTCGGGCGTGTGGGCCTGGGTGACGGGGACGCCTACGAGAGGGGCGAGGCGGGTGCGGGTGGTGGAGCGAAGAGCGGTGGCCGCGTGGTCGCGCGCGTTGGCCTTGCGGTAGAGGCGGGCGCGGCCTTCGACGGTTTCGGAGGCGCGGATCGCGACGGGGAGTTTTTCGGGCACGAGGGGGCCGAGTCGGCGTGCCCTCCAGAGGGCGGTGAGGGCTGCCGCGACGAAGAGTTGCAGTGTGCCCCAGAGCCAGCCGGAGGGGATCAGGTCGAAGAAGCTTTTCTCGTCGTCCTGGTCCGCGGCGGAGGTGTCGGAGAGCGAGGGGAGGTACCAGACGAGATGGGGGCGGGAGCCGAGGAGTTGGAGGGCGAGGGAGGCGTTGCCCTGCTCGTCGAGGCGGTCGTTGTGGAAGATGTCGGGCGCGCCGAGGACGACGGTGTCGCCGTCGCCGGTGGTGTCCGGAACGCGCACCAGGGTGGCCAGGCGGTTGCTGGGGTAGCACTCGTCGGCGCCGGGGCGGGTGGTGGTGTAGCGGATGCCGCCGGTGTCGGCGTTGCCGGCGCTCTGTGCGGCGGGCAGCGTGCAGTCGGGGGTGAGGGTGGAGCCGCGGCTGGTGGCGGGGTCGGCGGTGACGCCGGGGGCGAGCGTCTCGACGGACCAGGTGCCGGGGGCGACGAGGATCGTGCGGCCGCCGGAGTCGGCTGTCGCGGAGTGCAGTGCCCGTTGCTGGCGTTCCGTCAACAGGTCGGGTGTGGCGACCAGGAGTGTGGTGTCGGGGCTCGTCGCGGTGCGGGCCTCGGCCAGGGTGGTGACGAGGCGGGTGGAAACGCCGTGGTCGGCGAGGAGTTCGGCGACAGCGCGACTGCCGTGGGGGTCGCCGGAGCGGGGGTCGAGGGCGCCGTGGCGGGCGTCGGAGCGGAGGGTGGCGAGAACCGCGGCGCCGGCCAGGAGGAGCACGAAGGCCAGGACGACGCCGCGCGAGCGGTTCCACACCTGGCGGGTGGTGGGCGAGGCCGAGGTGGCGGGGGGCGTGGCCTCGGTGGTCATTCGGTCCCCTGGCGGGTGGGTTGGGGGGCCTTGGGGGCGCTGCTGTGGGTGAGTTGGGGCTTGGTGTTGTCCACGTCGCGGTCGAGGTCGGCGATGCGGTGGTACGCCTGTTCGGTCGCGGTGCGGCCGCCGTATGTGACGTCGTCGAAGTCGCGGGCGGCGGAGCGGAGTCGGCCGGTGTGGGCGGGAAGGGCGTGGCCGGCTTCCGCCGCGGCCTCGTCGGCGGTGCGGCCGGGGCGGGTGTCGAGGAGGGCGCGTTCCTCCAGGGAGCAGACGATGGCCCGCATGCGTTCCTGGACGGCCTGGTTCCAGTGGCCCTGGGCGGCGTGGGCCTCGGCGGCAGCGCGGTGGTCTGCGGCGCTGCGGGGGCCGTCGTCGAACAGGGCGGCCGCGGAGGCGGGTTGGCGGCGGGGGGTGCCGAGGCGCCACCAGAGGGCGGCCCCGACGGCGGCGACGGCCAGGACGATGACGACCAGCCCGAGCAGTCCGCCCGGGGCGGCGGTCGAGGCGGTGCCGAAGAGGCCGTCGAGCCAGTCCCAGAAGGAGTTCAGGGCACGCTCGAAGAGGCTTGGGTCGTTCTCGTGGTACAGCCGCTTGGACAGCTCACGGCGGGCCGCCTCGCGCGCCGGATCGCGTGGAATGGTCACCGGTGGTTCGCCGTCCGAGCCTGCCCACGACAGGGGTGAGCCTTCGGCGGCCCGCAGCAGGGCGCGCACGGCACGGTCGGCGGCGCCGGACAGCGCCGTCGGGGCCGGGTCGGCCATGCCGGGTGGTGTCGGCGTGGGCGGGCCTGCCGGTGCCGCTGTGAGGACTCCCCCCGCAAGGCTCACCGCATCAGCTCCCCGGGGTGGTGCCGGGGGTTCCGTAGCCCTGGACGCCTGCGGCGCGGGCCAGGTCGAGGTCGAGGGCCTCGCGCCGGATCCGCTGGTCGACGTAGAGGAGTACGGCGACGCCCGCCGTGATCGGGAAGGTGATCAGCGAGCCGATGACCGAGCCGATGCCGCTGACGATGAGGTAGGTCCAGCCGAGGTCGTTGCCGGCGTCCGTGAAGGCGCTGAGACCGCCGGGGCTGAGCGCGGCACCGAGGAGGGCGAAGGGCACGGCGATGATCATGGCGACGATGTTCGCGATGATCAGGGAGAGGACCTGGATGCCACAGACCCGCCACCAGGAGCCGCGGACGAGCTTCGCGGATCGGGCCATGGCCTTCTTGATGCCCTGCTTCTCCAGCATCAGCGTGGGCGGTGCGAGGGAGAAGCGGACCAGCAGGGACACCGCGACGAGGATCGATCCGATGCTGCCGATCGCCGTGAGCGCGTCGCCCGCGGCGCCGCCCAGGAGGGCGCCCGGCAGGACGCAGGCGAGGGCGACGGCGGTCACCATCACCAGCAGCAGGAGGATCAGGCCGAACAGTTTGAGCAGCTGGGGGCGGGCGTCGCGCCAGGCCTCGCCGGTGGTGACCGGCTTGCCGAGGACGGCGCGGCTGGTGACGGCTGTGAGGAGCGCGGTCGCGGTGATGGTGCCGACCAGGCTCACCAGGAAGATGACACCGGAGTTGAGCAGGACGGAACCCATGGCGTCGAGCTGTTCGTCGACCGTGGCGCTCGCGTCGCCGAGGGCGGCCGTGCTGGTGGATTCGTCCAGGACCAGGCCTTGCAGGAGGACGACGATGACTTCGACGACGATGGCGACGGTCAGGGAGATGCCCAGGACCGTGCGCCAGTAGGTGCGCATGGTGGAGACGGCGCCGTCGAGGATCTCGCCCACGCCGAGCGGGCGCAGCGGGATGACGCCCGGCTTGGCAGCGGGCGGGGGGCCGCCCCAGCCACCGCCCCAGCCGCCAGGAGCGCCGTATCCGCCGGGGCCCGTGGGGCCGTAGCCGGGGCCGGTGGGGCCGTAGCCGGGGCCGGTGGGCGGGCGGGTGCCCCAGCCGGGGCCGGGGGGTGGCGGCGGCGGGGCCTGACCCTGGTTCGGGGGGCCTGTCGGCGCGGACCACTGGCCGGGCGGCGGCTGCTGCGGGGACCACTGCGGGCCGGGGCCATGCGGGTTCTTGACCGGCTGGTCCGCGGGCTGCGTGCCGCCGGGGCGGTCGGCGGGCTCGGGAGGCGTGGACGTCCCGGGCTCCTGTCCGTCGGACGGGGCGGATCCGGGCGAGGCCCAGCCCGGAGTGTCGTTCATCGTCGCTCCTTCACGGTGCCCGTCCGCGGTCGCGGCGGCAGGTTGAGAGCCATCGTGCCATGGGGTCGTCGACGGCGGACCGGCCGCGGTCCGGGCTGCACACCTTCGATTGTCCGGCGGATAACGGGCACACTGACGGCATGGCTGATCAGTACGCGCAATCCGGCGATGACAAGCGGCCCACCGAGGTACCCGCGATCCGCTGGGAGGAACCACCCGAAGGTCCCGTGCTGGTGCTTCTCGACCAGACGAGGCTGCCGGCCGAGGAGGTGGAGCTGGTCTGTACGGATGCGTCGGCGCTGGTGGACGCGATCGGTTCACTCGCCGTGCGCGGGGCACCGCTGCTCGGGATCGCCGGGGCCTACGGGGTCGCGCTCGCCGCCGCGCGAGGCTTCGCCGTGGACGAGGCGGCGGACGCGCTCGCGGGCGCCCGGCCCACCGCGGTGAACCTGTCCGTCGGCGTGCGCCGGGCCCGCGACGCCTACCAGGCGGAGGTCGCCAAGGGCGGCGGGCCCGAGCAGGGCGCCCGTGCCGCGCTGGCCGCGGCACGGCAGCTGCACCGGGAGGACGCCGAGGCGAGCGCCCGGATGGCCGAGCACGGGCTCACGCTCCTCGACGAGCTGCTGCCCGGCGGTGGACACCGGGTGCTCACCCACTGCAACACCGGCGCGCTGGTGTCGGGCGGCGAGGGGACCGCGTTCGCGGTGGCTCTCGCCGCGCACCGGGCGGGCCGGCTGCGACGGCTGTGGGTGGACGAGACGCGTCCGCTGCTCCAGGGCGCCCGGCTGACGGCGTACGAGGCGGCGCGCAGGGGGATGGCCTACACGCTGCTCACCGACAACGCGGCGGGGTCGCTGTTCTCGGCCGGTGAGGTCGACGCGGTGCTGATCGGGGCCGACCGCATCGCGGCCGACGGCTCGGTGGCCAACAAGGTGGGGAGCTATCCGCTCGCGGTGCTCGCCCGGTACCACCATGTGCCGTTCATCGTGGTGGCGCCGGTGACGACGGTCGACCCGGACACCCCCGACGGGGCGTCCATCGAGGTCGAACAGCGGCCCGGGTTCGAGGTGACGGAGATGGCCGCGCCGCAGGCGCCGATGTCGGGAGCGGGCGGCGGGATCCCCGTGGCGCCCCTGGGGACGCAGGCGTACAACCCGGCGTTCGATGTGACGCCGCCCGAGCTGATCACAGCGATCGTCACGGAGGAGGGTGTCGTCTCGCCGGTGACGGCCGAGGGACTGGCGGAGCTGTGCGCCAGGTCGGGGCGGGTGACGACCGACTGAGGGGGGCGCCGCCCTGTCGCACGGGCTCTGTCGGGGGGCCTCCGGGACTGCGCTGACCGCGCTGCCGGGGGCCGGGGCAGACAGTGACCGTTCCCTACGACTATCGTCACGGGCCAGTGACCCTGCTCACCAGCGCCACTGTCACTGTTATGAGAATGGGATGATGTCGTTTATGAAGGGACGAGTCCTTGTCGTCGACGACGACACCGCACTGGCCGAGATGCTCGGCATCGTGTTGCGTGGTGAAGGTTTTGAGCCGTCTTTCGTAGCCGACGGCGACAAGGCGCTGGCCGCTTTCCGTGAGGCGAAGCCCGACCTCGTGCTGCTGGACCTGATGCTGCCCGGACGGGACGGCATCGAGGTATGCCGCCTGATCAGGGCGGAGTCCGGCGTGCCGATCGTCATGCTCACGGCCAAGAGCGACACCGTCGACGTCGTCGTGGGCCTCGAATCGGGCGCCGACGACTACATCGTGAAACCGTTCAAGCCGAAGGAGCTGGTCGCCCGGATCCGGGCGCGGCTGCGGAGGTCAGAGGAGCCCGCTCCCGAGCAGCTCACCATCGGTGACCTCGTCATCGACGTGGCCGGTCACTCCGTGAAGCGGGACGGGCAGTCGATCGCGCTGACGCCGCTGGAGTTCGACCTGCTGGTCGCGCTGGCCCGCAAGCCGTGGCAGGTGTTCACGCGGGAAGTGCTGCTCGAGCAGGTGTGGGGCTACCGGCACGCCGCCGACACCCGCCTGGTCAACGTGCATGTACAGCGGCTGCGTTCCAAGGTCGAGAAGGACCCGGAGCGGCCGGAGATCGTGGTGACCGTCCGTGGCGTCGGTTACAAGGCCGGACCGAGCTGACATGTCCAAGGACGGTGCCGCTTCGGCCCCCGGCCGGTCCGGGGCCCGTCCGGAGCGGCCTGTCGGCCCGGAGCGGGCGGGATCGCGCTTCGCGCACCTCTTCGCCGGCGGGCTCCTCCAGGGCGGCGTGCAGAACAGCCCCGTCCTGCGGCTGCTGCTGCGCTGGGTGCGCCGGCCGCTGCTGCCGGTCATGCGGCTGTGGCGGCGCAACATCCAGCTCAAGGTCGTCGCCACGACCCTGCTGATGTCACTGGGCGTCGTCCTGCTGCTGGGCTTCGTCGTCATCGGACAGGTACGCAACGGACTCCTCGACGCCAAGGTCAACGCCTCCCAGAGCCAGGCCACCGGCGGCTTCGCCGTGGCCAAACAGAAGGCCGACGAAGCGGCCGGTTCGGCCGCCGACGACGGGAACGGCACGGACGGCCGCGCCTCCCAGAACGTCATCGAATGGATGAGCGAACTCGTGCTGTCGCTGTCCAGCGGCGGCCAGGGCGCCTTCGATGTGGTCACCCTGCCCCCCGGCGACGACAGCGGCGGCGGCCGCGGGCCGCGGGCCTCCGGCTCCGTCGACCCCAACAAGAGCGTCCCCGACGTCCTGCGCGAGCGCGTCAACAGCAGCACCGGCGCCGTCCAGAGGTACTCCCGCATCATCTACCTCAGCGACAAGGAGTCCCAGCCGGCCCTCGTCATCGGCAAACGGGTCAACGACCCCAACGGCGACCCCTACGAGCTGTACTACCTCTTCCCGCTCACCCAGGAGGAGAAGTCCCTCAGCCTCGTCAGGGGCACCCTGGCCACCGCCGGACTCTTCGTCGTCGTACTCCTCGGAGCCATCGCCTGGCTCGTCGTACGGCAGGTCGTCACCCCCGTGCGGATGGCCGCCGGGATCGCCGAGCGGCTCTCCGCCGGACGCCTCCAGGAACGTATGAAGGTCACCGGCGAGGACGACATCGCACGGCTCGGCGAAGCCTTCAACAAGATGGCGCAGAACCTCCAGCTGAAGATCCAGCAGCTGGAGGACCTGTCCCGCATGCAGCGGCGGTTCGTGTCCGACGTGTCGCACGAACTGCGCACACCCCTGACGACCGTGCGGATGGCCGCCGACGTCATCCACGAGACCCGCGAGGACTTCGATCCCGTCACCGCCCGCTCGGCGGAGCTCCTCGCCGACCAGCTCGACCGCTTCGAGTCCCTGCTCGCCGACCTGCTGGAGATCAGCCGCTTCGACGCGGGCGCCGCCGCCCTCGAGGCCGAACCCATCGACCTGCGCGAAGTCGTCCGCCGCGTCGTCAGCGGAGCCGCACCGCTCGCCGAACGCAAGGGCACGTCCATACGCGTCCGCGGCGACCAGCAGCCCGTCGTCGCCGAGGCCGACGCCCGCCGCGTGGAACGCGTCCTGCGCAACCTCGTCGTCAACGCCGTCGAACACGGCGACGGCAAGGACGTCGTCGTCAAGCTCGCCAGTGCGGGCGGAGCCGTCGCCATCGCCGTCCGCGACTACGGCGTCGGACTCAAGCCCGGCGAGGCCACGCGCGTGTTCAGCCGCTTCTGGCGCGCCGACCCGGCACGCGCGCGCACCACCGGCGGCACCGGCCTCGGACTCTCCATCGCCCTGGAGGACGCCCGCCTGCACGGCGGCTGGCTCCAGGCCTGGGGCGAACCCGGCGGCGGCTCACAGTTCCGGCTCACCCTGCCCAGGACCGCGGACGAACCCCTGCGGGGCTCACCGATACCCCTGGAACCCAAGGACTCCCGCCGAAACCGCGGACTCAACGAAGCCGGCCTGCCGCGCGGCGGAAGCGAGAAGAGCGCCACCGTGCCGGTCCAGCCCGCCGACGAGCGGCGATCCCCCGGCCGGTCACCCCTCGCACCCCGGCAGGGCGCCGTGGCCCCCACCGCCGATCCGACGGCACTGCCCGGGAACGGCGCACGCGTCGTGCCCCGGCCCGCCTCCGGCGCACGCCCACAGGACCCGCCCACCAGGGACAGGACACCCGGCGAGGCGGACAGGGAAACCGACGGCGCGAACCAGCATGGGGAGGCATATCGTGGGCGCTGACCGCGACAGAGGCCGCCGGCGCACGCCGGTGCGCGGGACGGCGTACGCCGTCTGTGGCGTCGTACTGCTGGCGGGATGCGCCTCGATGCCCGACAGCGGCGACCTGCGCGGCGTGGAATCCACCCCCCGCCAGGAAACGCAGGTACGGGTCTTCGCCCTGCCGCCCCGCGACGACGCACCGCCCGCCGAGATCGTCCAGGGCTTCCTCGAAGCCCTGACCAGCGACGACCCCGGCTACTCGACCGCACGCCAGTACCTCACCACCAGCGCCGCACAGCAGTGGGAACCCGAACGGTCCACCACCGTCCTCGCGGACGGGCCGGCCACCCAGGCCGACCGCCCCGGCGGCAGGGAGGACGGCGACGACTTCGCGTTCAGACTGACCGGCACCCGCGTCGCCACCATCGACGCCCAGCAGTCGTACACACCCGCCTCCGGCAAGTACGACCAGACGGTGCACCTCACCCGCGACAAGAAGAGCGGACACTGGCGCATCGACTCGCTGCCCGAAGGCGTCGTCATGGGCAAGTCGGACTTCCAGCGCAACTACATGTCGCTCAACAAGTACTACTTCGCCTCCCACACCACCTCCGCCGGTTCCGGACAGCCCATGGCCGTCGCCGACCCCGTCTACGTCCGCGAACGCGTCGACCCCATGACCCAGATGGTGCGCTCCCTGCTCAACGGGCCCACCAGCTGGCTGCGGCCCGTGGTCCGCTCCAGCTTCCCCACCGGCACCGCCCTCGCCAAGGACATCACCTCACTGGCACCCGACGACCAGAACAAGCTCACCGTGCCGCTCAACGACAAGGCGGCCCGCATCGGGCACGGCAAGTGCGACGAAATGGCCGCCCAACTGCTGTTCACCCTCCAGAGCCTCAACCCCACCGTCGACGAGGTCGAAGTACGCGCCGGCGGAAACCAGCTCTGCTCCCTCAGGGAGGAGCGGGCCGCCGCCGTCGCCGAACGCGGCGCGGAGCACCGACCCGACTACCTGTACTTCATCGACGCCCGCCACCGGCTGGTCCGCATGACCAACGCCGGCGACAGCGCCCGATCCGAACCGGTACCCGGCACCCTCGGCGACGGCACCAAGGCCCTGCGCTCCGTCGCCGTCGCCCGCGACGAACACAGCGCGGCCGGCGTCGCCCTCGACGGCAAGACGCTCTACGTCACCTCCACCGTCGCCGGCAACTCCCTCGGCGACCCCGTCCTCCAGAGCAAGGGCAAAACCGAGACCGACCGCCTGACGACACCCAGCTGGGACGGCCAGGGCGACCTGTGGGTCGCCGACCGCGACCCCGCCGACCCGCGCCTGCTCCTCCTGGAGAAGGGCGCCGGCGAGCCGCTGGAGGTCCTCACCCCCGGCCTCGACGGACGGATCAACACCGTACGGGTCGCCGCCGACGGCGTACGGGTCGCGCTCGTCGTCGACCAGGGAGGCAAGCAGTCCCTGCTCATCGGACGGATCGAACGCGACACGAGCGGCGAACGGCCCACCGTCGCCGTCCAGGAACTGCGCTCCGCGACCCCCGACCTGGAACAGGTCACGGCCATGTCATGGGCCGGGGACAACAGGCTCGTCGTCGTCGGACGCGAAGCCGGCGGAGTCGAACAGGTCCAGTACGTCCAGTGCGACGGCTCGATCCCCGAGACCGGCACCCTCCCCGGCCTCACCGAGGTCACCAGCATCGCCGCCTCCGAGGACAGCGAGGCCCCGCTCTTCGCCACCTCGAAGGAAGGCCTGCTCTGGCTGCCCGGGGGAAGCGGCTGGCGGACGCTGAAGGAGACCGGGTCGGTCGCGTTCTATCCGGGCTGAGGCCGATTGCCTCCTCGCGGGGACGCGCGCCTGCCCGACGGGAACGTCCGCGCGCCCTGGTTGTCAGACTTTCCACGAGTTTTCCACAGGGGTGCCGCCGACGTTTTCCACAGGGGTGGCAGGCCCTCACCGTCCTCGGCACAGTGATCCGTGTGGAAAGCGTCCGACGGTGGTGGCACGACCTCTCCGGCCTGGTCCTCCCGGCCGAGTGCGGCGGCTGCGGCACGGCGCGCACGGTGCTCTGTCCCGAGTGCCGCGCCGCGCTCCACGGCAGCACACCCCGCCGGGTACGGCCGGACCCCGAGCCGCCCGGACTGCCCGCCGTGCACGCGGCCGCCCGGTACGCGGACGAGGTACGAGCCGTGCTGCTGGCCCACAAGGAGCGCGGCGCGCTGGCGCTGACGCGACCACTGGGGGCGGCGTTGGCGGGGGCGGTGCGGGTGGGGGTGGGGGAGGTGGGGGAGGGGGAGGGGGAGGGGCCCCCACCCCGAGTGCAAGCCGTTCTCCTCGTCCCCGTCCCCTCCGCCCCCAGAGCCACCCGTTCGCGAGGTCATGATCCCGCCCGGCGGATCGCGTTGGCCGCGGCCTCGGAGTTGCGGGGCGCGGGGGTGCCGGCGCGGGTGGCCGCGGTGTTGCGGCAGCGACGGGTGGTGGCCGATCAGGCAGGGCTCAACTCGCGGCAGCGGCTGGACAATCTGGTCGGCGCGCTGGCGGTGGTGGCCGGTGGCGGGCGGCTGCTCCTCGGCGCGGGTGCGGTGGTTCTCGTCGACGATCTGGTGACGACGGGCGCCTCGCTCGCGGAGGCGGCGCGTGCCGTGCGGGCGGCGGTGGCAGAGGAGCGGGCTGCCGGGGCGTTCGGGCGGGCGAGGTGGGAAGAAGGTGCGACGGCCGTGTACGCGGGCGCTGCTCGGGAAGGCAGAGGGGTACGACCGTCCGGAGCACGGAAGGGAGGCATTGGGCCGGTGCCGGTGCGGCAGATGGGTGCCGTACGGGCGGGTGTGTTGTGTGCGGCCGTCGTCGCGGCACCGCCGGACGCTTTCGAAATAAACCGGAACTGACCGAGGACTTGTGTCGTTGCAGGTAATGAGAGGACGAATTCGCCTGAACGGAGGTACGCGGCGGTAGAGGGTGACGACATCCGTCCGGGCGAGATATGTTCGGTTGTGAGGGAAAGCCGCAGGCCACACCTCTCGAATCCGAATGCCGTGCTGTGGTTCTCGGTAATCACCCGCAGCACCTGGGGTGGAGATCTCGCCCGTGGGGGAGGAGGAGGTGGAAGTCACCGAGTCCGAGGTTCCGGTGCCCACCGGAGCCTGGTGCAAAAGGGAGATGCTCCGCCGCTGATGCGGAGCGATCCGGGAACGGAGTTCTGCGTGGACATCGTCGTCAAGGGCCGCAAGACCGAGGTGCCCGAGCGGTTCCGCAAGCACGTGGCCGAGAAGCTGAACCTGGAGAAGATCCAGAAGCTCGACGGCAAGGTGATGAGCCTCGACGTCGAGGTGTCCAAGGAGCCCAACCCCCGACAGGCCGACCGGTGCGACCGAGTGGAGATCACGCTCCGCTCCCGCGGTCCGGTGATCCGTGCGGAGGCAGCGGCCAGTGACCCGTACGCGGCGCTCGATCTGGCGGCGGAGAAGCTGGACGCCCAGCTGCGCAAGCAGCACGACAAGCGTTACACCCGGCGTGGCTCGCGGCGGATCTCGGCGGCGGAGGTCGCCGACCACGTCCCGGGCGTCGCGACCCTCAGCGGCAACGGCCATCCCGTCCCGTCCGACGAGTCCGCCGGCGTGCCGACGAAGAAGATCGGATCGCTGGAGGTACAGGGCGACGGCCCCCTCGTGGTGCGCGAGAAGACCCACGTGGCCGCCCCGATGACCCTTGACCAGGCTCTCTACGAGATGGAGCTGGTCGGGCACGACTTCTACCTCTTCGTCGACTCCGAGACGAAGGAGCCGAGCGTCGTCTACCGGCGGCATGCCTACGACTACGGCGTGATCCACCTCAACACCGACCCGATGGTCGCTCAGGCGCATGCCCCCGAGGCGGGCGGCGCGCTGGGTGGCTGAACTGATCCCGGCCCCCGGTGACAGCTGAGCAGGTGCCCCTGGAGCGCGTGTGCGCCCCCAGGGGCACCCGTGTGCACCCCATCGAGCGTCGCTCTGTCACCGCGTTGTCGTCCAGGCATGGAATCATGGCGGCAACGGCTCAACCGGTGGGTCGTTGCCTTGCGTTGGCGATGGCACTGGACCACGGCCACAGCCTTCAGGGGGAGGAACGATGGCGGACAGCTTCGGACCGATGCATGACGGGGATGCCGTCGAGGGCGTAGTCGGCATGGGCCCGGACGGGGGCGCTCCCCGCAACGAGCCGATCAGGGTTCTGGTGGTGGACGACCATGCCCTGTTCCGCCGCGGGCTCGAGATCGTGCTTGCCGCGGAGGAGGACATCCAGGTCGTCGGTGAGGCCGGTGACGGGGCGGAGGCCGTGGACAAGGCGGCCGACCTGCTTCCGGACATCGTGCTGATGGACGTACGGATGCCGAAGCGCGGGGGTATCGAGGCGTGCACGTCGATCAAGGAGGTGGCTCCCAGCGCGAAGATCATCATGTTGACGATCAGCGATGAGGAGGCCGATCTCTATGAGGCGATCAAGGCGGGTGCGACGGGTTATCTCCTGAAGGAGATCTCCACGGACGAGGTCGCCACGGCCATTCGCGCGGTGGCGGACGGTCAGTCGCAGATCAGTCCTTCGATGGCGTCGAAACTGCTCACCGAGTTCAAATCGATGATCCAGCGGACCGACGAGCGCAGGCTGGTGCCCGCGCCGCGGTTGACGGACCGTGAGCTGGAAGTGCTCAAACTCGTCGCCACGGGGATGAACAACCGGGACATCGCCAAGGAGTTGTTCATCTCCGAGAACACTGTGAAGAACCACGTGCGGAACATTCTGGAGAAGTTGCAGCTGCACTCCAGGATGGAAGCGGTGGTGTATGCGATGCGGGAGAAGATCCTCGAGATCAGGTAGGCCGGCGGAGGGCGGTCCCGCCGCGGTCGCGTGACGGTCAGGCGAGGGCGCGGGCGAGTTCCTGGGTGAGCGGGGCACGCAGCTCGGGGGCGTCCACGCGCTCCACCCGCACGTCCGTGCAGTCCACCCAGCTCGCCGCTTCGATCAGGGCCCGGGCGACGGCGGGGACGGCCTTGGGGCCGTCCAGGGTGATCTGCCTGGCGACCAGGGTGCGGCCTTCACGGGCGGGGTCGACGCGGCCGACGAGCCGGCCGCCGGCGAGTACAGGCATGGCGAAGTAGCCGTGGATCCGCTTGGGCTTGGGCACGTAGGCCTCCAGGCGGTGGGTGAAGCCGAAGATCCGCTCGGTGCGGGCCCGCTCCCAGATGAGGGAGTCGAACGGGGACAGCAGCGTGGTGCGGTGGCGGCCGCGCGGGGGCGCCACCAGCGCGGCCGGGTCGGCCCAGGCCGGCTTCCCCCAGCCTTCGACGGTGACCGGGACCAGACCGGAGTCGGCGATCACCGCGTCGACCTGTTCGCCCTTGAGCCGGTGGTAGTCGGCGATGTCCGCGCGCGTGCCGACGCCGAGGGAGCGGCCGGCGAGGCCGACCAGGCGGCGCAGGCATTCGGTGTCGTCGAGTTCGTCGTGCAGCAGATCCGCTGGGACCGCGCGTTCGACGAGGTCGTAGACCCGCTTCCAGCCGCGGCGTTCGACGCAGACGACTTCGCCGTACATGAGAGCCCGTTCGACGGCGACCTTGGTGCCGGACCAGTCCCACCATTCGCTGGTCTTCTTGGCGCCGCCCAGTTCGGTGGCCGTGAGTGGGCCCTCGGTGCGGAGCTGCTTGATGACCTGGTCGTAGGTGCCCTCGGGGAGGGTGTGGTTCCAGTGCGGGCGGCTGCGGTAGGCGCGGCGGCGGAAGGCGAAGTGGGGCCACTCCTCGATGGGGAGGATGCACGCGGCGTGGGACCAGTACTCGAAGGCGTGGGGCCGGGCCCCGGACGTGCCGGGGGTGGGCTTCCAGTAGGCGTTCTCGACCGTGGTGCGGCCTACGGCTCCCAGGCGGGCGTACGGGATGAGCTCGTGGGAGCGGGCGAGGACGGAGATGGTGTCGAGTTGGACGGCGCCGAGGTGGCGCAGCACGCCGCGGACGCCGGCCCTGCGGTCGGGGGTGCCGAGGAAGCCCTGGGCGCGCAGGGCGATGCGGCGGGCCTCGTCCGCGGAGAGTTCGGTGGCGGGGGGCGGGGTCGTCATGGTGCGCACGATAGGGGCTGGGTCTGACAGTGGGCGGTGAGCTGCGGGTTCGTTCGCCCGTGCTCAGTCGTGCGCGGGGCCGGGGTGCGGTGGTGCGGGGAGGTACGGCGCCGTCGGGGGCAGGCCCAGGTCCGACGGGAGCAGGGAGGCGACCCAGCAGTCGCGGCGTACGCCCTTGTTGTTGATCGCGGAGCGCAGGGTGCCTTCCATGGTGAAGCCGGCGTGTTCGGCGACCGCGCGGGAGGCGGTGTTGCCGACTTCGGCGCGCCATTCGACGCGGTCGACGGCGAGGTGGGTGAAGGCCCAGCGGGAGGCGGTCAGGGTGGCCTCGGTGGTGTAGCCGCGGCCTCGGTGTTCCTTGGCGGCCCAGAAGCCGACCTCGGCGGTGCCGAGGGAGCGCATGGTGAGGCTGAGGAGGCCGGTGAGGGTGTCGTGGGGGAGGAAGACGCCGAAGGTGAACATCGAGCGGTTCGCCCAGCCTTCGGGGGCGAGTTCCTCGGTGAAGCTGCGGGCGTGTTCGGGGAGGTAGGGGGAGGGGATGGTGGTCCAGCGCTGGATGTCGGGGTCCTGGGCGGCGGCGTGGACCGCGTCGGTGTCCTGGGGGCCGACCGGGCGCAGGACGAGGCGGTCGGTGGCGAGGGTGACGGGCTCCATCGGCCGATTCTGCGCGTGGGGCCGGGGTGGACGCCATGTTTTCGCGGTGTGTGAGCGGGTGATCACAATTCGCGCAATTCGTCTGGCGGGCGCGGCACCATCGGTGGGGCCCGGCCGTTGTGCCTGTGAGGAGAATTTCGGCGCTGTCGTGAGGCAGTGTGCGGTCCGCGTCACAGCAGGCCTCCCGGCGTGGCGGGGTCCTCGCATACGATGGCCGTTGCTCAGTGAGTCAAATGAAACAGACCGTCCCAGGCCCGACCGGCAAGGAGACCAACCCCCGTGTCCGTCCTCTCAAAGATCATGCGTGCAGGCGAAGGCAAGATCCTGCGCAAGCTGCACCGCATCGCGGACCAGGTCAACTCCATCGAAGAGGACTTCGTCGACCTCTCCGACGCCGAGCTGCGGGCCCTCACCGATGAGTACAAGCAGCGGTACGCCGATGGGGAGACGCTGGACGACCTGCTGCCGGAGGCGTTCGCCACGGTGCGTGAGGCCGCCAAGCGTGCCCTGGGTCAGCGTCATTACGACGTGCAGATCATGGGCGGTGCGGCGCTGCACCTCGGTTACGTCGCCGAGATGAAGACCGGTGAGGGCAAGACCCTGGTCGGCACGCTGCCCGCGTATCTGAACGCGCTGTCGGGTGACGGCGTTCACCTGATCACGGTCAACGACTACCTGGCCGAGCGCGACTCCGAGATGATGGGGCGCGTCCACAAGTTCCTGGGTCTGTCCGTCGGTTGCATCCTTGCCAACATGACGCCGGCCCAGCGCCGCGAGCAGTACGGCTTCGACATCACGTACGGCACGAACAACGAGTTCGGCTTCGACTACCTGCGCGACAACATGGCGTGGTCCCAGGACGAGCTCGTGCAACGCGGCCACAACTTCGCGATCGTCGACGAGGTCGACTCCATCCTGGTCGACGAGGCGCGTACGCCGTTGATCATCTCGGGTCCGGCGGACCAGGCGACGAAGTGGTACGGCGACTTCGCCAAGCTGGTCCAGCGCCTCAAGCGCGGCGAGGCGGGCAACCCGCTGAAGGGCCTCGAGGAGACCGGCGACTACGAGGTCGACGAGAAGAAGCGCACGGTCGCCATCCACGAGGCCGGTGTCGCCAAGGTCGAGGACTGGCTGGGCATCGACAACCTCTACGAGTCGGTGAACACGCCTCTGGTGGGCTACCTGAACAACGCCATCAA
Source organism: Streptomyces sp. NPDC058335 (assembly GCF_042723915.1). NCBI lineage: Bacteria > Bacillati > Actinomycetota > Actinomycetes > Kitasatosporales > Streptomycetaceae > Streptomyces > Streptomyces sp. NPDC058335. Next base: position 425,986 of record NZ_JBHXHX010000007.1, on the reverse strand, counting down.
GGCGAAGGAGCTCTTCAAGAAGGACAAGGACTACGTCGTCATCGACGGCGAGGTCATGATCGTCGACGAGCACACCGGCCGTATCCTCGCGGGCCGCCGCTACAACGAGGGCATGCACCAGGCGATCGAGGCGAAGGAAGGGGTGGACATCAAGGACGAGAACCAGACGCTCGCGACGATCACCCTGCAGAACTTCTTCCGCCTCTACAAGAAGCTGTCCGGCATGACCGGTACGGCGATGACCGAGGCCGCCGAGTTCCACCAGATCTACAAGCTCGGTGTGGTGCCGATCCCGACGAACAAGCCGATGGTGCGCAAGGACCAGTCGGACCTGATCTACCGCACCGAGGTGGCGAAGTTCGACGCGGTCGTCGACGACATCGCGGAGAAGCACGAGAAGGGCCAGCCGATCCTCGTCGGTACGACGTCGGTCGAGAAGTCCGAGTACCTGTCGCAGCAGCTCAGCAAGCGGGGTGTCCAGCACGAGGTGCTGAACGCCAAGCAGCACGACCGTGAGGCACAGATCGTCGCCCAGGCGGGCCGCAAGGGCGCTGTGACGGTGGCCACGAACATGGCCGGTCGTGGTACGGACATCAAGCTGGGCGGCAACCCGGAGGACCTCGCCGAGGCGGAGCTGCGTCAGCGCGGTCTCGACCCGGAGGAGCACATCGAGGAGTGGGCCGCGGCGCTGCCGGCCGCCCTGGAGCGGGCCGAGCAGGCCGTCCGGGCGGAGAAGGAGCAGGTTGAGGAGCTCGGCGGGCTGTACGTGCTGGGCACCGAGCGGCACGAGTCGCGTCGTATCGACAACCAGCTGCGCGGTCGTTCCGGCCGTCAGGGTGACCCGGGCGAGTCCCGTTTCTACCTGTCGCTGGGTGACGACCTGATGCGTCTGTTCAAGGCGCAGATGGTGGAGCGCGTGATGTCCATGGCGAACGTGCCGGACGACGTGCCGATCGAGAACAAGATGGTCACGCGTGCGATCGCGTCCGCGCAGTCGCAGGTCGAGCAGCAGAACTTCGAGACGCGTAAGAACGTCCTGAAGTACGACGAGGTCCTCAACCGTCAGCGTGAGGTCATCTACGGCGAGCGTCGTCGTGTCCTGGAGGGGGAGGACCTGCAGGAGCAGATCCACCACTTCATGGACGACACGATCGACGCGTACGTGTCGGCGGAGACCGCGGAGGGCTTCGCCGAGGACTGGGACCTGGACCGGCTCTGGGGCGCCTTCAAGCAGCTGTACCCGGTGAAGATCACCGTGGACGAGCTGGAGGAGGCGGCCGGTGACCGTGCGGGGCTGACCGCCGAGTTCATCTCCGAGTCCATCAAGGACGACATCCGTGAGCAGTACGAGTCGCGGGAGAAGCAGCTCGGCTCCGAGATCATGCGTGAGCTGGAGCGGCGGGTCGTGCTGTCGGTCCTGGACCGCAAGTGGCGTGAGCACCTCTACGAGATGGACTATCTCCAGGAGGGCATCGGCCTGCGTGCGATGGCGCAGAAGGACCCGCTGGTCGAGTACCAGCGTGAGGGCTTCGACATGTTCTCCGCGATGATGGACGGCATCAAGGAGGAGTCCGTCGGCTACCTGTTCAACCTGGAGGTCCAGGTGGAGCAGCAGGTCGAGGAGGTGCCGGTCGAGGACGCGGCGGCGGTCGACATGGAGAAGCAGGACGTGGTGCCGGCGCAGACGCGTCCGGAGATCCGCGCCAAGGGCCTGGATGCCCCGCAGCGGCGGAACCTGCACTTCTCGGCGCCGACGGTGGACGGCGAGGGGGGCACGGTCGAGGGCGACTTCGAGAACGACGAGGAGCCCGTGCGGTCGGAGGCGGATGGTCTGACGCGCGCGGAGCGGCGTAAGCAGGCGAAGGCCGGGCGTCGTCGTAAGAAGTAGTGGGCAGCAGGAGTAGTCGGCAGCAGGGGTGGCCGGCGGCGTTTGGTCGTCTGCGTTTGTAGTCGTCGTTCGAGGGCCGGATCACCCGAGGGTGGTCCGGCCCTTCGGCGTTCGTGGGGTGTGAGGTGGTGCTCAGCCGTTGCCGGTGTGGGGGCCGCGGGGGCCGCCGAGTTCTACCGCGGTGCAGCGCCAGCGGCGGTCGGTGCCGAGTTCCAGGCGGAAGGCCATGGCGCGCAGGCGGTCGCCGGCGCTGATGCGGGCGAAGACCTCCAGGGCGCCGGGGCGGGCGACGTAGTAGCCGATGTCGCGCACGACGGGGTGGAAGCCACGGGTGGTGCGCAGGGGGCCGCGTTCGGCGAGGTGCGCCAGGTCGTCGTAGGCGCGGCCGGCGGTGTGGCGGAGCATGGAGTGGACGGGGCGGCGGCCGCTGAGGACCGCGAGGAGGCGGTCGGCGAAGAGGTCCGTGGTGCTGGGCCGTCCGGGCCGGGCGAGGGGCCTGCGGGGGCTCTGGGCGGGGACGCTGGGGGTCGTGACAGGCGTGGCGGTGAGGGGTGTGCCGGTGGTCGGGGGACGGTTGTCGGCGGGGCGGGTGCGGGCGGAGGCGGTGCCCGGTGAGCCGGGCGGGCGGCCGCCGGCGGGCGCGGGGCGGGTCCCGCCGGTGGGGACGCGGGGCGGGGCGCCGGCGGGGCGGCGGGTGTCGCCGCGGCCCGGAGGGCGGCTGCCGGGGGTGCGCTGCGTCCTCGTCATGACCTTGTTCATGGGTGTCCCCGTTCGCTGGGCCCGGCCGACATCGCCTACCAGGCGGTAACTTGTGTTGTGGATCTTGTACGGGGTTGCGGTACGTGACGGCAAGTGAGCGCAGTGTGGTGACGGAGGGCCGGGTGGCTTCACCTATCAGGATGGTGCGGGAGGCGAAAAGTGCAGGCAGGCGCGGTGTGAGGGGTGAATTCCGAGGCCTGAGGTGGACGCCTTGGAGGGCCTCGGCAGGGACTCGAAAGGGGACGCCCGCACGTATCCTGGAGGCCCTTCGACCACGAAAGAGCGGTCCACCATGCGCGTCTACGTCCCCCTGACCCTCCCCGGTCTCGCCGAGGCGCACAAAACGGGAGAGCTGGGGCCGGCCGGGCCGCTCGTCGCATACGCGGTCACGCCCGCGCTGCGCGAGTGGTACGTCTCCGAGGACATCGAGGAGCTGGAGTACGCGGCCCTCGGCCGGGCGGCGCTCGCCTCGCTGCGGCTGCTGGCGGCGGACCCGGCCGCGCCGCGGCGGCGCGTGGTGGTCGCCGTCGACGTACCGGACGGCGCGGCCACGGCCGATCCCGACCGCGCCCTGGAGCCTGCCGCGCTCGGCGAGGTCCGGGTGAGCGGGCCCGTGCGGCTGGCCAAGGCGGCCGCCGTGCACGCCGACGCCGACGACGCGGAGGCGGACGTCACCGCTGCGGCCGAGGCGCTGCCGGAGGCGGACGCCGGGGATGACGACGCCCAGTTCCTGGTGGACGGCGCCGAGGACCACGAGCTGCTGTGGTTCGCCCCGCAGGAGATCGCCGGCCTGGTGGGATCGGGCGGCTGAGGGCGCCGCCGCGGCGGGCGGTCGCCTGGAGTGGTGGGCGGTCGCCTGGCCTGGTGGGCTCAGGACCTCATGGCGCTGGTGTCCCGGCCGGCCCTGCGGCCCCGCGCCGTGCTGTCCTGTTCTCCTCGTTGTCAGTGGGGGCGGGTACGTTTGCGGGTATGGGGAAGCAGGCTGGGGCGCACATCGTCTGGGACTGGAACGGCACGCTGTTCCACGACAACGACGCCATCATCGGAGCGACGAACGCGGCGTTCGTCGAGTTGGGGCTGGAGCCGATCACGCTCGAGCGGTACCGGGCGCTGTACTGCGTGCCGGTGCCCAAGTTCTATGAGCGGCTGCTGGGGAGACTGCCCACCGACGCCGAGTGGCAGGTCATGGACGAGGTCTTCCACCGGTACTACGCCGAACACCGGGTGCGGTGCGGCCTGACCACCGGGGCGGCGGAACTGCTCGCCGGGTGGCGGTCGGCGGGGCGCAGCCAGTCCCTGCTGAGCATGTACGTGCACGACGAGCTGGTTCCGCTGGTCCGCGGCTTCGGGATCGAGCCGTACTTCCTCCGGGTCGACGGGCGGACCGGGCCGTCCGGGGGCAGCAAGGCCGAGCACATGGTGCGCCATCTGGAGACCCTGACCGAGGTCGACACGGAGCGCACCGTGGTGATCGGCGACGCCGCCGACGACGCGGTGGCGGCGCTGCACGTGGGGGCGCGGGCCGTGCTGTACACCGGGGGATCGCACAGCCGGGCCAGCCTCGAGGGGGTCGGCGTGCCCGTGGTGGACACCCTCCAGGAGGCCGTCGAGACGGCCGAGCGGCTGGCCGCGTGACGCCGGATACGCCGTGACGCCGGATACGCCGTGACGCCGGATACGCCGTGCCCGCGGGTGCGGCGTCGGCAAGGACGCCGCACCGCCGGGCCTGGCCGGGGGGCGGGGTCAGCTCACCGGTGCCTTCGTGCGCAGCACCTTCAGGAACTCGCGCATCCACGCCGGGTGGTCCGGCCACGCCCTGGAGGAGACCAGCGTGCCGTCGACGACCGCCTCCGTGTCCTGGAAGGTCGCGCCGGCGGCCTGCATGTCGAGTTCCAGTGCCGGATACGCCGTGACGCGGCGGCCCGTCAGGCCGTCCACCGCGGCCGTCAGCAGCGGGCCGTGGCAGATCTGGGCGACCGGCTTGTCCGTGTCGAAGAAGGACTTGAGGATCTTGCGCAGCTCGGGGTCGTTGCGCAGGTACTCGGGCGCGCGGCCGCCGGGGATCACGACGGCGGCGTACTCGCCGGGGTCCACCTCGGAGAAGGCGAGGTCGGCGGGCCAGGTGTAGCCGGGTTTCTCGGTGTAGGTGTCGAAGCCGGGTTCGAAGTCGTGGACGACGAAACGGAGCTGTTTGCGGGCGGGGGCGGCGATGTGGACCTCGTAGCCCTCCTCGCGCAGACGCTGGTAGGGGTAGAGGACTTCCAGGGACTCCGCTGCGTCGCCGGTGACGATGAGGATCTTCGTGGTCATGTCGGGCGGCTCCTCTCGGGCGGGCGCTCTCCACGGGCAACCTGCCTCTTGCGGGCGCCCCTGCCAAGAGGTGGGTCGCCTTCAAGCGTGCCCGGGGCCGGGGCGGGCGTCGACTTTTCGCCCTCCTTCGGGCTTTTGCGCGCCCCGTTCCCCTTCACACACCACCCCCCTCCGCACAGCTGTGCAGAACGTCAAACTTCCACCCCCGGTTTTGTACACATACGGCTCATGACGGGCCCCCGGTGAGGAGCGATAGCCTTGGTGGCGTGATCAGCGCGATAGCTCGCGGGGGTGCGGTTGCCCCTGCCCCGCGCCCGGTGTGTGCGGACGACATCCGCAGCCGGGCGTCAGTCGCCGATCCTCGCGGGCGGGACGGGGCCACCAGGGCCCCCAGGACGCCGCACACACCCCATGAGCAGGCGACGCGGAGAGCAGCGTCACACCTGCGGGGCACGTCGGGAATGGTCGATATCCCCCCGCCCCTCTCATCCTGCGGCATAGCGTCGGAGCAGCCCGGAGACCCCGGGCCGTGGCGTCGAGCCGCAGGGGAAGAGACCGTACTTCCTTCTACGTCACGCAACGGCGCGCGACAGGAGCCAGAGGACAATGCAGACCAAGCTGGACGAAGCCAAGGCCGAGCTGCTCGAACGGGCGGCCCGGGTCGCTGAGAACAGTCCGGTCGGGGGGCACCTACCGACTGGGACGACGGGCGAGGGCGGTCCGGGGATCCCGGGTGCACCGGACCACGAGTCCGTGCTCTCGTTCCTCCAGCGCTACTACCTGCACACCGCCCCGGAGGACCTCACCGACCGCGACCCGGTCGACGTCTTCGGAGCCGCTTTCTCGCACTACCGGCTGGCCGAGAACCGGCCCCAGGGCACCGCGAACGTACGCGTCCACACGCCGACCGTCGAGGAGAACGGCTGGACGTGCAGCCACTCCGTCGTCGAGGTCGTCACCGACGACATGCCGTTCCTCGTGGACTCCGTGACGAACGAGCTGACCCGGCAGGGCCGCGGGATCCACCTCGTCATCCACCCGCAGGTCGTCGTCCGCCGGGATGTCACCGGCAGGCTCATCGAGGTGCTCAGGACGCCCCCGGCCGCCGCCGACCTGCCGCACGACGCGCACATCGAATCCTGGATCCACGTCGAGACGGACCGCGAGAGCGACCGCGCCGATCTCAAGCAGATCACCGCCGACCTGCTGCGCGTCCTGTCCGACGCCCGCGAGGCCGTCGAGGACTGGGAGAAGATGCGCGACGCCGCCCTGCGGATCGCCGACGACCTGCCGCGCGAGCCCGTGCCCGGCGACCTGGCCTCCCCCGACGTCGAGGAGGCCCGTGAGCTGCTGCGCTGGCTGGCCGACAACCACTTCACCTTCCTCGGCTACCGCGAGTACCAGCTGCGCGAGGACGACTCCCTCGCCGCCGTCCCCGGCACCGGGCTCGGCATCCTGCGCTCCGACCCGCATCACGCCGACGGCGACCCCCACCCCGTCAGTCCCTCCTTCGAGCGGCTCCCGGCGGACGTCCGTGCCAAGGCGCGCGAGCACAAGCTGCTCATCCTGACCAAGGCCAACAGCCGGGCGACCGTGCACCGGCCGTCGTACCTGGACTACATCGGGGTCAAGAAGTTCGACGCCGAGGGGAACGTCGTCGGTGAGCGCCGCTTCCTCGGACTGTTCTCCTCCGCCGCCTACACCGAGTCCGTGCTGCGCGTCCCGGTCGTGCGGCGCAAGGTCGACCAGGTGCTGAAGGGCGCAGGCTTCTCGCCCAACAGCCACGACGGGCGCGACCTGCTCCAGATCATGGAGACCTACCCGCGCGACGAGCTGTTCCAGACGCCGGTCGACGAACTGCGCGCCATCGTCACGTCCGTGCTCTACCTCCAGGAGCGGCGCCGGCTGCGGCTCTACCTGCGCCAGGACGAGTACGGCCGCTACTACTCCGCCCTCGTCTACCTGCCCCGCGACCGCTACACCACCGGCGTCCGGCTGCGGATCATCGACATCCTCAAGGAGGAACTGGGCGGCACCAGCGTCGACTTCACCGCCTGGAACACCGAGTCGATCCTCTCCCGTCTGCACTTCGTCGTCCGGGTCCCGCAGGGCACCGAGCTGCCGGAGCTGTCCGACAGCGACAAGGAACGCATCGAAGCGCGGCTCGTCGAGGCGGCCCGCTCCTGGGCCGACGCCTTCCAGGACGCGCTCAACGCCGAACTCGGCGAGGAGCGGACGGCGGAGCTGCTGCGCCGCTACAACAACGCCTTCCCCGAGGGCTACAAGGCCGACCACACCCCGCGCTCCGCGGTCGCCGACCTCGTCCACATCGAGCGGCTCACGGAGGAGCAGAGCTTCTCGCTCAGCCTGTACGAGCCGGTGGGCGCCGCCCCCGACGAGCGCCGTTTCAAGATCTACCGCAAGGGCGACGCGATCTCCCTGTCGGCGGTGCTCCCGGTGCTCAACCGCCTCGGCGTCGAGGTCATCGACGAGCGGCCGTACGAACTGCGCTGCTCGGACCGCAGTGTCGCCTGGATCTACGACTTCGGCCTGCGGCTGCCGAAGTCGCTGGGCGGCGGCACCGGCGACCGCCTCGGTGACGACGGGCGGGAGCGGTTCCAGGAGGCGTTCGCCGCCACCTGGACCGGCAAGGCGGAGAACGACAGCTTCAACGCCCTCGTGCTGAGTGCCGGGCTCACCTGGCGGCAGGCGATGGTGCTGCGGGCGTACGCGAAGTACCTGCGCCAGGCCGGTTCCACCTTCAGCCAGGACTACATGGAGGACACCCTCCGCACGAACGTCCACACCACCCGGCTGCTCGTCTCGCTGTTCGAGGCGCGGATGTCACCCGACCGGCAGCGCGCCGGGCTCGAGATCGTCGACGCCCTCCTGGAGGAGCTGGACGCCGCCCTCGACCAGGTGGCCTCCCTCGACGAGGACCGGATCCTGCGGTCCTTCCTCACCGTCATCAAGGCGACCCTGCGCACCAACTTCTTCCAGCACACCGCGGGCGGCGCCCCGCACGACTACGTGTCCATGAAGTTCGACCCGCAGGCCATCCCCGACCTGCCGGCGCCGCGCCCCGCGTTCGAGATCTGGGTGTACTCGCCGCAGGTGGAGGGCGTGCACCTGCGGTTCGGGAAGGTCGCGCGCGGTGGTCTGCGCTGGTCCGACCGGCGTGAGGACTTCCGCACCGAGGTCCTCGGCCTGGTCAAGGCGCAGATGGTGAAGAACACCGTCATCGTGCCGGTCGGCGCGAAGGGCGGCTTCGTCGCCAAGCAGCTGCCGGACCCGGCCGTCGACCGGGACGCGTGGCTCGCCGAGGGCATCGCCAGCTACAAGACGTTCATCTCGGCGCTGCTCGACATCACCGACAACATGGTCGCCGGGGAGGTCGTGCCGCCGGCCGACGTCGTCCGGCACGACGAGGACGACACCTATCTGGTGGTCGCCGCCGACAAGGGCACGGCGACGTTCTCCGACATCGCCAACGAGGTCGCCCAGTCCTACGACTTCTGGCTCGGCGACGCCTTCGCCTCCGGCGGTTCCGCGGGCTACGACCACAAGGCGATGGGCATCACCGCGCGCGGCGCCTGGGAGTCCGTGAAGCGGCACTTCCGCGAGCTGGGTGTGAACACGCAGGTCGAGGACTTCACCGTCGTCGGCATCGGTGACATGTCCGGTGACGTGTTCGGCAACGGCATGCTGCTCTCCGAGCACATCCGGCTCGTCGCCGCCTTCGACCACCGGCACATCTTCATCGACCCCGAGCCGGACGCGGCGACCTCCTACGCCGAGCGCCGCCGCCTCTTCGAGCTGCCCCGCTCCAGCTGGGCCGACTACGACACCGCGCTGCTCTCGGCGGGCGGTGGCGTCTTCCCGCGCACGGCGAAGGCGATCCCCGTCAACGCGCACATCCGGGCGGCCCTCGGCATCGAGGAGAAGGTCGCCAAGGTGACCCCGGCCGACCTGATGAAGGCCATCCTCAAGGCGCCGGTGGACCTGCTGTGGAACGGCGGCATCGGCACGTACGTGAAGTCGTCGGCGGAGTCGAACGCCGACGTCGGCGACAAGGCCAACGACGCCATCCGCGTCGACGGCGCCGACCTGCGCGCCAGGGTCGTCGGCGAGGGCGGCAACCTGGGCCTGACCCAGCTCGGCCGGATCGAGTACGCGCGCGCCGGCGGCAAGATCAACACCGATGCCATCGACAACAGCGCCGGCGTGGACACCTCCGACCACGAGGTGAACATCAAGATCCTGCTCAACGGCCTGGTCACCGACGGTGACATGACGGTCAAGCAGCGCAACAAGCTGCTCGCCGAGATGACCGACGAGGTGGGCCGGCTCGTCCTGCGCAACAACTACGCGCAGAACACCGCCATCGCGAACGCCCTCGCCCAGTCTAAGGACATGCTCCACGCCCAGCAGCGCTTCATGCGCCACCTGGTGCGTGAAGGGCACCTCGACCGGGCGCTGGAGTTCCTGCCCACCGACCGGCAGATCCGTGAGCGCCTCGGCACCGGCCACGGCCTGACCGGGCCGGAGACGGCCGTCCTCATGGCGTACACGAAGATCACGGTGTCGGACGAGCTGCTGCACACCTCGCTGCCCGAGGACCCCTACCTGCGCGGACTGCTGTACTCGTACTTCCCGACCGCCCTGCGCGAGCGGTTCGCCGAACAGATCGAGAACCACCCGCTGCGCCGCGAGATCACCACGACGGTCCTGGTCAACGACACCGTCAACACCGGCGGTACGACCTACCTGCACCGTCTGCGGGAGGAGACCGGCGCCTCGCTGGAGGAGATCGTGCGGGCGCAGACCGCGGCGCGGGCGATCTTCCGCTCGGCGCCCGTGTGGGACGCGGTCGAGGCCCTCGACAACCAGGTCGAGGCCGCCGTCCAGACCCGCATCCGGCTGCACTCGCGCCGGCTGGTCGAGCGCGGCACGCGCTGGCTGCTCAACAACCGGCCGCAGCCGGTGGAACTCGCCGAGACCGTCGACTTCTTCGCCGACCGTGTCGAGCAGGTCTGGGGACAGCTGACGAAGCTGCTGCGCGGCGCGGACCTGGAGTGGTGGCAGCAGATCTCCGACGAGCTGACCGGCTCCGGCGTGCCCCACGAGGTCGCGGGCCGGGTCGCCGGGTTCTCGTCGGTGTTCCCGGCGCTCGACATCGTGTCGGTGGCCGACCGGATGGGCCGGGACCCGCTGGACGTCGCCGAGGTGTACTACGACCTCGCCGACCGGCTGCACATCACCCAGCTCATGGACCGCATCATCGAGCTGCCCCGGGCCGACCGCTGGCAGTCCATGGCCCGTGCCTCCATCCGCGAGGACCTGTACGCGGCCCACGCGGCGCTCACCGCGGACGTCCTGGCCGCCGGCAACGGCACCTCGACGCCCGAGCAGCGCTTCAAGGCGTGGGAGGAGAAGAACGCGGCGATCCTGGGCCGGGCGCGGACCACGCTGGAGGAGATCCAGGGCTCGGAGACCTTCGACCTGGCCAACCTGTCGGTGGCGATGCGCACCATGCGGACGCTGCTGCGGACGCACTCGTAGGACGGGGGACGGGGGTGCCGCGCCGGGCGTCAGGCCTTCGCCGCCGGGCGCGGCTTCTTCTTCGGCTCGGTGAACGCCTCGTACTCCTTGAGGACCTCTTCGGTCGGGCCGTCCATGCGCAGCTCGCCGCGCTCCAGCCACAGGACCCGCTCGCAGGTCTCGCGGATCGAGCTGTTGCTGTGGCTGACCAGGAAGACGGTGCCGGCGTGCTCGCGCATGGCGCGGATGCGGTCCGCCGACCGCTGCCGGAACTTCGCGTCACCGGTGGCCAGCGCCTCGTCGATGAGGAGGACGTCGTGGTCCTTGGCGGCGGCGATGGAGAACCGCAGCCGCGAGCCCATGCCGGAGGAGTAGGTGCGCATGGGCAGGGAGATGAAGTCGCCCTTCTCGTTGATGCCGGAGAAGTCGACGATCTCCTGGTAGCGCTCCTTGATCTGCTCCCGGGTCATGCCCATGGCCAGGCCGCCGAGGTGGACGTTGCGCTCGCCGGTCAGATCGCTCATCAGGGCCGCGTTGACGCCCAGGAGGGACGGCTGGCCGTCGGTGTAGATCTTGCCGTTCTCCACCGGCAGCAGACCCGCGACCGCCTTGAGCAGCGTCGACTTGCCCGAGCCGTTGGTGCCGATCAGGCCGATGGCCTCGCCCTTGTACGCCACGAAGGTGACGTTCCTGACGGCGTGCACCGTGCGGACGCCCGACGCCTTCTCGGTCTTCTTGCGGCGCACGATGCGATTCAGGGCGGCGGTGGCGGAACCGCGGCCTCCGGTGGTGCCGTTGACGCGGTAGACGATGTCGACGCGGTCGGCGATGACGGTGGGGATCCGCTCGCCGGCGATACCGGTGTCGGTGGTGACGTCGTTGATGTCGGTGAGCGTTGCGTTGTCAGCCACGGCCGTACGTCTCCTCAGCCTTCCAGAAGTAGATGAAGCCTCCGACGCCCGCCAGCAGCGCCCAGCCGACCGCGGTCGCCCACACGTGCGGCGGGAGGTTGTCGGCGTGGAAACTGTCGATCAGGGCGAACCGCATCAGGTCGATGTAGACGGCCGTCGGGTTGGCCCGCAGCACGTCGGCGACCCAGGTGGGCAGATCGCTGTGCTTGCTGAGCAGGATGTCGATGCTCCACATCACACCCGAGATGTACATCCACGTGCGCAGGACGAACGGCATCAGCTGGGCGATGTCGGGGGTCTTCGCGCCGAGCCGCGCCAGGATCATCGAGACGCCCGCGTTGAAGGTGAACTGGAGCAGCAGCACCGGGACCGCGAGCAGCCAGGAGAGGGCCGGCGGAACCCCCACGACGAGCAGGATCATCACCAGGGCGGCCATCGAGAACAGCAGCTGTTGCAACTGCTGGAGACAGAACGAGAGCGGCAGCGCGGCCCGGGGGAAGTGCAGCGCCCGCACCAGGCCGATGTTGCCCGAGATCGCCTTGGTGCCCGCCATGATCGAACTCTGCGTGAACGTCCAGATGAACACCCCCGTCACCAGGAAGGGGATGTAGTCCGGCACGTTCTTCTTGGTCTGGAGCAGCACGCCGAAGATGAAGTAGTACACGGCCGCGTTCAGCAGCGGGGTCATCACCTGCCAGACCTGGCCCAGTTTCGCCTGGCTGTACTGCGAGGTGAGCTTGGCCGTGGCGAACGCGGTGATGAAGTGCCGGCGCGCCCACAGCTGGCGGATGTAGTCGGGCAGGGAGGGGCGGGCGCCGCTGACCGTGAGGCCGTGCCGGGCCGCGAGGGCCGCGAGGTCTTCATGGGCCTCGGCCCGCGCCTGGGGCGGTGTGTGGAGGACCTGACTCACATCCGCTGCTTTCACTCGGGGGGTGGGGGTGCGCGTGTCCGGTTCCCCCGCCGTCGGCCCGCGTTTCCTTACGCTTCTCATCACGTTTTCTTACGTCGGGACGGCACCGTATCGTCGCAACGTGAGCGTAGGCCGATTGGGCGTCGGAACGCAACCGTTTCGTCGTCACGACGGCGCCGGTTCGTTGCGGCGGTGAGACCGTACCGACGCGGCAACGAGACCGGGGCGACGTCGGGACGATACCGTTCCGTCGCGACGATGGGCGGGCGGCGGCAGGGCGGGCGGCACGGCGGCGGCCCGGTCGCGGTTGAGGTGGACGGATTGTCGAAGGAGATCGCCGCGCGCATCCCGTCGGAGAGCTGACCCACGCCGGCCGCCATCCCTGTGCGGGTGTCCAGGCGCGGGTGCTGGTGTGGCGGACGGTGGTGCCCCCTGCGTGCATGACGGGGGCCATGCACCACTGGCAGAGCGGGCTGCCGCCGCGGCCGTACTCGTGCGTCTTGCGCCGGCAGGTCGCACAGGGGGCCGACCTGGCTGCCCAGGCGGACCAGCGCGGACGGGTCGGGCTCGTTGACCGGTGGCGGGGCGGTGGCGGGACGACGGCAGGGCAGCGGCACGGCGGCGGCAGGGCGGCGGCTCCGAACCGGCGTGGCGACGGAACCGTTTCGTCGCGACGGCATGCCGTATTGCGTAGGGACGAGTCCGTATCGTCGTCACGCCCTATGCTGGTCCGCATGACGACGAACGCCGACGGGCCCCAGACGCGTCCTCGCCGCCGGACCCCCGCGGGAGCGGCCGTCCTGCGTGAGGATGTGACGGAGGCCATCCGGGCGGCCGTGTTCGAGGAGCTCGCGACCGTCGGCTATGCGCGGATGTCCATCGAGGGCATCGCCCGCCGCGCGGGCGTGGGCAAGACCGCCGTGTACCGGCGCTGGCGCTCCAAGCTGCACCTCGTCCTGGACATCGTCTCGGCGATCGCCGTACAGGGCCTGCCCGCCCCGGAGACGGGCAGCCTCGAAGGCGATCTGCGGGTGCTGTACGAGGTGACGTCACGGGCGCTGAGGCATCCGATTGCCTCGCAGATCATCCCGGACCTCCAGGCCGAGGCGGCCCGTAACCCGGAGATCGCCGAGGCGATGCAGAAGGCGCTGCGGGACGGGCAGGAGGGCGTCGCCCTGAAGATCGTGGCGGCGGCGACGCAGCGCGGCGAGGTGCGCGGGGAACTGGACGACGAACTGGCCCTCGATCTGATCTCCGGTCCGCTTTACTGGCGTTCGGTGGTGATCCGCAGCCCGAAGCTGCCCAAGGGGTATCTGGGCGCGCTGGCGCGGGCCACCGCGGAAGCGATCAAGGCGCTCTGAGCGGAGGGCGCCGCGGCACGCCGTGACCGGAGTCGAGGGTGGCATGAGAGTCGTGTTGGCCGAGGACAACGCCCTGCTGAGGGAGGGTCTTGTCCTGCTGCTGACGTCCGCCGGACACGAGGTGCCGGCTGTCGCCGGCTCCGGCCCGGAGATCCTTCCGGCGCTGCTCGAGCACCGGCCGGACGTGGCCGTCCTGGACGTGCGGATGCCGCCCGGCTTCCGCGACGAGGGGCTGCGCGCCGCCCTGGAGGCAAGGAAGCGCATCCCGGGCCTGCCGGTGCTGGTGCTGTCCCAGTACGTCGAGGAGTCCTACGCCGCCGAGCTGCTCGGCGGTGGCGCGAGCGGGGTCGGCTATCTGCTGAAGGACCGGGTCGGCCGGGTGGACGAGTTCCTCGACGCCCTGGAGCGGATCGCCTCCGGCGGCACGGTGCTGGACCCGGAGGTCGTCACCGAGCTGATGTCCCGCCGCGAGGACTCGCCGCTGGACCTGCTCACCCCGCGGGAGCGCGAGGTGCTCGGGCTCATGGCCGAGGGTCGCGACAACACCACCATCGCCACGACCCTCGTCATCACCGAACGCTCGGTGAGCAAGCACATCGGCAACGTCTTCCTGAAGCTGGGCCTCCCGCAGAGCGACAGCGGCCACCGCAGGGTGCTGGCGGTGCTGGCCTACTTGAACAACGCGTAGGCGAGTCCCGCCGGCCCTCTGCGAGCCGCTACGCCAGGGCCGCCTCGGGATGCGTGCGTACCCAGCCCTCCCAGGCCGAGGCGATCATGTCTTGGACGTCGAGCTTGGCCTTCCAGCCGAGTTCGACGGCGATGCGGTCGGCGGAGGCGACCACACGGGCCGGGTCGCCGGGGCGCCGCGGGGTGACCGTGGGGGGCCGGTCGTAGCCGGTGACGGCGTTGACACGGTCGATCATCTCGCGGACGGAGACGCCCTCCCCGCGGCCGATGTTGAGCGTGAGGCCCTGCCCGGAGGAGGCCTGGAGGGCGTGCGCGGCGGCGACGTGTGCCTCCGCCAGGTCGACCACGTGGATGTAGTCCCGCACGCAGGTGCCGTCGGGCGTGGGGTAGTCGTCGCCGAAGATGCGGGGCGCCGCGTCCTGGGTGAGGCGCTCGAAGACCATGGGGACCAGGTTGAACACGCCGGTGTCGGCCAGTTCGGGGCTCGCCGCGCCTGCCACGTTGAAGTAGCGCAGCGAGGCCGTGGACAGGCCCGTGGCCCGGCCGGTCGCGCGGACCAGCCACTCCCCGGCCAGCTTCGTCTCGCCGTACGGGGAGATCGGCACGCAGGGCGTGTCCTCCGTGACCAGGTCGACGTCCGGCATGCCGTAGACGGCGGCCGAGGAGGAGAACACGAACGACGGGACCCCGGCGTCGGTGACCGCTTCCAGGAGGACCCGCAGCCCCTCCACGTTCTCCCGGTAGTAGTGCAGGGGCAGGTGCACCGACTCACCGACCTGCTTCTTCGCCGCCAGGTGGACGACCCCCGTGACGGCGTGCTCGGCGAGGGCGCGGGAGACCAGCGGACCGTCCAGCGTCGAGCCCACCACGAGCGGCACCCCGGCGGGCACCCGCTCGGCGACGCCGGTGGACAGGTCGTCGTACACCACCGCACGCTCGCCCGCCTCGGTCATCGCCCGTACGACGTGCGCCCCGATGTAGCCGGCGCCGCCCGTGATCAGCCAGGTCATGTCCTGATCTCCCCCTCGTCGGTGAGTGGTGCGTCTGCCTCGTGCTCGGAGTGGTGGGTTTCATGGGAAAAAACCCGCAATGGACCCGCATGGGGGTCGTCTCACAGTGAAGCAGGCGCCGGGCTCTCCCGCAGGGCCTGTGGACAACCGCGGAGCCTGTGGAAAACACCCTCCGCCACCGGTCGTCCCCCGGTCACCGGCCGCCCCGCTCACCGCGCGTCGCCCAGCTCCTCCTGCAGGGCGGCCGCGTCCAGCGCGGTGGTGAGCCGGTCGAGGCGTTCCCGCAGCTCGCCGATCTCCTCCAGGTCCAGGTTGGTCGCGGCGACGATCCGGTGCGGCACCCGCACCGCACGCTCACGCAGGGCGGTGCCCTCCTCGGTCAGCCGGACCTCCACCGAGCGCTCGTCGCGGGCACTGCGCTCGCGCCGCACCAGGCCGGCCGACTCCAGCCGCTTCAGCAGCGGCGAGAGCGTGCCGGAGTCGAGGCGCAGGTGCTCGCCCAGTTTCTTGACGGCCAGGTCGCCCTGCTCCCAGAGGACCAGCATCACCAGGTACTGGGGGTAGGTCAGCCCGAGGTCCTTCAGGATCACGCGGTAGACGCCGTTGAAGGCGCGCGAGGCGGCCTGGAGGGAGAAGCAGATCTGGCTGTCCAGGCGGAGCCAGTTCTCCTCTGGGCCGGCAGCGGCGGCAGCGGGGGTCGACATCGGGGTCATGCCTCCAGGGTAGCTCCTGCGGGCCATTTAGTTGTGCACAACTAAATTGTGTGCTCTACTCGTCGTCGTGAGGCCGCCCGGACGCCAACAGCGTGAGGGCGGGCCACTCCCGAACACAGTCTTCCGAGAGGGATGGTTCATCCATGGACGCGCTCTACACCGCAGTCGCCACCGCCACCCACGGCCGCGAGGGCCGCACCGTCTCCTCCGACGGCAAGATCGACCTCGGCCTGGCCATGCCGGTGGAACTGGGCGGCAACGGTCAGGGCACCAACCCGGAGCAGCTCTTCGCCGCCGGGTACGCGGCCTGTTTCGGCAGCGCCCTCGGCCTGGTCGGCCGCCAGGCGAAGGTCGACCTGTCCGACGCCGCCGTGACCGCAGAGGTCGGCATAGGCAAGCAGGGCGAGGGCTTCGGCCTCAAGGTCGCCCTCCGCGTCGAGCTGCCCGAGAGCGTGGACGAGGCGACCGGCCGCAAGCTGGTCGAGCAGGCCCACCAGGTCTGCCCGTACTCCAACGCCACCCGCGGCAACATCGAGGTCGACCTCGTCATCGAGTAGCCGTCGTCACGGACCGACCCGCGCCAGCACCTCTCCCGTCCCCCGGCTCCACGCCACCACCACGGCCTCCTCGGGCACCGGGTGCCAGCGCGTGAGCAGCAGCCAGCGGACGTGATGGCGGCGGACGATCGCCGACCGCTCGGCGCGGGTCGATTCCGGAGCGAGATAGGCGCGCACGTCCGCGAGCCGCCGCAGCCGCTCCCGCTCGTCCAGGGCCGCGTCCGGCCAGGCGGGAGCGGCGAGGTTCGGCCCGTACCCGGCGATCATGTGGACGGCGTAGTACCCGTCGGCGATCACCACCTCGCCGGGCGCCATGTACCGCGCGGCCCAGTCGTACGACGGCCAGTGCGGCGGCTGGGCGAAGCCGACCGGGTCCACCGCGCGCGGGACCACCGCCCCGGCCTGCACGGTGAGGAAGCCGACGCAGGCCGCGACCGCCGTGACCGCCGCCAGCACCCGCCGCCCCGCGCCCCAGGGGCGGGGCGCCGCCAGTTCCACGGCGAGCGCGAACTGGAGCGGCACCAGCGTGAGCCCGAGGATCCGCCCGTAGGTGTAGTGGCCGCTGACCCAGCCGTACGCCACCACCAGGCAGTCCAGGGCGAACATCAGCACGAGCGGATCGCGGACGCCGTTCCTGCGGCCCCGCAGCCACAGCGCCGGTACGCCCAGCAGTGCCAGCCAGAAATGCCCGGCGAGCCCCTCGTACAGCCGCCGGTGCATCGCGTCGACGCTGCCGTCGCCGGCCAGCGCGAACACGTCGAAGTACGGCCATGCGAGGCCGACCAGCAGGGCCGTCATGCCCGTGAGGGCCCAGCGCAGCACCACTGCCGGGCGCCGTCCGCGCTGCCGGCCCGCCACGAAGGCCACGCCCCCGGTCGCCGCCGCGACCGCCGTGATCGGGTGCACCAGCAGGACGACGCCGTAGAGCGCGCCGAGCGCCGTGTACCCGGCGAAGCCGCGCAGCCCGTTCGGGCCCACGAACCGCACCGCCCGCGCGTCACGCGCGCGGGTGCCCGTCCATGCCCACGCCCAGAAGGCGAGCCCGATGGCGAAGGTCGACGGATAGCCGAGGTTCCCGGTCATCGACATCAGCCCGAGATAGCCGCTCCACCAGGCCCGTTCCGTGCCCCACAGCAGGGTCATCGCCGCCAGCGCCAGCACCGGCGCCCACGGGCGCGGTGTGAGCACGCGCGTGAAGCGGCCGATGCCGGTCAGCAGCACGGCCAGGTTCACCGGCCCGGCGACCCGCAGCACGTCCCAGCCCGACAGCCCGGTCAGCCGCGCGAACACGCCCTGCGCCACCGCGTACGGCGAGTAGTAGGGGCTGCCCGCACCCGGCAGGTCGCCCGTCGGATGGCGCGGGGCGAGCAGGTCGGCCCGCAGTCGCTCGACGACCGCCGCGTGCTGCCCGGCGTCGCAGCACAGCGGCACCCGCCAGTACGCCAGCGACATGACCAGCCAGAACAGGAACCCGAAGACCTGGTAAGGGCTCGGACGCCACCCACGCCCGCCGTACAGCGCCGTCGCGCCGCGTGCGGGACGCCGGGTGAGGACGCCGACGCTCATCGAACCGGAACAAAGAGGGGCATTGGCGGTATGTTCCCGCCCGCGTCAACGCCCTTGCGTCCGTCACCTGATCGAGTGAGCCCGATCGGTCCGTTCCTGCGCCGGCAGGGCCACCCGGCCCCGTACCAGCGGCTCCAGCAGCAGCGGCAGCCCGAGCACGGGCAGCAGCCACGCCAGCACGATCAGCCGCCCGCCCCAGATGGCGATGTCGGGGTGCCCGGCCTGCGTGAGGACCCCGGTGGACGCGGCGGCGACCACCAGCACCCCGAACGCCCGGCGCGGCCCGCGCAGCACCCCCCACGCCCCGGCCGCCAGCGCCGCCAGGAACAGCGGCTCCCACAGCTGCCGACGCAACCACTCCGGCCAGAACCGCTGCTGCAACTGCCAGAACTCCGGCCAGGGCCGCTCCCGGTCCGGCCGCGCGAAATGGTCGGTCAGCAGATCCTGGAGGCTCTCCGCCTCGGACGGATGGTGCAGCAGCCCCGCCAGCAGCAGCGTCCCCGCCGCCCCGGCCGCCCCCGCCACGGTCACCGCCACGACCGCGCGCCCCGCCGGCCGGCCCCGCCGCCGACGCCGTACGGCGATCAGCGCGCCCGCGGCCGCCAGACCGAGCCCGAGGAACAGGGCCTGCGAGTGCTTGACCGTGAACAGGGCGGCCAGCGCGCCGCACACCAGCCAGGTCCCGGCCCGCACCCGTCCGTCCAGGGCGAGCGCACAGCCCCACACCGCCGCAAGGGTCAGCGCCAGCAGCAGGCCCTCGGTCATCGGGCGCATGGCGGTCGTCCCGCACGGCAGGACGTAGTACAGGGCCTGCCCGGTCAGACAGACCCCGGCCGGTGCACGCAGGGTGCGCAGGATCAGGAAGACCAGCGCCCCGCCCGCCGCCGCCACCGCGACACCCGCCGCCCACATGCCCCAGGTCACGCCGAACAGGGTCAGGAACGGCACCAGGAACGCCGGATAGCCGGGCCGCGCCTCGAAGATCCGCATGAAGCGCTCCGGCATGAACGGCACCGTGTGCCCGCCGGTCTGCCCCGCCGCCAGCCGGGCCCCGACGTTGCGCCACTCCCGCTCCCGGCACTCGGCGAAAACCTCGGCGGTCGGGTCGGCGCGGTGGAACCGCACCACGTCGACGCTCTGCCGGCGGGCCGCGATCGACGCCTGCCCCTCGCACGCCCAGTCGATCGTGGCGACCGCCGCCTCGTGTTTGCTCTCCCCGCGCAGACTCAGCGCGTACGACAGGTAATTCTTGCTGTCCGGGGTGTCCCGGCCGGTGACGTTCGCGAGCTGGAGCAGCGCGTACCCCACGGCCAGGACGAGCACCCAGTCACGCGGGCGCAGCCTCACCTGGACGCCAGCACGTCGCCCGGGACGGCCGGAGCGGGCACCCGGACCGTGGCGGGGCCGGTCATCTCCTCGCCCAGCAGCAACGTCCGGACGACCCGCTCGGCGGCCCGCCCGTCGTCGAACACGCAGAACCGCTCCCGGAAACCGGCCCGCAGCCGCGCCGACTCCTCGTCGCGCCAGCTCCCCGAGGTCATCAGCCCGGCCAGCTCCCCGTAGCTGCGCGAGACATGGCCCGGCGGCTCGGCGGTGATGTCGAAGTAGGTGCCCCGGCTCGCCGTGTACGCGGCCCAGTCGTCGGCGTGCACCACGACCGGCCGGTCCAGGTGGGCGTAGTCGAACATCAGGGCCGAGTAGTCGGTGACCAGGACGTCGGAGGCGAGCATCACGTCCTCGACGTCCGGGACGTCGGTCGCGTCGACGACGATCCCACGCCGGTGCAGGTCGGACAGGCCCATCCCGCGCGCGTGCCCGGTCGCCAGGGACGGGTGCAGCCGCACCACCAGGGTGTGGCCCTCGCCGAGGTCGGCGGCGAACCGGGCCAGGTCGATCCGGTCGGCGTGGCCGCCGCGGACGTACTCCCGGCGGGTCGGCGCGTACAGCACGACCGTGTGGTCCGCGGGGATGCCGAGGCGGGCACGGGCCCGCGCCCCGGCCTGTGCGTCGGCGGTCACCAGCACGTCGTTGCGCGGACTGCCGGTGCGCGCCGAGGTGAAGTGGCAGGGGTAGGCGCGCTCCCAGACCAGTTCGGAGTACGGGTTGGCGACCAGGCTGTAGTCCCAGCGGTCGGCGCGGCGCAGCATCTGCGGCACGTCCACGCCGTGCCGGGCGCCGGGCCGGTCGAGCAGGTCGGCCGCCATGAGCTTCAACGGGGTGCCCTGGTGGGTGTGGATGTGGACGCTGCCGGGGCGTTTGACTAGCGTGCCGGGCCAGTTGACGTTGTTGACGAAGAAACCGGCCCGAGCGGTCACCCGGCGGTAGGCCGGGGAGTCCAGCAACACGTGCTCGACCCCGTCGGGGAGCCGGTCCGCCGTCTCCTCGTCCCGTACGACCCACACCCCGCGCAGGTGCGGGGCGATCTCCCGCGCCTTGCGGTACACGGCCCCCGGGTCGCCGAGCACGCCCCGGTGCGAGAACGCCGAGTACACCACCAGCTGCGGGTCCAGCGGGCGCCGGGCCTGCACGGCGCTCACACCCCGGCGTACGCGCCCCGCGGCCGCCCCGCGCGCCTGCGCCGTACGCCGGGCGAGTTCCCGCCCGGCCCGCGCGCCCTGCCGCCAGGCCACGTAGCCGGCGTACGGCCCGCGCAGCACACGCAGTCCGGCGGGCACCGGCTCGCCCGCCGGGCGGTGCCGGGCGAACAGTTCGGCCGTACGACGGAAGAACTCGCCCCTGTCGGACGGGGGCAGCCGGTCCGGCTTGGCGAGGATGTCCAGACAGTGGTCGCCCATCTTGCGGTGCAGGTAGGGCCGCCAGCTCGCCAGCTCGGGGCGGGAGTCGACGAAGGCGAAGACCCGCTCGTACTGCTCGTGGATGTCGAAGTGCTTGCGGCTGGTGGTGGACAGGATGTTGCCCTGGCGGCGCTGGCGGTAGTTCAGGCAGATCCGGTCCAGCGTGGCGATCCGCCGCGCGCTGAGCATGACCGGGAAGGTCCAGGGCGTGTCCTCGTAGTAACCGGGTGGGAAACGGAAGCCGTTCCCCTCGACGAAGTCCCGCCGGTACACCTTGTTCCACACGACCATCAGCAGATCGAGGATCTCCGGGTGCTCGGCGGCGGTGAACGTGGCGTCGCCGCAGTCGGCGAGGACGTGCGCGAGGGCGTTGCGGCGGGTGCCGCCCCACCAGTAGGTGCGGGCGTAGTCGAAGACCAGCACGTCCGGGTCGGCGGCCTCGTCGAGACGGTCGGCCATGGCGCGCAGGGCGCCCGGGGTGAGGGTGTCGTCGCTGTCCAGGAAGAACAGGTAGTCGCCGCTCGCGTGCGGCAGACCCGCGTTGCGGGCGCGGCCGAGGCCGGCGTTCTCCGGCAGGTGCAGGACCCGCACCCGGTCGTCGCGGGCCGCGTACTCGTCGAGGATCGCGCCGCAGCCGTCGGGCGAGCGGTCGTCGACGGCGATCACCTCGAGGTCGCGGTACGACTGCTCCAGGACTGACTCGAGGCACTCGCGCAGGAAGCCCTGCACCTTGAAACAGGGGACGATGATGCTGAAGCGGGGCACTGCGGGGGTCAGCTCCTTACGAGGGGGGAGGCGGCGGGGGCCGGGACGCGCTCGGCGAGCGGCCGCACGGGCGGGATCGCCTCCGCGGGCTCGCCGAGCAGCACCCGCCGTACGACGCGCTCGGCGGCCAGGCCGTCGTCGAACTGGCAGAAACGGGCCCGGAAAATGTTTCTGAGCGACCGGGACGCGGCCGAGGCGTACGAGCCGTCGGCGAAGACGCGGGCCAGCTCCTCGGGCGTCCGGGCGACCGGTCCCGGCGGGGCCGCCATCAGGTCGAAGTACACGCCCCGCGTCTCGGTGTAGACGTCCCAGTCGTCGGCGTACACGACGATGGGGCGGTCCAGGTTGGCGTAGTCGAACATGATCGACGAGTAGTCGGTGACCAGCGCGTCGGCGGCCAGGCACACGTCCTCGGAGGAGCGGTGCGCGGTCACGTCGATGATCCGGCCGGAGCCCCGGCGTACGCCCCGGTCGTAGAAGTAGTGCGCCCGCAGCAGCACGACGACGTCCTCGCCGGCCGCCTCGCAGAACGCCTCCAGGTCCAGGCCCGCGTCGAAGCCGGTCCGGTGGTCGCGGTGGGTCGGCGCGTACAGCACGGCCGTCTTCCCCTCCGGGACGCCCAGCTCGCGCCGGACGCGGGCGACGTCCTCGGCGGTCGCCGTGCAGAAGACGTCGTTGCGCGGATAGCCGTACTCCAGCTGCTCGTACGAGCCGGGGAACGCGCGCTCCCACATCTGGGTGGAGTGGGTGTTGGAGGACAGGTTGTAGTCCCACCGGTCGACGCGGCCCAGCAGCTTCGTGAAGCTGCCGGTAGCGGCCGCCACCACCGGGTACGTCGACTGGTCGACGCCCATCTTCTTCAGCGGGGTGCCGTGCTGCGTCTGCACGTGCACGCTGCCCTCGCGCTTGACGACGCCCTCCGCGAAGTTGGCGTTGTTGACGAGGTACTTGGCGCGCGCGAGGAGCCGCCAGGCCCGGCGGCTGCCGATCACGGCGTGGTCGACACCCGGCGGCATCGAGTGCGCCTGCTCGGGCTCGACGAGGAACACCGAGCGGATGTGCGGGGCGAGTTCGACGGCCTTGGCATGGATGGCGGCGGGGCTGCACGCGTAACCCCGGCCCCAGTACGCGCAGTACACCGCCAGGTTCGGGTCGATACGGCGGCGCAGTTGCAGCCGGTAGTACAGGCGGGTGCGCAGTCCGCGGGGGCGCGGGACCCGCTGGGCGACGGCCGAAGCCTTCCGGTTGGCGCCCCGCAGCGCGCGGAACGCCGTGTACGCCCCCGCCGCCAGCAGCCGGTGCTGCACCCCCAGGCTCCCGCCCGGCCTGCGGAACCCGGCCGGCCGGTGGCGCCGGTACAGCGCGGTCGCCCGGCGGAAGAACGCCCGGCGACCGGAGGCGGGCAGCCGGGCCGGGTGCGCGGCCGTCTTCAGTACGGCGGCGAACAACTGGGCGAACAGATCACCGGTGAAGCCGTGTCCGGCCGCCCCGGTGAGCACCAGATCGGTCTGTTCCAGCAGGTCGGCGTGGTGCTCGCCCGGCAGGTTGAGCCGGCTGCCCTGCCGCCGCAGCAGATGCCGTACGACGACGGAGCGCAGGACCGCGACCCGCTCGGCCTGCACGGTGACCAGGCCGCCGAAGCCGATGTCCGTGAAGTGCCCGGCGGGAAAGGCGAGTTCGCGCGCGGTGAGGAAGTCGTGCCGGTAGGCGGCGCTCCACACGGGCAGCTGCACGCCGGTGATCTCGGGCGCCTCGGCGGGCGCGAAGGCACCCTGGGGCGCCTTGGCGAACAGCGGGGCCGCCGGGTTGGCCGGCTCGCCCTCCCACCAGGGGATCCGCTCGTGCTCGGCGTACAGGACGTCGACCTCGCCCGTCTCGGCCAGCCGGGCTTCCAGCGCGGTCAGCGCGCCCGGCGCGAGGGTGTCGTCACCGTCGAGGAACAGCACATACGCGCCGGTCGCCGCCCGCATCCCGGTGTTGCGCGCCCCCGCGAGCCCCGCCGACGGCGGCGAGAACACCGGGATCACGCGGCTGTCCCGCTCGGCGTACCCGGCGGCGACGGCCCCGGCCGGGGTGTCGGGCGCGTCGCAGACCGGGATCAGCTCGAAGTCGTCGAAGGACTGGCCGAGGACGGAGTCCAGCGCCAGGGACAGCCGGCCGGCGACCCCATGGGACGGAACGATGATGCTGAAGCGGGGCATTCTGCTCTTTCTGTGTCTGGCTCGGTCGGGTTCCGGCGAGATTCCGGCGGGGCTCCGGCCGGGGGATTCCGGCGGGCTCCGGCACGGGCTGACGCGGCGGCTCTAGTGGCTGGTGACCCGGGGGCCCGAAGGCTGCGGCACGGTGGCCAGAGCCGGGCGCGTGTGCGTCGCCGCCGCCGACGGCACGGGACGGCGTTCCGCGAGCGGCACGACGGGCGGCACGTCCGTCTCGCCCAGCACGACCCGCCGTACGACGCGCTCGGCGGCGTGTCCGTCGTCGTACGGGCAGAACCGCTCCCGGAACGCGGCGCGCAGCTGGGCCGAACGGGAGCCGCGCCAGTGGCCGGTCGCGAAGATGTCGATCAGTTCGTCCTCGCTGCGGGCGACCGCGCCAGGCGGGAAGGCGCGCACGTCGAAATAGGTGCCGCGGGCCGCCTCGTACGCCTCCCAGTCCTCGGCGTGGACGACGATCGGGCGGTCCAGGCCGGCGTAGTCGAACATGATCGACGAGTAGTCGGTGACCAGGGCGTCCGAGGCCAGGCAGAGGGACTCCACGCTCGGGTGGCCGCTGACGTCGATGACCCGGCCGTCGGCGAGCGGGGCGGCGGGCTGCCAGTAGTGGGCGCGGGCCAGGATCACGAAGCGCGGGCCCAGCCGGTCCAGGAGCCGCTCCAGGTCGAGGGCGGCGCGCTGGGTGCGTCGGTAGTCGCGGTGGGTGGGGGCGTACAGGATCGCCACCGCGTCGCGCGGGATGCCCAGTTCCTCGCGCAGCCGGGCCACGTCCGCGGCGGTGGCCCGCTGGAAGAC
This sequence comes from Streptomyces sp. NPDC058335, assembly GCF_042723915.1. Taxonomy (NCBI): domain Bacteria; kingdom Bacillati; phylum Actinomycetota; class Actinomycetes; order Kitasatosporales; family Streptomycetaceae; genus Streptomyces; species Streptomyces sp. NPDC058335. Next base: position 401,205 of record NZ_JBHXHX010000007.1, on the reverse strand, counting down.
GTCGTTGCGGGGATAGCCGTACTCCAGTGTCGTGTAGCCGCCGGGGTAGACGCGTTCCCAGGTGAGGGTGGTGTGGCGGTTGGCGGACAGCACGTAGTCCCACTTGTCGACGCCCCTGAGCAGTTCCGCGAAGTCCATGTCGCGGGCCGCCGCGGGGCGTTCCTGGAGGTCGAGGCCCATGTGCTTGAGCGGGGTGCCGTGCTGGGTCTGCACGAAGACCTGGCCGGGGCGCTTGACCAGCCGGCGGTCGAAGTTGACGTTGTTCACCAGGTACTTGGAGCGGGCCAGCGCCGTCCAGTAGGCGGCCGTGCCGGGACGCAGCGGGCGCGGGCCCGGCGGGACGGTGTGCCGGTGCTCGGGGTGGGCGATCCACGCCGTGCGCACCTGCGGGGCGAGGGCGCGGAACGCGCTCTCCAGCGCGCCCGGGTTGCAGCCGTGGCCGCGGCCCCAGTAGGCGGCGAAGACGGCCCGGTCGGCGCGTAGCGGCAGGCGCAGCTGGATCCGGTAGTGGGCCTGGAGACAGGCGGCCTTCAGAGCGCGGGCGAGTTTCGCGGCGAGCCCGCTCGTGCGGCGGCGCAGGGCCGTGGCCGCCTGGAGCGCCCGGTAGGTGCGGTGCAGGCCGAGGTGGACGAGACCGTGGCGCAGCCGGGAGCGCAGCGGGACGGGCGCGCCGGGCGTGCGGTAACGGCGGTAGTGGGCGCGGGCCCGGCGCAGGAACTCGCCGCGCGAACCGCGCGGCAGCCGGTCCGGCCGCGTGAACACCGTCGTCAGGTGGTCGACCATGCGGCGGAACAACACCGGCCGCCAGTGCGCGAGTTCGGGCCGCCGGTCGATGAACGCGAACACCCGGTCGTACTGGTCGAGGACGTCGAAGTGGCGGCGGCTGGTGGTGGAGAGGATGTTGCCGCCGCGGCGCCGCCGGTAGTGGACGCAGACCCGGTCCAGCGTGGCGATCGACCCGGCGGACATCAGCGCCGGGTAGGTCCAGGGGGTGTCCTCGTAGTAGCCGGGGGGGAAGGTCAGGCCGACGCGCTCGACGAAATCCCGCCGGTAGGCCTTGTTCCAGGCGACCATCAGCACCCGCAGCAGCCCCGGCCGGTCCTCCAGCCGGAAGGGCGCCGGGCCCCGCTCGGTGAGCTGATCGGCGAACTGGTGGCGCTCGGTCTCACCCGTCCAGAACGCGGTCGCGTAGTCGTACACCAGGACGTCCGGCTCGCCGGTGTCCTTCAGCCGGTCGGCGATCGCGCGCAGCGCGTCCGGGGTGAGCGTGTCGTCGGAGTCCAGGAACAGCAGGTAGTCGCCGGTGGCCTGGGCGAGGCCCGCGTTGCGCGCGGGGCCCAGACCGGCGTTCTCCGGCAGGTGCAGGGCCCGCACCCGTGGATCGCGGGCCGCGAACTCGTCGATGATCTCGCCGCAGGCGTCCGGCGAACCGTCGTCGACGGCGATCAGTTCGAGATCGGTGTACGACTGGGACAGCACGGATTCGAGGCACTCGTGCAGGTACGCCTGAACCTTGTACGCGGGGACGATGACACTGAACCTGGGCAAGGGACATCCATAGGTCGGCGCGGACGACAGGGCCTGGTCCGGGCAACGGCCGATGGAGTGACTTGGTTACGTTCGTCTACGGCATCCGGGGGACACCGGGTGAACGGAGGGGGGCGGGCCGATGGCGCCCACCCCCCTTGCCGTACCGCCTACTTGACCGCGCCGGCCATCACGCCGGACACGAACTGCCGCTGGAACGCGAAGAACACGGCCAGCGGGACCACCATCGAGATGAACGCGCCGGGTGCCAGCACGTCGATGTTGTTGCCGAACTGCCGTACCTGCGTCTGCAGAGCGACGGTGATCGGCTGGCTGTCGGCGTTGGTGAACACCAGTGCCACCAGCATGTCGTTCCACACCCACAGGAACTGGAAGATGCCGAGGCTCGCGATCGCCGGACCGCCCAGCGGCATCACGACCCGGGTGAACAGGCGCAGTTCGCCGGCGCCGTCCAGCCGGGCCGCCTCCAGCAGCTCGCGGGGGATCTCCGCGAAGAAGTTCCGCAGCAGGAACACCGCGAAGGGCAGACCGAAGCCCACATGGAAGAGGATCACCCCGAGGACGGACCCGAACAGGCCGACCTTGCCGAACAGTTCGGCGATCGGGATCAGCGCCACCTGCACGGGCACCACCAGCAGGCCCACCACGGCCAGGAACCACCAGTCGCGGCCGGGGAACTCCATCCACGCGAACGCGTACCCGGCGAGCGAGCCGATGACGACGACCAGGACCGTCGCCGGGACGGTGATCAGGACCGTGTTGAAGAGGGAACCGGTGATGTCGCCGTTCTCCAGCAGCTTTTGGTAACTGTCCACGGTGAGCTGGGACGGCTCCGCGAACACCTTCCACCAGCCGCTCGCGCTCATGTCCTCCGGGGAGCGCAGCGAGGAGATCAGCAGACCGATCGTCGGCACCAGCCAGAACAACCCGACCAGGATCAGGAAGACCCGGACCGCACCACCGCCCACCTTCTCCACGATCCGCCCGCCCAGCGAACGCTCGGCCCGCACGGGTTCCACGGGAGTCTTCATCGCCGCACCTCCCGCCGCAGCCGACGTACGTTACTGCGCTCACCCGGGGGACGACCCCCGGACCCCCGGCAGAACGACGGGTGCGTGCTCATCGCCTGACCTCCCGCCGCAGCCGACGTACGTTGAACCACATCACCGGGATCACCAGCAGGAGCAGGAACACCGCGATGGCGCTGGCGATGCCCGGCTGGTCCTCGGAGAACCCCTTGCGGTACAGCTCCAGGGCGAGCACGTTCGCGTCGTCCTGGGAGGAGCCGGGGGCGATGATGAAGACCAGGTCGAACACCTTCAGGACGTTGATCATCAGGGTGACGGTGACCACCGCGAGGACCGGCGCGAGCAGCGGCACGGTGACCCTGCGGAACACCTGCCACTCGTTCGCCCCGTCCACCCGGGCCGCCTCCAGCAGCTCCCGCGGCACACTCGCCAGCCCGGCCGCGATCAGCACCATCGCGAAGCCCGCCCACATCCAGATGTACGACCCGATGATCGCCGGCGTGACCAGCGACGGGCCGAGCCAGTCCAGGCCGTTGTACGCCTCCTCGAAGTTGCTCGCGGGCAGCCGCAGCTGCGCCCCGTCGGCCGCTTCGGGCAGCGTGAAGGTGCCGTCACCGGCGGCGGTCGTCGAGGCCACGACCTTGCCGTCCTTGACCGCCTCGATCCGCATCCCCGCGTAGCCCAGCTCGGCCGGGTCCGGGGCGCCGAGCGTGCCGACGCCCTTGCCGCGGGTGAAGTCCTGCCAGGTCGTGCCGGTGACCTTGCCCGGCTCGGACGGTGCCGGCGCCGCCTTCTTCGCGCTGTCGGGCATCTGGTCCGGGGGTACGCCGACCAGTGGGAGGAAGACCGGATCGCCCGCGCGGACCGGCTCCTTGGTGAGGAAGGCGCCGCCCTTCGCGGACTCCAGCGGCGACTCACGGCCCGGATGGGCCTTGGGGAACGCCGACGACTGCGCGAACGTGTCGTGCACCCCGACCCACACCGCGTTGGCGACCCCCTTGTCCGGGTCCTGGTCGTAGACCAGCCGGAAGATGATGCCGGCGGCGAGCATCGAGATCGCCATCGGCATGAAGACGACCAGCTTGAACGCGGTGCCCCAGCGGATGCGTTCGGTCAGCACCGCGAAGATCAGACCGAGCGCGGTCGCCACGGTGGGCGCGAACACCACCCACAGGACGTTGTTCTTCAGCGCCGTGCGGATGCCGTCGTCGGTGAAGAGGGCCTTGTAGTTGTCGATGCCGGCGAATCCGTCGCCGGACTGGTCGTAGAAACTGCGCACGACCGAGTACCCGATCGGGTAGACCACGAGCGCGCCCAGCAGCACCAGGGCGGGCAGCAGGAACAGCGCCGCCACCGTCCTGCGGGTGCCGGTCACGCTTCTGCGCGAGCGAGGAGGGGCGGGGGCTCCGGGAGCCCCCGCCGCACCGGCCGATGCCATGACCGGCTCAGTTCCCGTACGCCGCTGCCGCGTCCGACTCCAGCTTCGCCTGGATGCCGGCCACGTCCGTCGGGTTCTTCAGGAAGTCCTGGAGGTCCTTCCACTCGCCCTTGCCCGGCGTACCGCCGAAGGCCTGCGGGGCCTGGTCGGACATGTCGAAGCGGAAGTCGTCACCGGCCGCGACCAGCGCCTCGGCGATCTTGCGCTGCACATCGTTCGGGTACGCCGCCGGGTCGACGTTCTTGTTCGGCGAGAGATAGCCGCCCAGCTTTGCCTGGATCTCCGCCGCGTCCGGCGAGGCCAGGAAGGTCGCCAGCGCCTGCGCGCCCGTGGAGTCCTCCAGGATGACCGCCGCGTCACCGCCGGAGACCACCGGCGCGGTGTCGCCGACCTTCGGGAACGGGAACACCTTCGCGTCCGTGCCCACCTTCGCGTCCGTCTGCGCGATGTTGACCTGGACGAAGTCGCCCTCGTAGACCATCGCGGCCTTGGGCTGGTCACCGCCGGTGAAGGTCTGGGTGACGGCGTTCGGGAACTGCGTCTGAAGGGCACCGTCGGCGCCGCCCGCCACGTAGTCCTTCTTGCCCCAGATCTGCGCGAGCGTGGTCAGCGCCTCCTTCACGGAGGGGTCCGTCCACTTGATCTCGTGCCTGGCCAGCTGGTCGTACTTCTCCGGGCCCGCCTGGGAGAGATACACGTTCTCGAACCAGTCGGTCAGCGGCCAGCCGTCCGCGCCCGGGATCGAGAAGGGGGTGACACCGGAGTCGTAGACCGTCTGGGCCGTCGTCAGCAGTTCGTCCCACGTCTTGGGCTCACTCGCGCCCGCGTTCTCGAAGACCTTGGCGTTGTACCAGATCAGCGACTTGTTGGCCGCCTTGTAGTAGACGCCGTACTGCTCGGCCCCGACCTTGCCGATGTCCTGCCAGCCCTGCGAGTAGTTCTTCTGCAGCTCCTTGAGCGCCTCGGGGCCCAGCGGCTTGGCCCACTTCTTGTCCACGGCCTGCTTGATGGCGCCCGGCTGCGGCAGCATCGCCACGTCCGGGGGCTGACCGCCCGCGATCTTCGACCCGAGGAAGTTGATGATCGGGTCCTGCGCCGGTACGAAGGTGACCTTCGCGCCGGTGCGCTTCTCGAACTCGGCCAGCACCTTCTTGAAGTTGGCCTGCTCCGGGCCCGTCCAGACGGCCGCGACCTCCAGCGTCGTGCCGTCCAGCTTCGGGAGGGTCAGGGCGTCGCCGGACGCCTTCGTGCCGGTGGTCTCGTTTCCGCCGCTCTTGTCGTCGTCGCTGCCGCACGCGGTGAGCGAGAGCGCGAGGGCTCCCGCGAGGACCGTGGCGGCCGCCTTCACGGTCCTGCGTGTCCGGATGGTGTTGCTCGTGCTGCGCATCACTGCCCCGTTCTTCGTTCCTCGTCGAACGTCCGAGCGCTGTCCCGTGGCACTGGTCTACGCCGGGTGCGGAGGGTCGGCAAGTGCGCGTGCGGTGTCAACCGGGGGATCGTGACCGCGTCGTAACGCCCTCCTCAAACTCCCCCGGACGCGCCGGTTGTGCCGCCCTTCTACAGCAGCGACGGCACCTCGGCCGCCGATACCTCGCGGGCCGCCCGTTCCAGGGCGCTGGCCAGGAGGGCGAGGTCGGTGGGGCCGTTGCCCAGTTCGCGGACGGGTCTGCGGGTCGGAGGGTCGCCCATGCGCTGCCACTCCAGGGGGACCACCGTGGGGCGCAGGGTCGCGGTGCGCGGGATACGGCCCGTCACCCGGCCGCCCTGGAACGGGGTGAGCCGGCCGTCCGGGCCCCTGAGCCGACCGCGGCCGGGGGCCGGTTCGTCGGTGCCCGAGCCGGGCGCTTCGAGGGTGATCCGCAGGGTGGCCTGCCGGGCCGGCTCCGACTCGGCCGTACGGCCCCCCGGACCGGTCGCGGCCACCAGGTGGACGCCGAGCCGCTCACCCTCGCGGGCCACCGCCTCGAGCGCGCGCATCACCGAACCGGCGGCGGGGCGGCCGGGGGAGCCGAGCGCGGGGGAGACCAGGGCGTCCAGGTCGTCCACCACGACGACCAGGCGGGGCAGCGGCGGCGGTGCCTCCGTCCGTCGGCGGGCCGCCGCGCCGGGGCGCAGCCGCAGGGTCGAACTGGGCGGGGCGTCGAGGTCGGCGGCGCCGGTACCCCCGCCGACCGGCTGGCGCTGCGGGACGATACGGCCGGACACCGCGCGGTGCGTGTGCCACTCGGCGAAGTCGGACCGCCCGAGCAGCTCGGCCCGCCGCTTCAGCTCGGCGCTCAGCGACTGCGCGAACTCCCGCATGCGGACCGGGTCGTTGGCCGTGAGGTGCGTGGTGACATGCGGTACGTCCGTGCAGACCCGCAGGCCTTCGCCGTGGCCGGCGCCCGCCTTGCCGACGGTGTCCCGGCCGTCCAGCAGGACGATACCGAGCCGGTCGGGGCGCTCGGCGGCGGCCAGCGAGGCGACGACCGCCCGCAGCAGCTCCGTACGCCCGCTGCCGGGCGGGCCCTCGACCAGCAGATGCGGGCCCTCGGCGGACAGGTCCACGGAGACCGGGCCGCGCGGGCCCGCGCCCAGCACGGCCGAGGCCCGGCCGCCGAGCGCCTCGGTGTCGTCGGCCGCGTCGGCCCAACGGGCCATCAGGGAGGCCGGGGTCGCGCGCGCCAGGCCCAATTCGTCGAGGAGACGGGCCGACTGGGGCAGCGGGGCGGACACGCGCGCGGGGCGGTCGCCGCCCGGGGAGACCTCCGGGCGCAGGGGGGCCAGGGCCCGCGCGAAACGCTCCGCCCAGGCGGCGGAGACCGCGTCGACGGCGCCGACCGTGCCGTGGCCCACCGGGCCCGGCCGCTCGGACTCCGCCCCGGCCGGGGCGACCCGCAGCAGCCGCAGCGCGGTCGCCACATCGCCGCTGAGCAGCGCCACGGCTCCGCACGCGCGGAAGGTGGGCGCCGCCGCGCAGGCCGCCTCGTACACGTCGGTCACCGGCGCGGCGGGGGAGGCGGCGGGCGTCTCGGCCAGGCAGACGACGTGGATCCCGGCCCGCGGACCGGCCGTCGCCAGCCGGGCCGTCGCCTCACGCAGGTCGGCGCCGCCGGGGTCGCCGTCCACGACGAGGACCGTGTACGGGCCCGGGAAGCCGTCCCCGGCGCCGTCCGCCACGGCCCACGAGGGGCGGTGGGCTGTGCCGCGTGGGGCGGGGAGGGGCGCCGGTGCCGCCGCGCCGTCCGTCAGACGGTCCTCCAGGCGGCGCAGCAGTTCGTCGGTGCGGGCGGTGGCCTGGTCGCGGTCGTGGGCGAGGAGGAGGCGGCAGTCCTGGCCGTGCCCCGGGCGCAGTTGCGGCAGCCAGCCCAGCCAGGACCACTCGGCGACCCGCTCGTCCTCGGAACGCGCCCGGTCCGTGCTGATCAGGACGATCTCCAGCAGGTCCGGGGAGTGCAGCGCGGCGAGCTGGGCCAGCACCGCGCGGGCCAGCCCGGCCAGCCTCGGGCGCGGTCCGGCCAGGCCCAGGGCGCCGACCTCGCGCAGGCCCGCGGTCACCGGCACGGCCGGCAGCAGCGACCCGTCCGGCGCCACCCGGTCGGCCGTGCCCAGCCGGACCGTGAGCGTCTCGGGGTGGCCCGGCCGGCGCTCCCACAGCCGCGGGCCCGGACCGAGTGCGGTCAGCAGCAGGGCGGCCGGGTCCGGCCAGGTGTCCGGGGCGGACGGCACCCCGGCGGGCGGCTCCCACTCGGCCTCGGCCACCTGGTCGTCGTACGCCTGCGGATCGTCCGTCTCCTGCGGGCCGCCGCGGCCGCCGGCCAGCCGGCGGGCCCAGGCGGACAGGCCGCCCCGCCTGCGCAGGCCCTGGGGCACCTCGGTGCCGCGCACGGGCGTGCCCTTGCGGGTGGTGCCGCCGTCCTCCTCCGAGGAGGGCTGGTGCGGGCCGCGGGCCTCGGACGGGTCGGTGAAGGAGCCGAGCCCCGAGCGGCCGCCGTGGGTGGCGCCGTGGCTCTCGATGGGCGGCGCGCCGCCCTGGCCCGGCACCAGAGGTGCCTGCGCGCGCTCGCCACGGGTGGGTGCGGAGTCGCGCCAGTCGAGCGTGCCGTAGGCGTGGCCGGTGGGGGCGGACGGAGTGTCGTCGCCGCTCACGCGCGCGTGGGGCACGTCCGCGGGGGCGGCGGCCTCGGGTTCCGGGCTCGCGGACGGCACCCGGACGTGTCCCTCCCCGTCGGGTGTCGTGGCCACCCGCGCGCCGGGGCCGCCGGGCGGCGCCAGCCGCAGGGCCGACTCGCCGACCCGCAGCAGGGCGCCCGGGGTGAACCGGAGCGGGCGGCTCTGCACGCGCGTGCCGTCGAGCGTGGTGCCGTTGGTGGAGCCGAGGTCGGCGACCGTGACCCGCCCGTCGGCGGAGAGCGTCACCGCGCAGTGCAGTCGGGAGACGTCCGGGTCGTCGAGCGGGACGTCGGCGTCGGCGGAGCGGCCGACGCGGATCTGGCCGCCGTGCAGCAGATGGACCCCGCCCGCGTCCGGCCCCGCCACCACGTGCAGCCGGGCCGGGGCCTCGTCGACCTCCGGATGCGGCTCGGGGTCGGCCGGTGCGCCCAGACAGAGCACGGCGCCGTCGATCAGGGGTGGTTCGCCGAGGGTGCAGCGCTGGGCGTCGAGTCGCTGCGCGCCCGCGTACAGCACGGGCTGGGCTCCCCCGGACGGAGCAGTGCCCCCCTCCCCGGAGACCGCCGCGGCCAGGGTGGACGCCACCGCGGCCAGAGCCGTGCCGGCGGGCGCCGTGACCAGCACGTCGCAGCTCGCGGCTCGGCCCCGCGTGTCCCCGGGCGGGCCCTGCGGGTCTACGACGGTCAGCCGGATCTGCATCGCCGTCAGCGGTCCCTTCTGCCCGTGCGCGGACTTTCCCCCACCCCACGCGAGCACGTCGGCCAGTACTCCAGGCATCCTCGCACCTGTCACCGACAATGCGCCCGCCACCGAGGGACAAGTGATCTTGATTGGTCGGCTCTGCCCGTAAAAGTGCCTGACCGATGGCTTACGGATGACCGCTTGAGATCGGTCACGTCCGCCTTCGGCAACCAACGGACCGAGGCGAGCGTCTTTCCTTCGAACATGTACGGGGAGCGGCGCGTGACCGTGCGTAAGGGCGTACGGAAGGACCATAGGAAGAGGACAGCCCCCTGCCGGGGGCACAGCACTACAGTGGGTCGGAACAGAGGCAAGCAAGCAGCAGGGAGCGCGTGACGTGCGGCCAGTCGGCAGCAAGTACCTGCTCGAGGAGCCGCTCGGACGCGGCGCCACGGGCACCGTCTGGCGAGCCCGCCAGCGCGAGACCGCGGGCGCCGAGGCGGCCGTGGCCGGCCAGCCCGGCGAAACCGTGGCGATCAAGGTCCTCAAGGAAGAACTCGCGAGCGACCCCGACATCGTGATGCGCTTCCTGCGGGAGCGCTCCGTACTCCTCCGGCTGACCCACCCCAACATCGTCCGGGTCCGCGACCTGGTCGTCGAGGGCGATCTGCTGGCCCTGGTCATGGACCTCGTCGAAGGTCCCGACCTGCACCGCTACCTCCGCGAGAACGGCCCCTTCACGCCCGTCGCCGCCGCCCTGCTCACCGCGCAGATCGCCGACGCCCTCGCCGCGAGCCACGCCGACGGCGTCGTCCACCGCGACCTGAAGCCGGCCAACGTGCTCCTCCTCCAGAACGGCGGGCAGATGCACCCGCTGCTCACCGACTTCGGCATCGCGCGCCTCGCCGACTCCCCGGGCCTCACCCGTACGAGCGAGTTCGTCGGCACGCCGACGTACGTCGCCCCGGAGTCCGCCGAGGGCCGCCCGCAGACCTCCGCCGTCGACATCTACGGCGCCGGCATCCTGCTGTACGAGCTGGTCACCGGCCGCCCGCCGTTCTCCGGCAGCTCGGCCCTGGAGGTCCTCCACCAGCACCTGAGCGCCGAACCGCGCCGACCCTCCACCGTGCCCGAGCCGCTGTGGACGGTCATAGAGCGCTGTCTGCGCAAGAACCCCGACGACCGCCCCAGCGCCGAGAACCTCGCGCGCGCCCTGCGCGTCGTCGCCGAGGGCGTCGGCGTGCACGCCAACTCGATGCAGATCGCCGCCGCAGAGGGCGTCGGCCACCTGCTCGGGCCGGACCCGGCGCCCGCCACCGTGCCCGGCGCGCCCGCCGGCGCCTATGACCCGAACGCCGCGACCAGCGTGCTGCCGCACACCGCCGGCCCCGGCAGCCCGCCCGGCGCCGCGGACCCCACCGCCGTCCTGCCCCACACCGGTGGCCCGGCGGGCGCGGGCGACCCGACGACCGTCATGCCGCCGGTGCAGCCGCCGCACCGGCCCGGCGGACAGCAGCCCGAGGAACCGCACCCCTGGCAGAACCAGCTGCGCGCCGCCCGCGACCGCAACGAACAGACCCAGGTCCAGTACCTCGATCCGAACGAGGACCCGCTGCGCCGCCGCCCCCAGCGGCAGGTCGCCCGCCCGCAGCAGCAGCCCCGACAGCAGCAGCCGAGGCCCCAGCAGCGCCCGCAGCAGCGGCCCCAGCAGGGCTACGGCCATCCCCAGCAGCAGCCGCAGCAGTACGCCCCGCAGCAGCAGCCCCAGCCGCAGCGGTACGCCCCGCAGCCCCAGCAGCCGCCGCAGCGGCACGCGCCGGAGCCCCGGCAGCCGCGCGAGCCGAGGGAGCCGAGGCAGCGCAGCGCCAACCCGATGAAGATTCCCGGGCTCGGCTGCCTGAAGGGCTGCCTCTTCACGGTGGTCATCCTCGTGGTGGCCGGCTGGCTGATCTGGGAACTGAGCCCGCTCCAGGACTGGATCGGCACCGGCAAGGGCTACTGGGAGCAGCTCGGCGACTGGTTCCAGACGGTGAGCGGCTGGATCGGCGATCTCGGCGCGAAGACCGGCGGCGGCTGACGGACGGGTCGGCCCGCGGGGGCCCGACCGCGAGTTTGGGGATTTGTCGACTCCTGGCGGGTGATTTCCGTCTCCGAGGCGAGGATTGCCTCGCGGGACGCGTAGCTTTGTCGGCTGGGGTCTGGGGGCCCGCGGCGTAGCCGCTGATGTCAGCGCCCCCGGATGGCGCAGCGTCGGCAACACGCGTCTGTAGGAGCAGCCTTGGCACGGAAGATCGGCAGCCGGTACACCGCCCACCAGATCCTGGGACGCGGCAGCGCCGGCACGGTGTGGCTGGGCGAGGGGCCGGACGGTCCCGTCGCCATCAAGCTGCTGCGCGAGGACCTCGCCTCCGACGAGGAGCTGGTGGGCCGCTTCGTGCAGGAGCGCACCGCCCTGCTCGGTCTGGAACACCCCAACGTGGTCTCCGTACGCGACCTCGTGGTCGACGGCAACGACCTGGCCCTCGTCATGGACCTGGTCCGCGGCACGGATCTGCGGACCCGCCTCGACCGGGACCGCCGGCTCGCGCCCGAGGCCGCCGTGGCGATCGTCGCGGACGTCGCCGACGGGCTCGCCGCCGCGCACGCGGCCGGCATCGTCCACCGGGACGTCAAACCGGAGAACATCCTCCTCGACATGCAGGGCCCGCTCGGCCCCGGTGGCTCGCACCGCGCGCTGCTCACCGACTTCGGCGTCGCCAAGCTGATCGACACCCCCAAGCGGACCCGCGCCACGAAGATCATCGGTACGCCGGACTACCTCGCCCCCGAGATCGTCGAAGGCCTCCCGCCGCGCGCCTCGGTGGACATCTACGCGCTCGCCACCGTCCTGTACGAGCTGCTCGCGGGCTTCACGCCGTTCGGCGGCGGGCATCCCGGCGCGGTGCTGCGCCGGCACGTCACCGAGTCCGTCGCTCCGCTGCCCGGCATCCCCGACGAACTGTGGCAGCTGCTCGTGCAGTGCCTGGCCAAGGCACCGGCCTCCCGGCTGCGGGCCTCCGAGGTGGCCGCCCGGCTGCGCGAGCAGCTGCCGATGCTGGCCGGGATGCCGCCGCTGGACGTCGACGAGCCGGACGGCGAGGCGGCGGAGGAGACCGCGGGCGATCAGGCGACCGGGCGGGGCGAGGTCGCGGAGGAGGCGGCTCCGTCCGCCGGCGACGGGCGGGGACGGCGCGGGTCCGTGTCCCTGGTGCCCGGGGCGCAGCCGGACTCCAACCGGGACACGCACACGTCGATGCGGGTGCCGGCGCCGGACGAGCTGGCGGGTGGGGCGCACGGGACCGCACGGGTGCCTCGGGCGGCGGGGGCGCCGCGGCCGGGGTCCGCGCGCCATCGTGCCGCCACTCGGCGGCGGAGGGTTGTGGTCGGGGTGGCCGCGGTGGTGCTGGTCGCTGTCGCGGGGGTCGGGACGTGGGCGGCCACGGCCGGGGACGACGGTGGCGGACCCGGGGAGCCGGGGAACTCGGCCCCGGCGTCGCCCTGAGCGGGGAGGTTCGCCCCCGCCCCCCCTTCCCGTCCCGAACCTGGGGGCTGCCGCTCCCCGACCCCCGCTGCGGCCCTGAAGGGGCCGCGTCCTCAGACGCCGGACGGGCTGAGAGGCGTTGGTCGCTTGGCGGAGCCGTTACGCTGGAGGGGTGGCAGTCGTCGATGTATCCGAAGAGCTCAAGTCCCTCTCCTCGACCATGGAGTCGATCGAGGCCGTTCTGGACCTCGACAAGCTGAGGGCAGACATCGCCGTGCTCGAGGAGCAGGCGGCAGCGCCGTCCCTGTGGGACAACCCGGACGAGGCGCAGAAGATCACCAGCAAGCTGTCCCACCTCCAGGCCGAGGTCAGGAAGGCCGACGCCCTGCGCGGCCGGATCGACGATCTCTCCGTCATGTTCGAGATGGCCGAGGAGGAAGACGACCCGGACGCCCGCGCCGAGGCCGAGTCCGAGATGGTCTCCGTCAAGAAGGCGCTGGACGAACTGGAGGTCCGCACGCTGCTCAGCGGTGAGTACGACTCCCGCGAGGCCCTCGTCAACATCCGCGCCGAGGCCGGTGGCGTCGACGCCGCCGACTTCGCCGAGAAGCTCCAGCGGATGTACCTGCGGTGGGCGGAGCAGAAGGGCTACAAGACCGAGATCTACGAGACCTCGTACGCCGAAGAGGCCGGCATCAAGTCGACCACCTTCGCCGTGCAGATCCCGTACGCCTACGGCACCCTCTCCGTCGAGCAGGGCACGCACCGGCTCGTGCGCATCTCGCCCTTCGACAACCAGGGGCGCCGCCAGACCTCCTTCGCGGGCGTCGAGATCCTGCCCGTGGTCGAGAAGACCGACCACATCGAGATCGACGAGTCCGAGCTGCGGGTGGACGTCTACCGCTCCTCCGGCCCCGGTGGCCAGGGCGTCAACACGACCGACTCCGCGGTCCGGCTGACCCACCTCCCCACCGGCATCGTCGTCTCCTGTCAGAACGAGCGGTCGCAGATCCAGAACAAGGCCTCCGCGATGAACGTCCTCCAGGCCAAGCTGCTCGAGCGGCGCCGCCAGGAGGAGCAGGAGAAGATGAACGCCCTCAAGGGCGACGGCGGCAACTCCTGGGGCAACCAGATGCGTTCGTACGTCCTGCACCCGTACCAGATGGTCAAGGACCTGCGCACCGACTTCGAGGTCGGCAACCCCGAGGCCGTTTTCAACGGTGAGATCGACGGGTTCCTGGAGGCCGGCATTCGCTGGCGCAAGCAGCAGGAGAAGTAACTTTGTCGACAAGGCAACTGTCCCCGCGATGGGGGTAGTTGCCTTTTCGTTTGCCTGCGCTTCCCGGCATGTCTGGGTTTTGCATCACACTCACACCTTCAATGTCCGGCAAAGGGTGCCGAGTTGGACATTGCGTGCGCAACGGCCTTGACGTTGCTATGAAAAATGGGAAGGGTGCAGTCTGGCATGCGTATCTCTGGGGCGCATGTGAACCGGGGGACTTCAGCACTTCTGGCTACCCCCGTCGATCACCGCCCCGGACGCGGCCTCATCGACGATTTCGGCTACTGGGGGTAGCGACCATATGACCAAGAAGACGCGCGTCCGTATCGCGCGCATCGCCGCGGGCGCAGTGATCGCCGCGGGCGCCTCGCTGACGGTGGCGGGCGTGGCTTCGGCCGACTCCAACGAGGGCGGCCTCAGCGGGCTCGTCGAGACGCTCGACGGGGAGCAGCCCGGCGACGACCCGATCTGCGACATCGTCGCCGACCCCGACTGTGACGACGAGGAGCCCGGCACGGCCGCCGTCGGTGGTGCCGCCTCCGTCGGCGGTGCCGCTTCGGTCGGCGGAGCCGCCGCGTCCGGTGACCAGAGCACCGGTGGTGCCGCTTCCGTCGGTGGCGCTGCTTCCGTCGGTGGCGCTGCCTCGGTCGGTGGCGCCGCTGCTTCGGGTGACCAGAGTGCCGGTGGTGCCGCTGCTTCGGGCGACCAGAGCAACGGTGGCGCGGCTGCGTCCGGTGACCAGAGTGCCGGTGGTGCCGCTGCTTCGGGCGACCAGAGCAACGGTGGCTCCAACGGCAACTCCAGCAGCAACGGTGGCTCGAGCAGCAACGGTGGCTCGAACAGCACCGGCGGTTCGAGCAGCACCGGCGGTTCCAGCACCACCGGCGGTTCCGCCGACGGCGGTTCCACCACCGGTGGCGGCTCGACCACCTCCGGCGGCTCCACCACCGGAGGTTCCGGCACCACTCCCGACGGCACCGCCGCTCAGGAGGCCGGCAGCTCCGCGCTGACCGACACCTCGGACGCGGCCTCCGACAACGTCGCCCAGGGTGGTGGCAAGGAGCTGGCCGAGACCGGCGCCGGGCAGACCACGTTCCTGATCATCGGCGCTGCCACGATGATCGTCGGCGGCATCGGCTTCCGTGTGCTTCCGCGTCTCGCGGAGGGCCGCGGCGGGGCTGCTGCCTGACGGTAGGCGGCCGCACCGGCACGTGACGTACGCGCGAAGGGCCCGGAGCTGGAAAGCTCCGGGCCCTTCGGCGTCGTACGGGGGCTACGCGGTCTGGTGGGCGAGCAGCGCCATCGCTGCCACCAGCACCGCCAGCAGCGCGATCAGCGCCATCGGGTTCAGTCCCGCGAAGAAGTTGTTGTCCTGCTGCAGCCGCTCGCGGTTCGCGCGGCACACCCTGCACCGGCCCTCGCTCACGGGCGCGGCGCAGTTAGCGCACACCAGCCGGTCGTACGTCATGCGCTCGCCCTCCTTGCACCGGTTCCACAGACACAACGCCCGCTGTGACGCAAACGTTCCCCTCCACTCTGCCAGGTTCCGCGGGATTCAGCGCGGGGTCCCGGCGGGAGCTGCCTCACAGGGCAGTGGCCGTACAAAAACGCACAAGCCGCACACAACCGTGACCGCTGCCTGCGCACGCCTCCCCGGTTCGCGTATGGTCACGCTCATCTACCCCCGGCGACCCGTGGTGCATCCGTGATCCGATTCGACAATGTCTCCAAGGTCTACCCCAAGCAGACCCGCCCCGCACTCAGGGATGTGTCCCTGGAAGTGGAGAAGGGCGAGTTCGTGTTCCTCGTGGGGTCCTCCGGCTCCGGAAAGTCCACCTTTCTGCGGCTGGTCCTCCGTGAGGAGCGGTGCAGCCACGGTCAGGTGCACGTGCTGGGCAAGGACCTCGCGCGCCTGTCCAACTGGAAGGTGCCGCAGATGCGCCGCCAGTTGGGGACGGTCTTCCAGGACTTCCGCCTGCTGCCCAACAAGACGGTCGCCGAGAACGTCGCCTTCGCGCAGGAGGTGATCGGCAAGTCCCGTGGCGAGATCCGCAAGTCCGTGCCGCAGGTGCTCGATCTCGTCGGGCTGGGCGGCAAGGAGGACCGGATGCCCGGTGAGCTGTCCGGTGGTGAGCAGCAGCGGGTGGCGATCGCCCGGGCCTTCGTGAACCGGCCCAAGCTGCTGATCGCGGACGAACCCACCGGCAACCTCGACCCGCAGACCTCCGTCGGCATCATGAAGCTGCTGGACCGGATCAACCGGACCGGTACGACCGTGGTGATGGCGACGCACGACCAGAACATCGTGGACCAGATGCGCAAGCGCGTCATCGAGCTGGAGAAGGGCCGTCTCGTCCGCGACCAGGCCCGCGGCGTCTACGGCTACCAGCACTGACCGCCACCGTCCACGGAAAGGCTTGAACAACCCGCCATGCGCGCCCAGTTCGTACTGTCCGAGATCGGTGTCGGTCTCCGTCGCAATCTGACGATGACGTTCGCCGTCGTCGTCTCCGTCGCCCTGTCGCTCGCCCTGTTCGGCGGGTCGCTCCTGATGAGCGACCAGGTCAGCACGATGAAGGGCTACTGGTACGACAAGGTCAACGTCTCGGTCTACCTCTGCAACAAGAGCGACGCCGAGTCGGACCCCAACTGCGCCAAGGGCGCGGTGACCGAGGACCAGAAGAAGCAGATCAAGTCGGACCTCGGCAAGATGTCGGTCGTCGACTCGGTGACGTACGAGTCGCAGGACGAGGCCTACAAGCACTACAAGGAGCAGTTCGGCGACTCCCCGCTGGCCGCCTCCCTCACGCCGGACCAGATGCAGGAGTCGTACCGGATCAAGCTCAAGGACCCGGAGAAGTACCAGGTCGTCGCGACCGCCTTCGACGGGCGGGACGGCGTGCAGTCCGTGCAGGACCAGAAGGGCATCCTGGACAACCTCTTCAAGCTGCTGAACGGCATGAACTGGGCCGCCCGCGCGGTGATGGCGCTGATGCTCGTCGTGGCGCTGATGCTGATCGTCAACACCGTGCGCGTCTCGGCGTTCAGCCGGCGGCGCGAGACCGGGATCATGCGCCTGGTCGGCGCATCGGGCTTCTACATCCAGGCGCCGTTCATCGCGGAGGCCGCGGTCGCCGGGCTGATCGGCGGCGGGGTCGCCTGCGGATTCCTGGTGCTCGCCCGGTACTTCCTCATCGACCACGGACTCGCCCTGGCCGATCAGTTGACCCTGATCAACTTCATCGGCTGGGATGCGGTGCTGACGAAGCTTCCGCTGATCCTCGCCACCAGCCTGCTGATGCCCGCGCTTGCCGCGTTCTTCGCGCTGCGCAAGTACCTGAAGGTGTGACGCATGCCAAGGGGGTCGTACGGTCAAGCGACCGTACGGCCCCTTCGCGTTCCCCTAGACTCACCGCCATGTCAGGCCGCGAACCGCTCTGTTCGTCCCGCCGCTTCGGCCGCGGGGCGGCTCTGACCTTGGTGTTCGCGAGTGTGCTCGTCGCGGGCGCGGCGACCGGCTCGCTGCCCGACAACCGCGGCAAGTCCGCGTCCGGAGCGGCCCGCGCCACCGCTCCCATCAGCCCCCCCGAGGCCGTGACCAGGGCCGCCGAGGAAGCGATGGCCGACGGAAAATCGCCCCTGGAGGCCGCCGAACGTGCCGTGAGCCGCAGCGGGGACCGCTGGGCGGCGGTGTACTCCGAGGGCGAGTACGAGGAGTTCGCGGAGTCCCTGGACGGCCTGTACACCGGCGTCGGCCTCGAGGCTCGGCGGGAGCGCGACGGCCGGATCGAGGTCACCAAGGTGCAGGCCGGGTCACCCGCGGCCGCCGCCGGGGTCCGCGCCGGGGACCGGCTGCGCAGCGTCGACGGAAGTGCCGTCGACGGACGTCCGGTCACCGAAGTCGTCTCCTTGCTGCGCGGTGACGCGACCGACGCGGCCGCCGGCACGACCGTCCGCCTCGGCCTGGAGCGGGGCACGCGCGCGTGGACCGAGACGCTGCGCCGGGCCCGTCTGTCCACCGACTCGGTCACCGTGCGCACCCTCGCCGGGGGCATCACCGTCATCAGGATCACCGCGTTCACCAAGGGCGCCGGCCGCGCCGTACGCACCGCCGTCGACGCGGCCCCGGCCGGTGCCGGGGTCGTCCTGGACCTGCGCGGCAACTCGGGCGGTCTGGTCACCGAGGCCGTCTCCACCGCCTCCGTCTTCCTCGACGGCGGCCTCGTCGCCACCTACGACGTCGACGGCGAGCAGCGGGCCCTGCACGCCGACTCCGGCGGCGACACCACGCGCCCCCTGGTGGCGCTCGTCGACGGCGGCACCATGAGCGCGGCCGAGCTGCTCACCGGCGCCCTGCGGGACCGCGGCCGGGCGGTCGTCGTCGGCTCCCGCACCTTCGGCAAGGGCTCGGTCCAGATGCCGAGCCGGCTGCCCGACGGTTCGGTGGCCGAGCTGACCGTCGGCCACTACCGCACCCCCTCCGGCCGGAGCGTCGACGGTACGGGCGTCACCCCGGACCTGGACGCGGACGACGGGGCCCTGGAGCGGGCCGAGACCGTGCTGAGCGGGCTCGGGGACGCTTCGTGAGCGTCCGGTCACGCCCCTCGTAATCGGCTTTCCCTCAAGGGCCCCGCAGGTGCGAAAATGGCCGGACTATGAACAAGGCAATGTACGTACCCAAGGAGTCCCAGCCGAAGCAGGGCAAGCCGGCCGAGGACAAGACCAAGGGCCAGCGCAAGATCGTCGCGCAGAACAAGAAGGCCCGGCACGACTACGCGATCATCGACGTCTACGAGGCCGGTCTCGTGCTCACCGGCACCGAGGTGAAGTCGCTGCGCCAGGGCCGTGCCTCGCTGGCCGACGGCTTCGTGCAGATCGAGGGCGACGAGGCGTGGCTGCACAACGCGCACATCCCGGAGTACAGCCAGGGCAGCTGGACCAACCACTCCGCGCGCCGCAAGCGCAAGCTGCTGCTGCACCGCGAGGAGATCGACAAGCTGGCGTCGAAGTCGGAGGAGACGGGTCACACGATCGTGCCGCTCGTCCTGTACTTCAAGGACGGCCGCGCGAAGGCGGAGATCGCGCTCGCGCGGGGCAAGAAGGAGTACGACAAGCGTCAGACCCTGCGGGAGAAGCAGGACCGACGGGAGTCGGACCGCGTGATCGCGGCGGCCAAGCGGAAGCAGCGGGCAGCCGAGTAGCGGACCCGATAGCGGACCCGGTGGCGGCCCAGCGAGGTCGGGGCCGGTCGGCCGCCGGGAATAGGCTGGCATCGCGGTGCGTTGGTCACGTACGATGGCGACAGTCCTCCACAGCGGGGACGAGCCGCCCCCTCGGGGGCATTGAAAAATCAACATGGGGATGATCGGTTTCGACAGCGGCTGTTGAAGCAGGGGAAGCGTGTCGAGGAAGCGGCAATGATCTCGTTAACCATATGTCGCAAAAAATAATCGCCAATTCCAAGAGCGATTCCCAGTCCTTCGCCCTCGCTGCCTAATAAGCAGTGAGTGAAGGACCCTTAATGGGTGTCAGCCCGGGAGTGTTCCCGACCCGGATCCTGGCATAATCTAGGGGACTAAACCATCGAGCCCGGTCACGGGGTTCGATGGGAAATCAAACAGTGACTGGGCCCGTCGGCGACTTGTTCGCGTGATCGCCGGGGCCGAGAAAATCGCAGCGAACTGCACACGGAGAAGCCCTGATTCTGCACCGTTGGACGCGGGTTCGATTCCCGCCATCTCCACCACCCCATGTGAAGAGAGAACCCCGCCCCCTCAGGGAGGCGGGGTTCTCTGTTTTCCGCTGCCCTCAGGATTCGGCCGGGGCCGGGTGTTCCCGGCCGGGCGTCTTCGGTTCGGCCCGCCGGACCGCCGCCAGGGAGATCAGCAGGGCCGTCGCGGCCGCCAGCACCGGTATGCCGTAGCCCGCCGCCGGGGAGACGTGGTCGGTGACCCAGCCGCCGGCCGCGCTGCCGCAGGCGATGCCCCCGAGCAGGCCCGTCACGGCCAGGGTCATGCCCTCGTTGAGACGGCCCTCGGGCGTGCGCTCCTGGACCAGTGCCATCGTGGTGACCATCGTCGGCGCGGTCGCCATCCCGGCCACCAGCAGCGCGCAGGCCAGCAGCGGCAGCGAACCGGCGACGGCCGCGGCGAGCAGGGGCAGCGTCAGCAGGGCGGTCATCGCGGCCACGCTCCACGGATGCCGGCGCGCGGCCGGTCCCACCGGCCGCACCGCCCCGAACGCCAGCCCCGCCGCGCACGAACCGGCCGCCTGGAGCGCGAGCACCACGCCCGCCGCCGCGGCGTGCCCGCGCGCGTCCGCGAACGCGATCGTGACGACCTCCGTCGCCCCGAACACCGCCCCCAGTGCCAGACAGCAGACCAGGAGCGGCAGGACGCCGGGCGCGCGCAGCGGTGACGACCCGGCCGCCGCACCGGGACGGGGCGGCGGCTCGGTCGCGCGCTGGGCGGCGAACACCAGGATCCCGGTCACCAGCAGCACCGCGCCGGTCAGTGTGCCCGCCTCCGGGAAGAACGTGCCGCACAGGAAGGCCGCGAGGACCGGGCCCAGCATGAAGCACAGCTCGTCCGCGGCCTGTTCGAAGGAGTTCGCGGTGTGCAGGGCGGCCGGGTCGCCCCGGAAGAGGTGGTTCCAGCGGGCGCGGGACATGCCGCCGGTGTTGGGCGTGGTCGCGGTGGCGGCGTACGCGGCGAACAGGGTCCAGTCCGGGGCGCCCTGGCGCACGCACACCACCAGCGCGAGGCTGCCGAGCACCGCGACCAGCGTGGCCGGTACGGCGATCCGGGCCTGCCCGTACCGGTCGACGAGCCGTGCGGTCCAGGGCGCGACCAGCGCGGTCGCGGCGAGCCCGGTCGCGGTGACGGCACCGGCGAGGGCGTACGAGCCGCGTGTGTCGGCGATCATCACCACCGCGCTCACGCTGAACATGCCCATGGGCAGGCGGGCCATGAGGTTCCCGGCGGTGAAGGCGCGGGCACCGGGGACGGTGAAGAGACGGCGGTAGGGGTTCGGTCGCGGCATGCGCCCACCGTCGCCCGAGGACGATCATGGGGTCCAACACCTGTTCGGAGCCGATTCACGCCACCGCGTTGTAAATTCGCCGGATGCCGGCTCACCTCGACCCCCGCCTGCTGCGCGCGTTCCTCGCCGTCGCCGAGGAACTCCACTTCACACGCGCCGCGGCCCGCCTCTACGTCGCCCAGCAGGCCCTCAGCCGGGACGTACGGCGGCTGGAGCGCGAGCTGGGTGCCGAACTGTTCCTGCGGACCACCCGGCAGGTGACGCTGACCGCTGACGGCGAGCGGCTGGTGCCCCACGCGCGCGAGGTGCTCCGCGCGCTGGACGACCTGTTCGCCGCGTTCGGCCCGGCCCGCCCGCTGCTGGTGGACCTCAACTCCCCGGGGCTTGCCACCGGCCGCCGGGTGCTGCACCGGGCCCGTGAACTCGCCCCCGAGCACGAGCTGATGGCCCGCTTCGAGAGCGGCCTGACCGGCGCGGCCGTGGAGATCGTCGCGGGCCGGCTGGACGTGTCGTTCGGCCGGTACGCGGGCCTGGACCCGGTACTGCGGGCCCAGTTGGACCACCAGCTCGTGCGCTACGAGCCGATGGCGGTGCTGCTGCCCGAGGGACACCCGTTGGCGTCGGCGGACGAGGTGCCGCTGTCCGCACTGGCCGGGGAGCGGGTGTACGCGGGCGCGGGAAATCCGCGGACCCCTGAGTGGACCGACCTCGCCCGACTCCTGTTCGAGGGGCGTGGCATCCAGGTCGCGCCGCCCGTGCCGCTCGCCGTGGGGGAGGAGGAGTTCCGGCGGATCATGGCAAAAGACCCCTTTCCGATCCTCGCGGCAGTAGGTTTTCCGGCCATGCCCGGAGCGGTGCTGCGGCCGCTCGTCGACCCGGTCCCTTTGTCCCCCGTGTCGCTGGTGTGGCGAAAGGGGCTGGTCCATCCGGCGCTCGATGTTCTGCGCCGTGCAGCGGTCGAACTCGGGTTCGCGGAGGGGTGGCTGGAGCGTCCCGTCGAGGGATGGATTCCGGCCATCGACATGAACATGGCGTCTACCCATAAATGAGACATCGCACACATGGGCATCCCGCCTGCGCTAGATTCGTCGCCCTGAGCACGCTGGGGTCATTGGGGGCGCGCTGACCGGGTGGGGGCCCGGTTCCACCGGCATGTGCTCGCGGTCTCGGGCGCACCCAGCAACCGACCCGTGGTGTCCCGTGGGGGGAAACGCGCACGTGAAGAATTGGCGGGAAGATGCCCAACCGGAGTGGCCGGAAGCGGCGTCGCCGACCGGAAACGTACCGGCCGTGGAGGGAAACACCCAGGTGTTTCCCGACGGCGTACGGCAGCCCGTGAGGGGCGGGTCGGGGGAGGGTGACCGGGACGCGCTCCCGGATGCCGGCCTCGACGCGGAGGGCCGAGCATTACCCGGATATCAGGACGGATCAGGGCAAAAAGGTGAGCCGTCGCCTTCGCACATCCTTTCCGAAAACGAACGGTCGAGCGGTGGACTCCGGGACCCCTGGGAGGAGGCCGACGAACGGTCCGTCGCCCTGCCCGGCACGGACGCGGAGCGCAACGACCCCGACGAGGTGACCGTCCAGCTCGACTCCCCGCACCGGACGACGGGCAGGCGCGGCGACGGCCCGGACGCCTCCGACGCACCCGTGTTCGTCGACGAGTCCGGCCGCCGCGGCCGTACCTTCCGGCGGATCGGCATCACCGTCGGACTCGCCTGCGCCGCCTACGCCGTCGTCATCGTCGGCACGCTCCTGTCCGGGAACGCGGGAGCGCCCTGGCTGCCGGTGCCGGGCCAGAAGGACGACGAGCCGGCCGGCCAGGTCGACACCTCCGGTGAGCCCAGTTACTCGGTCACCCCGACGCCGCCGGACTTCGCGGCGCCCGGCCTCCCCGGCTACACCGCCTCCGGGCCCGCGTCGGTCCCGTCGGGGACGGGCGCGGCGCCCAGCGCTTCGGGCAGCGCCGCCGTCCTGCCCAGCGTGTCCGTCGCCGCCCCGCGGCCTCCGCTGCCCAGCGAATCCGGCCGGCCCAGCCCGGTCCTCACCAGTGAGCCCTCGCTCCCGGTGCCGAGCAGCCCCGCCGCGTCCCCGCCGCCGGTCGAGCCGTCCCCGCCGGTCAGCGTGGAACCCACCCCGCCGCCCCAGCCCTCCCCGGCGGGAGGCGCGGGCACCGTGGTGGCGGGGGGCGCGGCAGAGCCGGCGGTCACGGGGTCGGAGACGGTAGGCGGGTCCGGCTCGGGCGCGGGCTCCGGTCCGGGCGAAGAGACCGGTACGGCCGCTGCCTCCGGTGCCGATCCGGGGGCCGGCTCCTCACCCGGGCCGTCCCCGTCCCCGTCATCGGCCTCGTCGGCCGGTCCCGACGATGCGTCCGACACGGCCGAGGTGTCCGGCACCGTCTCCTGAGCTTCGTCCGGCCTTGCCGTCCGGCCTTGCCGTCCGGCCTTGCCGTCCGGCCTTGCCGTCCGGCCTTGCCGTCAGGCCTTGTCGTCCGGCCTCGTCGGCCGTGTCGCGCCTTTCTCGCCGCACCGGCCGGCCGACCCGCGGCCCACCCCGTACGGCCGTCGGCTGTCCTCCCGCCCCGCCCGCCGGCACAGCCGTCCCCGCCCGGTGTCCGCCCGTCCTCGTCTCCGAAAGAACGTCCCTCATGGCTCCACGCAGCAGCCGGCGCACGACCCGACGGTCCGCCGGACCCACCGCACACTCCTCCCCAGGGCCGGTCCCGTTCACGTCGGACGACGACGAGCGGGGCGGCGCACCGCCGCCGCCCGCGGCAGGCCGCCGTTCGAACCGGGGCCGCTCGCGCGGTCGCCGTACACCGGGCGGACGGGTCCCGGCCGGGGGCGAGGCTTCGGCGGGCGCCGCCCGCAGGCGCCTGCGGCCACCCCTGCGCCTGCGTCATCTGCTGCCGCTCGTCGTGCTGTTCGCGATGATGGGGATGCTCCTGCTGCGCGGCTACGTGCACAGCGAGGTCCTCGCCGACCACCGCGTCCGCCCCGACGCCGCCGCCGACCGGGTGCCCCGGGCGATCCTCGACGGCGGCCCCGTCGTCGACACCCGCGGCGGACAGGCCACCAGCATCGACGTACCGGACCACCGGATCGTCCTCACCTTCGACGACGGCCCCGACCCCCGCTGGACGCCGCAGGTCCTCGACGTCCTGGAGAAGCACCGCGCGCACGCCGTCTTCTTCATCACCGGGACGATGGCCAGCCGCTACCCGGACCTCGTGCGCCGGATGGTCGAGGAGGGTCATGAGATCGGCCTGCACACCTTCAACCACCCCGATCTCTCCTACCAGTCGAAGAAGCGCATCGACTGGGAGCTGACGCAGAACCAGCTCGCCCTGACCGGCGCCGCCGGCATCCGCACCTCCCTGTTCCGCCCGCCGTACTCCGCGACCGCCTCCGCCCTGGACAACAACACCTGGCCGGTGACCCAGTACATCGGCAGTCGCGGCTACCTCACCGTCCTGACCGGCGACGACAGCGAGGACTGGCGCAGGCCGGGCGTCACGGAGATCATCCGCAACTCCACGCCCGCCGAGGGCAAGGGCGCGATCGTCCTGATGCACGACTCGGGCGGCGACCGCAGCCAGACGGTCCGGGCGCTCGACACCTACCTGCCCCGGATGGCTCGGCAGGGCTACGCGTTCGAGAACCTCACCGAGGCCCTCGACGCGCCCAGCGCGCACAGTCGGGTCACCGGCCTCGAACTGTGGAAGGGCCGGGCGTGGACCGCCCTGATCACGGCAGCCGACGACCTCACCGGCGTCCTCGTCGTCGGCCTCGCCGTCATCGGCGTCCTGGTCTTCGCCCGCTTCGGCCTGATGCTGCTGCTGTCCGCCGTGCACACCCGTCGCACCCGCCGCCCCGACTTCGTGTGGGGCCCCGACGCACCGGTCACCGAACCGGTGTCCGTGCTGGTGCCGGCGTACAACGAGGCCAAGTGCATCGAAAGCACGGTCCGTTCACTGGTGAGGAGCGATCACCCGGTCGAGATCCTCGTCGTCGACGACGGCTCCTCCGACGGCACCGCCCGCATCGTCGAGGACCTGCGCCTGCCGGGCGTACGCGTCGTGCGTCAGCTCAACGCGGGCAAACCGGCCGCCCTCAACCGGGGCATCGCCAACGCCCGGCACGACCTCATCGTGATGATGGACGGCGACACCGTCTTCGAGCCGTCCACCGTACGGGAGTTGGTGCAGCCCTTCGCCGACCCGCGCGTCGGCGCCGTCGCCGGCAACGCCAAGGTCGGCAACAAGGACACCCTCATCGGCGCCTGGCAGCACATCGAGTACGTGATGGGCTTCAACCTCGACCGCCGTATGTACGACGTCCTGCGCTGCATGCCGACGATCCCCGGCGCGGTCGGCGCGTTCCGCCGCAGCGCCCTCGACCGGGTCGGCGGCATGAGCGACGACACCCTCGCCGAGGACACCGACATCACCATGGCGCTGCACCGCGACGGCTGGAAGGTGGTGTACGCCGAGAAGGCCCGCGCCTGGACGGAGGCCCCCGAGTCGGTGCAGCAGCTGTGGTCCCAGCGCTACCGCTGGTGCTACGGCACCATGCAGGCGATCTGGAAGCACCGCCGCGCCCTGGTGGAACGGGGCCCGTCGGGCCGCTTCGGCCGGGTCGGCCTGCCCCTGGTCTCCCTGTTCATGGTGGTCGCGCCGCTGCTGGCACCCCTGATCGACCTGTTCCTGATCTACGGACTGCTGTTCGGCCCCACGGGCAGGACCGTCGCGGCCTGGTTCGGCGTCCTGGCCGTCCAGGCGGCCTGCGCGGCGTACGCGTTCGTCCTGGACAAGGAGCGGCTGACCCCGCTGATCTCGCTGCCCCTGCAACAGCTCCTCTACCGCCAGCTGATGTACATCGTCCTGCTCCAGTCCTGGATCACGGCGCTCACCGGCGGCCGGCTGCGCTGGCAGAAACTGCGCCGGATGGGCCAGGTGGCGGCCCCGCCCGGCGCGGAGACGCGGACCGCCGCGGACGTGGAAGCAGTGGAAGAAGTGCAAGAAGGGGTGGCCCGATGAGTACCCACCACTCCGACCTCCCGACCCGGACACCGCCCGGGGCGGGCCGGGAGACGGAGGAGGCAGAGGCACGGGAGAAACAGCGGAAACCGGCTTCCCGCGACCGTTACTTCGATCTTCTCCGCGCCGTCGCCCTCTTCCGGGTCGTCTTCTACCACCTCATGGGCTGGGCCTGGCTGCCCGTCGTCTTCCCGTCGATGGGCGTGATGTTCGCCCTGGCCGGCAACCTCATGGCCCGCTCCCTGCGCCGCCGCCCCGCGATCGACGTCGTCCGCGGCCGGCTCCGCCGTCTCCTGCCGCCCCTGTGGCTGCTGGGCGCGGTGGGTGTGACGGGCATGCTGCTGGGCGGCTGGGGTCCGAGCGAGGAGGGCCACCCCGTCTGGTGGTGGCTCCACCTCGCCTTCTGGATCCTCCCGGTGAGCGAGCCGCCGTACGGCGAGGGCCTGCCCGGCATCCACGGGCTGATCGGCGAGGACTGGGCGGTCGCCGTGGGCGTACCCCTGTGGTACCTGCGTGCCTACCTCTGGTTCGTGCTGCTGTCCCCGCTGCTGCTGCGCGCCCTGCGGGCGGCACCGTGGCCGACGATCCTCTCGCCCGTCGCGCTGTCGGCGGCCCTGGAGTCCGGCGTACTCACGGTCCCCGGCTGGCGGCTGGAGTCGGCGCTCACCGACCTCGGTGCGTTCGGCGCGTGCTGGCTGCTGGGCATGGCCCACCAGGAGGGCGTCCTGCGCCGGCTGCCCCGGTACGTCGTCCCCTCCCTCGCGCCGGTGGTCGCGTGCCTCGGCCTCTGGTACGCCTCCACCCAGGACTTCAAGGAGGGCCACGACCTCGACGACATGCCGTTCGCGCAGTCCCTGTGGTCCTTCGCGGCCGTTCTGCTCCTCCTGCACCTCAGCCCCGCCTGGCAGGAGTGGCCCCGCCGCCTGCGCCGCTGGGACCGCCTGATCACCCTCCTCAACTCACGTGCCGTGACGATCTACCTCTGGCACACCGTGTGCATCGTGGTCGTCGAGTCCCTCTGGGACCGCCTGTGGAGCGTCGGCTTCCTGGAGACCGACGCCCACTGGATGCTGGTGAGCCCCTGGCCCCAGCTGCCGGCCGTCTGGCTGCTGACCGCGGGTTGCGTCGTCTGCTTCGGCTGGGTGGAGGACCTGGCGGCGGGCAGACACCCGAGGCTCTGGCCGGACGGGCGCCCGGGAGCCCACCGCGCTTGACCTCTCATCCGGCCTTCGCGCAAGGTGAGAGCAACGTTCCCTTCCGGTCACCCACAGCCACAGGCCGGAAACGCGCCCTCCCTACCTTCGGGACTCATCACCGCTCATCCCCGCGAAACACCCCGAGCCCGGAGCACGTGGAGGCGTCAATGACAGCCCCTGGTACAGCCCCCGCACCCCCGACCGACCCGAACGCCTCCTCGGCCTCCTCGAAGGTCTCCTCGAAGAAGGGGAGCCACTGGATCGAGGAGTGGGACCCGGAGAACGAGGCGTTCTGGAACGCGAAGGGCGAGAAGATCGCCCGCCGCAACCTCCTGTTCTCCGTCCTCTCCGAGCACATCGGGTTCTCGATCTGGACCCTGTGGTCGGTGCTGGTGCTCTTCATGGGCCCGGAGTACGGCCTCACCCCGGCCGACAAGTTCATGCTCACCTCGATGGTGACCCTCGTCGGGGCAGTCGTCCGGGTGCCGTACACCTTCGCCGTCGCGGTCTTCGGCGGGCGGAACTGGACGATCATCTCCGCCGCGATGCTGCTCATCCCCGCGACCGCCGCGTTCACGGTGATGGAGCCGGGCACCTCGTTCAGCACCTTCCTCCTGGTGGGCCTGCTGGCAGGCGTCGGCGGCGGCAACTTCGCCTCCTCGATGACGAACATCAACGCCTTCTTCCCGCTCCGCAAGAAGGGCTGGGCGCTCGGCCTCAACGCCGGCGGCGGCAACATCGGTGTGCCGGTGATCCAGCTGGCCGCCCTCGGCGTCATCGGCGCGAGCGGCGGACCGCGCGTGCTGCTCGGGATCTACATCCCGCTGATCTTCGTCGCAGCGATCCTGGCCGCCCTGTACATGGACAACCTCGCGTCCGTGAAGAACGACACCGGCGCCGCGATCGACGCCGCCAAGGACGCCCACACCTGGATCATGGCGTTCCTCTACATCGGGACGTTCGGGTCGTTCATCGGGTACTCCTTCGCCTTCGGGCAGGTGCTGACCAACCAGTTCGGCCGTACGCCCCTCCAGGCCGCCTACCTCACCTTCATCGGCCCGCTGCTCGGCTCCCTCATCCGTCCCGTCGGCGGCTGGCTCGCCGACCGCTACGGCGGGGCCCGCATCACCCTCTACAACTACGTCGGCATGGCCGCCGCCACCGCCCTCCTGGTCTTCGCCAGCATGCAGAAGTCGCTGCCCCTGTTCGTCTCCGTCTTCGTCGTCCTGTTCGTCCTCACCGGGCTCGGCAACGGGTCGACGTACAAGATGATCCCCGGCATCTTCCAGACGAAGGCCGTCGCGAAGGGGCTCGTGGGCGAGGAGGCTGCCGCCTACGGCCGCCGGCTCTCCGGCGCCTCCATGGGGCTCATCGGGGCCGTCGGCGCGCTGGGCGGCGTCGGCATCAACCTCGCCTTCCGCCAGTCCTTCCTCTCCTACGGCTCCGGCACCGGCGCGTTCGTCGCCTTCCTCGCCTTCTACGGCGTGTGCTTCGTGGTCACCTGGGCCGTATACCTTCGCCGCCCGGCCGGGCGGATCACCGCCTCCGGTACCGCATCCGAGGCGAAGTCGCAGCTCAGCTACGCCGAGGTGTGACGTAACACCGGCGACATGAAGCCGAACCGAGCCTGTCACGCACCATTGGCAGGCTCGCTCGGCATGTAGGTCCATACGACTCCAGTGCGGGACGAGTGTTATGTACGAGCAGCAACAGCAGCGACCGGACGACAACCCGGGCGGCCAGGACGCCGAGCAGCACGGGCCCCTCGCCGGCTTCACGGTGGGGGTGACCGCCGCGCGCCGCGCCGACGAGCTCGGAGCGCTGCTCCAGCGGCGCGGGGCGGCGGTGCTGCACGCGCCCGCCCTGCGGATCGTGCCGCTCGCCGACGACGGCGAACTCCTCGCCGCCACCAAGGACCTCCTCGACCAGGCGCCCGACGTCGTGGTGGCCACCACCGCCATCGGCTTCCGGGGCTGGGTGGAGGCCGCCGACGGCTGGGGGCTCGGCGAACAGCTGATCGCCCGCCTCGCCGACGTCGAACTGCTCGCCCGGGGGCCGAAGGTCAAGGGCGCGATCCGCGCCGCGGGGCTCACCGAGGAATGGTCGCCGTCCAGCGAATCCATGGCCGAGGTGCTCGACCGGCTGCTGGAGGAGGGGGTCGAGGGCCGCCGCATCGCCGTCCAGCTGCACGGCGAGCCGCTGCCCGGCTTCGTGGAGGCGCTGCGGGTCGGGGGAGCGGAGGTCGTGGGCGTGCCCGTGTACCGGTGGATGCCGCCGGAGGACATCTCGCCCGTCGACCGGCTCCTGGACGCCGCCGTCTCGCGCGGACTGGACGCGGTCACCTTCACCAGCGCGCCCGCCGCCGCCTCGCTGCTGTCCCGGGCCGAGGAGCGGGGCCTGCTGCCCGAGCTGCTCGCCGCCCTGCACCACGACGTGCTGCCGGCCTGCGTCGGCCCCGTCACCGCACTGCCCCTGCAGGCGCACGGGGTGGACACCGTCTCGCCCGAACGCTTCCGGCTCGGACCGCTCGTACAACTGCTGTGCAAGGAACTGCCGGGCCGGGCCCGCGCGCTGCCCGTCGCCGGACACCGGATGGAGATCCGGGGGCACGCCGTGCTGGTGGACGGCTGCCTCAAGCCCGTGCCGCCGGCCGGGATGTCCCTGCTGCGGGCGCTGTCGCGGCGGCCGGGATGGGTCGTACCGCGCGCCGATCTGCTGCGGGCGCTGCCCGGGACGGGAAAGGACGAGCACGCCGTCGAGACGGCGATGGCCCGGCTGCGGACCGCCCTCGGGGCGCCGAAGCTGATCCAGACGGTGGTGAAGCGGGGGTACCGGCTGGCGCTGGACCCTGCCGCCGACGCGAAGTATTCGGACGGGTGAGAGGTGAACGGGGGCTGGTGTGGGCGTCGCGGGGGCTGCCGCCCCCGGACCCCCGCCGTTCGGCCCTCGTCCTCGAACTCCCCAGAGGGGGGACCCTGGACGGGCTGAAGTGCCCGGCCGGTGTGGACAGGGGCCCCGGACGGGCTGAACGACATGCCCGGTGGGCCGAAATGCACCCGGTGGCTGAGTACACCCCCGTCCAAGGGGTTCCGGCGAACCGCCCCCACCCGCCACTGTGAAAGGCGACGCTTCCCCTCGCAGCCTTTCCTCGGCGGTGACAGGCACATGGCACTGGGTACGGGCACGCCCCCCTACGACCTCCGCTTCGACGCCGGGCGGATCTGCCTGGACCTTCTCGCCACCGCCCACCCCCTCGAACGCCTCGACGCCCTGCCGCCGTTGTGCGCCTGGATCACCGGGTCCGGTCTGGTGCCGCCCGGCACCCGGCTGACCCACGCCGACCCCTCCTGGCCGCTCGCCTTCCGGGAACTGCGCGGCAGTGTCCGCCAGTTGGTGTCCGGGTGGCTCAACGGCGAAGCGCGGTCGGCGTACGACCCCGCCCTCGCCCACGTCAACTCCGTCGCCCGTACCGCGCCCCCGGTCCCCCGTGCCGTACGCGTGCGGGACGGGGCGCTCGTGCGGGAGCTGGACGCGGAGCCGGAGTGTGCGGCGCTGCTCGCGGTGGTCGCGCGGGACGCCGTGGAGTTGCTCACCGATCCCGTCGCGCGGGCGGCGCTGCGGCAGTGCGCGGGGGACAACTGTCCGATCGTGTACGTCGACACGTCCCGTGGGCGGCGCAGGCGCTGGTGTTCCAGCGAGGTCTGCGGGAACCGGGAACGGGTCGCCCGGCACCGTCGGCGCGCGGCGCTCGCGCGGGCCTGATCCCTCGGCGCACCCAAGTGGGCTGTCCGCTATGGGGTGTTCGTGACCGCGCTGCCGAAGTGATTTCGATTACACGCCGTTTACCTTCACCCGTTGCCGGGCAGCCGCCCCGGCTTCTCGCGTGTGGGGGAAATGTAAAGAAAGAGGGGTGGGAATGTGCCCCGTTGTTCCCCTTGTCATGTCAACCCGCAGAAATCTGTCACTCCGGTTTGAACACTCGCAGGACCACATCCGTACCGGTGGGGGAGCGACCGACTCGGGGGAACCCCCGGACACCGGAGGTGGGCGTGCGCAAGGATGCGGCCGTGGCCAATGAACGTGGATCGAGGGCCCGACATCGCATGTCCCAGCCCTCGGAACCTGATGAGGAGCTGATGCGTGCTCTGTATCGGGAGCATGCCGGACCCCTTCTTGCGTATGTCCTGCGACTGGTTGCCGGTGACCGGCAGCGCGCAGAGGACGTCGTGCAGGAGACACTCATCCGTGCCTGGAAGAACGCCGGTCAGCTCAACCGGGCGACCGGATCGGTACGCCCCTGGCTGGTGACGGTCGCACGTCGCATCGTCATCGACGGCCACCGCAGCCGGCAGGCCCGGCCGCAGGAGGTCGACCCGTCGCCGCTGGAGGTCATCCCCGCGGAGGACGAGATCGACAAGGCGCTGTGGCTGATGACGCTGTCAGACGCTCTCGACGACCTGACCCCGGCCCACCGGGAGGTGCTCGTCGAGACGTATTTCAAGGGGCGTACCGTCAACGAGGCGGCCGAGACGCTGGGCATACCCAGCGGCACCGTGCGCTCACGGGTTTTCTATGCCCTGCGGTCGATGAAGCTGGCGCTCGAGGAGCGGGGGGTGACGGCGTGATGAGTGTTTACGGGGGATTCGGAACGGGTGGTTCGGGTATGTCTGGCCCCATGCAGGGATCTATGCAGGGATCTCCGAGCCCGAGCGAACACGAGACCGTGGGCGCCTACGCCCTCGGGATCCTCGACGACGCCGAGGCAACCGCTTTCGAGGCGCATCTCGCCGGGTGCGAGTGGTGCGCCCAGCAGCTCGACGAACTCGCCGGGATGGAGCCGATGCTGGCCGCGCTCGCGGACCTGCCGGGCGCCGGGACCCCCGCGATCGGAGAGTCCCTGTCCGCCAGGCCGGGCCCGCGACTGGTCGAGAAGCTCGTCGTCGAGGTCTCGGACCGTCGCGCCCAGAAGCGTCGGCGCAGCCTCTACATGATCGCGGCCGGCGTCGCGCTGGTCATCGGCGGACCGCTCGTGGCCGTGGCGGCCAGCGGCGGTGACGACAGCGGCGGTACCGGCGTCGAGGCGGGCGTGAGCCCCGCGAAGTCGGCCTTCGAGACGCTCTCCGACAAGGTCACGGGCACCGACCCGGGCACCAAGGTCACCGCGACCGTCGCCATGGGCGAGAAGGCCTGGGGCACCGAGGCCGTGGTCGAACTGAAGAACGTGGCGGGTCCCAACAAGTGCTCGCTCATCGCCGTCGGCAAGAACGGCGAACGTGAGACCATCTCGTCCTGGTCCGTCCCGGAATGGGGCTACGGCCTGCCCAACGCCAAGACCGATCAGGCCAAGAACCCGCTGTACGTCCAGGGCGGCGCCGCGTTCACCCCGAACGAGATCGACCACTTCGAGGTCATGACCTTCGACGGAAAGAAGCTCGTCGAGGTCGACGCGCCGTAGCCTCCAGCGGCCCCCTTCGCGTACGGTTGACGGCTGCCCAGCACGTCAGAAGGGGGCCCGGTGGCCGCTCAGGCTCAGCAGGAATCCGCGGTCGACTCGGTTCAGGACCACTCAGTTCGTGACCGTGAGATCAGCGTCGAACAAGAACACCTGGACCGGGTGTACCGGCGCCTCGAGGAGAAGATCCACGAGGCCGAGTTCCTCATGCACGACGCGGCCCGCCGCGGCCAGGTCGGCACGCCCGGTGCCCTGGCCGAGCGGGACGCACAGGTGTTCCGGGCGGGGGTCCACCTCAACCGCCTCAACAACGAGTTCGAGGACTTCCTCTTCGGCCGGATCGACCTGCTCCCCGGCAAGGACGGCAAGAAGGGGCCCGACGGCGCCTACACCGCCGTGGAGCCCGCCGAGGGCGCCATCCGTGCCGACAACACCGCCGACATCGCCGAGACGCTCCACATCGGGCGCATCGGGGTCCTCGACGAGGAGTACGCCCCGCTGGTCATCGACTGGCGGGCCCCGGCCGCCGCGCCGTTCTACCGGTCCACACCGGTCGATCCCGGCCGGGTCGTCCGCCGCCGGGTCATCCGGTCCAAGGGGCGCCGCGTCCTCGGCGTCGAGGACGACCTGATGCGCCCGCAGCTGACGGCCCGCCTCGACGGCCGGGAACTGCCCGTCATCGGCGACGGCGCCCTCATGGCCGCCCTCGGCCAGGCCCGCAGCCACACCATGCGCGACATCGTCGCCTCGATCCAGGCCGAACAGGACATGGTCATCCGTGCCCCGGCCGCCTCCGTCACGTACGTCGAGGGCGGCCCCGGCACCGGCAAGACCGCCGTCGCGCTGCACCGGGCCGCGTACCTCCTCTACCAGGACCGGCGCCGGTACGCGGGCGGCATCCTGATCGTCTCCCCGACCCCGCTGCTCGTGGCGTACACCGAGGGCGTCCTGCCCTCCCTCGGCGAGGAGGGCCAGGTCGCGATCCGCGCCATCGGCTCCCTCGTCGACGGCCTGGAGGCCAACCTGTACGACTCCCCGGCGGTGGCCCGCGCGAAGGGGTCGTACCGGATGCTGAAGGTGCTGCGGAAGGCGGCGCGCGGGGCGCTCGACGTGGGGCGGCCGAGTGCGCCGGCCGGACAGCTCGCGTTCGGGGAGGACGACGACGGGCGGCCTCCGGCCCCGGCCGGTACGCCCGACCGGCTGCGCGTCGTCGCCTTCGGGCGGCGGCTGGAACTGGAGGCCGGGGACCTCGGCCGGATCCGGGAGAGCGCCCTCAGCGGCACCGCGCCGGTGAACCTGCTGCGCCCCCGCGCCCGCAAGCTCCTCCTGGACGCCCTGTGGGAACGCTCCGGCGCGTCCGGCCGGCACAGCGACCCCGAACTGGCCGCCGAGCTGCGCTCCTCCTTCGACGAGGACGTGACGGGCGAGGACTCCTTCATCGCGTTCCTCGACGCCTGGTGGCCCGAGCTGACCCCGAAGTCGGTCCTCGCCGCCATGTCCGACGAGCGCAGGCTCGGGCGCTGGGCCCGCCGGATCCTCAACCCCGGCGAGGTCCGCAAGGTCGCCCGCTCGCTGAAGCGCGAGGGCCACTCGGTGCACGACATCGCGATGCTCGACGAGCTCCAGGCGATCCTCGGCGCCCCGGCCCGTCCCCGCAAGAGACGCGAATTCGACCCGCTGGACCAGCTCACCGGCCTGGAGGAGCTGATGCCGGTGCGCGAGGAGACGCAGCGCGAGCGGGCCGAGCGCCTCGCCCAGGAGCGCACCGAGTACGCGCACGTCATCGTCGACGAGGCCCAGGACCTCACGCCGATGCAGTGGCGCATGGTCGGCCGCCGCGGCCGGCACGCCACCTGGACGGTCGTCGGCGACCCGGCCCAGTCCTCCTGGTCCGACCCCGAGGAGGCCGCCGAGGCCCGCGACGAGGCCCTCGGCAGCCGCCCGCGCCGCCGTTTCCGGCTCACCGTGAACTACCGCAACCCGGCGGAGATCGCCGAGCTGGCCGCGAAGGTGCTGGCGCTGGCGATGCCCGGCGCCGAGTCGCCGTCCGCGGTCCGGTCGACGGGCGTCGTACCGCGTTTTGTGGGAGCGGACAAAAGGCACAGCACGGCGGTGACGGACACCCTGGGCGCGACCGTCCGCGCGGAGGCCCAGCGTCTCCTGGACCGGGTCGACGGCACCGTCGGCGTCGTCGTGGCCATGAACCGCCGCGAGGAGGCCCGGCGCTGGCTCGCCGGACTCGGCGACCGCGTGGTGGCCCTCGGCAGCCTGGAGGCCAAGGGCCTGGAGTACGACGCGACGGTGGTCGTCTCGCCGGCCGAGATCGCCGACGAGTCCCCGGCCGGCCTGCGGGTGCTGTACGTGGCCCTGACCAGGGCGACCCAGCAGCTGACGGTCGTCTCGGCGGACCGCGACGAACCGGACGGGAACGGGGTGCCCGATCTCCTGAGGGACTGATGAACGACTGATCGGGGACCGATTCCCGAGAAGGTCCCCGCGCGGGAATGGTCTTCCGGGATCCGTTTGTTAGCCTGGGTGTGACACCGGCTCGATCCAAGCCCCCGGGCCCAACCTTCGTCGCTACGAGCGACCACTTGCCGCGAGGCGAGCATGGCGGGTCGGTGTCATAGACAGACGAGAGAGGCCCACGTCCGTGTGACGTGGGCCTCTTTCGTCGTGAACTCAACGTTCGCAACCCAGGGGTGGCTAACGCCTACCCGGCAGTAGGTGCGACGATCGGACCGCATCCAGCGTCACAGGTGAAAGCAGAGGAAGTCGGCCATGGCAACGGCGCCCAGCGTCTCCTACTCGATGACGGTCCGGCTGGAGGTGCCCGCGAGCGGAACCGCGGTCTCCCAGCTCACCGGGGCCGTCGAGTCCCACGGAGGCTCGGTCACCGGCCTCGACGTCACGGCTTCCGGCCACGAGAAGCTCCGCATCGACGTCACGATCGCGGCCACCTCCACCGCGCACGCCGACGAGATCGTCGAGCAGCTCCGCGGCATCGAGGGCGTCACCCTGGGCAAGGTCTCGGACCGTACGTTCCTGATGCACCTCGGCGGCAAGATCGAGATGCAGTCCAAGCATCCGATCCGCAACCGCGACGACCTCTCGATGATCTACACGCCGGGCGTGGCGCGGGTCTGCATGGCGATCGCCGAGAACCCCGAGGACGCCCGGCGCCTCACCATCAAGCGCAACTCCGTTGCGGTCGTGACCGACGGCTCGGCCGTGCTGGGCCTCGGCAACATCGGCCCGATGGCCGCCCTGCCGGTCATGGAGGGCAAGGCCGCCCTCTTCAAGCGGTTCGCCGGCATCGACGCCTGGCCGATCTGCCTGGACACCCAGGACACCGACGCGATCGTCGAGATCGTCAAGGCGATCGCCCCGGGCTTCGCCGGCATCAACCTCGAGGACATCTCCGCCCCCCGCTGCTTCGAGATCGAGGCCCGGCTGCGCGAGGCCCTCGACATCCCCGTCTTCCACGACGACCAGCACGGCACGGCGATCGTCGTCCTCGCCGCGCTCACGAACGCCCTGCGTGTCGCGGGCAAGGCCATCGAGAACATCCGCGTCGTCATGTCGGGCGCGGGCGCGGCCGGTACCGCCATCCTGAAGCTGCTGATCGCGGCCGGCGTGAAGAACGCCGTCGTCGCCGACATCCACGGCGTGGTGCACGCGGGCCGCGAGGACCTCGTCGACGCGGCCCCCGGCTCGGCGCTGCGCTGGATCGCCGACAACACCAACCCCGAGGGCCTCACCGGCACGCTGAAGGAGGCCGTGCGCGACGCGGACGTCTTCATCGGCGTCTCCGCCCCGAACGTCCTGGACGGCGACGACGTGGCCGCCATGGCCGACGACGCGATCGTGTTCGCGCTCGCGAACCCGGACCCCGAGGTGGACCCGGCGGTCGCCCGCCGGACGGCCGCGGTCGTGGCCACCGGCCGCTCCGACTTCCCGAACCAGATCAACAACGTGCTGGTCTTCCCGGGTGTGTTCCGCGGCCTGCTGGACGCCCAGTCCCGCACCGTCAACACGGAGATGATGCTCGCCGCCGCCAAGGCCCTCGCCGACGTGGTGACCGAGGACGAGCTGAACGCGAACTACATCATCCCGAGCGTCTTCAACGACAAGGTCGCCGGCGCGGTGGCGGGGGCCGTCCGGGAGGCCGCCAAGGCTGCGGGGGCCAACGCCTGACACCCCTTCGTGTGCGGGGGTTGTGACGATCGCCACGACGGGCCATGAAACCGGCGCGTCGTGGAACCCCTTACACCTGACGGCCATCTATGGTAGGCCGCCAGTCAGTGGCGCTTCTCGTGTGACTCCCAAGGGTGTTCTCACGACTCCTGCGGGTGCCGGATTGGCTTTCCCGCCGCAGGTGGGGGCAGGATGCGTGTCTGGGCGCGAGGGTCTGACAAGGGACCCGGGTCCGGGGACTGTCCGAAGACCCTGGCAGCATCGGCTTCGCTGTGCCCAACATGCGGCTCCGCCGCGTGGCACGCCTCAACGGCAAGAAGAACACGGGAGTAAGAACATGAACCGCAGTGAGCTGGTGGCCGCGCTGGCCGACCGCGCCGAGGTGACCCGCAAGGACGCCGACGCCGTGCTGGCCGCGTTCGCCGAGGTCGTCGGCGACATCGTCTCCAAGGGCGACGAGAAGGTCACCATCCCCGGCTTCCTGACCTTCGAGCGCACCCACCGTGCCGCTCGCACCGCGCGGAACCCGCAGACCGGCGACCCGATCCAGATCCCGGCCGGCTACAGCGTGAAGGTCTCCGCGGGCAGCAAGCTCAAGGAAGCGGCCAAGGGCAAGTAGGCCTCACCGGTACGCCGCGGGACGCGTACGAGGCGCCGTAACGTCAATGGGGCGGCCACCCGGACTCGGGTGGCCGCCCCATCGTCGTACGCGGGATGTGGGCTATCCGAGTGCCTTGCCCGGCAGTTCCACCTTCGCGCCCAGCTCCATCAGCTTGTCCATGAAGTTCTCGTAGCCGCGGTTGATCAGGTCGATGCCGTGGACCCGGGACGTGCCCTGGGCCGCGAGGGCGGCGATCAGGTACGAGAAGCCGCCGCGCAGGTCGGGGATGACCAGGTCGGCGCCCTGGAGCTTGGTCGGGCCCGACACGACCGCCGAGTGCAGGAAGTTGCGCTGGCCGAAGCGGCAGTCGGAACCGCCCAGGCACTCGCGGTACAGCTGGATGTGGGCGCCCATCTGGTTGAGCGCGGAGGTGAAGCCCAGCCGCGACTCGTAGACCGTCTCGTGGACGATGGACAGGCCGGTGGCCTGGGTGAGGGCGACGACCAGCGGTTGCTGCCAGTCCGTCTGGAAGCCCGGGTGGACGTCCGTCTCCAGGGCGATCGACTTCAACTGGCCGCCGGGGTGCCAGAAGCGGATGCCCTCGTCGTCGATCTGGAAGGCGCCGCCCACCTTGCGGTAGGTGTTCAGGAACGTCATCATCGAGCGCTGCTGGGCGCCGCGGACGTAGATGTCTCCCTCGGTCGCCAGCGCCGCGGACGCCCAGGAGGCGGCCTCCAGGCGGTCCGACAGGGCGGCGTGGTTGTAGCCGCCGAGCTTGTCCACACCGGTGATGCGGATCGTGCGGTCGGTGTCCATCGCGATGATGGCGCCCATTTTCTGCAGGACGCAGATCAGGTCCTCGATCTCCGGCTCCACGGCCGCGTTCGCGAGTTCCGTGACGCCCTCGGCGAGGACGGCCGTCAGCAGCACCTGCTCGGTCGCGCCGACGGACGGGTACGGCAGCACGATCTTCGTGCCGCGCAGCCGCTGCGGGGCCTCCAGGTACTGGCCGTCCGCCCGCTTCTCGATCTTCGCGCCGAACTGCCGCAGCACGTCGAAGTGGAAGTCGATGGGCCGGCCGCCGATGTCGCAGCCGCCCAGGCCCGGGATGAAGGCGTGACCGAGGCGGTGCAGCAGCGGGCCGCAGAACAGGATCGGGATCCGGCTCGACCCCGCGTGCGCGTCGATGTCGGCGACGTTGGCGCTCTCGACATAGGTCGGGTCGAGCACCAGCTCACCCGGCTCCTCGCCCGGACGGACCGTCACCCCGTGCAGTTGCAGGAGGCCGCGTACGACCCGCACGTCACGGATGTCCGGAACGTTGCGCAGTCGGCTCGGCTCACTGCCCAGCAGGGCGGCGACCATGGCCTTGGGTACGAGGTTCTTCGCACCGCGGACACGGATCTCGCCCTGAAGCGGGGTTCCGCCGTGGACAAGCAGGACGTCGTCTGAGCCGTTGACGGTCATGTATCTCGCGTTCCGTGGAGTGGGGCAGGGCCGGAGAGGACAGAGTAATCGCCGTGGGCCCCCGTCCCGTAAGCCCG
This sequence comes from Streptomyces sp. NPDC058335, assembly GCF_042723915.1. Classification (NCBI taxonomy): domain Bacteria; kingdom Bacillati; phylum Actinomycetota; class Actinomycetes; order Kitasatosporales; family Streptomycetaceae; genus Streptomyces; species Streptomyces sp. NPDC058335. The sequence continues at coordinate 362,487 of NZ_JBHXHX010000007.1, read as the reverse complement.
AGGACGACGCAGGGACGTCATGGCTCTGTCACAACACGAACCGTTCCGTACCGGACACACGGCGTCACCGTCGGCCCGGCCGGGGTACCCGTGCGCCCGGACCGCCTCCGTGCGCCCGGCCAGCGCTCACTCCTGTACGCCGGTTGCCTCCCCACGTGTGGGGAAGATGGGGGATCATGTCTGGCATGACCGAGGTGTCCTCGCTCACAGGGCGGCTGCTCGTGGCAACCCCCGCCCTGGCGGACCCGAACTTCGACCGTGCGGTGGTGCTCCTTCTCGACCACGACGAGGAGGGCTCGCTCGGTGTCGTCCTCAACCGCCCGACGCCGGTGGGCGTCGTGGACATCCTCGAGGACTGGGCGGACCTCGCCGGTGAGCCGGGTGTCGTCTTCCAGGGCGGCCCGGTCTCCCTCGACTCGGCGCTGGGCGTCGCCGTGATCCCCGGCGGCACCGCCGTCGACGGCACGCCGCTCGGCTGGCGGCGGGTGCACGGCGCGATCGGCCTCGTCGATCTGGAGGCCCCGCCGGAGCTGCTCGCCTCGGCCCTCGGCTCGCTGCGGATCTTCGCCGGGTACGCCGGCTGGGGTCCCGGCCAGTTGGAGGACGAGCTGGTGGAGGGCGCCTGGTACGTGGTGGAGTCCGAGCCCGGTGACGTGTCCTCGCCGTCCCCGGAGACCCTCTGGCGCGAGGTCCTGCGCCGTCAGCGCAACGAGCTGGCGATGGTGGCGACGTACCCGGACGACCCTTCGCTCAACTGACGGGTGTGACCTTCAGTACCCTTGGCGGTATGAGCACTCTTGAGCCCGAGCGCGGCACCGGAACGGGGACCCTCGTAGAGCCGACGCCGCAGGTGTCGCACGGCGACGGTGACCACGAGCGCTTCGCGCACTACGTCCAGAAGGACAAGATCATGGCGAGCGCGCTCGACGGGACTCCCGTCGTGGCGCTCTGCGGCAAGGTGTGGGTGCCCGGCCGCGATCCGAAGAAGTACCCGGTGTGTCCCATGTGCAAGGAGATCTACGAGTCCATGGGTTCCGGTGGCGACGACGGCAAGGGCAAGGGCAAGGGCGACAAGTAGCCGGTAGCCCGGTGGCCGTCTGATTTTCTCGGAGGTCCTCAAGGTGTGCTTCTGCGCACCTTGAGGGCCTCCGTGTCGTTTTGCGGCCGGGGCCGCGTTGCACGGGGTGCGTCGCCTGGTCACAGAGTGGTTGAGACCTCTTGTGGTGGCGTTCACGCAGTCCCTAGCCTCCCGAGTGTTGTGCACAGCGAAACCGTCATTGCGCATGTTGCAACGCTCTCGGAGGAACGCTCCATGAAGCCGTCCGTCCGCATCGCCGCGCTGCTGACCGTCCTGGTCACCGCCGCCTGCGCCCCACAGACCTCCGCCAACTCCTCCTCCGCCGAGGACGACAAGAGCGGCACGCTGCGCGTGTGGCTCTTCCAGGAAGTCGGCAACGATCCCAAGCAGAAGGTCGTCGACTCCGTCGTCGCCGACTTCGAGAAGGCCCACGACGGCACGGACGTCCAGGTCGAGTACATCCCGGTCGACACCCGCGCCCAGCGCGTCAAGGCCGCCCTCAACGACCCGACGTCCGCGCCCGACGTCATGGAGTACGGCAACACCGACACCGCCGGCTACGTGAAGGACGGCGGACTCCTCGACGTCACCGAGGAGTTCACCTCCTGGGCCGAGACCAAGAACACCGACCCCACCGCCCGCGGTTCCGTCACCGTCGACGGCAGGATCTACGGCGCCCCCCTCTACGTCGGCGTCCGCGCCCTCTACTACCGCACGGACGTCTTCGAGGAACTCGGCCTCGCCGTCCCGAAGAGCATGGCCGAACTCGCCTCCACCGCCCGCGAGATCCGCGCCGCGAAGCCCGAGCTGTACGGCCTCGTCGTCGGCGGCGCCTACACCTACGGCGCGCTGCCCTTCGTCTGGGCCAACGGCGGCGAACTCGCCACCGGCAAGGACGGCTCGTACGCCTCCGCCATCGACAGCGCCGCCGCCCAGAAGGGGATCAAGGCCTACACCTCGCTGTTCGGCGACGACAACTGTCCCGCCGCCAAGTGCGCGGGCATGGGCGGCAACGACACGATCACCGCCTTCGCGGCGGGCAAGGCGGGTATGGCGATCGGCGGCGACTTCAGCCACACCGCCGTCGAGGCCGGCAAGGTGAAGGGCAGGTACGCCGTCGTCCCGCTGCCCGGCGTCCCGGCCGGCTCGGTCGCGCCGGCCTTCGCGGGCGGCAACAACATCGGCGTGCTCAAGAGCACCTCCCACCGCACCCTCGCCGTGCAGCTGATGGAGGCACTCGCCTCCAAGCGGACCCAGGCGCGGCTGTTCGACGCGATGGGCTTCCTGCCGACCTTCACGGACGTCCGTGAAGCGGCGGCGGCACGGCAGCCGTACGTGAAGCCGTTCGTGGAGACCCTGGCGGCGGGCACCAGGTTCGTCCCGGCCTCGCCCGCCTGGTCGCAGATCGACTCCCAACTGGTCCTGCCGACCATGTTCCAGGAGATCGTCAGCGGCCGGAAGGACGTGGCGGCGGCCTCCGGGGAGGCCGCCGAGAAGATGGACGTCGCGTTCGGCAGCGTGGGCTGAGCCGATGGTCGCGCACGACACGGTGGCCGTGGAGAAGCGCCCCGCGCTCTCCACGGCCCCGGCCCCCCGGAGGCGGACCCGCGGTGCCTGGACACCCTGGCTCTACCTCGCCCCCGCTCTCGTCGTCCTCGCCGCTCTGCTCGGCTACCCGATCTACCAGCTCGGCCTGATCTCCCTCTTCCGCTATACGCAGGCACAGGTCAGCGGCGGTGAACCGACCGTCTTCCGGGGATTCGGCAACTACGCCGACGTCTTCGCCGACGACCGGTTCTGGCAGGTGCTGCTGGCCACGGTCGTCTTCGCGGCGGCCTGCGTGCTGTCCACGCTCGCCGTCGGCTGCGCCCTCGCCGTGCTCCTCACCCGCGTGCGTGCCGTACCGCGGCTTGCGCTGATGCTCGCCGCGCTCGGCGCCTGGGCCACCCCCGCGGTCACCGGCTCGACCGTGTGGCTGTTCCTGTTCGATCCCGACTTCGGCCCGGTCAACCGCGTCCTCGGCCTCGGCGACCACTCCTGGACGTACGGCCGCTACAGCGCCTTCTTCCTGGTCCTGCTCGAAGTGGTCTGGTGCTCCTTCCCGTTCGTGATGGTGACGGTGTACGCGGGCATCCGCGCCGTACCGTCCGAGGTGCTGGAGGCCGCCGCCCTGGACGGCGCCTCCCAGTGGCGCATCTGGCGTTCGGTCCTCGCGCCGATGCTCCGGCCGATCCTGGTGGTCGTCACCATCCAGTCGGTGATCTGGGACTTCAAGGTCTTCACGCAGATCTACGTCATGACCAACGGCGGCGGCATCGCGGGCCAGAACCTCGTCCTCAACGTCTACGCCTACCAGGAGGCGTTCGCGTCCTCGCAGTACGGGCTCGGCGCGGCGATCGGCGTCGTGATGCTGCTGATCCTGCTCACCGTCACGCTCGGGTACCTGCGGCTGCTGCGCCGGCAGGGGGAGGAAATATGAATCTTCCACGGCCTCTCGCGGGAGGACTCGTGCGGCATCCGTGGCGGACCGCCGCCGACGCCTGCGCCCTGCTGGTCGCGGCCGTCGTCGCCTTCCCGCTGTACTGGATGGTGCTCGGCGCCTTCAAACCGGCCGGTGAGATCGAGTCGAGCGAGCCCCGGCCCTGGACCCTGTCCCCGTCCCTGGATTCCTTCCGGCGCGTCTTCGGGCAGCAGGAATTCGGCCGTTACTTCCTCAACAGTCTTGTCGTCGCGGTCACGGTGGTGATCGTCTCGGCGGTCATCGCGTTTCTCGCCGCGACCGCCGTCACCCGATTCCGGTTCCGCTACCGGACCACCCTGCTGATCATGTTCCTGGTGGCCCAGATGGTGCCCGTGGAAGCGCTCACCATCCCCTTGTTCTTCGTGATGCGGGACGCCGGTCAGCTGAACACCCTGGGCGCCCTGATCCTGCCCCACATCGCCTTCTCACTGCCGTTCGCGATCTGGATGCTGAGGGGCTTCGTGAAAGGCGTCCCGGAGGCCCTGGAGGAGGCCGCGTACCTCGACGGGGCGAGCCGTACGCGATTCATGTGGCAGATCCTTTTCCCGCTCGTGCTGCCCGGCCTGGTCGCCACGAGCGTGTTTTCCTTCATCTCCGCCTGGAACGACTTCCTCTTCGCCAAGTCGTTCATCATCAGCGACACTTCGCAGTCGACGCTGCCGATGGCTCTGCTGGTGTTCTACAAGCCCGACGACCCCGACTGGGGCGGGGTGATGGCCGGTTCGACGGTGATGACGATTCCGGTGCTGGTCTTCTTCGTACTCGTACAGCGACGACTCGTCTCCGGCCTCGGCGGAGCGGTGAAGGACTGACGTGACTTCTGGAAACGACATCATTCCGGCGCCGCGAGCCGTCGAGGGCCCCATGCGGTGCGGGGTGCCGCTGGACGACTCCACCACGCTGTGGGCCGCGCCCGGCACGGAGACCACCGAACGCTGGCTGCGGGCCACGCTCGGCGCCGCTCACGGCCTGCCGCTGCGGCCCGGCCCCGAGGAGGCCCGGAACGGCGTACGGCTGCTCGTCGACGACACGCTGGAGCCGGAGGCGTACCGGCTGAGCGTCATCGCCGACCGGGGCGTCGAGATCCGCGGCGGTGACCCGGCCGGCGTCTTCTGGGGCGCGCAGACCCTGCGTCAGCTCCTCGGCCCGGAGGCCTTCCGACGCGCCCCGGTGCGGCCCGGAACGCGCTACGGCATCCCGCACCAGATCATCGAGGACGGCCCGCGTCTCCGCTGGCGCGGTCTACTCCTCGACGTGGCCCGGCACTTCATGCCCAAGGAAGGCGTCCTGCGCTACCTGGATCTGATGGCCGCGCACAAACTCAACGTCCTCCACTTCCATCTGACCGACGACCAGGGCTGGCGCATCGAGATCGAGCGGCACCCCCGGCTGACCGAGATCGGCTCCTGGCGCTCCCGCACGAAATTCGGCCACCGTGCCTCGCCACTGTGGGACGACAGGCCGCACGGTGGTTTCTACACCCAGGACGACATCCGCGAGATCGTCGCCTACGCCGCCGAGCGGCATATCACCGTGGTCCCGGAAATCGACGTACCCGGTCACTCGCAGGCGGCCATCGCCGCGTATCCGGAACTCGGCAACACCGATGTCGTCGACACCTCCGCCCTCTCCGTCTGGGACACCTGGGGGATCAACCCGAACGTACTCGCCCCCACCGACAACACCCTGCGCTTCTACGAGGAGGTCTTCGAGGAAGTCCTCGCACTCTTCCCGTCGGAGTTCATTCACGTCGGCGGCGACGAATGCCCCAAGGAGCAGTGGCGCGGCTCACCCACCGCGCAGGCCCGCATCGAGGAACTCGGTCTCGCCGACGAGGACGGACTCCAGGCCTGGTTCATCGGGCACTTCGACACCTGGCTCGCCGCGCGCGGGCGGCGGCTCATCGGCTGGGACGAGATCCTGGAGGGCGGCCTCGCCGAGGGCGCCGCCGTGTCGTCCTGGCGCGGTTACGCGGGCGGGATCGCCGCCGCGCGCGCGGGACACGACGTCGTCATGTGCCCCGAGCAGCAGGTGTACCTGGACCACCGGCAGGACGGCGGCGCCGACGAGCCCGTGCCGATCGGCTACGTGCGCACTCTGGAGGACGTCTACCGGTTCGAGCCCGTGCCGCCCGAGTTGACGCCCGAGGAGGCGGCACACGTGCTGGGCACGCAGGCCAATGCGTGGACCGAGGTGATGGAGGACGCCGCGCGCGTGGACTACCAGGTGTTTCCCCGGCTCGCGGCCTTCGCCGAGGTCGCCTGGAGCCGGCTGCCGGCCCCGGAGCGGCGGGACTTCGCCGGCTTCGAGCGGCGGATGGAGGCCCACTACGAGCGGCTCGACGCCCTGGGCGTCGCCTACCGGCCGCCGGGCGGCCCGAAGCCCTGGCAGAAGCGGCCGGGCGTGCTGGGCCGGCCGGTCGAGGGGGCGCCGCCCAATCGCTGACCCGCACCACGGGGCACAGACCCTGGTCACGGAAAAACCCGGCAGGATCACCGAAGAGTGGCAATTCGCGCACACCGGTGATGCCGTGCGAAAACGGACCATCTCCCTGATGGGGTGGGCGAATGCCTCCTAGCGGACCCCCGCGTTCGGGCCTTGCGAAGATGTGCCAGAGTTGCCACGTCCGCCCTGTCAGCACGTACCGTACGGCAGCACAGGTGGGACCAGGTGGGGCAGCGGGAAGGGGCAGCCGGTTTTGACCACGCACGCACCGCAGGCGGGGCAGGCCGTCACGCTGCCCGCGACGCTGGACGAAGCCGTGGCGGCACTCGCCGTCACGCCGGCCGCCGTGCCCGTGGCGGGCGGCACCGACCTCATGGCCGCCGTCAACTCGGGCCAGCTCAGGCCCGCGGCACTGGTCGGCCTGGGCCGCATCAGCGAGATCCGCGGCTGGCAGTACCAGGACGGGCACGCCCTGCTCGGCGCCGGACTCACCCACGCCCGCATGGGCCGCCCCGACTTCGCCGCCCTCATCCCGGCGCTCGCCGCCGCCGCGCGCGCCGCGGGCCCGCCGCACATCCGCAACGCGGGCACGCTGGGCGGCAACATCGCCTCCGCCGCCCCCACGGGCGACGCGCTGCCCGTGCTGGCCGCGCTGGAGGCGACCCTGATCATCGCCGGGCCGGGCGGCGTCCGCCGGGAGATCCCGGTGTCGCACCTGCTCGCCGGCATGGACATGCTGCGCGGCGGCGAACTCATCGGGTTCGTGCGCGTGCCCCTGCTGCACGCCCCCCAGGTCTTCCTGAAGGCGACCGGCCGCACCGGCCCCGGGCGGGCCGTCGCCTCCGTCGCCCTCGTCCTCGACCCCGCCCGGCGCGGAGTCCGGTGCGCCGTCGGCGCCATAGCGCCGATGCCGCTGCGGCCCCTGGAGGCCGAGCAGTGGGTCGCCCGGCTCATCGACTGGGACAACAACCGCGCCCTCGTCCCCGAGGCGCTGACCGCCTTCGGCGAGTACGTGGCCGCCGCCTGCATCCCGGACGCCGTCCCGGCCGAGGACGGCTCCGTGCAACCGCTACCGCCCGCCGTACTGCACCTGCGGCGCACCGTCGCCGCGCTGGCCCGACGAGCACTGGGGAGGGCACTGTCATGACCGACGACCAGCACGGACAGGGCACGCCACCGGGCGGCGGCCGCTGGGACCCGCTGCCCCAGGGTGACTACGACGACGGCGCCACCGCCTTCGTGAAGCTCCCCGAGGGCGGCATCGAGGCTCTCCTGGCCGCCCGCGGCGACGGCAGCCCGCTCGCGGCGCCCGGCCACGGCTACGTGCCCCCGCAGATCGAGGCGACGCACGACGGGACCGACCCCGCGGCGGCCGGCGACGGCGGCTGGGCGGCCCCCGCGGCCGGCACCGACTGGCCCGCGCCGGCCAGCGGGACGGCCGGCGGCGACCGGTTCACGTACAACCCGGGCGCCACCGGTCAGTGGACCTTCGACGACAGCAACGCGCCCGCCGAGCCCGCGCCCGGCCACGACGTGACCGGCCAGTGGTCGATCCCCGTCGCGGGCGGCGATCTGCCCGACGAGTCGGGCGAGTTCACCACCTCGGCACTGGTCGAGCAGTGGGGCGGCGGCACGCCCCCGGCCACCCTGCCGGGCGGCGCGTCCGCGCCCTGGGCGACGGAGCCCGCGCCGGACGAGCGGTCCTGGGGCCCGGAGACCGACGGGGCCGGCGCGCCCCTCGCCGAGGACGCCGGAGCACGACCGGACGCGACCGCCTTCGGACACGCCCCGCGGCACGACACCACCGGCCCCGCGTCCCACGACCACCCCGCCCCGCCCGAGCACCCCGGCGAGCAGCCGCCGCCCGGACGGCCGTACGAGGCCGGGCCCGGCCCCGTGGAGGCCCACCGGCCGTCCCCTGAGGCCCCGGAGGACCCCAGGGGCCCCGAGGCCGCTCACGAGCCCGCAGAGGCCGCCGAGGAACACCCGGAGCAGGCCGACGCCGACGCGTCGTCCACGCGCGTGGACGACGACCCGGAAGCGGAAGCGCGGCCCGAGCAGGAGGCGGCCCCTCACCACGAGGACCACCCCCTCGCCTCCTACGTCCTGCGCGTCAACGGCTCCGACCGGCCCGTCACCGACGCCTGGATCGGCGAGTCGCTGCTCTACGTCCTGCGCGAACGGCTGGGACTCGCCGGCGCCAAGGACGGCTGCTCCCAGGGCGAGTGCGGCGCCTGCAACGTCCAGGTGGACGGGCGCCTCGTCGCCTCCTGCCTGGTCCCGGCCGTCACCACCGCCGGCAGTGAGATCCGTACCGTCGAAGGCCTGGCCGTCGACGGGCAGCCCTCCGACGTGCAGCGGGCGCTCGCCCGGTGCGGGGCGGTGCAGTGCGGCTTCTGCGTGCCCGGCATGGCGATGACCGTGCACGACCTGCTGGAGGGCAACCCCGCGCCCACCGAGCTGGAGGCCCGCCAGGCGCTCTGCGGCAACCTGTGCCGCTGCTCCGGCTACCGGGGCGTCCTCCAGGCCGTCCAGGACGTCGTCGCCGAACGCGAGGCACACTCCTCGGCGGACGCTGAGTCGGACGGCGACGAGGCACGTATTCCCCACCAGGCGGGCCCCGGCGGCGGAGGCATCCACGCCTCGGCGTTCGAGAACCCCGCGCAGCCCCACCCGCACGACCCGGCGTACGGCCAGGACGGAGGCCAGGCGTGACCAACGAAGCAGCCACCGCGACGAGCCCCGCGGAGGCCGCCCCGGCCCCCGAGCCGATCCCGCACGGCCTCGGCGCCTCCCTGCCGGCCGCCGACGCCCGCGCCAAGACCGAGGGCACCTTCCCGTACGCGGCCGACCTGTGGGCCGAGGGCCTGCTCTGGGCGGCCGTGCTGCGCTCCCCGCACGCCCACGCGCGCATCGTCTCCATCGACACCACCCACGCGCGGGAGATGCCCGGCGTACGGGCCGTCGTCACGCACGAGGACGTGCCCGGCAGACCGCTGCACGGACGCGGCCCGGCCGACCGCCCGGTGTTCGCCTCCGAGGTCGTACGCCATCACGGCGAGCCCATCGCGGCCGTCGCCGCCGACCACCCCGACACCGCGCGGATGGCCGCCGCGGCCGTCATCGTCGAGTACGAGGTGCTCGACCCGGTCATCGACCCCGAACTGGCCTTCGAGGCCGAGCCGCTGCACCCCGACGGCAACCTGATCCGGCACATCCCGCTGCACCACGGCGACCCGGCCGCGACCGGCGAGATCGTCGTCGAGGGCCAGTACCGCATCGGCCGCGCCGACCCCGCCCCGATCGGGGCCGAGGCCGGCCTCGCCGTGCCCAGGCCCGACGGCGGCGTCGAGCTGTACCTGGCCTCCACCGACCCGCACAGCGACCGGGACACCGCCGCCGCCTGCTTCGGCCTGTCACCCGATCAGGTGAAGATCGTCGTCACCGGTGTGCCCGGCGCCACCGCCGACCGCGAGGACCAGGGCTTCCAGCTCCCGCTCGGCCTGCTGGCGCTGCGGACCGGCTGCCCGGTCAAGCTCACCGCGACCCGCGAGGAGTCCTTCCTCGGACACGCCCACCGCCACCCCACCCTGCTGCGGTACCGCCACCACGCGGACACCGAGGGCAGGCTGGTCAAGGTGGAGGCGCAGATCCTCCTCGACGCGGGCGCCTACGCCGACACCTCGTCCGAGGCCCTCGCCGCCGCCGTCTCCTTCGCCTGCGGCCCCTACGTCGTCCCCAACGCCTTCATCGAGGGCTGGGCCGTCCGCACCAACAACCCGCCCTCCGGCCACGTGCGCGGCGAGGGCGCCATGCAGGTCTGCGCCGCCTACGAGGCGCAGATGGACAAACTGGCGAAGAAACTCGGCGTGGACCCGGCGGAACTGCGCCTGCGCAACGCCATGGCCACCGGCGACGTCCTGCCGACCGGCCAGACGGTCACCTGCCCGGCGCCCGTCGCCGAACTCCTCCAGGCCGTCCAGGAACACCCGCTGCCCGCCCTGCCGAAGGACTCCCCCGAGGAGGACTGGCTGCTGCCCGGCGGCCCCGAGGGCGCGGGCGAACCGGGCGCGGTGCGCCGCGGCGTCGGCTACGGCCTCGGCATGGTCCACATGCTCGGCGCGGAGGGCACCGACGAGGTCTCCACCGCCACCGTCAAGGTCCAGGACGGCGTCGCGACCGTCCTGTGCGCGGCCGTCGAGAGCGGCCAGGGCTTCACCACCCTCGCCCGGCAGATCGTCCAGGAGACCCTCGGCGTCGACGAGGTGCACGTCGCGCCCGTCGACACCGACCAGCCCCCGGCCGGCCCCGGCTGCCGCGGCCGGCACACCTGGGTCTCCGGCGGCGCGGTGGAACGCGCGGCCAAGATGGTCCGCACCCAGCTCCTCCAGCCCCTCGCCCACAAGTTCGGCATGTCCCACGAACTCCTCCAGATCACCGACGGCAAGATCACCTCGTACGACGGGGTCCTGTCGACGACCGTCGCCGAGGAACTGCACGGCAAGGAGCTGTGGGCCACCGCGCAGTGCCGCCCGCACCCCACCGAGCCGCTGGACGGGGCCGGTCAGGGCGACGCGTTCGTCGGCCTCGCGTTCTGCGCGATCCGCGCGGTCGTGGACGTCGACATCGAGCTGGGCTCGGTACGGGTCGTGGAGCTGGCGGTCGCCCAGGACGTCGGCCGGGTGCTCAACCCGGCCCAGCTCGCCGCCCGGATCGAGGCGGGCGTCACCCAGGGCGTCGGCATCGCCCTGACCGAGAACCTGCGGACCCCGCGCGGCCTGCTCCGCCACCCCGACCTCACCGGCTACGCCCTCCCCACGGCCCTGGACGCGCCGGACATCCGGATCGTCAAGCTGGTCGAGGAGCGGGACGTGGTCGCGCCGTTCGGCGCGAAGGCGGCCAGTGCGGTGCCGGTCGTGACGTCCCCGGCGGCGATCGCCTCCGCCGTACGGGCCGCGACCGGCCGCCCGGTGAACCGGCTGCCGATAAGGCCGCAGGCGGCCGTGGTGACGGGCCAGTGAGTACGACGCCGGTGCGCGCGGGGGCTGCTGCCTGACCGGCTCGGTGGACACCGGACCGCGCGCCCGCATGTCATGTCTCCGACTCCGGCCGGACACCGGGGAGTCGACCGTGGGGGAGACGGTCGAGGAGATACTCGTGGGAAGGGAACGCGGGCGCGTGGCCTGGCGTCCTTCTTGTCGAGGGCCGTTGTCAGTGGTGCCGCGTAGTGTGCGGAGCAGTGGGACGGCGAACTTCACGCACGGGGGACCGATGAGCACGACCAGCACCACCGCCGGCACGCCGGTGATCACCCTCTCCGAGGCCGAGCTGGATCCGTACGTCACTCACGCGCCGAGCCGCCGCTGGCTGAGCGGCCCCGGACTGCCCGACGTCGGCGCGCTGGTGACGTTCGAGGCGCTGCGCGCGGACGGCCTGCGCACGGTCGCCGACTCCACCGGCGACTCCGGCCACCGCCTCCCCGACGACCTGCGCGACCAGCTGGTCATCGGCGGACTCCTCAGCCTGGCGGGCCCGCAGACCGAGTCGGTGCTCCTCGACGGCGCCACCGGCGAGATCACGACGACGTACTTCTTCCACGACCGCCCCGACCTGATGGACCGCCGGCCGCTCGCACCCTCCCTGGAGAAGCTCGTGCGGTTCGCCACGGCGGCCGACGAACTCGCCGCGCTCAGAGGCCAGTTCGCGGCCTACGCCGGACGCTTCGGGCCGGAGGCGGTGGCCGAGGCGTCCGGACAGCTGCTCGCGCTGTACGAGTCGGGGGCGGACGGCGAGGTGCCCTCGTTCTGGCGGCTGGCCGCGGTGATCCGTCCCCTCGCGCTGGTCGCGGGCCCCGGCACCCGTTCCGGGCTCGCCCTGGACCTGCCGCCCCGGCTGCTGGACGAGGAGTTCGACACCGGCGCGATCGTCCGCTTCGAGGAGGTCGACTTCCCGGCCGCCCTCTCCCACGAGCCGACCCGCCGCTTCCTGCGGGAGACGGGACTGCCCGAGGAGTGCGTCTGGTTCTCCCTCGACATGGACGTCCCGCTGCCCACGCTCGCCGAGCACTGGGCGGACGAGCCGGACACCCGACTCCCCGACGGCGCCGATCGCCTGATCCGCCTCGGCCACCTCGTGGAGGACACCAGCCTCGTCCTCGACGGCACCACCGGCGCGGTGCTGGCGTGGAGCGAGGCGGAGGCCCGACTCCGGCCGCTGAACGCCGACATCTCGACGCTGGCGTTCACCCTCTGGCTCGTCCACCGCGAGCACACCCTCGACGCGGAACACGAACTGACCGAGGCCTACGACCGGTTGGCCGACACCATGACCCGCACCCTGGCCGCCCTCGACCCGGTGGCCTGCGACCCGACGCCCAGAACGCCCACCGACGACGGCTGGCGCTACTGGCCGGGCATGTTCGAGGACGAGGCGGGCGGCGGGCTCTACGCCCGGGGCGGCTCCACACCGTAAAGTCCCCGCATGGACTGGCTGGCCCCGGTGAACACTTTGACAGGCGCGGCGATCGGCATCGGCTCCACACTGCTCGCGGACCGCCTCCGCTGGCGCCGCGACCGCGAGGCGCTCAACCAGGACACGCGCCGGCAGGCATACGCGGCGTTCATGGCGGCGCTGTCCGACGTCTACTCCCGCCTGCACGAGACCGCCCGCGAGACGCTCCCCCCGGCGCAGGCCCGCACGGCAGCCCACGAGGTGTTCACCGCCGGCAACCTCTACCCACTCCGCTACGAACTCGCCCTGATCGCCCCCTGGGACGTCATGGAACCGGTCAACCAGGCCTTCTGGAAGGTCCGCGACCTACGCGACCTGGTCGCGACGGGCGCGCACACGGACGCCCCGGACTTCCGAGCCCACGTGGGCGACTACCTGAAGGCCACGGAATCGGCCCAGACGGCCATGAGACGAGACCTGGGCACGTCCTGGCCGCAGGGGGCTGGGGGAGGGGCGTAGCCGGAAGCGCCCAGCGCTACGCGGTGTTGGAGGCCGTGGCGGGATTCGAACCCACGTAACTCGCTTTGCAGGCGAGCCCCTGAACCACTCGGGCACACGGCCGTGCGACAACTCTTCACTCACGGCCGTGGTGGGATGCGAACCCACGTGACTCCCCGCGAGCGGAGCTCGCTGATGAGTGCAGCGCAGGCGAGCCCCTGAACCACTCGGGCACACGGCCGTGCGACAAACGGTTCTTCGTGAACCGCTTGGTCATGACCGTAGGCCCCCGAAACCGCGGGGCTCAAGGGAACCCCGGGGGCTGCAACGGGACTGCCATGTGCCGTTCATGAACGGGCCGGCGTAGGACCAATGGACGATGGCCGGTCCCGTCTCTCGACAGGGGTCAATGTCGGTTGTGGGCCTTACTCTGGCGGGCATGGCCGTCCATGAACCTCGCGACACCGGTGTCGCAGACGTACCGGGGAAGTCCAGCTCGCGCCGACCGGAGGAGGGCGTGCTGGGGCGGGACTTCCGGGCCCTGAGCATCGGGATCGTGTCCGTCGTGCTGCTGATCGCCTTCGAGGCGACCGCCGTGGGGACGGCGATGCCGGTCGCGGCGCGGGAGCTGGACGGGCTGTCCCTGTACGCCTTCGCGTTCTCGGGGTACTTCACGACCAGCCTGTTCGGCATGGTGCTGGCCGGCCAGTGGTCCGACCGTCGGGGCCCGCTCGGGCCGCTGACCTGCGGGATCGCCACGTTCGCCGCGGGGCTTCTGCTGTCGGGGACCGCCGGGGTCATGTGGCTGTTCATCCTCGGGCGGGCCGTGCAGGGGCTGGGCGGCGGGCTGGTGATCGTCGCGCTGTACGTCGTCGTGGGACGGGCCTATCCCGAGCGGCTGCGGCCCGCGATCATGGCGGCGTTCGCGGCGAGCTGGGTCGTGCCGTCGGTCGTGGGACCGCTGGCGTCCGGCGCGGTGACCGAGCACCTCGGCTGGCGGTGGGTGTTCCTCGGCATCCCCGCGCTGGTCCTCTTCCCGCTCGCCCTCGCGCTGCCGCAGATACGGCGGCTGGCCGCGGGTCCGGTCGACGGCGCCGCGAGCGCCTCCTCCGACCGGCGCCGCATCCGTCTCGCCCTCGGCATCTCCCTCGGCGCGGCACTGCTCCAGTACGCCGCCCAGGACCTGCGCCCGCTGTCGCTCCTGCCCGCCGCCGCGGGCGCCGCCCTGCTGGTTCCGGCCGTCCTCGGCCTGCTTCCGCACGGCACCTGGCGGGCGGCCCGCGGCCTGCCCTCGGTGGTACTGCTGCGCGGGGTGGCCGCGGGGTCGTTCATCGCCGCGGAGTCCTTCGTGCCGCTGATGCTGGTCACCCAGCGCGGCCTCAGCCCGACCCTCGCCGGTTTCTCCCTCGCGGCCGGCGGGGTGACCTGGGCGCTGGGCTCCTGGGTGCAGTCCCGGCCCCGCGTGGAGCCGTACCGGGACCGGCTGCTGACCGGTGGGATGGTGCTGGTGTCCGCCGCCATCGCCGCCGCGCCGAGCGTCCTGATCGACGCGGTGCCCGCCTGGACGGTGGCCGTCGCCTGGGCTTTCGGCTGCTTCGGGATGGGCCTGGTGATCTCCTCCACCAGCGTGCTCCTGCTCCAGCTGTCCGCTCCCGAGGAGGCCGGTTCCAACTCGGCGGCCCTCCAGATCTCCGACGGCCTGTCCAACGTGCTGCTGCTGGCCGCGGGCGGTGCCGCCTTCGCGGCGCTCGGCGGCGGAACCGTGTCGCACGCGGCCACCGAGGCCGCCGGCGGCTCGCATCCGGCCGCCTTCGCCGCGGTGTTCCTGCCGATGGCGGCCGTGGCCCTGGTCGGGGCGTGGGTGACGACACGGCTGCGACAGAGCGTGCGCGACGGTACGGCTGTGACGTGAGTCCCACCCGGGGGCGACCCGGCGTCGTTCGCACGGTGGCGGCCGGGGACCGCCGGTAGGGTGGCCCGGTTGTCATACGCACGGTGCCGCCCGAAGCCGCACGGTGCGCGAAACCGCACGAACCCGAACGACCCACGAACCGGAGACCGTGACTACCACCGCCGCCTCCACCCCCACCTCCCACCACCTCTCCCCCGCCTTCCCCGGCCGGGCCCCCTGGGGTACCGCCAGCAAGCTGCGCGCCTGGCAGCAGGGGGCGATGGAGAAGTACCTCCAGGAGCAGCCGCGCGACTTCCTCGCCGTCGCCACGCCCGGCGCCGGCAAGACGACCTTCGCGCTGACCCTCGCCTCCTGGCTGCTGCACCACCACGTCGTGCAGCAGGTGACCGTGGTCGCGCCCACCGAGCATCTGAAGAAGCAGTGGGCGGAGGCGGCCGCGCGGATAGGCATCCGGCTGGACCCCGAGTACAGCGCGGGGCCGCTCAGCAAGGACTACCACGGCGTCGCCGTGACGTACGCGGGCGTCGGCGTGCGGCCGATGCTGCACCGCAACCGTGTCGAGCAGCGCAAGACCCTCGTCATCCTCGACGAGATCCACCACGCCGGTGACTCCAAGTCCTGGGGCGAGGCCTGCCTGGAGGCGTTCGAGCCGGCCACCCGGCGGCTCGCGCTCACCGGTACGCCGTTCCGCTCCGACACCAACCCGATCCCCTTCGTGACGTACGAGGAGGGCAACGACGGCATCCGGCGCTCGTCCGCCGACTACACGTACGGCTACGGCTCCGCCCTCGCGGACAACGTCGTGCGGCCCGTCATCTTCCTCTCCTACAGCGGCAACATGCGCTGGCGCACGAAGGCCGGCGACGAGATCGCCGCACGCCTCGGCGAGCCGATGACGAAGGACGCGATCAGCCAGGCCTGGCGTACGGCGCTGGACGCGCGCGGCGAGTGGATGCCGAGCGTGCTGCGCGCCGCCGACCAGCGGCTCACCGAGGTCCGCAAGGCCATCCCGGACGCGGGTGCGCTCGTCATCGCCTCCGACCAGGAATCGGCCCGCGCCTACGCCAAGCTGATCCGGGAGATCACCGGGTCGAAGGCGACCCTCGTCCTGTCCGACGACGTCGGCGCGTCCAACCGGATCGACGAGTTCAGCGCGAGCAACGACCGGTGGATGGTCGCGGTGCGCATGGTGTCCGAAGGCGTCGACGTGCCGCGCCTCGCGGTCGGCGTGTACGCCACCACCATCTCCACGCCGCTCTTCTTCGCCCAGGCCGTCGGCCGTTTCGTACGGTCGCGGCGGCGCGGCGAGACCGCGTCGGTGTTCCTGCCGACCGTGCCCGACCTCCTGGGCTTCGCCAACGAGATGGAACGCGAGCGTGACCACGTCCTCGACAAGCCCAAGAAGGACGGCGAGGAGGACCCGTACGCCGAGGAGGAGAAGCTCCTCCAGGATGCCGAGAAGCAGCAGGACGAGGACACCGGCGACCAGGAGATGCTGCCCTTCGAGGCGCTGGAGTCCGACGCCGTCTTCGACCGGGTCATGTACAACGGGGCCGAGTTCGGCATGCAGGCCCACCCCGGGAGCGAGGAGGAGCAGGACTACCTCGGCATCCCCGGACTCCTGGAGCCCGAGCAGGTGCAGTTGCTCCTCCAGAAGCGGCAGGCCAAGCAGATCGCGCACAGCCGCAAGAAGCCGGACGGTGAGGCCGACCTGCTGGAGCTGCCGGCCGAGCGGCGGCCGGTCGTCTCCCACAAGGAGCTGATGGAGCTGCGCAAGCAGCTCAACACGATGGTCGGCGCGTACGTCCATCAGAGCGGCAAGCCGCACGGTGTCATCCATACCGAGCTGCGCCGCGTGTGCGGCGGACCGCCGAGCGCGGAGGCGACGGCGGGACAGCTGCGGCAGCGCATCGCCAAGGTGCAGGAGTGGGCGACCCGGATGAAGTGACGCCCCCGGGCGTCCACCGTCACGCCGGTAGGGGGCGCACGGCGTCGGTCGCGCACTGTACGTATCGGGACAAACACAGGTAGTCCATACCGGCCAGTGACCGGATTCTGGACGGAGCCTTCCGCTCAGCGAACCTGCTTCGCTACTGTCCCGCTACGCACACGCCCCGTGGCAGCGCCGCCGCGGAGCGCAGCCGTGAAGCGACCGGGTCCGGACACGCCGGACCCCTCTGCCGATCGGCGGCCTCTGACGCGCGTCGCTGACGGGACTCGGCGACGCATCCGCCGCTGTGGAGGCCGCCGACCTCACCACTTAAGGAGTGGGCGTCGTGACCGCGGAGACCTCCCAGACGCTCGACAGGGGACTGAGGGTCCTCAAACTGCTGGCCGATACGGACCACGGGCTGACCGTCACCGAGCTTTCCAACAAACTGGGCGTGAACCGGACCGTTGTGTACCGGTTGCTCGCCACACTGGAGCAGCACGCACTCGTACGACGTGACCTGGGCGGACGAGCCCGGGTCGGACTCGGGGTGCTGAGGCTGGGGCGGCAGGTGCACCCGCTGGTACGCGAGGCCGCGCTGCCCGCGCTGCGGTCGCTGGCCGAGGACATCGGGGCGACCGCGCATCTGACGCTCGTCGACGGGGCGGAGGCGTTGGCCGTCGCCGTCGTCGAGCCGACGTGGACCGACTACCACGTGGCCTACCGGGCCGGCTTCCGGCATCCGCTGGAGCGGGGTGCGGCGGGCAAGGCGATCCTCTCCGCCCGGCAGCGGACGGCTTCCGGGGAACCCGGTTACACCCTCACCCACGGCGAACTGGAGGCCGGCGCGAGCGGGGCGGCGGCGCCGCTGCTGGGCGTGACGGGGGTGGAGGGCAGCGTGGGTGTCGTGATGCTGGCCGACGCGGTGCCGGAACGGGTGGGGCAGCGGGTGATGGACGCGGCCCGGGAGGTGGCGGAGGCGTTGCGCTGACCGCTCGGCCGAGCGTGGCCGGAGCCCTCGGCCGGGGGCGGGGCCGGGAGTGGGGCGGGGCGGGGGGCGGGTCGCGCGGCCCGGTGCTGCGGGGTGGCCCCTGCGCCCACCCTCCGCCACCCTCGGCCCCGCTCGAGCGGGGGACTGACCCCCATCGCCCTGGGGATCCCCTCAGGCCCTTCAGGGCATCGGGGGAGGCACACATGCCCGCAGATGGCGGCAGGCAGCCGGAGGCTGCGGCGGGTAGCCGCAGGCTGCGGCGGGCGCGGGCCCGCGACTGGGCGGCGTCGCGGTCGCGTTAGATTGGCCCCGTGCTCTCACGCCTCACACGTCCCCAGGCCCTTGCCGTCTGTGCGCTTCCGCTGGTGGCGTTGCTCGCCACCGTGGGGCTGGCGCCGTTGCCGTTCTCGGTGGCGCAGCCGGGGATGACGGCGAACGTGCTCGGCGAGAACAAGGGCACGCCCGTCATCACGATCTCCGGTGCGCCGACCCGTGACACGACCGGGCAGCTGCGGATGACGACCATCGAGGCGACCGGCCCGGACGCGGACATCACCCTGGGCGATGTGATCGACGGCTGGTTCCGTACCGACCAGGCCGTCATGCCGCGTGACTCGGTCTACCCCGCCGGGGACAGCACGAAGGAGATCGAGCGGTACAACACCGAGCAGATGGAGAAGTCCCAGGACACCGCGACCGAGGCCGCCCTGAGGTACCTCGACCGCGCCGACGACGGCATCGAGGTCACGCTGAAGCTCGCCGACGTCGGCGGCCCCAGTGCGGGCCTGCTGTTCTCCCTGGGGATCATCGACCGGCTCGACGGCGACGGCAGCGGAGGCGATCTCACGGGCGGCCGTACGATCGCCGGTACCGGGACCATCGACGCGGACGGCAAGGTCGGCGCGGTCGGTGGTGTGGCCCTGAAGACGCAGGCCGCCCGCCGGGACGGCGCGACCGTGTTCCTGGTGCCGAAGGCCGAGTGCTCGGACGCCAAGTCCGAACTCCCCAAGGGCCTGCGGCTGATTCCGGTGTCCACCCTCGAGGGAGCGGTCAGCGCCCTGGTCGCCCTGGAGAAGGGCAGCGGCTCCGTCCCGAGCTGCTGAGGGCCCCTACTTCACGAACCCCTCCGCCTTCATCCAGTCCAGGGCGACCTGGTGCGGGTCCTCGCCGGCGACGTCCACCTTCGCGTTCAGCTCCTGGGCCACCGCGTTGTCGAGTTTCGCGGTGACCGGGTCGATGACCTCGGCGATGGCCGGCCACTTCTCGAAGGTCTCGGTGTTGATCACGGGGGCCGCGTTGTAGTTGGGGAAGAACTTCTTGTCGTCGGCCATCACCACCAGGTGCATGGACTTGATGCGGCCGTCGGTGGTGAAGACCTCGCCGTAGGTGCAACTGCCCTTCGCCGCCTGGGTGTAGATGATCCCGGTGTCCATCTGCGTGATCCGGTTGGCCGGCACCTTCATGCCGTACGCCTTCTGCATGCCCGGCAGTCCGTCCGCGCGGTTGGCGAACTCGCTCTCCACGCACAGCGTGACGGCCTTGGGGTCCGACCGGGACAGCTCGGCCACCTCCGACAGCGTCTTCGTGCCGTACCTCTTGTAGTTGGCCTGGTTCATCGCCAGCGCGTAGGTGTTGTTCAGTCGGGACTGCGGCAGCCAGGTCACCCCGTTGCGCACGTCCGCGTCGCGCACCGCCTCCCACTGCTTCCGCGGGTCGGTGATGGGCTCGCTGTTGCCCTGGTACGTGATCCAGGCGGTGCCCGTGTACTCGTACATGGCGTCGGCGTCGCCCTTGCGGATCGCCTCGCGGCCGCCGATGGAACCCTGGATGCCGGTACGGTCCAGGACCTCCGCGCCCGCCGCCTCGAAGGCGATGCCCATCATCGCGCCGAGGATGAGGTTCTCGGTGAACGACTTGGACGTCACGGTGAGATGGGCGCCCTCAAGTGGTTCGCCCTGCCCGATCGAGCCGGGGGAGACGTCGTCGACCATGGGGGAACCGCTGGTCAGGCCACAGCCGGAGGCCAGCACGAGCAGCCCCGCCAGACAGAACGGCATCCTTCTCACTGCCCCACCTCCAGGCCGCGCGGTCGCAGCAGCACCTCCGCCAGCGAGGCCAGCCAGTCGACCAGCAGGGCCAGGGCCACGGTCAGGACGGAGCCCAGTACCAGTACCGGCATGCGCTGGTTGGTGATGCCGGTGGTGATCAGCACACCCAGGCCGCCGCCCCCGCCGAAGGTCGCCAGGGTCGCCGTGCCGACGTTCAGGACGAGCGCCGTACGGACCCCGGCCAGGATGAGCGGGACCGCCAGCGGCAGCTCCACGCGGGTGAGCACCCCGGCCGGGGACATGCCGATCCCGCGGGCGGCCTCCAGCAGCGTCGGGTCGTTCGCCTTCAGGCCCGCGATGGTGTTGGACAGCACCGGCAGGACGGCGTAGGCGATGATCCCGATGAGGGCCGCCGTGCGGCCGATGCCGAGCCAGATCACCAGCAGCGCGAGCAGCCCGATCGCGGGGGTCGCCTGGCCCATGTTGGCGAAGGTCATGGCGACCGGGGTGGCCTTGCGGAAGGCGGGCCGGGTCAGCAGGATGCCCAGCGGGATCGCGATGATCAGCACGAAGAAGGTGGAGATCGCCGTCAGTTCGACGTGCTGCCACAGCGCCTTGGACACCTGGCCGTCGGACAGCGCGTTCTCGGAGAGGGAGTCCAGGTCCGCCTGCGCGAACCACAGCCAGGTGGCGAGCAGCATCGCGACCAGGAACGCGGGCACGAGGGTCAGCTTCTGCCAGCCGATGCGGCGGCGCGGGGGAGCGGACGGCGGAGCCGGGGGCTCGTCCTCCTCGCCCAGCCGAGCGTCCAGCCGGTCGTCCGGCCGGTCGTCCAGCTCTGGGGTGCTCACGCCTTCACCTCCCCGCCGGGGCCCTCCTGTTCCGCGTGCGTCTGCGCGGCTCGGGCCTCCTCCAGTTCGTGCTGGGCCTCCAGCGCCTCCAGCCGGTCGGCCTCCAGCAGTTCGTGCACCGAGTTCATCAGCGTCTCCATGTCGACGACCCCGATGTACGCGCCGCGCCGCCCGGTGACCGCGACCCGCCCGGTGTTGTCGGTGAGCACCGCCTCCAGGGCGTCCCGCAGGGTCGCGTCCCGGGTCACCGTGTCCGTGACCAGCGTCCCGGCGCGGGCCAGCGAGCCCTTGGCCCGCATCAGGTCACCGCGCCGCAGCCACTTGTAGGGGCGGCCGCGCTTGTCGAGGAGCAGGATCTCGTTCGTCCCGCTGGAACGGATCCGGTTGAAGATGGTCTGGAGCGGATCGTCGACGCTCACCGTCGGGTACTCGGTGACCTCCACATCCCGTACGCGCGTGAGGTTGAGCCGCTTCAGGGCCGCACCGGCGCCCACGAACCCGGACACGAAGTCGTCCGCCGGGTTGGTGAGGATCGCCTCCGGGGTGTCGAACTGGGCGATGTGCGAACGCTCGCGCAGCACCGCGATCCGGTCGCCCAGCTTGATCGCCTCGTCGAAGTCATGGGTGACGAACACGATCGTCTTGTGCAGCTCGTGCTGGAGCCGGATCAGCTCGTCCTGGAGGTGGTCGCGGGTGATCGGGTCCACGGCGCCGAACGGCTCGTCCATGAGCAGCACCGGTGGATCCGCCGCCAGCGCCCGCGCCACCCCGACCCGCTGCTGCTGACCGCCGGACAGCTGGCGCGGATACCGGTTGTGGAACTCCCCGGGGTCCAGCCCGACCAGGTCGAGCATCTCCTCCACCCGGTCCTTGATCCGGCCCTTCGGCCAGCCGGTCATCTTCGGCACCAGCGCGATGTTCTGCGCGACCGTCATGTGCGGGAACAGCCCGGACGCCTGGATCGCGTAGCCGACCTTGCGGCGCAGCTTCACCGGGTCGATGTCGGTGACGTCCTCGCCGCCGATGCGGATGCGGCCGCCGCTCGGCTCGATCAGCCGGTTGATCATCTTCAGCGTCGTCGACTTCCCGCAGCCGGACGGCCCGACGAAGACGACGATCTCGCCCGCCTTGATCTCCATGTTCACGTTGTCCACGGCGGGGCTCGCGCTGCCCGGGTAGCGCTTGGTGAGGTTCTCCAGCTCGATCGCGGCGCCATGGGACTCAGACACGGATCCCCCTCGGAATCGTCAGCCGTCCGACGAGGACGTACGCGGCGTCGAACAGCAGGGCCAGCACGATGATCCCGAGGGTGCCCGAGAGGACCTGGTTGAGCGCGTTCTTGCTGCCCAGGGAGGCGAGGCCGCGGAAGATCTCGTTGCCGAGGCCGGGCCCGGAGGCGTAGGCGGCGATGGCCGCGATGCCCATCAGCATCTGCGTCGAGACCCGGATGCCGGTCAGGATCGGCGGCCAGGCCAGCGGCAGCTCGACCCGCGCCAGCCGCATCAGCCTGGACATCCCGATGCCCTTGGCCGCGTCCACCAGGGACGGGTCGACGCCCCGCAGGCCCACGATGGAGTTCCGCACGATCGGCAGCAGCCCGTACAGCGTCAGCGCGATCACCGTCGGGGGCACGCCCAGGCCCACCACCGGGATCAGCAGGCCGATCATGGCGAGGGACGGGATCGTGAGGATGGTGGAGGTGGCCGTGGTGGCGAGGTTCCCCGCCCAGTCGCTGCGGTAGGTGACGACCCCGAGCAGCATGCCGATCAGGGTCGCGAGGACCATGCACTGGAACACCGCGCTGGCATGCTGGTAGGCGTCGGTGAGCAGCTGCTGGTGCCGGTTGCCCAGGTACTCCCAGAAGCTCACACGCCCTCACCCCGTCGCTCTGCCCGGCCCTTCCCGTGTGTCCGCCGCCTGTTCCACCAGCGGGATGATCCGCAGCGGAACGGGGTTCTCCATCACGATCGCGGTGGAGGCCCGGACAATGCCATCAAAACCGACGACCCGGTCGATGACCCGCTGGAGATCGGCGTTGGAGCGGGCCACCAGACGGCACAGCATGTCCCCGGTGCCGGTCGTGGTGAGCAGCTCCAGCACCTCCGGCACGGACGCCAAGTGGGCCCGTACGTCGGCCCCTTGGCCCTGCCGGATCTGGAGTGTGGCGAAGGCGGTGACCGGGTAGCCGAGCGCCGCCGGGTCCACCTCCGGACCGAATCCGCGGATGACTCCATTCGACTGAAGCCGGTCCAGCCGCGCCTGCACGGTCCCCCGCGCGACCCCCAGCCGCCGGGACATCTCCAGCACGCCGATCCGCGGCTCCCGTGCCAGCAGCACGATGATCCGGCCGTCCAGATGATCGATCGCCACGCCCGCCTCCGAGATGGTCACCCTGTACAGAAACGCTGCCGAAACCGCCGTACCACTGAACAGCCTGTCCAGTGGTACGGCGAACTATTGCGCACCTTGCAGAGCGGGGCGAGGCTTCGGCTATGACGCAGACCACACACCACACTCCCGACACCGCCCGGCAGGCCGATCCCTTCCCGGTCAAGGGAATGGACGCGGTCGTCTTCGCCGTGGGCAACGCCAAGCAGGCGGCGCACTACTACTCCACCGCCTTCGGCATGAAGCTGGTCGCCTACTCCGGACCGGAGAACGGCAGCCGCGAGACCGCCGCCTACGTCCTGGAGAACGGCTCCGCCCGCTTCGTGCTCACCTCGGTGATCAAGCCCGCCACCACCTGGGGCCACTTCCTCGCCCAGCACGTGGCCGAGCACGGCGACGGCGTCGTCGACCTCGCCATCGAGGTGCCCGACGCGCGCGCCGCGTACGCCTACGCCCTGGAGCACGGCGCCCGCTCGGTCGCCGAGCCGTACGAGCTGAAGGACGAGCACGGCACGGTGGTGCTGGCCGCGATCGCCACCTACGGCGAGACCCGCCACACCCTCGTCGAGCGCACCGGCTACGACGGCCCCTATCTGCCGGGCTACGTGGCCGCGAGCCCGATCGTCGAGCCGCCCGCCCACCGCACCTTCCAGGCGATCGACCACTGCGTCGGCAACGTCGAACTCGGCCGGATGAACGAGTGGGTCGGTTTCTACAACAACGTCATGGGCTTCACCAACATGAAGGAGTTCGTGGGCGACGACATCGCCACCGAGTACAGCGCCCTCATGTCGAAGGTCGTCGCCGACGGCACGCTCAAGGTCAAGTTCCCGATCAACGAGCCCGCCGTCGCGAAGAAGAAGTCCCAGATCGACGAGTACCTCGAGTTCTACGGCGGCGCGGGCGTCCAGCACATCGCCCTCAACACCAACGACATCGTCCAGACGGTCCGCACCATGCGCGCCGCCGGGGTCCAGTTCCTCGACACCCCCGACTCGTACTACGACACCCTCGGCGAGTGGGTCGGCGACACCCGCGTGCCCGTCGACACCCTGCGCGAGCTGAAGATCCTCGCCGACCGCGACGAGGACGGCTACCTGCTCCAGATCTTCACCAAGCCGGTCCAGGACCGCCCGACCGTCTTCTTCGAACTCATCGAACGGCACGGCTCGATGGGCTTCGGCAAGGGCAACTTCAAGGCCCTCTTCGAGGCCATCGAGCGGGAGCAGGAGAAGCGCGGCAACCTCTAGAAGCCGGTTGCCGAAGCCGCTACCGGAGACCGCTACCGCTACCGGAAACCGAAGCCGCTACCGGAAGCCGCTACCGAAACCGGTTACGAGAACTTCGGCACCTTCGCCATCGACGGCTCGCCCAGCGCCACCAGCGCCGAGCGGGCCGTCCGGGCGTGCAGCGGGGAGAAGTGCGGGTTGATCCGCAGCGCCTCCTCCAGATGCCGCCGCGCCGCCCCGTCCCGCCTCAACTGCCGCTCGATCATGCCCCGGTGGTACGTGTACGGCGCGCTGCGCACCGTACCGTCGTGCGCCCGGTCGGTGGCGATCACGGCGTACCGCAGCCCCTCCTCGGGCCGCCCGGCCCGGTGCAGGGCCCAGCCCAGCGCGTCCGCCACCTCGATCCCCGGCTGGCGCCGCCACTCCGCGCCCAGCCGCCGCACCGCCGCCGCCGGATCCCCGTGGTCGGCCTCGAACCGGCCGAGCAGCAGCTCACCGTCCACCCCGCCGGCCGCCTCCTGCCGGACCCGCTCGCGCAGCAGGTCGTACTGCACCCGCGCCGCCTGGGTCATCCCCAGCGACTCGTACAGCTCGCCCAGCTCCAGCGCGTACTGCGGCAGCGGCTGCTTGGCGAGGGCCACCTGGTACGCGCTCAGCGCCTCCGAGGTCCGGCCCAGCGCCGCCAGCGCCCGCCCCTGCCCGGCCTGCGCGGCCCGCTGGTCGGGGTCGAGCCGCACCGCCTCCTGGAAGTGCCGCAGCGCCGCCTCCCGGTCGCCGCGCTCCCAGGCGAGCTGTCCGGCCCGCTCCAGGCACGCCGCCCGTTCGGCGGGGGAGACGGCCCCGGCCGCCGCGTCCGACAGCGCGGCCGCCGCGTCCTCGCGCCAGCCCCGGTCCCGGTAGACGGCCGCCGCCCGCGCCAGCGCCGCGGGACCCGAGCGCAGCTCCAGCAGCCGGTCCAGCGCGGCCTTCGCCTTCTTGTGCTCGCCGAGCCCGGTGTAGGCGTCGATCAGCTGCGGATACGCCGTCCAGCGCTTGGGGGCCGCCTCGCGCGCGGCCTCGCCCCAGGACCGTGCGGCCGCGAAGTCGCGGCGGGCGTTGGCGAGGGCGGCCAGACCGACCAGCGCCTCGGTGTTCCTCGCGGGACGCACCGACAGGGAGGTCCGCAGCGCCCGTTCGGCCTTCGGATAGTGGGCGGCCGTGTCGGCGGTGCGCCGGCCCTGCTCGACGTAGGCCGCGCCGAGGACCGCCCAGGAGCGGGCGTCCTTCGGATGCGCGCGCACCCGGGCCTCGCGCTCGCCGATCAGCACCGCCAGATCGGGCAGCGCGGCGGCCACCCCGGTACGGACCGCGGCCTGCGCCTGAGCCCCCGGAGCGGCGGCCGGGGCCCGCGGGTCCGCCCCCTCGCCCGGCAGGCACAGCAGGACCCCGCCCAGCACCAGGCAGCCGGCCAGCGAGCCGATCAGCAGCCGCCGACGCAGCCGGGAGCGGGCCTTCGACGGCCCGGGTCCTGTCCCGGGCCGCGTCTCGGCGGCTTCCGTGGGTTCGGCGGCTTCGTCGGCGGCGGTCTCGGTAGCGCTCTCCATGGCGCTCACTGTGCGTCAGTGCGACGACCGCGCGACGGTATCCGCCGGGTGCCGCAGACGGGGTTCACACCGATGGCGGCGGGTGCGACGCTGTGATCATGAGCCGTATCGAAGCCCCTCGCGACGAGGTGACCGGCAACCTCCTCGACCGACTGCTCGACGGCCTGCCCGCCGAGGCGGTCCTCACCGACCCCGACGTGACGGCCGCCTACGCGCACGACATGGCGAGCTTCTGCCCGGCCGGCATCCCGGCCGCCGTCGTGCTGCCGCGCACCGTCGAACAGGTCCAGCACGTCCTGCGCACCGCCACCGAGCTGCGCGTCCCGGTCGTCCCGCAGGGCGCCCGCACCGGCCTGTCGGGCGCCGCCAACGCCTCCGACGGCTGCCTGGTCCTCTCCCTGACGAAGATGGACCGCATCCTGGAGATCAGTCCCGTCGACCGCATCGCCGTCGTCGAACCCGGCGTCGTCAACGCGGTCCTCTCCCGCGCCGTGGCCGAGCACGGCCTGTCCTACCCGCCGGACCCCTCCAGCTGGGAGATGTGCACGATCGGCGGCAACATCGGCACCGCCTCCGGCGGCCTGTGCTGCGTGAAGTACGGCGTCACCGCCGAGTACGTCCTCGGCCTGGACGTCGTCCTCGCCGACGGCCGCCTGCTGTCCACCGGCCGCCGCACCGCCAAGGGCGTCGCCGGATACGACCTCACCCGCCTGTTCGTCGGCTCCGAGGGCTCCCTCGGCGTCGTCGTCCGGGCCACCCTCGCGCTGAAGCCCCAGCCGCCGCGGCAACTGGTCCTGGCCGCCGAGTTCGCCTCGGCTGCCGCCGCCTGCGACGCCGTCTGCCGGATCATGGCCGACGGCCACGTCCCCTCCCTCCTCGAACTGATGGACCGTACGACGGTCAAGGCGGTCAACGAGCTGACCCGCATGGGCCTGCCGGAGACCACCGAGGCCCTCCTCCTCGCCGCCTTCGACACCCCGGACCCGGCCGCCGACCTCGCCGCCGTCGGCGCGCTCTGCGAGGCCGCCGGCGCCACCCAGGTCGTCCCGGCCGAGGACACGGCCGAGTCCGAACTGCTCCTCCAGGCCCGGCGGTCCTCGCTGGTGGCGCTGGAGGCGGTCAAGGGCACGACGATGATCGACGACGTGTGCGTGCCCCGCTCCCGGCTCGGCGACATGCTGGAGGGCGTCGAGCGCATCGCCGAGAAGTACCGGCTCACCATCGGGGTCTGCGCCCACGCCGGCGACGGCAACACCCACCCCACCGTCTGCTTCGACGCGGCCGACCCCGACGAGGCGCGGCGCGCCCGCGAGTCCTTCGACGAGATCATGGCGCTCGGCCTGGAACTGGGCGGCACCATCACCGGCGAGCACGGTGTGGGCGTGCTGAAGAAGGAGTGGCTGGCTCGCGAGCTGGGCCCCGTCGGCGTGGAGATGCAGCGGCAGATCAAGCAGGCCTTCGACCCGCTGGGCATCCTCAACCCCGGCAAGCTGTTCTGAGCCGCGCGCGGTCATTCACCGTCCTTCGACTCGTCGGACGGCCACGGGTCGCGCAGCCACAGATCGTCGGCCGGAAGGGGGGCGAGCAGCTCGGCCAGCGCCTCGTCGATGCCGAGCTGCCCACCCTCGGTCCCCGGCGGCACCACCCGCAGCGTCCGCTCCAACCAGGCCGACACCTGGGCCGTGGGCGCCTCCAGGAGGGCGTCACCGTCGGGTGAGCTCAGCGCCATCAGGAGGACGCTGTGCCCGCCCACCTTCGTCGGCCACACCCGCACGTCCCCGTGCCCGCACGGCCGGAACACGCCCTCCACGAGGAGTTCGCGGGCGAACGTCCAGTGGACGGGGTGGTCCGAGTCGATGTGGAAGCCGATGTGGATGGCGAAGGGGTCGTCGCTGCGGTAGCCGAGCCGCGCCGGGACCGGGATGCTGCGTTCCGGCGACAGGACGAGCTTGAGCTCCAGCTCCCGTTCCACCACGGTGTGATGCATGTCCGTTCTCCTCTCGGTACTGATCCGTACGCAGGGGAGAGCGGGATCCGGGCCGAGCGTTACGCGGGTTCGGGGCACTTTTTCCGCGGGCTGTCCTCGCGGCCGTCCGAACGTGTGAAGGGCATGCACGCCGTTGCCCGGAAAGGAGTGGGAACGGCGGGACTGGCGATGGGGGTTGCGCTCGTCTGATAGATGTGGAGGCCCCCATCCCACCCCCGAGCAGATACGGGACGACGGACATGAGCGCCCCAACCCCGGCACCCGGCGACGACAGGCCCCGCGAGGGGTACTACCCGGACCCCTCCATCCCTGGATACGTCCGGTACTGGAACGGTGCCTCCTGGGTGCCCGGCACCAGCCGCCCGGCGCCGTCCGACGGCGCACCGCTCGCCCCTCCGGGGGCATCCCCGGCCCCCGCCCAGGCCCAGGCTCCCGCCCCGGCCCCCGTCGAGGAGACGGGCCCGCACTTCTTCGACGAGGACCCGCAGCAGTACGGCGGCACCCCGGAGCCGGCCTCCGCGTGGGGCGCCGACCGTTCCCGCCAGTCCGGCTTCGGCGGCGAGCAGGACCGCCGCGTCTCCTGGGGCAACCCGCAGCCCCCGGACCCGCGCACGGCCCCGTCGGAAGCCGCGCCCGACGCCACGTTCATGTCCCGCCGCCCGACCACGGGCCCGGCGCCCGCGGACGAGGGCACGATGACCTTCCGCCCGCCGTCCCCCCGCACCCCGGACCAGCAGGGCTACGGCCCCCAGGGCCCGGTGGGCGTGGGCAGCGGAGGCGGCTCCGCGGGTGGCTCCGCCGATGGGGCCGGTTCCGGTGGGCCGGGCGCGGGCGCCTTCGGCCCGGCCGGGCCGATGCCCGAGGCTCAGTCCCCGGCGGGGTTCGGCGCGGGCAAGGCCGCCGCCGATCGCGCTGCCGCGGCTCAGGCCGTGCCGGCCCAGGGCGCCCCCGGCGGCCCGCAGGCCATGTCCGCGCAAGGCCCCGCCGGCCACCAGGCAGCCCAGGCAGCCCAAGCCCCGCAGTCCGCCCAGGCTCCCCAGGCCGGTGCCGGGCCGCAGGCCGCCCAGGCCCGGTCCGCCCCGAGCGTCTCCCCCCAACCCGCACCCAGCCTCCCCCAGCAGGCCGGCGGCGGCGCCCCCATGGCTCCCGGCCCCGGTGGCGGTCAGCACTCCTGGGCGCAGCAGGTGCACCAGCTCGCGGGTGCCGGGGACGATCAGCCCGTAGTGCCGTGGAAGCCGCCGGTGGACGACGTGTTCCAGGCCGCCGCCCGCCGACAGTCGGAGGCGCGTCCCGCGGGGCTCGGCAGGCGGCTGGGCGCGCGGCTCGTCGACACGCTCGTCCTCGCGGCCGTCACCGGCGCGGCGGCGGTCCCGCTGGGCCTGAAGGCGGTCGAGCACGTCAACGACAAGATCGACGCGGCCAAGCTCACCGGCGAGACGGTGACGGTCTGGCTGCTGGACGGCACCACGTCGGTGTACCTCGGTGTCGTGCTGGCCGTCCTGGTGCTCTTCGGCATCGTCTACGAGGCGCTGCCGACCGCCAAGTGGGGCCGCACGCTGGGCAAGAAGCTGTTCGGTCTGGAGGTGCGGGACATCGAGGGCCACCAGCCCCCGTCGTTCGGCCACGCCCTGCGCCGCTGGCTCGTCTACAGCGTCCCGGGCCTCCTCGCCATCGGCCTCGTCGGCATCCTGTGGGGCCTGTTCGACAGGCCGTGGCGCCAGTGCTGGCACGACAAGGCGGCCCACACCTTCGTCGCGGGATAGGGCCTGTCGTCACATTCCCGTCGTGCGCCCGGAGGGCGGGCCTCGCGGCGTCCGGTGCGTGCTCCGGGGGTCCCCCAGCTGAAGGCTGGGGGGGTGCCGGGCTAAGGCCTTCGTACCGGTTGTACGTGGCTCTGTGCCCGGTGCGGCGAGTGGGGGCACCACCCACGCCCTTGAGGAGCGTGCGCGTGTATGGCGTCGCCAGGCGGACGGGAACCTGACGACAGGCTCTGGTGCCCCCACCCCGGCCGTCCCAGCGGATCTCGTACCCCGGACGGCCGCTCGCCGGATGCGGGGGCGGGCCGTTCGCGGTCGACTCGGGCCATGACGACCGAACCGCCCCCCGGCTCCGGCGGCGAGCCGCCGGAGGACGATCCGTTCAGGAAGCAGCCCCCGCAGCAGCCGCCGCACGGTCAGGGGCAGGGCCCGCAGGGTTCGCCGTACGACAGCCCGTACGGCGGTGCGGGCGGGCAGCAGCCCCCGCCGTACGGCGGTGCGGGCGGGGGCGGGCCCTACGGCGGCGACCCCTACGGCGGTTATCCCGCCGACCCCCTCTCCGGGATGCCCCCGCTCGCCGACAGCGGCAGGCGCACGCTGGCGCGGATCATCGACATGATTCTGGTGGCCGTCGTCGTGTGGCTGCTGACGTGGGGCTTCGGGGTCAACGAGTACGACGTGGACGGCGACGGCGTCGAGGTCGGCAAGTCCCTCACCCAGTCCCTCGTGGCCGCCGTGCTGTACGTCGCCTACGACACCTTCTTGACCGCCAAGTCCGGTCAGACGCTGGGCAAGAAGTGGCTGGGCCTGCGCGTGGCCAACCTAGACGACGGCTCCACGCCCTCCACGCAGACCTCACTGGTGCGCGCCCTCGTGCTGTGGGTGCCGTTCGCCTTCTGCTGTGCCTGTCTGTGGACGGCGATCTGCGGCGGCTGGAGCTTCTTCGACAAGCCCTACAAGCAGGGGCTGCACGACAAGGCCGCCAAGACGGTCGTGGTGAGCACCGGCTGACGGCCTGTCGGTACGACGAGCGGTCACGGCCCTCAGGGTGTCGACGGCTCCCGGACCGGCTCGGGTGCCGCGGCGACCGAGGCGGGTACGGGCTCGGTCACGGTGGAGCGCGCCACGGTGACGGTGACCTGGCGCCGGGGCGCCGGGAGCGTCATGGCGACGAGTACGCCGAGGGCCAGCGCGGTGATGGCGATGACCGCGACGAGTGAGCCCGAACTCGTCGGTGCCAGCAGCAGCATGGCGAGCGTCGAGAGGATGACGGTGCAGGAACCGTACGTGAGCTGTGCGACGGTCGGACGAGGCATGGCAATCGTGTCCTCGGGAGCGGGGGCGGTCTCGACTCTATTCGGCTGCATGCCCGACTGGAACGAGCAGTAAGCGTGAGCTGACACACGGTGCCGGTGCACAGGGGGCGCACGGAGTCATGGCGTCCACTCGGTGGACGGGACCGCGCGCCCGTCACGTCACCGTCACGTGTCCGCAATGCGAACGCACCCTCCCAATAATGCGTTGATCTGTTCAAGTCAAGGTCTGTCTTTTCTGGTGAAGCAGTAGTCAAATGACGGCACTTGACTACACGCGTATAACCGCGCGCGGACATCCCTTGACATGGATCCCCCTTCCGCGCGTCCGGCACGCGTTAGGGGAGGCAATCAAGTGACCAGTAGATCCTGGACGTTCAGGACGTCCGCCACGGTCGTCGCCCTTGCGGCGGCCTCGGCGACGTTCTCGGCGTTCGCCGTGGCACAGGCGGCCGACAGAGCGCCGTCCGAGACCACGGCGGTGGACCGGCACGACCCGCAGCCGGCCAAGGCCCGCGAACACGACTTCGACGGGCCGCTCAGCAAGACGCAGGAGGCGCAGCGCGAGGAAGCCCTCGAGCAGGTCCTGTCCGGCGAGGCGACGGTCAAGAACCGGGACGGCTCCAAGGTCGTCCAGCTCGACAGCCGTAAGGGCGAGAGCAAGTACGTCGAACTCGGCCGCGAGAAGACCGACAAGATCTTCACGATCCTCGTCGAGTTCGGCGACCAGATCGACAGCCGCTACGGCGGCACCCCCGGCCCGCTGCACAACCAGATAGCCGCGCCGGACCGCACCAAGGACAACAGCACGGCCTGGCAGGCGGACTACAACCAGGCGCACTTCCAGGACCTGTACTTCGGCACCGGCACGGGCACCGAGTCGCTGAAGAAGTACTACGAGAAGCAGTCCTCGGGCCGCTACTCGGTCGACGGCGAAGTGACCGACTGGGTCAAGGTCCCCTACAACGAGGCCCGTTACGGCTCCAACGACGCCTCCACCGGCGCCTGGTACGCCGTGCAGGACGGCGTCAACGCCTGGGTCGCCGAGCGCGAGGCCGCCGGTGACACCGCCGCCGAGATCAAGGCGGAGCTGGCCGAGTTCGACCAGTGGGACCGCTACGACTTCGACGGCGACGGCGACTTCAACGAGTCCGACGGCTACATCGACCACTTCCAGATCGTGCACGCCGGCGAGGACGAGTCCGCGGGCGGCGGCGCGCAGGGCGCGGACGCCATCTGGGCCCACCGCTGGTACGCCTTCGGCACCGACGCCGGTTCCACCGGCCCGGACACCAACAAGCTCGGCGGCGCCCAGATCGGCGACACCGGCATCTGGGTCGGCGACTACACCATCCAGCCGGAGAACGGCGGCCTGGGCGTCTTCGCCCACGAGTACGGCCACGACCTCGGCCTGCCCGACGAGTACGACACGGCGGGCGGCGAGAACTCCACCGGCTTCTGGACGCTGATGTCCTCCGGTTCCTGGCTCGGCACCGGCAAGGACTCCATCGGTGACCTGCCCGGCGACATGAACGCCTGGGACAAGCTCCAGCTCGGCTGGCTGGACTACGAGGTCGCCAAGGCGGGCGTGAAGTCCAAGCACAAGCTGGGCCTGTCGGAGTACAACACCGCCAACCCGCAGGCGCTCATCGTCACGCTGCCGGACAAGACGGTCACCACCGACGTCGTCGTGCCGGCCCAGGGCGCCACGCAGTGGTGGAGCGGCAGCGGCGACGACCTGCGCAACACCCTGACCCGCTCGGTCGACCTGACCGGCAAGTCGACGGCGGCACTGTCGCTGGACGGCTGGTGGGACATCGAGGCCGACTACGACTACCTCTACACCGAGGTGTCCACGGACGGCTCCAACTGGACGCCGGTCGACGGCAAGCTGGCCGACGGCTCCGCCATCCCGCGCGACGGCAGCGGCAAGCCGGCCCTCACCGGCACGGTCGACGCCTACCAGAAGCTGACGTACTCGCTGGACGCCTACGCGGGCCAGAAGGTGGACGTCCGGTTCCGCTACGCCACCGACGGCGGCGTGGCCCAGAAGGGCTTCGCGGCCGACCAGATCACGGTGACCGCGGACGGCGCGGCCCTGTTCTCCGACAACGCGGAGAGCGCGGACGCCGCGTGGACGGCCAACGGCTTCACCCGCATCGGTGCGGCCATCACGGACGACTACGCGCAGTACTACATCGCCGAGAACCGTCAGTACGTCTCGTACGACAAGGTCCTCAAGGTCGGCCCGTACAACTACGGCTTCTCGACGACCCGTCCGGACTGGGTGGAGCACTACCCGTACCAGAACGGCCTGTTGATCTGGAAGTGGGACACCTCCCAGGCCGACGACAACACCAGCCAGCACCCGGGTGAGGGCCTGATCCTCCCGGTCGACGCGCACCCGACCCCGCTGAAGTGGTCCGACGGCAGCCTGATGCGCAACCGCATCCAGTCCTTCGACTCCACCTTCAGCTGGTACCCGACCGACGCGATCACGCTGCACAAGGCCGACGTCGCCACGAAGATCAAGGCCCGTCCGGGCGTCCCGGTCTTCGACGACAGCCTGTCGTCCTACTACGACGCCTCGAACCCGCTGGCCGGCGTCAAGATCACTGACACCAATACCTCGATCAAGATCGTCAGCGAGCCCCTGAGCGGCTCGACGATCACCGTGAAGGTGGGTCCGTCGGCTAAGTAGCCAACGTTTCCCCAGGTCAGACGCGTATCGGCGGCAACCCTCTGGCGGGTTGCCGCCGATCGTGTTTAGGTGCCTCCTGTGTCCTTCTTATTGACAGACCCAGAGACGACCGCTTCGACACCGACACGCACGGGGGTGTGACCGCATGGCCGCAGGAGGCTTCTGCACGTTGCCGAACGGCTCGGTGGTGGTCGCGCTGAACCTGCCCAGCCCCGCCGCCGACGGCGCCGCGGCCGTACGCGTCCTGGTCGTCGCCCAGAACCGCGCCCGAGCCCTGACCAGGCTCCGCAACCTGGGCCTGCGCGCCGTCTACCTGCGGGGCAACGCCGCCCCGCCCAGCCCGGACGAGATCACCGCGGTCCTGCACCATCCCGACGGCCTCATATGGCGAACGGCCCCCGACAACGCTGTCACCACCCTCGTCGGCGTTCCCGAACTGTGGCGCCCGATCCGCGCGCTGCTCCGCCGTCCGGCGGCCTCGGGGACGTAGCCCGCGGCCGGAAACGCCGGAAGCGGTTACTGCACGACCGGCTTCCCCGACAGTTCCACGCCCGCCCCGCGCAGCTCCTCGAGCGCCCGCTCGGTGGTCTCCGGGGCGACCCCGGCGGTCAGGTCGAGCAGGACCTGGGTGCGGAAGCCCTCGCGGGCCGAGTCCAGCGCCGTGGCCCGGACGCAGTGGTCGGTGGCGATGCCCACCACGTCCACCTCGTCGATCCCGCGGGCACGCAGCCAGTCGCCCAGCTTGACGCCGTTCTCGTCGGCGCCCTCGAAGCCGCTGTACGCGGCGGCGTAGGCGCCCTTGTCGAACACCGCGTCGACGGCGCCGGAGGCGACCGCCGGGGCGAAGTTGGGGTGGAAGCCGACGCCCTCGGTGCCGGCCACGCAGTGCGCGGGCCAGGAGTGCACATAGTCGGGGTTGTCGGCGAAGTGGCCGCCGGGGGCGATGTGGTGGTCGCGGGTGGCCACCACATGGCGGTATCCGGCGGGGGCCTGCCCGATCAGCTCGGTGATCGCGGCGGCCACATCGGCGCCCCCGGACACCGCGAGGCTGCCCCCCTCGCAGAAGTCGTTCTGCACGTCTACGACGATCAAGGCGCGGCGCATGGTGGGTGTCCTTCGACTGTGGGTGAAGTAATCGAGCCTAGAGACTTCGGCGGCGGTAGGGGAGGGGGCGTCACCGCCCCGTCCCACGGACATTGCGCTCTAGCTACCCGAGCGGCCCTGGACGTACTCCGTCGGAAGGACGGGTTCCCCTCGTGAGAGCTGCGTGGCGGACAGCGGCAGCCCGGCGCGGGCCGCCGTGTGCCGGTCGCGGACCACGTCCAGCGGCTCGCGGGCGATGACCTCGCCGCTCTTGATCAGCTCGACCAGCAGCTGGTGGTCGGCCAGCTCGGCGGGGACCTGACCGGTGCCGACGACCTCCGCCTCGGCGACCCCGTCCGCGTCCGGGCGGCGCGCGGCCCACTTGCGGCCGCCGACCGACGTCTTGCCGCCGGACGACTTCTTCGCCACCGGCACCAGCGGCGCCTTCGGGTCGTCGGACTCGGCGCGGGCGACCAGCTTGTAGACCATGGAGGCCGTCGGATGCCCGGAGCCGGTCACCAGCTGGGTGCCGACGCCGTACGCGTCCACGGGCGCGGCGGCCAGAGAGGCGATGGCGTACTCGTCGAGGTCCGAGGTCACGATGATCCGGGTGTCCGTCGCGCCCAGCTCGTCCAGTTGCTGGCGCACCCGGTGCGCGACGAGCAGCAGGTCACCGGAGTCGATGCGGACCGCGCCCAGCTCGGGCCCGGCGACCTCCACGGCCGTACGGACGGCCTCGGTGACGTCGTACGTGTCCACGAGGAGGGTGGTGCCGCGGCCCAGCGACTCCACCTGGGCGCGAAAGGCGTCGCGCTCGCTGTCGTGCAGGAGGGTGAAGGCGTGCGCGCTGGTGCCCACCGTGGGGATGCCGTAGCGGAAGCCGGCCGCCAGGTCGGAGGTGGTGGCGAAGCCGCCGACGTAGGCGGCGCGGGACGCGGCCACCGCGGCCAGTTCGTGGGTGCGGCGGGCGCCCATCTCGATGAGCGGGCGCTGCCCGGCCGCCGAGGACATGCGGGAGGCGGCGGCCGCGATCGCCGAGTCGTGGTTGAGGATGGACAGGATCACGGTCTCCAGCAGCACGCACTCGGCGAAGGAGCCCTCCACCCGCATGATCGGCGAGCCGGGGAAGTACACCTCGCCCTCCGGGTAGCCCCAGACGTCACCCGAGAAGCGGTAGGCGGCGAGCCATTCCAGGGTCGGCTCGTCGACGATCTGCCGCTCCCGCAGGAAGCCGAGGACGCCCGCGTCGAACCGGAAGTTCTCGACCGCGTCCAGGACGCGTCCGGTGCCGGCCACCACGCCGTAGCGCCGGCCCTCCGGCAGCCGCCGGGTGAAGACCTCGAAGACGCTGCGCCGCCCGGCGGTGCCCGCTTTCAGCGCGGCTTGCAGCATCGTCAGCTCGTACTGGTCCGTGAAGAGTGCCGTCGAGGGAACATCCACCGGCAGTCCAAGATCCGCAGTGCTCATGGCGAGAATCGTACTCCCTTTTCGTCGGTGTGACGATTTCCCTGGTGCATGGCAGCATGGGCAGTGTGACGTCACCCGCTCCCCTAGAGATCGAACGCACCGAGTCGGCGGAGGAGGTCTTCGCCGTACCCGAGCCGGACGTCCCCTGGGTCACGATCGTCCACAACGATCCGGTCAACCTCATGAGCTACGTGACGTACGTCTTCCAGACGTACTTCGGCTACTCCAAGGACAAGGCCACCAAGCTCATGCTCGACGTCCACCACAAGGGCCGGGCGGTCGTCTCCAGCGGAACCCGCGAGGAGATGGAGCGCGACGTGCAGGCGATGCACGGTTACGGACTGTGGGCCACCCTCCAGCAGGACCGGAAGTAGTCACCTCACCGATGCCAGGACACTTCGAACCGATCCCCGGCGGCGGCGCGGCCGTCGCCCTCGACGACGTCGAGATCTCCATCATCCGGTCGCTGGCCGTGCAGCTCCTGGAGCTGATCGGCCCCGGCCCCGCCGAGGACGCCTCCGCCGACCCGCTCGCCGAGCTGTTCGCCGAGGGTCCGAGCGAACCGCCCTCCGACCCGGTCCTCAAGCGCCTCTTCCCCGACGCCTACACCGACCCCGAGGCCACCCCCGGCCCCCGGGAGGCGGAGGAACGGCGCGCCCACTCCGCCGAGTTCCGCCGCTTCACCGAGAACGACCTCCGGGCCGGCAAGCGGGAGAACGCCCTCGCGGTCGTGCGTTCCCTGGACGCGCTGGTCGCCGAGGGCGACAGCGTGGCGGTGCTCAAGCTGTCGCCCGAGGAGTCCCAGCAGTGGCTCCGCACGCTCAACGACCTGCGCCTGGCGATCGGCTCCCGGCTGGACATCGCCGACGAGGACGACACCGACCTCCTCTACCGGCTGCCGGACGAGGACCCGCGCAAGCCGATGGTGATGGCGTACCTGTGGCTGGGCGGCCTCCAGGAGACGCTCGTGACCACCCTGATGGGCTGAGAAACCGCCGTCACGGGCTGAGAAAGCTGCCGTTGCGACCTGATGTGTGACGGTTCTGTGTTCGCTCAGAGGACGCTCAAATCCGGATAACGATCGCGTCACCGGTGCGGCCGACTGTGTCCCTTTTGTGTCCAGTTTGGCCGCTTCTCCTTGTGTAATGCGCCACACAACCGCCGGGCGATCAATATTGCGGCCGTGATAAATCTTCACGACCGCCCGGCGAACACCACCCGTATGTGCGCCGGGTGCGCCACCGAGCCGGCGGATCGCCGGCCAGGCACAACGCTCCATCAATCCGGGGGGATCGAGACCCGATCCGCGGCCGACGAAGGCCCGGTTCGGCATGGAGAAAGGCGCACCACACATGACCTCCGCTCAGGTCGACACGGAAAAGGGCCCAGAGGAGTCGGGAGAGGGTTACGAGCGCGGACTCGGCAGCCGACAGGTCCAGATGATCGCGATCGGCGGCGCCATCGGCGTCGGCCTGTTCCTGGGCGCCGGGGCGAACATCGCCAAGGCGGGTCCCAGCCTCATCCTCATGTACGCCCTCGCGGGCGTGATCATCTTCTTCATCATGCGGGCGCTCGGCGAGCTGCTCCTCTACCGCCCGGTCTCCGGGTCCTTCGCGGAGTACTCCCGCGAGTTCCTCGGCCCGTTCTTCGGCTACTTCACCGGCTGGACGTACTGGCTGATGTGGGTCGTGACCGGCATGGCCGAACTGACGGCCGCCGCGATCTACGTCAACTACTGGTTCCCGTCCGTCCCCCAGTGGGTGACGGCGCTGGTCTTCCTGGTGATCCTCTTCGGGGTCAACCTGATCTCCGTGAAGCTCTTCGGTGAGCTGGAGTTCTGGTTCTCCATGGTCAAGGTCACCGCGCTCATCGGCATGATCG
The DNA here is from genome assembly GCF_042723915.1 of Streptomyces sp. NPDC058335. Lineage (NCBI taxonomy): Bacteria > Bacillati > Actinomycetota > Actinomycetes > Kitasatosporales > Streptomycetaceae > Streptomyces > Streptomyces sp. NPDC058335. The sequence continues at coordinate 324,374 of NZ_JBHXHX010000007.1, read as the reverse complement.
TCATCGGCCTCGGCGTCCTCACCTTCGGCTTCAGCTCGGCCGGCGACACCGCCGCCGTCTCCAACCTGTGGGCCTTCGACGGCTTCTTCCCCAAGGGCGTCGGCTCCTCCCTCATGACCCTCCAGGGCGTCATGTTCGCCTACCTCGCCGTCGAGCTGGTCGGCGTCACCGCCGGCGAGTCGGAAGACCCCGAGAAGACCCTCCCGAAGGCCATCAACACGCTCCCGTGGCGCATCGCGCTCTTCTACGTCGGCGCGCTCACCGTCATCCTCTGCGTCGTCAAGTGGACCGAGTTCGCGCCCGGCGTGAGCCCCTTCGTCGCCGCCTTCGCCAAGATCGGCATTCCGGCCGGCGCCGCCATCGTCAACTTCGTCGTGCTGACCGCCGCCCTGTCCTCCTGCAACTCCGGCATGTACTCCACCGGCCGCATGCTGCGCAACCTGGCCGACAGCGGCGAGGCCCCGGCCGTCTTCCGGAAGCTGTCCTCGACCAAGACGCCCGCCCTCGGCATCGCCGTCTCCGTCGCCTTCATGGGCATCGGCGTGATCCTCAACTACGTCGTCCCCGAGAAGGCCTTCGGCTACGTCACCTCCGTCGCCACCGCGGCCGGCATCTGGACCTGGCTCATGATCCTCGTCAGCCACGTCCTCTACCGCCGCGCCGTCGACGCGGGCCGCCTGCCCGCCTCGTCCTTCCCGGCACCGGGCGGCGCCAAGTGCAGCTACGTCGCCATCGCCTTCCTCCTCTTCGTCACCGGCCTCATCGCCTACGACCCCGACTCCCGCGTCTGCCTCTACGTGATGGCCGGCTGGGCCGCCGCCCTCGGCATCGGCTGGGCCGTACTGAAGACCCGCAACCCCCGGATCACCGAGCGCCGCCCGGAACTGGACAAGGTGAGCTGACCCCCGAGGACGTCCAGCCGCAGGGAGCACTCGTGGCGCCCCCTGCGGCTGCCGCTCAGGACGTCCGGCATATGGGCCGCCCCGTACCGCCCCTCGGTACGGCGCGGCCCATCTGCTTATCCTGGCGACCATGCTCACCATCACCCAGGCCCTGTTCGACCAGATCGTCGCCCACGCGCGCGAGGACCACCCCGACGAGGCATGCGGCGTGGTCGCGGGCCCCGCGGGCTCGGACCGCCCCGAGCGGTTCATCCCCATGCTCAACGCCGCCCGCTCGCCCACCTTCTACGAGTTCGACTCGCAGGACCTGCTCAAGCTCTACCGCGAGATGGACGACCGCGACGAGGAGCCGGTGGTCATCTACCACTCCCACACCGCCACCGAGGCCTACCCCTCCCGCACCGACCTCTCCTACGCCAACGAGCCCGGCGCCCACTACGTCCTCGTCTCCACCGCCGACACCGACGACGCCGGCCCCTTCCAGTTCCGCTCCTACCGGATCGTGGAGGGCCAGGTCACCGAGGAGGAGATCAAGGTCGTCGAGGCGTACTGAGCCCGGCCGGGCGGCCGGCCGGGCCACCGTTTCTCCCACGCGCCGAACCTGCGCGGCAGCTACCGTTTCCGCCAGGTACACGCACAACCAGCCGCAACGGAGATGGTGTTGACGCAACGGACGAACGCTCGCCGCCCCACCCTGGAGGACGTGGCCCGGCGGTCGGGGGTCTCGAAGTCCACGGTGTCACGGGTGATCAACGGCGAGGCGCGGGTGCGGGCGGAGGTCGTCGACCGGGTCCGGGCGGTCGTCGCCGAACTGGGATACGTCCCCAACCAAGCCGCCCGCCAGCTGGTCACCCACCGCACGGGCGCCGTCGCGGTCGTCGCCGCCCAGCCCGAGAACCGGCTCTTCCTCGACCCGTACTTCGACTGCCTGCTGCGCGGCATCCGCCGCGAACTCGCCCGGCACGGCGCACAGGCCGTCATGCTGTTCCTCGACGAACCGGACGACTACGCGCGCGTGGCCGACTACCTCGGCGGCGGCCATGTCGACGGCGCGCTGCTGTTCCCCCTGCGCCCCGACGGCCGCCTGCCCGAGATGATCGACCGTCTCGGCCTGCCCGCCGTCTTCGGCGGCCGCCCCCTCCTGCGCGACGGCGACACCGTGCACAGCCACGCCTACGTCGACGGCGACAACCGCGGCGGCGCCCGCCAGGCCGTCCGGCACCTGGTCTCCCTCGGGCGCCGGCGGATCGCCGCCGTCGCCGGGCCCTACGACCAGGAGAACTCCGCCGCCGACCGCCTCGCCGGCTACCGGGACGTCCTGCCGGCCGCCCCGGCCGGCCTGGTCGAGAAGGCCGACTACACCCGGCAGGGCGGCGCCGACGCCATGGCCGCGCTGCTGGACCGTTGCCCCGACCTGGACGCCGTGTTCGTCGCCTCGGACTTCATGGCGTCCGGCGTCCTGCAGACACTGCGCGAGCGCGGCCGCCGGGTCCCCGACGACGTCGCCGTCGTCGGCTTCGACGACCTCGCCTCCATCGCCGAGTCGACCGACCCGCCCCTGACCACCGTCCACCAGGACGTCGAGGAGATGGGCCGGCACATGGCCCGGCTGCTCATGGACGACGGCGCGTCGACGGCGTCCTCGGTGGTCGTCCCCACCCGCCTGGTGCTCCGGCAGTCCGCCTGAAGGAGACGGTCCCACCCGCGGTCTCACTCCCCGGCCTCATTTCGTCCATCATGTGGGATCACACTCCAGGGCCCGGACCGGGAATCGATACGATGAGCCCATGGTTTCCCACGACGTGAGCGAGAAGACGCCGGGCGCACTGCTCGTGGCGCGGCTGCACGTCGACCTGTGCAGGCTCGCCAGCGCCATCTGTTGACGCCGGCCCTGCCGCCGTACGGCCGTGCGCCGCGGCGCCCTCACACGCATGTACCTGCGCTGCCCACACCTTCCGACAGGAGCCCTGAGCCATGGCCATCGAGGTCCGCATCCCCACCATCCTGCGCCAGTACACCGACGGCAAGAAGGCGGTGGAAGGCAGCGGTGACACCCTCGCCGACCTGTTCACCGACCTCGAGACCCGGCACACGGGCATCCGGGCCCGCATCGTGGACGACGGCCAGCTGCGCCGCTTCGTCAACGTGTACCTGAACGACGAGGACGTCCGCTTCGTCGAGGGCATCGACACCAAGCTGACCGACGGCGACACCGTGACGATCCTGCCGGCCGTGGCCGGCGGCATGGCCTGAGCGACCCGATGCGCTACGACTCCCCCCTCGCCGCGGTGGGCAACACCCCTCTGGTGCGCCTGCCGCGGCTCTCGCCGTCCGCCGACGTCCGCATCTGGGCCAAGCTGGAGGACCGCAACCCCACCGGCTCGGTCAAGGACCGCCCCGCCCTGCACATGATCGAGCAGGCCGAGAAGGACGGCCGGCTCACCCCCGGCTGCACCATCCTCGAACCCACCAGCGGCAACACCGGCATCTCCCTCGCCATGGCGGCCAAGCTCAAGGGCTACCGCATGGTCTGCGTCATGCCGGAGAACACCTCCCAGGAACGCCGCGAGCTGCTCGCCATGTGGGGCGCCGAGATCATCCCCAGCCCCGCCGCCGGCGGCTCCAACACCGCCGTACGCGTCGCCAAGGAGCTGTCCGCCGAGCACCCCGACTGGGTGATGCTCTACCAGTACGGCAACCCGGACAACGCCGGCGCCCACTACGCCACCACCGGCCCGGAGATCCTCGCCGACCTCCCGTCCGTCACCCACTTCGTCGCCGGACTCGGCACCACCGGCACCCTCATGGGCGTCGGCCGCTTCCTGCGCGAACACAAGCCCGACGTCAAGATCGTCGCCGCCGAACCGCGCTACGACGACCTGGTCTACGGCCTGCGCAACCTCGACGAGGGCTTCGTTCCCGAGCTGTACGACGCCTCCGTCCTCACCACCCGCTTCTCCGTCGGTTCCGCCGACGCCGTCACCCGCACCCGTGAGCTGCTCCAGCAGGAAGGCATCTTCGCGGGCGTCTCCACGGGCGCCGCCCTGCACGCCGCGATCGGCGTCGGCAGGAAGGCGCTCACCGCGGGCGAGAGCGCCGACATCGTGTTCGTCGTCGCCGACGGCGGCTGGAAGTACCTCTCCACCGGCGTCTACACGGCCGCCACCACCGAAGAGGCCATCGAAACCCTCCAGGGCCAGCTCTGGGCGTGAGCCGGTTCGCGTGACCCGAGGGCCGGTCCGGAGTTCTGCGTCTGCCTCGCGACGCCCGGCACGGCACCTCGACGCACGGCCGAACCACCCACGTACGTCCAGTACGAGTGCGATCCGGCCGCACGCCGACGCACCGCACCAGACGCCGCGAGGCCGCCCTTCGGGCGACGACGGGAACTCCGGACAGGCCCTAGTTCGCCAGGTGACGGACCTGGTCCCACAGGACCGGGTCCACCACACCCACCCGCCGCCGGAAGTCGCCCAGCGCGACCTGGCGCAGCTCGTCCGTCTCCAGGAAACTCGCCCGCCCCCGCGTGTCCCCGACCGCGCCCGGCGGCAGCGGAATCACCCCGGCACGCTCGTCGTGGTACTTGCTGGTGATCTTCGCGACGGTCACCCGGTTCCCCCGCACCACCAGCACCAGACACGGCCGGTCCTTCCCACCCGGCCCGTCCTCGTACGGCACGTTCGCCCACCAGATCTCCGCCGGCCGCGGCCGCCCCGCACCCCGCCCGCGCCCCGGTCTCCGCGCCGGCCGCCCCGGCGGCCGGGACCTGCGCCCCGCCGGACGCCGGCCGCGTCCCCAGCCGTCGACGAGCGCGGCGACGAGCGCGAGCAGCACCACCGCCGCGAGAGCCGGCCACCAGGACGTGTCCATACGCACGACCGTACCGGGGCGCGTTCGCCCGCGCGCGCCCTCCCACAAGCCCCCGCACCCCCGGTCCAGCCGAACCGGTGACACCACAGGTGAGTTCCCCCACAACGGCCCCTGGTGGAGGAGCGACCAGAGGTTTTGCGCCTTACGCTCGACGAACCGCACGACCCCTGTCGCCCCCTTTTCACGACCGTCCGTTTTCCGATCTTCCCCGGTACTTCTCGGTTTCCCGCCAGCGGAGGTTTCTGCTCTATGAAGCTCACCGTCGTCGGCTGCTCGGGGTCGTTCCCGTCCGCGGAATCGGCCTGCTCGAGCTACCTCGTCGAGGCCGACGGCTTCCGGCTGCTTCTCGACATGGGCAACGGCGCCCTGGGCGAGCTGCAGCGCCATTGCGGTCTCTACGACCTCGACGCGATCTTCCTGAGTCATCTGCACGCCGACCACTGCATCGACATGTGCGCCTACTTCGTGGCCCGCTACTACCGCCACGACGGCGGCCGCTGCGCCCCCATCCCGGTCTACGGCCCCGAGGGCACCGAACACCGCCTCACCACGGCCTACGCCGACACCCCCTCGGCCTCCTCCATGAGCGAGGTCTTCGACTTCCACACGGTCAAGCCCTCCACCTTCGACATCGGCCCGTTCACGGTCCACACGGAACGCGTGGCCCACCCGGTGGAGGCGTACGGCATCCGCGTCGAGCACGGCGGGCGCTCGCTCACCTACTCCGGTGACACCGGAGTCAGCCCGGCCCTCGACGAACTCGCCCGCGACAGCGACCTGTTCCTGTGCGAGGCCGCGTTCACGTACGGCAAGGAAAGCATCCCCGACCTGCACCTCAACGGCCGCGAGGCGGGTGAGACGGCCGCCCGTGCGGGCGCCCGCCGCCTCGTCCTCACCCACATCCCCCCGTGGACCGACCCGCAGGTCAACCTCGCGGACGCCCGCGCGGCGTTCGACGGGCCGGTGGAAGTGGCGGCGCCGAGAGTGACGTACGAGATCTGAAGCCCCCGCGCACGACGAAGGCCCCCGGAGCGGTTCAGGGCTCCGGGGGCCTTCGTCGTGCGTCAGACGGGGCTCACGCCTTCGTGAGGTCCTCGACCTCCTCCTCGGGCTCGCGGCCCGGGGTCGTGAGGTTGAACCGCACGATGGCGAAGCGGAAGACCACGTAGTAGATCACCGCGAACACCAGGCCGATCGGGATGATCAGCCATGGCTTGGTCGCCAGGTTCCAGTTGAGGAAGTAGTCGATCGCGCCGGCCGAGAAGCTGAACCCGTGGTGGACGCCAAGGGCCCACGTGACGGCCATCGACAGGGCCGTGAGCACCGCGTGGATCACATACAGCAGTGGCGCGATGAACATGAACGAGAACTCGATCGGCTCGGTGATACCGGTGACGAACGAGGTCAGCGCGAGCGAGACCATCAAGCCGCCGACGGCCTTGCGACGCTCCGGGCGCGCGGTGTGCGTGATGGCGAGGGCGGCGGCGGGCAGCGCGAACATCATGATCGGGAAGAAGCCGGTCATGAACTGGCCGGCGGCGGGGTCACCGTGGAAGAAGCGCGGCAGGTCACCGTGCCACACGGCACCGGACGCGTCCTTGAAGGTGCCGATCTCCTGCCAGGCCACCGTGTTGACGAACTGGTGCATGCCCACCGGGAGCAGCGCGCGGTTGATCGCGCCGAAGATGCCCGCGCCGACCGCGCCGAGGCCGGTCATCCACTCGCCGAAGTTGGTGATGACATCGCCGATCGGCTCCCACACCAGCCCGAAGACGACGCCCACGGCGGTGCCGATGAAGGCCATCAGGATCGGCACCAGCCGGCGGCCGTTGAAGAAGCCCAGCCAGTCGGGGAGCTTGGTGCGGTGGAAGCGCTGCCAGGTGACCGCGGCTATCAGGCCCATGATGATGCCGCCGAAGACCTTGGGGTCGTTGTAGGTGGCGGCCACGTCCGCGCCCTTGGTGACCTGCGCGTCGGTGATCGGGAACGCGGTCAGCACGTTCTTGTAGACGAGGAAGCCCACCAGCGCGGCGAGCGCGGTCGAGCCGTCGGCCTTCTTGGCGAAACCGATGGCGATACCGACGCAGAACAGCAGCGGCAGGTTCGCGAAGACGGCGTCACCGGCGGTGGCGAACACGTCCGCGACCTTGCCCCAGCCCAGGCCGTCCTCACCGAAGACGTCGGGCTGACCGAGCCGCAGCAGGATGCCCGCCGCCGGCAGCACGGCGATGGGCAGCTGAAGGCTGCGGCCGACCTTCTGAAGGCCCTGGAACAGGCCTGATCCCCACTTCTTCGTGGGGGCCGCCGTTGGCGAGGTGGCGGTGCTCATACACTTCCTCCATCGGGTGGTGGTCTACACCACTCAGTGGTGTAGACCTGTTTCTAGCACGATGAAGGCGATATAAGGAACCCGTCAAAACTGCAACCGGAGCACTACGCACCGCACCCGCCCGAGCCGCCGCCGCGGAGTATGACGAAGGGCCCCCGGACCAGTGGTCCGAAGGCCCAAACTCCTTGCCCGGTAAGGCCTTTCAGGCCTTCGTGATGTCCTCCCGCTCCTCCTCCGGCTCCCGCCCCGGCGTCTTCAGATCGAACCGCGTGATCGCGAAGCGGAAGATCACGTAGTACACGAGAGCGAAGCACAGGCCGATCGGAATGATCGCCCACGGTCTCGTCGCCAGATTCCAGTTGATGACGTAGTCGATGAGACCCGCCGAGAAACTGAAACCGTCGTGCACCCCCAGCCCCCACGTCACCGCCATCGACACACCCGTCAGCACCGCGTGGATCGCGTACAGCACCGGCGCCACGAACAGGAACGAGTACTCGATCGGCTCGGTGATGCCCGTCACGAACGAGGTCAGCGCCACCGACAGCATCAGACCGCCGACCTCCTTACGACGGCCCGGCCGTGCGCAGTGCGTGATCGCCAGAGCCGCCGCCGGCAGCGCGAACATCATGATCGGGAAGAACCCCGACGTGAACTGACCCGCGTCCGGATCGCCCGCCAGGAACATGTTGATGTCACCGTGCACCACCGACCCGTCCGGTTTCGTGTACGAACCGAACTGGAACCAGATGGGCACGTTCAGGAACTGATGCAGACCGATCACCAGCAGCGCCCGGTTCGCCAGCCCGAACACACCCGCACCCCAGGCACCCGCATCGCTCAGCCAGTCGCTGAAGTTCTCCAGCGCGTCGCCGATCGGCGGCCAGACCCACAGACACAACGCCGCGAAAGCGATGGCCACGAAGGCCATGATGATCGGCACCAGTCGACGGCCGTTGAAGAAGCCCAGCCAGTCCACCAGCCTCGTACGGTGAAAACGCTGCCAGAAATAGGCCGCCAGCAGACCGATCACGATCCCGCCGAAGACACCCGGATTCTGGTACGTGAACGCCACCACCGTGCCGTCCTCGGTCCCCTGGCAGCCGATGCCCGGCACGGCCTTCAGTCCCTCGCCGCAGTCCTCCGGGAACTGCCGCAGCACGTTGTAGTAGACGAGGAAGCCCGCCACCGCCGCCAGCGCCGTCGAGCCGTCGGACTTCTTCGCCATACCGATGGCCACGCCGACGCAGAACAGCAGAGGCAGACCCAGCTGACCGTCCAGCAGGGCGCCGCCCGCGCCCATCATCACCTTCGAGACGTCCGTCCAGCCCAGCCCGTCGGCCCCGAACACATCAGGCTGCCCCAGCCTGTTGAGGATGCCCGCCGCCGGCAGTACCGCGATCGGCAACTGGAGACTGCGCCCCATCTTCTGCAGACCCTGGAACAGAGCGTTCCAACGGGCCCGCGCAGGCCCGACCGTGGTGTCAGCGCTCTCGGCACTCATGGTTTGGCGACCGCCTGTCAGGTGGTGTAGACCAGCTACGGACGATTTCGATGCTGTGACGTCATCCTTCGATACATCCGGCACGATCGCTCGCAAAGATGGGCCAACTGTGGGTTACTGCGACAAAGCGGTCCGGAGCAGCTCACGGCAAGTCGCATCAGGTCGTATCAGGTCACATCAGGGAACTCAGGGACCTCAGGGAGAAGGACATGGCCAGCAAGGCTGAGAAGATCGTCGCCGGGCTCGGCGGCATCGACAACATCGAAGAAGTCGAAGGCTGCATCACCCGCCTCCGCACCGAGGTCATCGACGCCAACAAGGTCGACGAGGCCGCCCTGAAGGCCGCCGGAGCCCACGGCGTCGTCAAGATGGGCACCGCCATCCAGGTCGTCATCGGCACCGACGCCGACCCCATCGCCGGGGAGATCGAAGACATGATGTGAGCCCCACCGCTCACCCGAAAGGGCCCCACCGCACCCGCGGCAGGGGCCCCTTCCACACCTGCCGCTAGGCTCGACGCCATGTCTCGCATCGACGGCCGCACCCCCGAACAGCTCCGCCCCGTCACCATCGAACGCGGCTGGAGCAAGCACGCCGAAGGCTCCGTCCTCGTCTCCTTCGGCGACACCAAGGTCTTCTGCACCGCCTCCGTCACCGAAGGCGTCCCCCGCTGGCGCAAAGGCAGCGGCGAAGGCTGGGTCACCGCCGAATACTCCATGCTTCCCCGCGCCACCAACACCCGCGGCGACCGCGAATCCGTCCGCGGCAAGATCGGCGGCCGCACCCACGAGATCTCCCGCCTCATCGGTCGCTCCCTGCGCGCCGTCATCGACTACAAGGCCCTCGGCGAGAACACCATCGTCCTCGACTGCGACGTCCTCCAGGCCGACGGCGGCACCCGCACCGCCGCCATCACCGGGGCCTACGTCGCCCTCGCCGACGCCATCACCTGGGCCCAGGGCCGCAAACTGATCAAGGCCGGCCGCCAGCCCCTCACCGGCACCGTCTCCGCCGTCTCCGTCGGCATCGTCGGCGGCATCCCCCTCCTCGACCTCTGCTACGAGGAAGACGTCCGCGCCGAGACCGACATGAACGTCGTCTGCACCGGAGACGGCCGCTTCGTCGAGGTCCAGGGCACCGCCGAGGCCGAGCCGTTCGCCCGCGACGAACTCAACTCCCTGCTCGACCTGGCCGTTTCCGGCTGCACCGAATTGACCGTGCTCCAGCGCACGGCACTTGATACCGTCCTGCAAAAGTAAAGAGCACGCCAAAGAGGGCCGGACGCGCGGGCAACCCCGCCGTCCGTCCCGGCGTCTTGCGCAGTACGACGGCCCGCGCACGGCCGCACACGACGGGGGCCTCCCGGGGGGCCTGCACAAGGGGAGGAACATCACCATGTCCAAGGCCGCGAGCCGTCACCGAGGCCGCCGTATCACCATCGCCGCCGCCACCGCGGCCGTCGCACTCACCGTGGGACTCACCACCACCGGCTGCGACGCCGTGAACAAGGCACTCGACTGCGTCCAGACCGCCGACGCCATCGCCGACAGCGTCACCGACCTCCAGCAGGCCGTGGAGAACGCCGCCAACGACCCGACGCAGACCCAGGAGTCCCTCACCTCCATCGAGAAGAACCTCGACAAAATAGGTGACAAGTCGGATAACGCGGACGTCAACAAGGCGGTCGACGACCTCCGCGAGGCCGTCACCAACGTCCGCACCGCCGTCGACAACGGCGACAACACCCCCGACCTCAGCCCCGTCACCGACGCGGCCGGTGAACTGACCAAGGTCTGCACCCCGTAGAACCGCGCGCGGAAGTCGGGATACTGGGCCCATGACCCGCCTGATCCTCGCCACCCGCAACGCCGGAAAGATCACCGAACTCAGGTCGATCCTCGCCGACGCAGGCCTGCCCCACGACCTCGTCGGCGCGGACGCCTACCCCGACATCCCCGACGTCAGGGAAACCGGCGTCACCTTCGCCGAGAACGCCCTCCTCAAGGCCCACGCCCTCGCCCGAGCCACCGGCCACGCCGCCATCGCCGACGACTCCGGACTCTGCGTCGACGTCCTGGGCGGCGCTCCCGGCATCTTCTCGGCCCGCTGGGCCGGCAAACACGGCGACGACCGGGCCAACCTGGAACTCCTCCTCGCCCAGCTCGCCGACATCGCCGACGAACACCGAGGCGCCCACTTCGCCTGCGCGGCGGCCCTCGCCCTCCCCGACGGCACGGAACGCGTCGTCGAAGGCCGGCTGAAGGGCACCCTCCGCCACGCCCCGGCCGGCACGAACGGCTTCGGCTACGACCCGATCCTCCAGCCACACGGCGAGGCCCGCACCTGCGCGGAACTGACAGCGACGGAGAAGAACGCGATCAGCCACCGGGGCAAGGCGTTCCGGGGACTGGTGCCGGTGATTCGCGAGTTGTTGGGCTGAGGTGAGAAAGGAGGGGCCGCCCGAATGGACGGCCCCTCCGTATGCGTGCGGCCGGTGGGACTCGAACCCACACGGGTGTGAACCCACTGGGACCTAAACCCAGCATGACTGCCAAATTCCATCACGGCCGCTCAAGAACGGTCATCAACCTCGACCGGCGGCACTCAGTGTACGGGGATACCGGGTCACCCGGCGAGCGCGCCTCTGCCCTTCTGGCGGCACCACGTCTCCGTCGTGGAGTGGCAGTTGGGGCTGATGTACCGCAGGTTCTCCCGGCGGCTCTCCCGCCGGTTCCCGTTCACCTGGCCGGTCTTCACATGGGAGCGGCCCGCGGCGACCGGGGTCGACGCGGGCCGTAGGGAGGAGGGGGCTCAGATGCCCAGGTCCTTGATGATCTTGGCTACGTGGCCGGTGGCTCGGACGTTGTAGAGGGCGTGTTCCACCTTGCCCTGCTCGTCGATGATGATCGTGGAGCGGATGACGCCCATGTAGGTCTTGCCGTAGTTCTTCTTCTCGCCGAAGGCGCCGTACGCGTCGAGGGCCTTCTTGTCCGGGTCGGCGAGCAGGGTGACCTTGAGGGATTCCTTCTCGCGGAACTTGCCGAGCTTCTCGGGGGTGTCGGGGGAGATGCCGATGACGTCGTACCCGGCGCCGGCGAGGAGGTCGAGGTTGTCGGTGAAGTCGCAGGCCTGCTTCGTGCAGCCGGGGGTCAGGGCGGCCGGGTAGAAGTAGACGATGACCTTGCGGCCCTTGTGGTCCGACAGGGACACCTCGTGGCCGTCGGCGTCGGGGAGGGTGAAGGCGGGGGCCACGTCCCCGGGCTGGAGTCGCTCGCTCATCGGTCCAGCGTAACGGGGGGTCCTGACAGTGCGGGCGGGTGGGGAACTGACAGACTGTCCAGAACACGTAGGAAACGTCGGCTCACTTCGGAGGCCCCACCGTGGCGGACACGTCGGACACCAGAACCCCGGCGCAGATCGAGGCGGACATCAGGCGCCGCCGAGAGACGCTGGCTGAGACGCTCGACGAGATCGGGGTGCGGGTGCATCCGAAGACGATCGTCGGCGATGCGAAGGCGAAGGTCGCCGCCAATGTCGATCACACGCTCGGGAGGGCCTACGTGCAGGTCAACCGTGTGGTGAGCGATGTGAAGGCGCAGTTCGTGGACGAGGAGGGCGCGCCGCGTCTGGAGCGGGTGGTGCCGGTGGCCCTGGTGCTGGTCGGGGTCGTGGGGCTGCTGGCGTTCGGTACGCGTCGTCGCAAGGGCTGACCCGGAGGCGTTCCGGCCGGGCGGAGGCAGGTAGGTTCGTTGGCGTGAGCGGTAAGAGAAGCGAGCACAGCAGTCACGACGACAAGCTGCCGATCCGGATGCTGCACGACCGGGTTCTGGTGCGTCAGGACGCGAGTGAGGGTGAGCGGCGCTCCGGCGGCGGGATTCTGATCCCGGCGACGGCGGCCGTGGGCCGTCGGCTGGCGTGGGCGGAGGTCGTGGCGGTGGGTCAGAACGTGCGGACCGTGGAGCCGGGCGACCGGGTGCTGTACGACCCGGAGGACCGGGCCGAGGTGGAGGTGCGGGGGATCGCGTACGTGCTGATGCGCGAGCGTGATCTGCACGCGGTGGCCGCGGACCGGTTCGAGGGGTCGGAGGACTCGACGGGCCTGTACCTCTGATGCACCTCTGATTCGTAGGCTGAGAAGGGCTGGTGACCATGGTCACCAGCCCTTCGCCCGTTTTTTTGCTAGCTTGGAAGGAGCCCGACGAGACGCGCCGTACCGGGATGTACGCAGGCAAAGACGACGCACCGTTCTGTTGAGCGTTCGTGTCTCGGAGGTGCTGTCATGGCCTGGGTTCTGTTGATCGTCGCCGGTCTGCTGGAGGTGGGCTGGTCGATCGGGATGAAGTACACCGACGGGTTCACGCGTCTGGTGCCCAGCCTTTTCACCGGTGCGGGGATCGTCGCGAGCATGCTGTTGCTGTCGTACGCCGCGCGTTCGCTGCCGATCGGGACCGCTTATGGCGTGTGGGTGGGGATCGGCGCTGCGGGGGCGGCGGTGTTCGGCATGGTGGTGCTGGGGGAGCCGGCGACCGCCGCCCGGATCTTCTTCGTGTGTCTGCTGCTGGTCGCCGTGGTGGGGCTGAAGGCGACCTCGGGGCACTAGTCGGTCACTCGTCGACCGGCCTTCGGTTCGTGAGCTGGGGGAATGTGCCGCCGGGTGTGCCGGTGAGGCCGCCGTCCGAGGTGTCGCCGGTGGTTCCGCCGTCGGAGGTGTCGCCGGTGGTGCCTCCGTCGGTGGTGCCGCCCGTGGTGGGGGTGCCGCCGGTGGAGGTGTCTCCGGAGGTGCTGCCGGTGGTGCCGCCGGTGGTGGGGGTGCCGCCGGTCGTCGTGCCGCCGGTGGTGCCGGGCGTGGTGCCGCCGTCGGTCTGGCCCTGGTTCGTCCCGGGGGACTGGGTGTTCTGGCCGCCGGTGGTGTCGTCCTCGTCGTTCTCCTCGGTCGGCTCGTTCTGGGAGGGCCCGGAGGACGGGTACGCGGTCTCCTCGGAGCCTTCCTGGATCTGGAGGGCGAAGTCGGTGACGGGGGTGCCCTTGAGGGCGTCCTTGGTGAACTGGGCCCAGATCTGGGCGGGGGCGCCGCCGCCGTTGATGCGGGGCAGGCCCATCGCGCCGTAGAGCGACTTGTGGGCGGCGGTGACCGGGTCCTGGCCCATCACCGCGACGACGGTGGCGAGGTCGGGGGTGTAGCCGGCGAACCAGGCGGCGGTGTCCTCTTCGGCGGTGCCGGTCTTGCCCGCGGCGGGGCGGCCGGCGGCGAGTGCCGCGGTGGCGGTGCCGTTCTGGACGACGCTGCGCAGCACGGAGGTGGTGGTGTCGGCGGCTTCGCGGCTGATGACCTGGGAGGTCTTGCGGTCGGGGAGGTCGAAGACGTCGGTGCCGTTCTTGGTGACCTTGTCGATCATGGTGTAGGTGCCGTGCCGGCCGTGGTTGGCGAGCGTGGCGTAGGCCTCGGCCATGTCGAGGACGCTGGCGGTGGCCGTGCCGAGGGCGATCGACGGGTAGGGCTCGAGGTCGGGGGTGTTGCTGGGCAGGCCCAGTTCGATCGCGGTCTGCTTGACCTTCTCGGGGCCCACGTCGACGGCCATCTGCGCGTACACGGCGTTCACGGACTTGTCGGTGGCGCTGCGGACGCTGATGTCGCCGTAGTCGACGTTGTCCTCGTTCTCGGGGGCGTAGCGGCCGCCGCTCCAGCCCTGTACGGGGCGTTGGTCGGTGCCGTCGTAGATGGTGTTGGGGGTGATGCGGCGACGGTCCTGGGTCTCGGAGTCGTTCTCGACGGCCGAGGTGAAGACGAAGGGCTTGAAGGTGGAGCCGACCTGGAAGTCCCGGCGGGTGGCGTTGTTCGTGTACTGCTTGACGTAGTCGATGCCGCCGTACAGGGCGAGGACGTTGCCTGTCTTGGGCTCGACGGCGGCGCCGCCGGCGCGGACGTAGGTGTCGGCCTTGCGGTCCTTCTGGTCGAGCTTGTCCATCAGCTTGTCGTTGACGGCTTCGACGAAGGCGTCCTGCTTCTTCTTGTCCAGGGTGGTGGTGATGCGGTAGCCGCCGGCTTCGAGTTCGTCGGCGGTGGCGATCTTGTTGGTGCGGAGGTAGTCCTTGATGGCGTTGACGAGGTAGCCGCGCTGGCCGGACATGCCGGTGTCGGCGCCGGAGGTCTCCTTGGGGGCGGGGAACCTCAGTCCGGTGCGGTCGGCCTGGCTGAGCCAGCCCTTGCCGACCATGCCGTCGAGGACGTAGTTCCACCGGGCTTCGGCGGCCTTGCGGTTCTCGGGGTGGGCGATGACGTCGTACTCACTGGGCGCGTTGACCAGGGCGGCGAGGTAGGCGCCCTGGGCGGGGGTGAGTTCGGCGGCGTCGACGCCGTAGTAGGCCTTGGCGGCGGCCTGCATGCCGTAGGCGTTGCGGCCGAAGTAGCTGGTGTTGAGGTAGCCCTCGAGGATGTCGGCCTTGGAGATCTCGCGGTCCAGCTTGATGGCGATGAAGAACTCCTTCACCTTGCGGGTGACGGTCTGTTCCTGCGCGAGGTAGTAGTTCTTCACGTACTGCTGGGTGATCGTGGAGCCGGACTGCTTGCCCTTGCCGGTGGCGGTGTTCCAGCCGGCCCGGATCATCGCCTTGGGGTCGATGGCGGACTCGGTGTAGAAGTCGCGGTCCTCGGCGGCCAGGACGGCGTGCTGGGCGGCTTTGGAGATCTGGGAGAGGTCGACGTTCTCGCGGTTGACGGTGCCGTCGCGGGCGATCTCGGTGCCGTCGGCGTAGAGGTAGACGTTGCTCTGCTTGGTGGCGAGGGCGTTGGCGGGCGGGATCTTGACCATGGAGTAGCCGAGGAAGAACAGGCCGATGAGGAGGGCCGCGCCGAGGACGAGGGTGCCGAGGACCATGCGCCAGGTGGGGAAGATCCGACGCCAGCCGGTGCGCTTGGGCCGCTTGGGCTTGGCGCTGTCCGCGGGCCCGGCTGCGGGCACGTCCGCGAGGCCGGCGGCCTGGGGGGTGCCGACCGTCTGGGGAGCGCTCGGCGCCTCGGCTGCCGCGGGGGTGCGGGCGGCTCGGGGTGTGTGTGCCGCCTTGGGCGCGTGGGCCGTTTCGGCGGGGCGGGCCGCTTCGGGGATGCGGGCCATTTCGGCGGTACGTGCCGTGCCAGGCGTACGTGCCGTGTCAGGAGTACGCGCCGTTTCCGGCGTACGGGCCGGGTGAGGCGTACGGGCCGCTCCGGAGGGCCCGGAGGCCACCTCGGGTTTGCGTGTCGCCCTGGGTTCGCGTGCCGCCTCGGGCGTCCCCGTGGCCCTGGGTGTCCCGGCGGCCTCGGAGGTGCCGGCCGCTTCGGGTGCGCCGGCTGCCCGGCCCTCGGTCGGCTGCTTCGGCTGCGGCTCGTCGCTCATGTGTTGCTCGGACTCCTGTTTCGCGTCGTACGTTCCCGTACGTCTCGTACGCCTTCTGCGCCCCCTGTTGAAGACTCTCGCACCAAGCGTTCCGTTCCCGGCAATCGGCGCGTGTTGTGCCACACGTGCGGAAGGGGTGCCCGGAAAATCGCGTGGCACGCGAGGTCGCCCGCCCACTAGGCTCCTGCGCTTCGCCGCCGTGGCGGGAGCGGCGCGGGATCGCCGCGGGTGAGGAGGGCTGGTGCCGTGGGTTCGGTGCGCTTGTACGCGGCCGTGGCGGCGGGGAGTTTCAGAAGGTACGCGACCTATCGAGCGGCGACGGCGGCGGGGGTGTTCACCAACACGGTTTTCGGCCTGATCCTCGTCTACACATATCTGGCGTTGTGGGACGAACGGCCGCAGCTGGGCGGCTACGACCAGGCGCAGGCCGTGACGTATGTGTGGCTGGGGCAGGCGTTGTTCGCCACCCTCGCGCTGCAAGGCGGCGGTTTCGAGGCCGAGTTGATGGAGCGGATCCGCACGGGTGCGGTGGTGGTCGATCTGTACCGTCCCGCCGATCTGCAAGTGTGGTGGTTCGCGGCCGACTTCGGGCGTTCGCTGTTCCAGTTGCTGGGGCGGGGGGTGATTCCGTTCGCTTTCGGGACGCTGGTCTTTCCGTCGGCGCTGCCCGCCGATCCCTTGTTGTGGTTGCGGTTTCTTCTCGCGTTGCTGCTGGCGATGGTGGTGAGTTTCGGTATCCGGTTTCTGGTGGCGTTGAGCGGTTTCTGGCTGCTGGACGGGACGGGCGCGCTCCAGATGCTGATGGTGACGGGGATGTTCTGTACGGGTATGGCGCTGCCGCTGAACGCGTTTCCGGAGCCGTTGGGCGGGATCGTGCGGGCGTTGCCGTGGTCGGCGATGCTCCAGATGCCGGCGGACCTGCTGATGGGGGAGGCCGGGGCGCTGGAGACGTACGCCTTCCAGGCGGGGTGGGCGGTGGTGCTGCTGGTGCTGGGGCGGATGGTGCAGGCGGCGGCGACGCGGCGGGTGGTGGTGCAGGGTGGGTGAGGCCGGCCGGGTGCGGGAGCGGCTGCTGGAGGGGTGGCGGGCGTACCGGCTGATCGCCGGGATGTGGATCCGTTCGACGATGGCCTACCGGTTGTCGTTCGCGATGACGCTGGTGAGCGGGCTGCTGGTGACGGGTCTGGACTTTGTCGCGATCTTGCTGATGTTCTCGCGGGTCGATGCGCTCGGCGGCTATTCGCTGCCGGAGGTGGCCTTCCTGTACGGCCTGTCCGCGACCTCGTTCGGGATCGCGGACCTGGTGATCGGTTCGGCGGGCCGGCTGGGCTCACGGGTGCGGGACGGCACGCTCGACACGCTGCTGGTGCGGCCGGCGCCGGTGCTGGCGCAGGTGGCGGCGGACCGGTTCGCGTTGCGCCGGATCTCCCGGATCACGCAGGGGGCGCTCGTGCTGGGGTACGCGCTGGCGGCGACGGACGTCGACTGGACGGTGGTCAAGGTGCTGCTGGTGCCGGTGACGCTGGTAAGCGGCGCGGTGATCTTCGGTGCGGTGCTGGTGGCGGGGGCGGCGTTCCAGTTCGTGGCGCAGGACGCGGCGGAGGTGCAGAGCGCGTTCACGTACGGCGGTCAGACGCTGCTCCAGTACCCGCCGACGGTGTTCGGGAAGGAGCTGGTGCGTGCGGTGACGTTCGTGTTCCCGCTGGCCTTCGTCAACTGGGTGCCGGCGGCGTATGTGCTGGGCCGGCCGTATCCGCTGGACCTGCCGGGCTGGGCGGCGTACGCCCCGCCGCTGGTGGCGGTGGCCTGTTGTGTGCTGGCCGGGCTGGCCTGGCGGGCCGGGCTGAGGTCGTATCGGAGCACGGGAAGTTAGCTGAGCACGGGAAGTCAGCGGATTGTGGAAAGTCAGCGGAGTGCGGAAGTCGGCGGGGGAGTCGTGGTGGACGCGTTCATCGAACTCGACGGGGTCGAGAAGGTCTTCGACGTGCGTCGGCGTACCGGGTTTCTCCGGCGGGAGCGGCGGCAGGTGCGGGCGGTGGACGGGCTGTCGTTCACCGTGGCGCGCGGTGAGATCGTCGGTTACATCGGGCCGAACGGTGCCGGGAAGTCGACGACGATCAAGATGCTGACGGGCATCCTCACCCCGAGCGGCGGCCGGCTGCGGGTGGCGGGCATCGACCCCGCCCGTGAGCGGACCCGTCTGGCGCATCGCATCGGGGTGGTGTTCGGGCAGCGGACGACCTTGTGGTGGGACCTCCCGCTGATCGATTCCTACCGGCTCGCGCACCGCATGTACCGCATCCCGGACGCCCGTTACCGCGAGAACCTCGACCGGCTCGTCGAACTCCTCGACCTGGGAAGCCTGTTGGACGTGCCGGTGCGGCAGCTGTCGCTCGGCCAGCGGATGCGCGGCGACATCGCGGCGGCGCTGCTGCACGACCCCGAGGTCCTCTACCTCGACGAGCCGACGATCGGTCTCGACGTCGTCTCCAAGGCCCGGGTGCGGGAGTTCCTGGGCGAGCTGAACACCGAGCGCGGCACGACGGTCCTGCTCACCACCCACGACCTCCAGGACATCGAGCGGCTCTGTTCCCGCGTGATGGTCATCGACCACGGCCGCATGATGTACGACGGCCCGCTCGCGGGACTGCACGAGGCGGGGGAGAGCGAACGGACCCTGGTCGTGGACCTGGCACGGGAACTCCCGCCCATCGACGCGGGCCCGGCGGCTCGGGTCGTACGGGTGGAGGGGCCGCGTCAGTGGCTGGCCTTCCCGGCGTCGCAGTCGGCGGCTCCGCTGGTGGCGCGGATCGCGGCGGAGTATCCGCTGGTGGACCTGTCGGTGCGGGAGCCGGACATCGAGGCGGTGATCGGCCGTATGTACGCGGACAAGGAGACCGTAGTGCCGGGCGCGGGGAACTCGTAGGCTGCTGTTCATGACCGACGACGCAGTCCCGGACCTCCGCGCCTCCGATGCCGACCGTGAGCGTGTCGCCGAGGTCCTGCGGGACGCCCTGGCCGAGGGCCGGCTCGACATGGCGGAGTTCGAGGAGCGGCTGGACGCGACGTACCGGGCGCGGACGTACGGCGAGCTGACGCCGATCACCCGTGACCTGCCCGCCGCGGGGGTCGCTCCGCCGCCCGCCGTGTCCCTGCACAAGTCCGCGGCGCGGGGCGACGGGGACGGGGACGGGGCGTGGGCCGGGCGGATCGTGGGCGGCGAGGGGTCGTCCACGTGGGCCGTGGCCGTCATGTCCGGCTTCCAGCGCAAGGGGCACTGGACGGTGCCCCGGCGGTTCACCAGCTTCGCCTTCTGGGGCGGCGGGGAGATCGATCTGCGCGAGGCGGACTTCGCGGCCGGGGAGGTCGTGATCAACTGCATCGCCGTCATGGGCGGGATGAACGTCGTGGTGCCGCCCGGGGTCGAGGTCGTGGTGCGGGGGATCGGGGTCATGGGTGGCTTCGACCACAGGGAGCAGGGGGTGCCGGCCCCGGCGGGCGCTCCGCGGGTGGTGATCACCGGGTTCGCCTTCTGGGGCGGGGTGGGGGTGGACCGCAAGCGGCGGCGGGAACGCGGGGGGTTGTCCCGGGGGCGGGACAGGCACCGTCACCTGGGGCACTGAGGGAGTCGGTGCCGGGGGTGGTGGGCCGCGTGGCCGCCCCCGGAGGGGGGCCCAGCGACCGTCCCCCGTGCAGACGGCGGCAGGTGTCCGCCGGCCGGGCGGGCTCGGGCGTTACAGCTCCGCCCGCCCCGCCCCCCTCAGCTGGCTCCACCTGATCAGTTGCGCCATCTTCCGGTAGCCCCTGTCGCTGGGGTGGAGGTGGTCGCCGGAGTCGTACTCCGACTTGAGGCGGCGGGGGTCGTACGGGTCGTGCATCGCCCGGTCGACGTCCACGACCGTGTCGTAGACCGACCCGGACCGGATCGCCGAGTTGATCTGCCGCCGTACGTCCTCGCGGGCGTCGGTGTAGCCGCGGTGGCCGCGGAAGGGGAGCAGGGTGGTGCCGACGGCCTTGATGCCGTGGGCGTGGGCGCGGCGGACCAGGTCGCGCAGGCCGTCGAGGACGGCGTCGGGGTCGGCGGTGTTCCGGCTGCGGAGGATGTCGTTGACGCCGAGGTCGATGACGACGACCTTGACGTTCGGTCGGCCGAGGACGTCCCGGTCGAAGCGGTTCGGCCCGCTGGGGTTGCCGGCGGGTCGGCCCAGGCCGTCGGTGAGGACGCGGTTGCCGCTGATGCCGGCGTTGACGACGCCGTAGCGCGGGGCGTCGTCGTCGCCGTCGGAGAGGGCTGCACGGAGCCGGTCGGCGAGGACGTCGGGCCAGCGGCGGTTGGCGCCGGGGGTGGAGGTGGCGCCGTCGGTGATGGAGTCGCCGAAGGCGACGACGGTGCCGTCGGCCTCCTCGCTGAGGACGTCCAGCGCGGTGAGGTAGCGCCAGTACGTGCTCTGCCCGGTGTACGGCGCTCCCGTCACGTCGGCGGTGTGCTCGCCGTCGGCGACGTAGCTGGTCTGCTGGGCGCGGTGGTGGAAGGTGACCGGACCTGCGGAGGTCGGCGTGTAGAGGCTGACCAGGATGTCGGTGTCGCGGGGGACGGCGAGCGGGACGGCGTCGCTGACGGCCTGTTCGCCCGCCGGGACGCTGATCGTGGGGCGGCCGCCGAAGGTGAGCCGGCGCAGGGTGTCCGGGTCGGCGGCGGGGCTGTCGTCGGCCGCCGCGACGGCAAGGGTGACGGCGGTGACGGTCAGCGGGCTGGTGCCGTAGAGGTTGGACAGCGTGATGCGGGCACTCGTCCCTCCGACGCTGGTGTGGACGACGTTGCGCACCGTGCGTCCCGCCGTGCCGTCGGGCTCGGTGAGCGGTTCGCCGCCGACGGGGGCGGCGGCCCAGCTGCCGACCCAGACGCCGGTGGAGGCGGCCGCGGCGGAGTGGGAGCCGGTGCGGGAGGAGGCGAGGGTGTCCTGGCCGCGGCGCCCGCCGTCCCCGGCGTCGACACCGATGTATATGGCGGCCGAGAGGCCCACGATCACGGCGAGGACCGCGGACAGGAGGACGTGGTGACGGGTGTCGCGGTGGCCGCTTCGGCGGGCGTGGGGCACCCCAGGCCCCCCGCCGTCATGCCTGGTCATGCGGGTGTGTGTCTCCTCGGACGAGGGAGCGGCGAGGCTCCGACGGAACATTCAGGAGATCACCGTTGAACTCCCCCACCTGACAGACGCCGGGAACTCCTGTTTCGTTCCAGGAGTCGGACAGGTGGGGACAATGGTCGCGTGCGGGTCACGGGGGACCGGGAACGGGTGGAGAGCGGATGGAACGTACGGGAACGGAAGACAGGGCGACGCCCGCGGCGCGCGCCATGAACGTCTTCAGCGCGGCCGACGAGGAGCGCCGGCGCGGGGTGCGGCGCATGAAGCTCACCGCGACCGGGCTGCTGGTCTTCGTGGCGGTGGTGTACGTCCTCGCCGAGTGGGCCTCCCACCGGGGCGCCGGGGCCTGGGCGGGGTATGTGGCGGCGGCCGCCGAGGCGGGCATGGTGGGCGCGCTCGCGGACTGGTTCGCCGTGACCGCGCTGTTCCGCCATCCGCTGGGCCTGCCCATCCCGCACACGGCGATCATCCCGACCAAGAAGGACCAGCTGGGCGTCTCCCTGGGCGAGTTCGTCGGCGAGAACTTCCTGTCCGGTGATGTCGTACGGCAGCGGCTGCGCGCCGTCGGCATCGGCAGCCGGCTGGGCGCCTGGCTGGCGGAGCCGGAGCACGCGGACCGGGTCACGGAGGAGCTGGCGACGGCGCTGCGGGGGGCGCTGACCGTGCTGCGGGACTCCGATGTGCAGGCGGTGGTCGGGGAGGCGATCACACGACGGGCGGACGCCCAGGAGATCGCGCCGGGGATGGGCAAGATGCTGGAGAGGATCGTCGCGGACGGCGGTCACCGGCGGGCCGTCGACCTGGTGGTGGCGCGGGCGCACGACTGGCTGGTGCTGCACGCCGATTCGGTGATGGACGCGGTGGAGGGCGGCGCGCCCGGCTGGACGCCCCGGTTCGTCGACAAGCGGATCGGCGAGCGGGTCTACAAGGAGCTGCTGCGGTTCTGCGCGGAGATGCGGGACATGCCGTCCCACCCGGCCCGTGGTGCCCTGGACCGCTTCCTGCGGGACTTCGCCTCCGACCTTCAGTCCGACACCGAGACCCGCGCGCGGGTGGAGCGTCTCAAGGGCGAGGTCCTGGGCCGCGGCGAGGTGCAGGATCTGATCGCGTCCGCCTGGACGGCCGTACGGTCCATGATCGTGTCGGCGGCCGAGGACGAGCGCAGTGAGCTGCGGATGCGGGTGCGGTCGGCGCTGCTGTCGCTCGGGTCCCGGATGGCCACCGAGCCGAAGGTCCAGGGGAAGGTGGACCGGTGGGTGGAGGGCGCCGCGGTGCACGTGGTCTCGACGTACCGCAAGGAGATCACTCT
Organism: Streptomyces sp. NPDC058335; assembly: GCF_042723915.1. Lineage (NCBI taxonomy): Bacteria > Bacillati > Actinomycetota > Actinomycetes > Kitasatosporales > Streptomycetaceae > Streptomyces > Streptomyces sp. NPDC058335. The sequence goes on along the minus strand of NZ_JBHXHX010000007.1, from coordinate 301,940 downwards.
GCTGATCACCGACACGGTGGCGGGCTGGGACGCCGAGCACACCACGCGCAAGATCGAGGCGAACATCGGCCGTGACCTGCAGTTCATCCGTATCAACGGCACGGTGGTCGGGTCGCTGGCGGGCCTGTTGATCTACACGGTGGCGCGGGGGCTGGGGGCGTAGCCGCTTTTCCTCGGGGAAGTCGATGGTGGTTCCGCTCGACGTGGAGGGAGCCCATGACCACCGCCGCACAGGCCGAACCCGGCCGAACCATCACCACGGACATCCCCGCCCGCCTGGACCGTCTCCCCTGGTCACGCTGGCACTGGACGATCGTCATCGGCCTGGGCACCGTGTGGATCCTCGACGGCCTCGAGGTCACGGTCGTCGGCAACATCGCCGGGCGGCTGTCGGAGCCCGGCAGCGGCCTGCCCATCACCTCCGGACAGGTCACCGGCATCGCCGCCGCGCTGTACGTGGCGGGTGCCTGCATCGGTGCGCTGTTCTGGGGCCGGCTGACCGACCGCTGGGGCCGTAAAAAACTGTTCATGATCACCCTGGCGGTCTATCTCGCGGCGACCGCCCTGACCGCGATCTCCTTCGACACCTGGTGGTTCCTGCTCTTCCGCTTCCTCACCGGCTTCGGCATCGGCGGCGAGTACGCGGCGATCAACTCGGCGATCGACGAGCTGATCCCGGCGGAGTACCGGGGCCGCGTCGACCTGATGATCAACGGCAGTTTCTGGCTGGGCGCGGTCGGCGGTTCGCTGCTGTCGATCGTCGCGCTGAACACGGACCTCTTCGCGGCGAACGTGGGCTGGCGGCTGACGTTCGCACTCGGCGCCGTCCTCGCCCTGGTCATCCTCCTCGTACGGCGCCATGTTCCGGAGAGTCCGCGCTGGCTGCTGATCCACGGCCGGGAGCGGGAGGCGGAGGAGATCGTCTCCTCCATCGAAGGGCAGATCGAGGCCGAGCGGGGCGCCCCGCTGCCGGCGGCCGAGGGCGAACTCACCATCCACCAGCGCCCCAGCGTGTCCTTCGCCGAGATCGGCCGCACCGTCTTCTCGAAGTACCGCCGCCGCGCCGTCCTCGGTTTCTCCCTCTTCATCGGGCAGGCCTTCCTCTACAACGCGATCACCTTCGGTTTCGGCGCGATCCTCACCACCTTCTTCGACGTGCCGACCGGCCACACCGGCTACTACTTCGCCGTGATCGCCCTCGGCAACTTCTGCGGCCCGCTGCTGCTCGGCAAGCTGTTCGACACGGTCGGCCGCCGGGTCATGATCTCGTCGACGTACCTGCTCTCCGGCCTGCTGCTGTTCGGCACGGCCTGGCTGTTCGACCGCGGCTCGCTGAGCGCGACCACGATGACGGCCTGCTGGTGCGCGGTGCTGTTCTTCGCCTCCGCGGGCGCCTCCAGCGCCTACCTCACGGTCTCCGAGATCTTCCCGATGGAGACCCGTGCCATGTCCATCGCCTTCTTCTACGCCCTCGGCACCGCCGCGGGCGGTATCAGCGGCCCCCTGCTGTTCGCCGACCTCACCGGCACGGGCAGGGTCGGCGACACGGTCCTCGCGTTCCAGATCGGCGCGGCACTGATGTGCGCGGCGGGCCTGGTCGCCGCGTTCCTCGCGGTACGGGCCGAGCGACGCTCCCTGGAGGACATCGCGAGGCCCCTGACGGCGGCTGCGACGAAGGCCCGTACGGCGGTGGGTGCCGGGGCGGCGACCGGGAAGTCCGGGGAGCCGGGGGGTCCGAAGGGGCCGCAGCCTCCGCAGCCCCCGGGGCCGAAGACGGCTACGGCGTGAGCCGGCCGTCGTCACGCGGGCGGGGCAGGGGCGGGGCAGGGGCTACTCGCTGTGGGCCCCGCCTCCGGTCCGGCGCTGTTCCTGACCCCGCCCCCGCCGCCGTAGGAGCAGCAGGCCGCCGGCGAGGGCGGTGATGCCGGTGGCGGCGGTCCAGGCGGCGAGGTCACTGGAGCCGGTGGACGCGAGGTCACCGCTCTTGCCGCCGGCGGGAGTGGGGGCGGTGCCGCCGGGGGCCGATCCGGGCGGGGTGTTCGCGGCTGGGGCGGACGGGTCCGCCGAGCCGGTGACGGACGGGGACGCGGATGCCGAACCCGCACCCGAGGCCTTCCCCCCGCCCACTCCCGTGCCGGCCGCCCTGTCCCGCGTGAACGCCAGCGTGCCGAAGCCGAGTTGGTCGTAGCCGCCGCTGTTGGGGCCGTAGTCCCCGCCGCCGCCCTCGGGGGCGGCCTTGGCGGCGATGCGGGTGAGGTAGGGCGCGGACAGGCCCCGCCGCCTGGTGTAGTGGTTGGCGATCATCGCCCAGACGGGGCGGGTCATGGTCGGGTCGACGGGTGCCGCGTCGGCGGCGGTCTCGGTGCCGGACCAGCCGCCGACCGCGCCCTTCTCGCGGGTGTTGGCCGTGTAGGTCACGTCACCGCCGAGGCTCCACTTGGCGACGTACTGGGCGCCCTTGAGGAAACGGCTGTCGTCGTAGCCGTACAGGTCGATGCCCTGGTTCCAGGCCATCTCGCACACCGTGCCCATGAGGCCGACGCCCAGCAGGGCGTGGCCCTGGTCGCGGCCGGCCTCCAGCCACTCGGCGAGCCCGTCCTCGCCGACGACGGGGATGGCGTTGCGGACGGAGCCGAGCCCGGCACCGTTCTCGAAGTACTCGACGACGCGCCCGACTCTCGCCTCGTCGTCGCAGAAGATGCCCGTGGCCAGGACGCACGCCATCGCGGTCAGATCCCAGTTGGTCCAGTAGTTGGTGACGACCGCGTTGTTGTGGTTCTCCAGGAAGCTCTCACTGAGCGGGGCGAAGACGGTGGTGAGCATGGTGCGGAACCGGTCGAGTTCGAAGTCGTCGCGGTCGCGGACGAGTTCGGCGGCGTTGGCGATCTGGTAGCCGTACAGTCCGGCGGCGAGGAACCGGTCGGCGGATCCTTCGAGCGAAGTCAGCCTGCCGGACCAGGAGTTGAGGATCGCGACGGCGGTGTCGGCGTGGGCGGTGTCGCCGTCGACGTGGTAGCGGAGGGCGTTCTGGTAGGCCGCGTGGACGTCGTTGTAGAGGATCGCGTAGTTCTGCGGGCTGCCCGCGCCCCGGTACACGGTGGCCTGCGGATTGGCCGTCCAGCCGCTCTGCGCGTGCCGGTTGGCGGCCAGCTTGGCGAACCCGGCGGCGTAGGGGGCGGCGCCGGCCTTCACCTTGGCCGCCATACGGTCCAGGTCGGCGCCGGTGTGCAGGAGGCCGGGGTGGGCGTAGCCGGAGCCCCGCGCGCTGCCCGCGGCCTGTGCACCGCCCGCGGTCTGCGCCCTGCCCGTGGCCTGTGCGATCCCGGTGCTGAGGGTGACCGCACCGGCCGTCGCGCCCGTGGCCTTGAGCAGGCTCCGGCGGCTGATCTGTCGACGTCGAGTCTCGTGCATGCCCCGGAGACGGGCGGGGGCCGGGCCGATAACGAAAAGTGCGCGGTCCGGCCCTGGCCCACGCCTCCACGCCGCTACGCGCCTGTCGTCGACCCCGGCCGGACGATCATCAGGACGGTGACGGTCGCCCACAGCAGGTTGAAGACGCCGGTGAACATGGCGAGTTGGACGGTCGCCGCGCGGGTCGCCTCACGGGTCGCCGTGCCCGCGGTGCCTCCGCCGCCGCCCTCGGTGCCCTCTGCCCGCTCGGTGCCCGAGGTGCCTTCCGCGAGGATCTCCTGCCGGGGCAGGACCAGCACGACGAGGACGAGCGCGGCCAGGACGGTCAGCACGATGGACACGATCAGCCAGGCGTCGCCGAGCACGCCCATCGCGCCCGCCGTGAAGAACCCGAAGACGGGGACGGAGATGCCGACGGCGGCGTACACCCGGCAGATCCGGTGCAGCAGCTGTACGGTCTCGGCGGCGCGGGCGTCGTCCGGCGCGGCCAGGGCCCGGCGCGCGGCGGGCGGGAACATGCTCGCGGCGACGGTGACGGGACCGATCGCGACGATCGCGGCGAGGACGTGGACGGCGAGGAGGAACTTGGTCACGGGCCGACGGTAGGCGTCGGGCCGATCTCGCAGAAGTGGCGGGAGTGCCATGGGGCGACGGATTCTCGCCAAGAGGGCCGTGGCAGGTGGGGCTGGGCATACTCCCGTTGCCCTCCTCGTGGCCGGGGTTGGCGATTTCTCGTCGTATGCCTAGGCTCTCGCCATGCACACCGTCGCCGTCCTGGCCCTGGACGGGGTCATCCCCTTCGACCTGTCCGCCCCGATCGACGCCTTCGGCTGGGCCCGGCTGCCCGACGGCCGGGAGGCGTACCGGGTGCGGGTCTGCTCGCCGTACCCGTCGGGCGAGGTGAGCGCGGGGGCGTTCACGGTCCGGGCGCCGTACGGCCTGGAGGCCCTCGCGGAGGCGGACACCATCATCCTGCCCGGCGTCCGGGAACCGCCGGAGCGGCTGCCGGACGGCGTCACCGAGGCACTGCGCGCGGCGGCGGAGAACGGCACGCGTATCGCGTCGATCTGCGTCGGGGCGTTCCTGTTCGCCGCGACCGGCCTGCTGGACGGCCTGCGCGCGACGACCCACTGGATCGCCGCCCGCGACCTGGCGGAGCGCTACCCGCGGATCACCGTCGACGCGAACGTCCTCTACGTCGACAACGGGCAGTTCCTGACCTCGGCGGGCGCCGCCGCGGCTCTCGACATGTGCCTGCACATGATCCGCGGGGACCACGGCTCGGCCGTCGCCGCGCAGGCGGCCCGCATGTCGGTCATGCCCCTCGAACGCGAGGGCGGGCAGGCCCAGTTCATCGTCCACGACCTGCCGCCCGCCCCGTCCGGGGCCACGCTGGAACCCGTCCTGCGCTGGATGGAGGAGCACTGCGACCGCGACCTCACCCTGGACGAGATCGCGGCCCACGCGGGCATGAGCACCCGCACCCTCAACCGCCGCTTCCGTGAACAGGCCGGCACGACGCCGCTGCAATGGCTGCACCGGGCGCGGGTGCGGCGGGCGCAGTACCTGCTGGAGACGACCGCGCACCCGGTCGAACGCATCGCGGCCCAGACGGGCTTCGGCTCCCCGACGGCGTTTCGTGAACGGTTTCGCAGGGTGGTCGGGACCAGCCCGCAGGGGTATCGGCGGGCGTTCCGGTCGGGGGCGGCGGTGTCGGGCTGACGGGGCCCTGACCTGGGCGGTCGGCTCAGGCCCGGCGGTCCGCCACGGCCCAGGAGGCCAGCGCGACGGCGCCCGCGACTCCGAGGACCGACGGCCAGGCGCCCACCTTCTTGGCCAGCGGGTGGGACCCGGCGAACGCGGCGACGTACGCGACCGTCAGCGCGCCCGCGGCCCTGCCGCCCGCCCGCTGCCGCCACTGCTGCGCGGCCGCGGCCCCCGCCACGGCGAGTACGGCCCCGCCGAGCGGCCGCTTCTTCGTCCACCGGGCCACGCCGTACCCGCCGACGAGGCCACCCGCGGCGATCACCGAACTGGGAATTTGTACCTTCGCCATCACTGCTCCTCGAGATCGCGTCGCCCCGAAGCCGGTCGCCCAGAGGCTAACGCGCCGACCAGGCATCCTGGCCAACCTGAGTCGAGGGTTGTCAAGTTTCCTCCTCCGAGCTATATAAGAAGGCGTAGGGCATCGCACCGAAGAGTCTGAGGAGAGGAGTGGACTGTGATGCTCATGCGTACCGACCCGTTCCGCGAATTCGACCGACTCGCGCAGCAGGTCTTCGGCACCGGCACCGCCGACCGCCCCGCCGCCATGCCGATGGACGCCTACCGGTCCGGGGACGACTTCCTCGTCCACTTCGACCTTCCCGGCATCGACCCCGAGACGATCGAGCTGGATGTCGAACGCAACGTCCTCAACGTCCGCGCCGAGCGCCGTACCCCCGCCCCCGAGGGCGCGGAGCTGATCGTCGCCGAGCGCCCGACGGGCACCTTCACCCGCCAGCTCTTCCTCGGCGACACCCTGGACGTGGACCGGATCGACGCCTCGTACGAGGCAGGCGTCCTCACCCTGCGCATCCCCGTGGCCGAGCAGGCCAAGCCACGCCGCATCCAGATCACGGGCGGCGACGGGGGCCGCAGGCAGATCAGCGGCTGACGCCACGCGTCCCGTGGCCCCGGGGGCCGGCCCCGGGGCCACGGGACGCGCCCATCCCTGCCGAACCGCACCACACGACACCGCACCGGACTCGGAGGAGGAGCCCGAACGATGACGAAGACCGCGCAGACGCCGAGGACGGTGATTCCGGCCCCGCAGCGGCCCGTACGCGCAACGGCGATGCAAGACGACGGCGGCCGCAGGGACCGAGGCCGGGACTGGAGTGAACTGGTCGCCGCTGTGCGGGAGTCGGGCCAGTACTCGACCACCGCCGAGGCCGAACGCGTCACCCGTGTCGTCCTCTCCGCGCTGGGCGGGCATGTCACCGGCGACGAGCGCGTGGCCCTGGCCCGCGCGCTCCCGAGGGAGGCGGCGAGAGTGATCGCGTCCCAGATCCCGGCGACCCGGCCGCAGTCGGCGCAGGAGTTCGTCGACACGGTGGCGACCCGGATCGAGGGCGCCACCCCGGCCACGGCCCGCTGGGACGTCAGCTCGGTCCTCAGCGCCCTGCCGAGCCTGATCGGCGACGACCTGACCGACCGGGTCCTGGACCGACTCCCGCCGGGCTACGCCCTGTTGTTCGGCCGTGCGGAACTGGCGTCCCGCACGTCCTGACCCGCCCGCCCACTTTCCATCCCCCGCCTGCCGCCGCCGTACGGCAAATCCGCTGGCGGCGGCAGCGGGGCGGGGGAGACGCTGTGGTCACCCGCCGAGCGACCAGGACAGGCAGGCCCCGGAGTTGACCGCGTACCTCACCACCCCCGACGACACCCGCCTCGCCTACCGCGACCACACCCCGGCGCACCCGGACCCGACGGCACGCCCCGTCGTCCTCCTCCACGGCCTCGCGGGCCACCTCGGCGAATGGGACGACCTGACCGCCCGCCTCCTGGCCGACGGCCACCGCGTGGTGCGCTACGACGCCCGCGGCCACGGCGACAGCACGCGCACCCCGGCCGACATGACGAGGCGTGCGGCGGTACGGGACGCCGTAAGCCTCCTGACACACCTGTCCCTCCCCCCGGCGGTCCTCCTCGGCCAGTCCCTGGGCGGCCTGACGGCGCTGCTGACCGCGGCGGCGCACCCCTCGCGGGTGGCGTCCCTGGTCCTGGTGGAGGCGGGCCCGGCGGGCCGTACACCGGAGCTGCCCGCGCAGATCGCGCACTGGCTGGACAACTGGCCGGCCCCCTTCCCCTCCCGCGCCGAGGCGACGGCGTTCCTGGGCCACGACACGTGGGCCGACGGCCTGGACTGGCGACCGGACGGCGGCCACGCGCGAGTGGACCGGGACACGATGATCGCGGCGGTGGAGGCACTGTCCACGGACGGCTACTGGGAACAGTGGTCCCAGGTCGCCTGCCCCACTCTGGTGATCCGGGCCGAGCGAGGCCTGCTGCGGCAGGAGGAAGCGGAGCGGATGCGGGCCCGCCGCCCGGCGGACACCGTCCTCACGACGGTCCCGGACGCCGGCCACGACGTCCACCTGGACAACCCCGACGCCCTGTACGAGGCGACGCGCACCCACATACGGCCCCCCGACCCCGAGCCGGCCGAACACGCGCGGTACGCCGAGTACGTCCGCGCCCTCGACGAGGTCCCGCCCGCCGAGGAACCGGCCCTGATCCGCCGCATCCTCACCGACCCGGACCGCCAGATGGCCGGCGCGGCGGTGATCCACCACATGGACCGGCGCGGCGAGGCCCTGCACGGCTCCCCGGCCGCCACCTGGCAGAAATGGGCGGCCGGAGTGAGAGAGGCCCTGGGCCCGACCCCGCCCCCCTTCCTCCTCACCCGCCTGGAGGAGTGGACGCACATCCACACCCTGACCACGTCGTCCGACACCTGGGACCCGGCGCACCTGTCCACGGGCTCGGACTGGCTCCAACGCCGACTCACGAAGACCCCGGGGGTCCCGGCCGCGGTACTGGCGCACTTGGCCGAACACGGGCGTACTCGGAGGGTGCGGGCGGCGGCGGGGAGGGGGTTGCAGGGCTGAGTCTCGTGGCGTCGGCGTCGGGGCAACACCGCCCTCCCCGAGGAGTCACCTGCTCCAGTGATCCAGGGCTTTCGAAATCAGTGCTCTCGCCGCGTCCCCGTAAGAGGCCGCGCCGCTGATGGCTTCGAAGGCTTTGGCATAGAGGGCGATTTCGGACGGATCGGTGATGTCCACACGCCGGGAGACGCGTTCGTAGTCGGCACGGCGTCTCTCGTCCGTCTCGAAGATGCTGAACGCCGGCTTGGGTACGACTCCCACCTCGGCGGTGGCGGAAAGGATTCCGAGGTTGAGTGAAGGAAGGCCGATGTCACGAAGGAGCCGTTCCATCTGTCACGCATGACCGACGACCCGCCGATGTTCGTGTACAGCCCCTGCTCGCCAAGGACGACGTCGTACCGGTGCTCCCCGTCGTAGAGCACCTGCTGCCGCTCCATGCGCTTGGCCACTCCGGTCGGCACATCATCCGGAACCCCGAGGAACTCGACGACCTGCCGCAAGATCACGGTGGCGTACGCCTCGGTCTGAAGCGTGCCCCAGATCACGGTGGGGACGAACGCCTTGCCATAGCGGGTCTGCTGGTACCAGCGGATCACCTCGTCCTGGATCTCTTCCGTTCCGGTGGCCAGCCGCTGCTGCCAGGGGGTCGCGTGGGTCATTTTCTCTCCCTCTCTCGTCAACGGGGACAGGCTCCCGGGCCACGACCTGTGACGCGGACGGTAGCCACCAAGCCGTCGGACCGCTGCTACGGTCGCTGTCATGTCGCTCCCGGTCTCCACTGGTCGTGCTGTCGATCTACGAGTTCGGCCGGTTGATGAGGTTCTTGATCGCGTCGAGCGGGCGTTCCAGGTTCGTTTGGACGCGGACACCGTGGTGCGCAAGCGTCGCTCCGTCGGCGCGAGGACGGACCGCCACACGTGGGTCCGGGTCGAGCGCCGCTCGCTGGACAGGATCGGGGACCAGGGCTGGAACGGCACCGAATGTGCCGCACGCCTGCAGAACATTGCCCAACCTGCCTGGCAGGCATGTGTGGTCTGGCGAGACCCTGATGAGCCCGCGATGTGGCGCGCCGACGAGACCGACTTGCTGCCCGGAATGCCGGTGGGCACCGCGGTACTGGGCGCTGCCCCGCAGCTGACAGACGCGTGGTGGCAGGACCTCAACGCCTCGCTGGACACACTCGCGGCGCAACACACGATGCGCGTCGCCACGCCGGACACGGTCACCATCACGCAAGCTCTCGTCACGGAGTCCATCCGTACAGCTTTTCCAGATGACTTCGACACGACCGTCGAGCAGTGGGTGCCCGCGCACGCGGACCTGAACTGGGCCAACATGACCGCGCCCACCTTCTGTCTCTTCGACTGGGAGGACTGGGGGACCGCGCCACGCGGACTGGACTCCGCGACCCTGTGGGCAAGCTCGCTCGCCGTCCCGTCTCTGGCGGGCCGCGTCAGGCAGGAGCGGCGCCGCGACTTCGAGAGCCGGGACGGCAAACTGATGACGCTGTTCGCGTGCTCGAAGATCCTCGGGCCGGAGGCGCACCCTGAGGATCCTCGGTTGGGACCGGCAAGCCGCCTGGCGGAGCAGGTTGTCGCAGAGTTTCAGGCGGGCTGACCGCGTAGCCGGTCGCGGAGAAGGCTCCTGTACTCGTTGATCACCTGTTCGTCGGCCGCGCAAGACAGCGCCTCGACCAACTCGCCCAGGTGAGCGGGCTCATCAGAACCCACGGCAACGGCGCCCACCCGAGGGAGGAGATAGGCGGCGCGAAAGGCTGCCTGCACGTGAGAGAGGATCCCACCGTCGCATAGGAAAATACGAGGGTCGATTTTCTCCCATAGCGGGTTGCTCGTGTTGCCTCCGAAGGGGCTCATACCCCACTTATTGTCGTGATCCAGGTCCCAGGCCTCAGAGAGGCTGTCCGCGGCATCGAGCATTCGCGCCCCTACCAGGAGACCGGCACGGACCATGAGGACGGAGGGCCTCGCCGCGGCTCCATCGATCAGGCCCAGCAGCGATGAGGGGTCCCAAGTCGCGATGCCCCAAGCGCCGCACAGGCCCTTGGCTGTCGTGACGCTCAGAGCGGCACATGCATGGGCCAGGACCTCCCGGTCGCGGCGGGCATCCCCTCGGAGTGACTGTTCCGGGTTGTGCAGGAATACGACGTCCGGCTCCCGTCCGAGATCCCGGGCCGCATCCTCCACGGCCGCACGCAGTCGGAAGGGGGCGAGGGAATGTACTGCTCCGCTTGGACTCGGGAAGTAGCCGACTTTCGTGGAGACCGTGAATCTCGGCAACAGATCGCCCACCGTCCTCGCCAGGGTTTCATGCGAGAGGAATCCGAGGTAGTTGGTGCTGGTGTCGATGGCGGTGACACCCAAGTCCAGTGCGCCGGTTAGGAGGTGGCGTTGGTGACGAGACCGGTGTAACCCGAGAACAACTCGGGGGTCAGCGACGCGCACAACTCCTCCTCTACCAGCACTTTGGCGATCTCCAACACTTCAGCTCCAACGGTCGGCACTGCCTGATCGAGACGGACTGGTACGCCACTCAGCAGGAGGCGAAGAGCGGGCAGGGCCTTTGCCGCGAACGTGAGTCTCCTGCCCGACGCCAACACATCGGCGGTTTGCCCGTTCTCACGGATTTGGGGAGCGAAGTGGGTGGTGCACACCACGGCATCTAGCTGCCCGAAGATTTCCAGGAAGGGCACGTGCCTGGGGAGAGGCATCGTCTGTTCGTACGCGGCTAGGAAGTCGGCAGGGGACCGCTCGTTGATCAGCCGAGTTGCTGCATCGGTCAGGGACGCGATGCCATTCCCGTGCCAACGGTCGAGATCATGTCGGAAGACCTCGCTCTCGCGGCACCAGTCGCCGAGCCACGCGAGCCAGCTCGCTCCCGTGCGCTTGGTGATGCCGAACGTGACGTGAAGGCTCTTACCCGATCCGTGGCCGTTGCGGGTCGCCTGGTGCCAGTACCCTCGCGGAATGTGCATCACGTCGCCGGTCTCCATCACCCCGGACCAGACGATCTCCTCGCTAGGGGTGTTGTTGGGATCGGTGTCGCGGTACATGGGCACCGGCCGAGAGGTCCCGCGTACCTCCCACTCCTTCTCCCCAGCGAGCTGGACGATCAGCACGTCGTGATCGTCCCAGTGCAGCGGGAAGCCTGAGGCCTCGTTGGTGGTCAGATAGGCGTTGACCTGTACCCGTTCCTGCGACCACCACTGCAACGCCCGGCACGTGACTTCCATCGTCGGGTCGAAGACATTGGCCTGGTCAAGAATGACGGTTGCCCCATCGCGCAGAAGCCTGCCCAGGCTGTGCATGTTGACCATTGGGATGCTCTGGCCCCGGGGGCTGACGCTGTCGGTGAAGTAGACGGCCGGGTGCACCTCTTCGCCCTCACGGAAAACTCGGAACTGCGGGCGGTTCAGACTCCTGCGCATGACGACATCGAGCATGCGGTTAGGGGTCAGAAGGCGGGACACCACCTCCGGGTCGTTCAGGCGTCCACGTACGAAGTCCCTTCCGAGACCCTCCGCGCCCCTCCACCCAAGAGCCGTTTCGACAGCCCCGATCAACCGATGTTCCATCACTGCCTCCTCATGACTTCGACCACGTGGTGCAGAGGCAGCGGGGGCCCGCATGTCGGAACTTGCGAGCCCCCGCCGCTCGCTGTTACTCGCCGTCGTGCAGGTTGCCGTCTCCACCAGGCCACGGCGCATCGCCTGAACTGCCGGCGTTGTCGGACCGGAGACTGTCGTACCGATCGTGGACGGCGGTCAGCTCCTCCACCGCCACCAGGAGTCCGCTTCGGGACGGCGGCGGCATTGCGCTCTCTACCACCTCGTGCTCCTTCCTCTTCGGGGTCTTTGAAGCCCGAGGGCGTACGACATGCGAAGTGCTCGGCTGAGTCGGAAGCGGAGCAACTCCCATGAGGCGCGGCGCTCGGACGGTTCACCGGGAACCGCACTCAGTCAACGGCCGTTTGGCGCGGGTTCGGAACGTTTCTGAGGGGTTTCTCTTGCCGAACGACGCTCAGCTGGATGCCCATACGGCGAGTAGCCTCCTGACTACGCCCTGCTGGAGATCGACAGGAGTGATGATGTGTCTGGTCAGCCGTTAGCAGTCCATCCGCTGGCGTTTCTTCGTCACCTGAACGGATGGGGGAAGGCTGAACTCGCCCGACTTATGCGAGCGCGAGGCCTGTTGCTCGGTGTCCCGCTGGCGACCAACCGCACGACTGTGTGGAAGTGGGAGCAGGGGCAGGAACCTGACGCGGACGCTCAGCGTGTGCTCGGCGACCTGCTATGTCTCCCGTACGAGCAGGTACTTGCAGCGGGTTGGCCGCGGTGGCTCCCCGTCTGGGAGGTGAAAGGAATTGCCGCTCCCTGGACCGAGGCCGGTACCGTTGAGGCATTGGCTGATCTGGTTGGGAGTGGCCGCATGGACCGTCGGGGATTTCTCACCATCACTGGCGCCGCACTCGCGGGCCTTGCTGCGGACTGGGCCGAAGCGCCATCAGCGTTCGCCTCAGCGCTCGACGGCGACCGTGTCACGGACCAGATGGTCACAACCATTGAGCTGCGCATCGGCACACTTCGCACGCTCGATGACCAGCTTGGCGGAGCCCGGCTTCTGGAACAGGCGCGGGGCGACCTCGCTTTGATCTCTGGTCTCCTCGCTGCCGGCCGATACACGGAACAAACCAGAAGTCGTCTGTATGGCCTGGCGGCCCAGGTGTCCCATCTGACGGGGTGGATGGCCTACGACGCCGGCTTGCGGTCCGCCGGTCAGCAGTACTACGTAGGCGCCCTCCGTAGCGCCCGAACCGCAGGAGACGATGCCTTCGGAGCTTTCGTCCTAGCGGAAATGGGCGTTCACGTCTCCGAGGCTGGGAGGACAGCGGAGCGGGTCGAACTCATCTCGACTGCCATCGACAATGCTCCCCGGGCCCTGCCTGAGTACACCCAGTCATTCCTCTACCTACACCAAGCTGAGGCGCTCTCACGAGACGGCGATCACCAGAAGGCTGGATCGGCGCTGAATTACGCCGTTTCCCTCTGGGACCGCCGCACGGAAGACGAATCCCCTGACTGGCTCGACTGGTACGGCGAAGCCCAGCTGAAGTCGACAGAGGGCAAGGTCATGCTGCGTTCGGGCCAGGTGGAACGCGCTACCAGCTCGCTGGAGAACTCCGTCAAGAACGCTGCGCCACGAGACAAGGCCGTCCGATCCAGCCGCCTGGCCGAGGCTCGCCTTGCTGGCAACGATCTGGAAGGAGCCCTCGACGCCGCGAACTATGGCGCGGAGCTTCTCGAAGGCAAGGTCAGCTCCATGCGGGCTGTCGACCGGCTGAAGGAGTTCTCCGAACGGCTCGGGCCGCATCAGTCGGTGCCGGCCGTCCGGGAGTTCCAGGAACGGCTGCGGGCGTTGCCCCTCGCGGCCTGAGCTGCTCATGGATGCGCCAACAGTGAAGGTCAAGGGCTCGACCTTCACGTCACCAAACTGGACCGATCGACACAACCCTCGTCTACGATCCCGCGTCGCACCGCACGGAGACACCCACGAACCTTCGCCACGCCTCGGTCGACACCGCGACATGAGGACCGCCAGGAGACTTCGAGTCCCGTACGAGCACACCTGCGGGCAGGAATGCCGTCTCCACGCACTCCGTCGCGTTACCGCCGCTGTACGAGGACTTGAACCAGGCAGGGTCGAAGTCGGGCTGACGACTGAGGGACATTCACAGCTCCTTGCGGGCGCGGTGGATCAAGGACGAGGAGGCCTCCATGTCCAACGCTTGTGCCTGGAGGTACTCGAACGCAAGTCTGTATCGCTTGAGTTCCTCGTCCTTTTCTAGGAAGAGCGAACCTGTGTGGAAGTCGACGTAAACCACGTCGAGGGCCGGTTCGGCTCCGCCGATGATGACGAAGCTTCCCAGCGCGGCGGCGTGGGCGCCCTTGGCGAAGGGCAGAACCTGGAGCGTGATGTGAGGGGACTCGTTCGCCTCAAGCAGCCGGTCGAGCTGATCCCGCATGACCAGAGGTGATCCGACCACACGCCTGATCACCGACTCGTCGAGGATCGCCCACATTCGAAGTGGCTTCGGGCGGGTGAGGACCTCCTGCCTCTTCATGCGGATGTCGACCAGGCGGTCGATCTCCGATGCCTCCAGGGGGATTTCGTTGGCCTTCTGCAGTGCAGTGCTGTAGGCGCGGGTCTGCAAGAGCCCAGGGACGTAGACACAGGCGAAGTGGCTCTCGCGCACGGCCTCGTCTTCCAGCGTCAGCAACAGGTTCATGCTCTCCGGAATGGAGTCGGAGAAGGAACTCCACCAGCCTTGTTGCTTGGCGTTCTTGGCGATGGCGACAACCGCCCGGCGCTCGGCTTCGGTTGCGTCGTACTCGCGGCACAGGGCGTCGACTACGAGCCACTTGACCGGGCCGGCTTGCGTCTCATACCGGCTGACCGTTGCTTTGGAGACACCGACGAGACGCCCGGCCTCCTCAAGAGTGAGCCCCTTGCGAGCACGCAACTTACGCATCATCGCGCCCAGTTGACGGCGGCGGGTAGTGGTCCGGTCGGACATGCGGCTCCTTCGCCATGGGCCGGGCGACAGAGGCCCGGAGATCCCCATCAGGCTAGGCAGCGGGAGGAGGGCCGGCCATCAGATTCACTCGATGGATTCTCGTGAGAAGTTACACTGCGAGAGTTCTCTGTGCCATGCTCCATCCATCGAAAGTCACTCAGAGCATTCGCGTGGATACGGATGGTGTAGTCCTGCGTGACATGGAGGAAGGAGTGGCTATGCCCGGCTACGAATTCGCCGAACCACGGCTTCGATGCGTTCTGCCCTTCGAGGCAGCGCCAGCGGAAGTGGGCCTGTTACGGCGGGCGGCATCCAAGCAACTGAGTCAATGGGGCATGCCCGTAGCGTTCGACGAGGCAGAACTGCTGGTAACGGAGCTGGCTAGCAACGTCGTCAAGCATGTCGGCGAGGGTGTGTCAGCGACGTTGATCCTCGAATGGCGGGGAGAACGGCTACGGCTCGAAGTTCACGACAAGAGTCAGGCACTGCCATCACAAAAGGTCGCGGACTGCGACGAGGTGTGTGGCCGCGGGCTGCACATAGTGGCTTCGTTGGCAGTGGACTGGGGCACGGTTATCACGGCGGCGGGCAAGGCGGTCTGGTGTGAGATCGCCACTAGCTTGGGGTCCGCCTGCCAACGCCTCGAGCGGGCTGCGGCGGCACTGGAGAACTACCAAGGTGTGAGTGGGATCACGGCTCCACAGGCGAGAGGGCATAGTGGAGGACAAGCGGAGTCCGCGGTGGCCCTGATCGCAGACTTGCTCCACTGGACTGCCGCCAGGGGGCACGATCCGGACGACATCCTCGACCGTGCGCAGATGCACTACGAAGCCGAAGTGGATGGCGCCTAGTGAGCATGTTCCTTAACGGGCCTGCGCATCCACTCCCGGAGAGCGGTCGGTGTGCGCCAGGATTCTCCGGGACGGTACCTGTGGCACATGCGGTGGCAATTAGCGCACAGGCATGCCAGGTCGTCGAGCTTGGTTTCCCGCCTTCCCGAGATGTGGAGAGGGGTGACGTGATGCACCTCGATGTAGCCCTCGCCCAGATCTCCGTAGGCACGAGCGAAGTCGAAGTCACACACCTCGCACTGGAGGGAGCCGCCGCGACGCAGTACCTGGTCAATCTTGCGCGCGCGGAGCTTTGGGTCCCGCTCACGAGCGAGCGCACGCCGGACGAGGAGACGCCCTTCGATGGCACTGAGGCCGGTCTCGTCGACTTCGTCGGGCTGCGGGGGAATGAGATGCAGCTCGCCCGTGCCAATGGCGTCTTCGATGGCTTGCGCGGCCTCGAGCATCTCGCTCTCACGCTGGGTGAAGGCTTCGATCATGAGCAGACTGGGCTTGCCGCACCGGGTGGCCTTGCCAGCGTAGTGCTTGTGGTTGGTCATGAAGTCGGTTGTCTTGCGGCTGACGCTGTCGGGAGACCGGAAGCCGGGCAGCGCAAGGGCCTCCGGCCCGTGGAGCGGCAACGAGCGGAGCAGCCCCGACAGCTCGTGTACCTGCGGGTTACTGGTCCGCAGCTCTCGCCAGCCGTTCTTCACAACGAGCGCCCCGGCGAGCAGCAGCTCGTCCTCGGTCCAGGAAGGTATCCGCATGAGTCATATCGTATGAGCGTTCGGTGTGGCGGAGGGGGTGTCCAGCGAACCGCGAGGCGTGCTGCACACTTGGGGGAGTCTCGTTGTCAGTGGGGTCTGTCACCCTCAGTGTTGGCGGATGGCAAAATGTGTCCGCCGCTGTACGGCTGTAAGGAGGGGGCATGACCCGCACCAACCAACCCAACGACCCGGAGCAGGGAATCGAGGAGCCTGAGTTCACCTCGATCGAGATCTGCGCCGGAGCGGGTGGGCAGGCGATTGGACTGCATCAGGCGGGGTTCGGTCACCTTGCCCTGGTGGAGATCGATCCTTATGCAGCCAAGACACTGGAGACGAACGTCGCGATCCACCCTGAGTGGGTCTGGGAGAAGGAAAACTGCGACGTTCTGCCGCCGACGGACGTCAACGACTTCAGCCGAGACGAACATCTGCGGAAGAGCGCGGAACTGCTCCAGCGGCGCGGCCTGGATCTCCTGGCAGGCGGCGTTCCCTGCCCGCCTTTCTCGCACGCGGGCAAGCAGCTAGGCAAGGCCGACGAGCGCGACCTCTTCCCGCGGATGCTGGCCCTCATTGACGAGCTGAAGCCAAGGGCCGTGATGATCGAGAACGTACGGGGGATCATGGACCCGAAGTTCGACGACTACCGCGACTTCATCAAGGCGAAGATCCAGGGAGGCTCGTACCGAGGCGACGATGGCCAGGTGGTCCATGAGGACGGCCTTGGGTACAAGGTGTGCGAGTGGGCCGTTCTGGAGGCCAGCGACTTCGGAGTTCCGCAGCTTCGCCCCCGTGCCATCCTGGTTGCTTTCCACGAAGACGTCTTGAAGGACGTCAAGTACGAGTGGCCAGCTCGAACGCATGATGAACACGTCAGCGTTGCTGAGGCGCTAGAGGTGTCCATGCGCGCCAGGTACAAGCCGTACCTCAACGGTGCTCACGCTGAGCGGGCTCGTACGGCATATGACCGTTGGTTCCGAACGGCGCAGGGCCGTCATCAGGAGCTCCTTGAAAAGGGCGGCGGTATCGCGCCGACGCTGGTCGGTGGATCCAAGAAGCATGGTGGCGCAGATCTTGGTCCCAGCCGAGCAAAGGCGGCGTGGAAGCACCTTGGGGTCAACGGCCTTGGTGTGGCCAACGATCCCGAAACCTGCCTGAAGAAGGGCACCGAGGAGCGTGACCTTTTTAGCGCAGAGGGGCCGATGCTCACGGTGCAGCAGGCTGCAATCATTCAGGGCTTCCCGCCGGAGTGGCAGTTTGCGGGTGGCAAGACAGCGCAGTACCGGCAGGTCGGCAACGCTTTCCCGCCGCCCGTAGCCAAAGCGGTGGGTAAGTCAATCGCAGAGGTCTTGAGGGCCGCACGCGAGAGGGACAACAAGAAGGACTGATTACTGTTCCTGCTTGCTAGTTGAGGGACGCCGCTTGGCAACCTCTGCAGCGATCCTGGCTGCACACTCTGTGGCCGGTTCGTGCTCCCAGAACCGGAGCACCGTCCAGCCGGCTTCCTTCAGCCGCTGGTCGGTGTCCCGGTCGCGGGCGATGTTTCGGGCGACCTTGTCGGACCAGTAGCCTGGGTTGGTCCTTGGTGGCACATAGTGCTCCGGGCAGCCATGCCAGTAACAGCCGTCGATGAAGACTGCGACCTTCGCTGGGCGAAACACCATGTCAGCGGTTCGGCGGAGGTCGGGTAGCGGCCTTGCGGCTACCCGGTAACGCAGCCCCTGGGCATGAACGAGTCGCCGGATCAGCCGCTCAGGCGCGGTGTCGCGGCTGCGGATTGCCTGCATGTTCCGGCGCCTGGCTGCTGATGAAGCCCAAGACCCAGTCGGCGGCTGCCACTCGACTTCCATGAGGTTCCTCGCGCGTTTCGACTACCGGGAGGGCAGCATGGGGGCCGGCCGGTCTGCCTCCTCGTCTGGGCCTACGGCCACCCACCTGCGACCATCGAGTTCGGCCGATGGCCGATCGCCGTGGTGGGGCTGTGCCACGGCAACCCTAAAACTTACAAACTCGCCCCTTTCCGGAACGGGCCCTCCGAGCGCCTCTGCGACAGCTTGGTGGTTGCGAGAGTCACCCGGGATTATATATCCCTCCTCACGCAAAGCTGGGCGGGCTCGGATGCGGTTTTTGTCATCCCGTACCCTGGCCATGTAGTCATGTTGTTGCGCCAACGTTCTGACTACATTGCGATCAATTCTCCGCTGCTGGACTCGGCGGAACAGCTCGTTGACGCGCTTCTGTCCAGACTTGGGGGCGTATAGCGCTTCACGTGTCTCATCGTCCAGATGCAGCAGGAGGTTTTCCTTCAGCGGCTGGAGGTGCCAAAGCCAGTTGACCAGATGCAGATTGGATTTATTGAGCCGGTATTTGTGGTCGCGATTCCCTTTTCGCGTCACAAGGCCGTTGCGGGTGAGTTTTTCCTCGTCAGCGCGAATGAGGCCTGCACTCCACTTACTGGCTCGATCATCTGCCCAGACGACCAGGCAAATTTCACCCATGGCCTCGGGGGGGATCATCCACCCGCCTAGATCCTGCGAAAATTTACAGTCAACGTCTATGCCGGCGATCTCGTAATCCATGTCGCGTCCCTCATCGAACTCAAACCTGCGCTGGAGGTTGATCTCGACAAGAGTTCCTGCGTGAGTCTTCTCTGTCTTATGGAGTTGGCGCCAATCGTAACGACCTGTATTTTCGCCGTCCAGTAGTTGATCAATGGTGTGGCGCAGAACGGCGGCGAACTCTTGTCCGTAAGGATCCATCGCCAGAATGTGCTCGCGAACCTTCTTCAGCTCCACATCGCTGGCAGTCACGCTTATTGCCGTGGTATCAGACATGTCGAAAGGAAGAGTCTCGTCCTGATGAGTTGTCAACGGGGACCTCGCGTGGCGGCGGTTATTTGATCACTGGCGTCGGCTGAAACGCGTAGCAGGCGAGGGAGTTCATCTACGAAAGCAGACCCTTTACGGTAGAGCTCATAGACTTCCTCGAGAGTCTTATTGAGGGTATAGGTTGCGTAGTTGCTGTGAACGAGTTCGTTCCTGACGGACCCCACCTCTAGAAAAGATTGTAGACCCTCACGGATGGGCTCCTTAGCGGCTATCTCAACCTCGATCTCCTTTTTCTGATCCTTGCCAAAGAGCGCCCAGAAAGGGCCAGCTTTTTTGTTGGGCCAGTCAAAGTAGGTGTGGTATTGTCGGTTGATAGCCTTGCGGTCCACCAGGGAAACTATCCCCGGAGCAGTGACATGATCTCGCACGTAGTCCCGTAGATGTAGACATACGTAGTATTCAAATTCACTCGCGGCGGCGAGCAAGAGGACCTTCGGCAGCATCGTTTGCAGAGTTGAGTGGAATGAGGGCTCACGGACCTGGAGCTCAGCCAGCATCTGCTGCTGGTCGTCGTATAGGAGCGCCACTGGTTTCGCGGGCAGGCTCACCGTGACACCTCTTCGATCAGCGTTCGCATGAGACCGTAGGTTGCAGCAAGGCGGCCCCTCACGTTCGCTGTCTTCGTTGACCCCTCTTGCGAGAAAGCGGAAAAGTCATCACTGCGTCCGAAGGCTGCCACTTTTTCGTGATTCAGACTGCTGACATCGTGGCCTTCCGAGCGAAGCTGCTGCGCTGCGCAGTAGACCGACTCGAAAAATAGAGCACTGAACTTCTTACGGCCCGGCCAAAAAGTCCACTCATCCCAGTCTTCGATCATTCTGAGGAACCATTCCCAGTCCCCAGTGATTTGCGTGACCTGGTCGTCAGTGAAGCCTTGGGCCTCTTTGCAGTACGCATTGATGAAGCTGGTCATCGAGCCCGAGTATGAATCCGTGCCCTGGTTCAGTGACAAGGCGCGAAGGATAATTTCAATGTCCCGCATACGGAAATCGGGGTCGGTTGTGCCGAGGATGGCCCTCCACGCCTTGTGCTCATTAAGTGAAAACAAGTTTTCGAAGAATTTCGAGTGGTACAGGCTAGCTCGGATCTCTTGGGTGTTGAGGTTGACACCCCCAGTGTTCAGACGGTTGAACATCTCGAAGATTGATGAGTCGCCGTCTTTTGGGTTGATTTGCTTCACGATTACATTTCGAATCGTTCGAAGGTTGAACTGATTCTGATAGTCGTCAAGAGTGTCGTACGTGAGACGCGAGAATCGGTTTGGTGTTCCATTGGGCAGCTTTGGCAGTTGGAGTTTGAAAGGAGTGAAGAACTCGTCGTCTGCCAGCAGTTCAGGGGTCAGCCCTTTGCCTGAATTTAGTACTTTCCTGAGTTCGCCGCGCTTTTCTTTTCTGGGGAACCGGCCTTTCATGAAGAAATGAACTGTCAGGAGCCGCTGCTGTCCATCTATGACGAGGAAACTGTTCCGGTTTTCCTCGTATAGGAATACCTGAGGTACTGGCAGTCCGAGGATGAGTGACTCAATTAGCTTGGATGCCCGCTTGATGTCCCAAACGTAGTTGCGCTGGAAGCCGGGTGTTTGGATTGCCCCCTGGTCGATGAAGCTATTGATAGTCAGGGTGTTGAAGTCGTTAGGGGACGAGACTATGTCGTACTCGCTGATTTGCTCTTGCTCGTCGTCAGCGTCTGGTTCATCGACAGAGAAATCCATGGACATTACTTGGCGCCCCCTCGATAATTGCGGCCCGCAACCTCTTGATGATATGGCGTCAGGGCGCGACTAGCCTACGTTTTCCAGACCTTGAACTGAAGTGTGGATCAGTGGTCAGCGTCCAGTGGATGGGTGACCGTGACACCCCCCATAAACCACCCCCGATCCACACCAACAAGCACCCCCCCGCCCCGGCGGCCAACCCACCGCCCTCCCCCTCGCCGCCAGCGTCGTCGCGTACTGGGGCAGGAGGTCGGAGTCCCCGGGGGACATGCCCTCCGACGCGGCGAAGGCCTCGTACGAGGGCACCGTTCCCGTCACGATGCCGAGGTTGCCCGTGCCGGAGGCGGCCAGCTCTCGCAGCGACGCTTCTATCACCGCGAGGTGGGTCTCGTGGGACGGGTACTCGTCCGCCAGGGCGGGGTAGGCCGACACCAGCTCCGCCAGTTCGCCCGCCGGCCAGTGCAGGACGGCCACCGGGAAGGGGCGGGAGAGGGCCTCGCGGAAGGTGCCCAGTTCGGCGCGGAGGCGGGAGATCTCGGCCTCCAGCTCCGCCGGGTTCTCCGAGCCGAGGGACCAGACCCGCTTCGGGTCGTGGAGTTCGTCGAGGGAGACCGGGGACGTGTTCAGGGTGTCGGCGAGGGTGTCCCAGTCGTCGTGGGCCGCGCCCAGCATGCGGCGGACACGGTGGCGGCCGAAGAGGAGGGGATGCGTGGCGTACGGCGGCTCCGGTACGTCCGTCAGCAGCAGCCGGGCCGCTTCCGTGAACGTCGCCTCCGCCGCCTCCAGCTCGTCGTGGGACTCCAGGGACTCCGCGACGATCACCCAGGGGGCCGGGTCGCGCGGGGCGGCGGCGCGGATGCCGTCGATGATCGCGCGGGCCTCGGCCTCGTGGCCGTACTCCCACAGGTTCGAGGCCTTCAGGGCGCGGACCAGGTGCGGGGCGTCCAGGACGGCCGGGGACGACAGCAGGCGGTCGTAGAGGGTCGTCGCGGCGGGGCGGTCGCCGGACAGTTCCAGGTGGGCCGCGGCCTGGAGCAGCAGGGCCTCGGCGTCCTCGGGATACAGGCCGGCGGTCCGCTCCAGGCGTGCCGCTTCGGCGGTGTGGTCGACGTTCTCGGCAGGCGTGTCGGGGCGCATGGGTGACACCGTACTGCCGACCGGTGACGAAGAGGAGATAGCCGCAGGCCAGGGGATGGGGACGGGCGGGGAGCCCGGCCTGCGGCCCGAGGGCGTGTGGGGGCGCCCCCTGCACGCCCTCGGCCCGAGGGCGCTGAGCCGGGCGCCCCTACACGCCGCCTAGACCCCCTAGATCGTCACTCCGTCGATCTGCAGCGTCTGCACCGCGCCCGCCGCGAACGGCACGCTCACCGTCTTGCCGGAGAGATACGTGTCCGAGCGGGCCGTGTAGAGGTCGCCGCCGCCCGACGTCGCCGTGTTCCAGCGCGGGACCAGGCCGCCGGAGCCGCCGGTCACGGTGGCGAAGCGGGAGAGGTCGAGGGTCAGGGTCTGGGCCGACGTCGCCGTGTTCGCGGCGACGATGACCAGGCGGCGCGCCGTCCTGTCGTAGGCGGCGACGGCGTAGCTGACGCCGGTGTCGAGGATCGTCATGCCGGGGCGGATGTGGCGGCTGAACTGGGCCATCACGTAGTACTTCGTGGTGACGGCGCCGGGCTGGAGGGTGGCCGCGTCGTACGCGATCATCGCCCAGTTCGTCGACGGGTCCATGACCTGCCAGTACACCCAGGCCGTGGGGTGCAGCCAGCGGAAGTCGTAGAGCAGGTTCTTCGCCATGGAGAGGCCGGTGCCGTCGTTGTCGCCGGTCTCGGAGTTCCACAAGGGCTTGCCGGACGTTGTCACGACGTCCGTGTACAGCAGGTCCCGGCGGCCGCCCGAGCCCTGGTAGCCGTGCACGTTGACCCGGTTCACCAGGGCCTTCGTGGACGCGCTGAAGGAGTTCCAGGTCGTGCGCGAGAGGTCGTAGCTCGTCTCGTCCGACGCGGAGATACGGGTGCCGGTCAGGCCGCGCTTGTCCAACTCGCTGCGCATGTAGGGCAGTACGGCCGCCTGGACCGTGGAGTCCATGTGGCAGCCCTCCTGCGTGCCGGTCGCCGTCCACCAGGACGAGGAGGGTTCGTTGAAGGGGTCGACCGTCGCGAAGTTCACGCCCCAGTTGTTCTTGGCGTGGAGGGCGACGGCGGCCAGGTGGGAGGCGTGCTGGCGGTAGTTCCACGTCTGGAGGTTGTTGCCGCCGTCCGCCGCGCCCGAGGGGTTGTGGTTCTGGCACATCCACCACATGGGGGAGTTGGCGAACAGCTCGGTCGTGGCGCCCCGCGATGTCGCCTTCGTCAGCATCGCCCGCTGCTTGGCGTCCACCGACCAGTTCCACGCGGAGGAGGTGGGGTCCTCGTTGTTCCAGTCCTGCCAGAAGCCCTCGATCTGCTTGAACGCGGGGATGTTGGGGGAGACCGCCATCGACTGGCCGCCGACGCTGTTCCAGCTGCACGCGCCCAGGTTGTAGCGGGCGATGTTCATGCCGAGGCCGGGAAGCGTCCTGCCGCCGTACGCGACCGACTTGGTGGTGAAGAAGATGTCGGCGAAGTCGTCGCGGGCGCCGAAGACGTTCGCCCACCAGGCGAGGGAGGTGCCCCATCCCTCCCAACTGCCGAAGGTGGTCGACGGGTTGACGCCGATCGTCGCGTCGGCGTGGGCCGTGCCTGCGGCCAGGCCCGTGCCGAGGAGGGCGCCGCCGGTGGCCGCCAGCAGGGTTCTGCGTCGGATCATGACTTCTCCGCTTCACTCGACTGAGGACGGGCCGGCCGTCCCGACCGGCGGCGTCCGTGACCGAGTACGGGCCGGCCGTCCCGGGCCGGGTCCGCCACTCGTATCTCGTGCGGGAACGTGAGTTCCTGAGCGCGTCACGAAGCATCGGGGGCGGCGCGTGGTCTTGTCGAGAGTTCTGACACCCCTTTCTCAAACCTGTGGAGGAAGGTTCGAGGGGACGAACAGAAGGACTCCTGGGCGATCGGCCGGGCACGGGTCTGGAGACCTCGCCGCCGCGCGCTTATGGTGCGGGCGGCCCCGGTGAAGGAGGCGCCCGTGCGGGAACCCGTCGTGCACCACGGCGTACGGCGGCGTCGCGAACGGCGTCGCCTACGGCATCGGCGCGCACTGTGGACCGGAGCCGAACTGCTCGTCACGGCGGGGCTGTTGGGTCTGCTCCTCGTCGTCCACCAGTTGTGGTGGACCAACCGCGAGGCCCGCGAGGGCGCCGAGCGGAGAGTGGAGGCCCTGGAGCGGCAGTGGGGCGCGGGCACGGGCGGCGACTCCGGGGCGGCCACGCCGGAATCCGGCCCTCCCGAGCAGGTCACCGGGCGGCCGGAGACGCCGTCGTCCCGCGTCACCTCCGGCCCGCGACCTTCCGTGGCGCGGCCCTCGCCCTCCCAGGCGTACGCCGTCCTCGTCATCCCCCGCCTCCGCGTCCGCGCGCCCGTCGCCGAGGGCACCAGCAAGCGGAAGGTTCTCGACAACGGTTACGTCGGCCATTACGCCCACACCCAACAGCCCGGCCAGCAAGGCAACTTCGCTCTCGCCGGCCACCGCAACACGCACGGCGAGCCCTTCCGCCACCTCGACCGGCTCGAGCCGCGGGACACGGTCGTCGTCGAGACGGCGGACGCGACCTACACGTACGCCGTCGACGTCGTCCTCGCCCAGACCTCACCCCGCGACACCGGCGTGATCCGGCCGGTCCCCCGCTCCCTCACCGTCCCCGGCTACGGCTACGACGACCCCGGCCACTACCTCACCCTCACCACCTGCACCCCCGAATACACCTCCCGCTACCGCCTGGTGGTGTGGGGGAAGCTGGTGGAGGTGCGCGGCCGGACGGCGTAGGGCGGGGCCTTCTCCCCACGCCCCGGTCCGTTCGGGTATAACCGAACAAGGACAGCGGCAACCACACACGGCACACGGCGCCATGCACAGGGAGGGGGCCAGAGTGATCCGCACCATGCTCCGCACCCCCCTCCTCCGCAGATGGCCCGGCCTCGCCCTGCTCCTCGCCGTCCTCGGCCTCGCCCTGCTCGACGCGGGCAGCCTCTCCGCGACCGTCGCCCTCGCCGCGACCACCGCCGCCGGTGCCGCCCTCGCCGTCTGCTCGCTCGCCGCCGCCCGCTGCGCCCCCGCCGTGCCGCGCACCCGGGTGCGTACGGCCATCCGCGACCGGGACCGCCGTACGGCCTTCCTGCCGCAGCGCGATCCCGACGCCTCCGGACGGCCCCGGCCCAGGGCGCCGGGACGCGCCCTGCCGACGGCCGTCGCGTAGGGCACACCAGCCACACGAGCAACCGACATCAACTCCGTGCTCCCGCGCGGGGCCGTCATGCCGCCGTATCCACGTCCCGGCACGACGAGACCCCCGGAGGGCTCCTCACCCATGTCCGTCTTCTCTCTCTTCGTCCACCTCGTCGAGCGGTTCGCCGACCTGCTCGAACCCCTCTTCCACGCCTCCGCGGCCGCCGCCGCGATCATCCTGTTCACCGCGCTCGTACGGCTGCTCGTCCACCCCCTGTCACGGGCCGCCGCACGCGGCCAGAAGGCGCGGGCCGCGCTCCAGCCGCGGATCGCCGAACTGCGCGGCAAGCACGCCCGCGACCCGGAGAGGCTCCAGCGGGCCGTGCTGGAACTGCACGCCCAGGAGAAGGTGTCCCCGCTGTCCGGCTGCCTGCCCAGCCTGCTCCAGGCGCCCGCCTTCCTCCTCCTCTACTACGTCTTCTCGCACTCCACGATCGGCGGCGAGACCAACGGCCTGCTCACCCACCGGCTCCTCGACGCGCCTCTCGGCGACCGCTGGACCGACGCCCTCGCCGCGGGCGGGATGTTCGGCGGGGCCGGGCTCGTCCACCTCGTGCTGTTCGCCGTCGTCGCGGCCGTCGCCACCTTCGGCTACCGCCTCTCCCGGCGCACGACGGCCGCGAACGCGGCGACGGTCGGGGAGGAGACGCCCGGCCTGGGCGCGGTCACCAAGGTGATGCCGTTCCTGTCCTTCTTCACCCTCGTCACCGTCGCCGTCGTGCCGCTGGCCGCCGCCCTGTATGTCGTCACCAGCACGGCCTGGGGCGTGGTCGAGCGCGCGGTGCTCTACCGGTGACGAGGCGATGAGGGCCGTGATGACGGTCCAGTACGTGAACCGGGTCTTGCGGCGTGGACGCCCAGATCGGAGGATCGACCAGTCCTCCGATGGCTGCACCCGTCGGCGGGCGCGCCGCGATCGAGGGAGATTGTGATCATGAAGCTGCTGCGAGTCGGTACGGCGGGTGCGGAGCGTCCCGCGCTGCTCGACGCCCAGGGGACCCTGCGGGACCTGTCGGGCCTGGTCGACGACATCGACGGTGCGCTGCTCGCCGACGTCGAGGCGCTCGGCCGGATCCGCGCCGCCGGTGAGTCCGGCGAGCTGCCCGCGCTGGACGCGACCGGGCTGCGCGTCGGCCCGCCGGTCGCCCGGATCGGCAAGGTCGTGTGCATCGGGCTGAACTACCACGACCATGCCCGCGAGACGGGGTCCGCGGCGCCCGCCGAGCCCGTCGTCTTCTTCAAGGCGGCGGACACGGTCGTCGGGCCGTACGACACCGTGCTCGTGCCGCGCGGGTCCACGAAGACCGACTGGGAGGTCGAGCTGGCGGTCGTCATCGGCCGTACCGCCCGCTACCTGGAGTCGGCGGAGGAGGGGCTCGCGCATGTCGCCGGGTACGCCGTCGCGCACGACGTCTCCGAGCGGGAGTTCCAGATGGACCGGGGCGGCACGTGGGACAAGGGGAAGAACTGCGAGACGTTCAACCCGCTCGGCCCCTGGCTCGTGACGGCCGACGAGGTGCCCGACCCCCAGGCGCTGGGGCTACGACTCCGGGTCAACGGCGAACTGAAGCAGGACGGGACGACCGCCGACCAGATCTTCCCCGTGGGCGAAGTCGTGCGCTACGTCAGCCAGTTCATGGTCCTCCACCCCGGTGACGTCATCAACACCGGGACACCGGCGGGCGTCGCCTTCGGGCAGCCCGAGCCGAAGCCGTACCTGCGGGCGGGGGACGTGGTCGAGCTGGAGATCGAGGGGCTGGGACGGCAGCGGCAGGAACTGAAGCCGGCGTAACGCTCGGCCGGGCGCCGCTGTGCGTGGCCGGACGGCGCTCCGAGAGCAACTGGTGTGCTCCGGAGGGTAGTTGGCGCCACCTGTTCGTCCGATACTGGGGGTGTGCCGAACAACAGCGGAGGGTGGCGGCCACCGGGGTATCGCGGGCCCGGCTGGGAACCTCCCGATGAGCCGCCCTCGGGCCCGCCCCCGCCGCCGCGCCCGCCCGGGAGCGGCGGGCC
This sequence comes from Streptomyces sp. NPDC058335, assembly GCF_042723915.1. NCBI lineage: Bacteria > Bacillati > Actinomycetota > Actinomycetes > Kitasatosporales > Streptomycetaceae > Streptomyces > Streptomyces sp. NPDC058335. Next base: position 274,727 of record NZ_JBHXHX010000007.1, on the reverse strand, counting down.
GGGTCCCGAGGGGCGGTCCCGCTGGAGTGTGCCGGGGATCGTCGCGGTGATCGTGGCCGTGATCTGGACGCTCCTGGCCTACCAGTGGACTCGGCAGAACGACTGCGAGCTGGTCGAGTCGTACGGCCTGGTCCTCTCCCACGGCACACCGGACTTCTGGGAGCGGTGCGGGTGACAGGGCCTCAGCGGCCTCTCAGCGCAAACCCTGGTGCTTCTCCAGGAACTGTTCCAGAGCCTCCACCACGAACCTGTGGTCCTCCAGCTGGGGCAGGCCCGAGACCGTCACCGCGCCGATCACGCCGACGCCCTCGACGTTGATCGGGAAGGAGCCGCCGTGGGCCGCGTACTCGTCCGGGTCCAGGCGCGAGGACTCCTCGAACGTCGTGCCCTTGGCCCGGTGGCGGGAGCCCACCAGGTAGGACGAGGCGCCGTAGCGCTCCACCACCCGGCGCTTGCGGGCGATCCAGGCGTCGTTGTCGGGGGCCGAGCCGGGCAGGGCCGCGTGGAAGAGCTGCTGGCCGGCCCGGTGGATGTCGATCGCCACCGGCGCCTGCCGTTCCCGGGCCAGCTCCACCAGCAGCGAGCCGAGCGCCCAGGCGTCGTCAAACGTGAACTGGCGGAAGACCAGGCGCCGTTCCTGCGCCTGCAACTCCTCCAGGGGCGGGGTGATCTCCGGGGTGAACCTGGGGGTGAACTCGTGCGTCACAGCGACACCGCCATTCCGTCTCGTGCCGAACGGCGGGCCGCCTCCAGGACATCCAGCGCGGCGGCCGCCTCCGCGGCGGTCACCGGATTGGGGCCGCCGTCGGCCAGTGCCTTCGCCACCGCAGCGTAATAGGCCGGGTAGTCGCCGGGCAGGGTCCGTACGGGTCGTCCCCCGCCGGTCAGCGGCGACTCGCCGGAGCCGACGTGCCCCCACAGCTCCTCGGGCTCCGTGCCCCAGCCGGGGCCGGGCCGCTCGCCGTCCCGCAGCGCCGCCTCCTGCGGGTCCAGGCCGTACTTCACATAGCCGGCCTTCGAGCCCAGCACCCGGAAACGCGGGCCGAGCTGGGCGGTCGTAGCGGAGGCGTAGAGGTGGGAGCGGACACCGTTCGCGTGGGTGAGCGCGAGGAACGTGTCGTCGTCGGTCTCCGCGCCGGCGCGGCGGACGACGGACTCGGCGTAGACCTGCGTGACCGGGCCGAAGAGGACCAGCGCCTGGTCGACGACATGGCTGCCGAGGTCGTACAGCAGACCTCCGATCTCCGCCGGATCGCCGGACTCCCGCCAGCCGCCCTTCGGCTGCGGCCGCCACCGCTCGAACCGGGACTCGAAACGCCATACGTCGCCCAGCGCGCCCTCGGCCAGGAGGCCGCGCAGAGTCAGGAAGTCGTTGTCCCAGCGGCGGTTCTGGAAGACGGACAGGAACAGTCCGCGCTTCTCGGCCAGGCCGGCCAGCTCCCGTGCCTCGGCGGCCGTACCGGCGACCGGCTTGTCGACGACGACCGCGAGGCCCGCTTCGAGGGCGGTCCTGGCGAGCGGCACGTGCGTCTTGTTCGGGGAGGCGATGACGATCAGGTCAAGGTCCCCGGAGCGGGCGAACAGCTCGTCGGGGGTGCCGGCGACGCGTACGTCCGGGAACCCGGCGCGGGCCTGCTCCTGCCGCTCTGGGTTCGAGGTGACCACCGTGTCGAGGACGAGGCCCTCGGTGGCGGCGATCAGCGGGGCGTGGAAGACGGAGCCCGCGAGGCCGTAGCCGATCAGGCCCACGCGGAGGGGAGTACCAGTCATGCGACCTACTTTCGCAACGCTGTTGCCAAAGTGCAAGCGCAGGGGAGAATGGGGCGCGTGAACAGGACGAACGGCGGCCCGGTGAGCGGCAAGGACGGCGCGAGCGGCGGGACGGGCGGTGCCGTCGGCGCGAATCTCCTGGCCGTGCGCAGTCACAACGCCGCGCTCGTGCTCGACCTCCTGCGCACGGCCGGACCGGACGGCATCAGCCGGCTCGAACTCGCCGAGCGCACCGGCCTCACCCCGCAGGCCGTCAGCAAGATCACCGCCCGGCTGCGCGAGGAGGGCCTCGCGGCGGAGGCGGGCCGCCGCGCCTCCACGGGCGGCAAGCCGCGCACGGTGTTGCGGCTGGTGCCCGGAGCCGCCCACGCGGTCGGCGTCCACCTCGACCGCGACGCACTGCGGATCGTCCTCACCGACCTCGACGGGAGCGTGGTGGGGGAGCGGCGGGGGCCCCTCGACCTGGGGGCCGGGGCGGATGCGGTGCTGGGGGCCGTCGAAAGCGGGGTCGGCGAGGTGGTGGGGCAGGCGCGGGCCGGGCGTCCCCTCGCCTCACGGCTGCTCGGAGTCGGGGTCGCCCTGCCCGGCCCGCTCGACCACACCCACGGCGTGCTGCACCGCGTCACCGGCTTCCCCGAATGGGACGGCTTCCCCCTGCGGGACGCCCTCGCGCGGCGGCTCGGCGTGCCGGTCGTGGTCGACAAGGACACCAACGCCGCCGCCCTCGGCCTCGCCGTCGGCGGCGAACGCGGCTCCTTCGCCTACCTCCACCTCGGTACGGGACTCGGCGCCGGTCTGGTCATCGGCGGCAGGGTGCACCGCGGCGCCCGCACCGGCGCCGGGGAGTTCGGCCACCAGGTCATCCAGCTGGACGGACCGCCCTGCCCCTGCGGCAACCGCGGCTGCGTCGAGGCGCTCTGCCTCGCGGCCATCGACCGGGGTGACACGGCCGAGGCGGCACGGGTGCTGGGCGCCGCCGCCGCGAACCTCGCCGGACTGCTCGACATCGACCAGATCCTCCTCGGCGGCCGCACGATCACCGCCACGCCGGACCCCTTCGTCCGAGGAGTCGCCGCGGTCCTCGCCGCCCGAGCCGCCCGAGAGGGCTCCCCGGAGCCGGCCGTACCGGTACGACTCGCCAGTGGCGGGGGTGCGAGCGTGGCGGAGGGCGCGGCCCACCTGCTGCTGGGGCCGGTGTTCGGGCGGACGGACGTATGAGGGGAGTAGGAGAGCAGGAGCGTTCTCACCCGGGGGAAGCCCCGCCCCTCCGCCGAACGAATGGATTCGCACGGCCGTGCGGTGCGGCACTCCCCGCCCGGCCACCCCCTCCGGCAGGCTCACGTGGTCATGCGACTGTGCACACCCGTTTCCCTCTGCCTTGCCGCAGCCGCCGTTCTGCTGCCCGTGCCCGCCTTCGCGGAAGCCGGGCCGAGTTGTGCCGGGGCGGACGCCGGGGACTTCCCGCTCACCACCCGTCTGCACGGCGGGCCCGACTCCTACCGGGCCGGGGGCGGCCACGGCACCTGGTTCCTCGACCTCATCAACACCACCCGCGGCACCTGTGCGGGCGTGCACCCGGTCGTCGTCCTCGTCGACTCCGCGCACGCCCTGAAGCCGTCCCAGTTCCACCTGGAGTTCTACGCCGACGGCCGCCCCCACCCCGTCCGCCTGGAGACGACCGACGCGGACGAACTCGTCGGAGCGCTCGCGGACGCCCCCGAGGAACCGGCGGAACCCGCCGAGCCCACGGACCGGTCCACCCCCTTCCCCGGCTTCACCGTCCCCGCGGGCCGGACCCTCACCGTCAAGCTGCGCCTCTCGCTCACCTCGGACGCCGTCCCCAACCAGATCACCGCCAACGCGGCGGTCGTCCAGCGGCAGGGCGACGACGGCGAATGGGTCGGACAGTCGAACGACTACCGCTTCTCCGTCGAGACAGGCGACGAGGACGAGGGCCGGTCCGAGTCCGAGCCCGCCCCCCGTCCTACCTCCGTTCCCTCTCCCGCCCCCACGCCCGACGGCTCCCCCTCCCTCGCCGACGAGGCCCAGGAACTGGCCCTCACCGGTCTCTCCTCACCGGTCGGTGTCCTCGCCGTCACCGCCGCTCTCCTGGCGACGGGCGCCGCCCTCGTACTGGCCCGCAAGCGCCGCTGAGGCGTACGGAGCCCGGCTGCGGCGGCCCCGCGACGGACCCCCGGGCCCACCGCCGTATCGGCTGCTGACCGACGGGTTCCGGATCACGCGGTGCTGATTAGGCTGGGGGCGTCGGTACGCCGTGGTTCCGGCGCCCCCGCCCCTGCCCGTACGACGCACGCCTGGAGACGCACCACATGGCAGACCGCAAGCCCATCGAGTCGTGGCTCACCGACATGGACGGGGTGCTCATCCACGAGGGCGTCCCGATCCCCGGCGCAGACTCCTTCCTGAAGAAGCTGCGCGAGTCGGGCCGGCCGTTCCTCGTGCTGACGAACAACTCGATCTACACCCCGCGCGACCTGCACGCCCGGCTGCGCCGCATGGGACTGGACGTGCCGATCGAGAACATCTGGACCTCGGCCCTGGCCACCGCCCAGTTCCTGGACGACCAGCGGCCCGACGGTTCGGCGTACGTCATCGGCGAGGCCGGTCTGACCACGGCGCTGCACGACATCGGCTACGTCCTCACCGACCACGAGCCGGACTACGTCGTCCTGGGCGAGACCCGCACCTACTCCTTCGAGGCGATGACGAAGGCGGTCCGGCTGATCAACGACGGCGCCCGGTTCATCGCCACGAACCCCGACGAGACCGGACCCTCCACCGAGGGCGCGCTTCCCGCCACCGGCGCGGTCGCGGCGCTGATCACCAAGGCGACCGGCAAGCAGCCCTACTTCGCGGGCAAGCCCAACCCGCTGATGATGCGCACCGGGCTGAACGCGATCGGCGCCCACTCCGAGACGAGCGCGATGATCGGCGACCGCATGGACACCGACGTACTGGCCGGCATGGAGGCCGGGATGCAGACGTTCCTGGTGCTCACCGGCCTGACCCGGCCCTCGGACGTGGAAGGCTTCCCGTACCGCCCCTCGAAGGTGGTCGACTCGATCGCGGACCTCGTCGACCGGATCTGAAACCTGCCGACGGCGAAACGTGCCCCGGACGGAGTAGCGGTGCCCCGCTGGAGATGCGGGGCACCGGTGCGCGGGGGAGCCTCCAGGTACTGGGAGGTTCACGATGGGTCAACTGAAAGTCACACTGTGTGCGGGTGTCGCGGCCGTCACCGCGACACTCACCCCGACGGCGTACGCCGCGGAACCGGCGGGCGGATTCTCGGTGACCCCGTCGACCCCGGCCCCCGGCGACGAGGTCACCCTCAAGGTCACCGGCTGCTCGGTCAAGAAGGCCACGGCGGCGTCGAAGGCGTTCGTCTCCGACGCGCACCTGGTCGGCTCGGGCGGCTCCCTGTCCGGTGAGGCCCGGGTCCGCACCCGGATCGACCCCGGCTCCCACGACGTGACGATCACCTGCGCCGACTTCAGGGTCCAGGGCGCCGTCAAGGTCGTCGCGGCCTCGGCCCGGCCGTCCACGCCCGCGTCCCCGGTCGCCCCGGTGCGGGCGGGCGGCGGAGGCGCGGCACCGCTGGCCGCCGGCGACGAGTCCCGCGTGGAGGGCCCCGGCGTCGCCCACGCGGTCACCGGTCTGCTCCTGGCGGGCGCCGCCGCCGTCGCCGTGGTGCTGCGAAGGACTCGGCGGCACCGTGGGACGGACTGACCATGTCCGAACGCGAACGTTCCTCCGGGCGCCTCCTCGCCGGCCTGGCCTGGGCGCTGCTGCTGCTCGGCCTGTGGCTGTGGGGGCGCGAGGTGACCGACGTACCGCCCGGCGTGTCCGGCACCGCCACGGGTGACGTGGCCGCGGTGGGCCGGCCCGCCGACGCCGAGCTGCCGGCCGCCGCCCGACCGCTGGGGGCCGCGCTGCCGCAGCGCGTGGACATCCCGCAGCTGGGAGTGCAGGCCCCGGTCGTGGCCCGCGGCCTCGACGCGCAGGGCGCGATCGCCGCGCCGCCCTACGACCAGGCGGGCGTCGTCGGCTGGTACGCGGCCGGTGTGCGGCCCGGCGCCGCCGGTACCGCGCTGATGGTCGGCCATGTCGACACCGAGACCCGCCCCGCCGTCTTCTACAGGCTGAGCACGCTCAGGGCGGGCGAGACGATCCGCGTGGTCCGCGACGACGGCCGGGTCGCCGAGTTCACCGTCGACGAGGTCGAGGTGGTCCAGCGCGACGACTTCGACGCCCGTCAGGCCTACGGCCCCCGCGAGTCCGGCCGCGCCGAGCTGCGGCTGATCACCTGCGGCGGCACCTTCGACCGGGCGAGCCGCAGCTACACGGCCAACGTGATCGTGTCGGCGTATCTGACCGGCGCCACCCGGTGACGGCATCCCCGGGAAACCGTCCGGAACAGCAGAAAGCCCCTTGCTCGCGCGAGGGGCTTTCTCGTCTGTGCGCCGCCAGGGACTCGAACCCCGGACCCGCTGATTAAGAGTCAGCTGCTCTAACCAACTGAGCTAGCGGCGCCTGCTTGACGACGTTAACTCTACATGACCTCCAGAGGTGCTTCGGACCCCCGTGCGGCCGCCATGCGGCCCCCGGACGGCCGTCCGGACCTGCCCCGCACCCCCCGGGAGGGGGCCGCGTACATCATTCGGACCGTCAGCAGGCGCGTCGGCAAGAGAGTTGGGAAAGACTGACGAACGTGCACAGTCACGGACATTTCCATCTGGAGTGTGAGGGGAATCGCATGGTGGCTCCGGTATTCGAGGAATTCGAACCCGAGAGCGACTGCGAATGCCCCGGATGCGTCGACCGGAGGCGAGCCGCACCGGCTTCCCCGGCCGCCGGAATCATCGGCCACCCGGCCGCCCATCGCACCGTCGTCATCGCGGCCGCGGCCTCCGCGGTCCTCGGAGCCGGCCACGCGGTCCCCGCCCTCGCCGCCCCGCAGCAGGCCCCCGACCGGCCGGGGGTCCCCGCGGACGACGGGCCCCAGACGCCGCAGGGCAGCAAGGCGCCCCTGCACGGGCCCGGCGGCAAGCCCGCCGACACGGTCAAACTGCCGACGACCACCCGAACGGAGATCATCGACCGCGCCAAGAAATGGGTCGCGGCCAAGGTGCCGTACAGCATGAGCGCGTACTGGTCGGACGGCTACCGGCAGGACTGCTCCGGCTTTGTCTCCATGGCCTGGAAGCTGCCCGGGAACGAGTGGACGGGCAGCCTCCACCAGTACGCGACCCGGATCACCAAGGAGCAGCTCCAGCCGGGCGACATGCTGCTGTTCCACAATCTGACCGACCCGACGAACGGCTCCCACGTCGTCCTCTTCGGCGGCTGGACGGACCACACGCACGGCTACTACATCGCGTACGAGCAGACCCGCCCGAACACCCGCCGGCTCGCCACCCCGTACGCCTACTGGACCAATGCGTCCAAATACGTCCCCTACCGCTACAAGGGCCTGGTCGCCGAGCCGGCGGATCCGAGCGTCCCGGCGGTCCCGGGCAAGGAGGGCGGCGGGGACAGCGCCAATCCAGGCCCCGGCGCCCAGGCGCCCCCGTATCCGGGGCGGGCGGCCTTCGGGCCCGGCGCGGACAACAAGCACGTCACCCTGCTCGGCCGGCTCCTCGTCGAGCGCGGCGCGAAGCGGTTCTACACCTCGGGGCCCGGCTCGCGCTGGTCGGACGCCGACCGGCGGGCCACCCAGGCCTTCCAGCAGGCCCAGGGCTGGCGCGGGGCCGACGCCGACGGCCTGCCCGGCCCGCTGACCTGGTCACTGCTGACCAACGGCAAGGGCAAGAACATCGTGGCGGGAGCGTCGGGAAGCTCCGGTGGCTCGGGATCGGCGGGCGCCCCCGCCCAGCCGCCGCGCGTCCCCGCCTATCCCGGCCGCGGCATGTTCCGGCCCGGCGCCGACAACGCGTACGTCACCCAGCTGGGGAGGCAGCTGGTGAAGAAGGGCTTCGGCACGTACTACACGAAGGGGCCCGGACCGCGCTGGGGCGAGGCGGACCGGCGGGGCGTCGAGGCCTTCCAGCGCACCCAGGGCTGGCGCGGCGGGGCGGCCGACGGCTACCCGGGGCCGGAGACCTGGCGGCGGCTGTTCTCGTAGGCCGGACCGCTCACGGCGACCCGGGCCGTCCCAGGAGATCCCGGGTCGTCCGGGGTCATCCCATCCACTGTCATGGCGTATCTGGCGCGGAGGCTGGAGGCACGCATGAGCACGACCACTTCTCAGACGCCCGAATCGGAGGGGCCGTCACGGCCCGCCCGGCTGATCCAGAACGAGGCGACCACCGAGATCCCCGTCCATCTGCTGTTCCGCGACGAACCCGAGCCGAGGCCGGTGCCGCTCGGGCCCACCGTCGTGGGCAGCCGGGCGGGCACCGGCGAGCAGCCGAGGTTCCGCCGGCCGACGCCGGCGAAGGCCCGGCCGGTCGCGCAGGTCGACCCCGCGCTCGTCGAGCGGCCCGGCCGGGTGCTGCCCGGCGCGGTCGGGGTGGCCGCCGGCGTGTGCGGGGCGGCGGGCTGCGCGGCCACCTCCTGGTGGGCGGGCATCCTGCCGCCGCTGGTGGTGGAGGCGCTCCGACTGCCCGCGTCGGCCGGAGCCGGGCTCGGTCCGGTGCAGTGGGCGGCGTACGCGGGGGCGGGCGCCCTCGGCCTGTTCGGCTTCGGCGGGCTGGCGCGCGGCGGGACCGGCCGGGCCTGGGTGCTCGGCCTGTTCGGCCGCTACCGGGGGACGGTCCGGCGCACCGGCCTGCTCTGGGTGAACCCGCTGCTGCTGCGCCGCCGGGTCGACGTACGGCTGCGGCACTGGCGCAGCGAGGCGATGCCCGCTGCCGACGGCAACGGGGTCGCGCTGCGGGTGGTGGCGCTCGTGGTGTGGCGGGTGCGGGACACTGCGCGGGCGACGCTCGGCGTCGAGGACCACGAGACGTATCTGCGCGAGTGCGTCGAGGCGGCGCTCGCCCGTGTCCCGGTGGAGACGCCGGGCGCCGGGCGGGGTGCGGTCGAGGCGGCCGGGGAGGCGCTGACCCGGCGGGTGGCGCGGGACGCGGGCGCGATCGGCCTGGAGGTGTTCTCGGTGCAGCCGCTGCGGATCGAGTACGCCCCGGAGGTGGCCGCCGCGATGCACCGGCGCCGGATCGCCGCGCTGGACGCCCAGCAGCGGGCGTCGGTGCTGACCTCGGTGGTCGACTCGGTGGAGGACACGGTGACCCGGCTGACCATGCGCGGGCTGGTGGAACTCGACGACTACGAGCGCAAGGCGCTGGTGAAGGACCTGACGGTGGCGTTCTGCTCGGGACGGGGGGAGCAGTCGCCCTGACGACCCGTCGAACATGTCCCCCATCCCGGCCTTCGATTGGTATGGACATGTTCAACGATCAGCAATAATCTCGAACTTGGTCTAGACCTGCACGGCTCACGGAACTTCCCCCACGTTCTTCAGGAGCGGCAGCATGCGCAAAAAGACCAAGCTGTACGCCGCAGCCCTCGGCCTCACCACGGCGGGAGCCCTCGTGCTCACCGCCGGAGGAGCGAGCGGCCACGGCTACACCGACCTCCCCATCAGCAGGCAGAAGCTCTGCCAGAACGGCACCGTCGCCAACTGCGGCAACATCCAGTGGGAGCCGCAGAGCGTCGAGGGCCCCAAGGGCTTCCCGGCCGCCGGACCGGCCGACGGACGGATCTGCTCGGCGGGCAACACCCCGTTCGCCCAGCTCGACAGCCCGAAGACCCCCTCGGGCGCGGCCTGGCCGACCACCCGGGTGTCCGGCGGCCAGTCGTACTCGTTCCGCTGGCAGTTCACCGCCATGCACGCCACGTCCGACTTCAAGTACTACGTCACGAAGCCGGGCTGGAACCAGAACCACAACCTGGCCCGCTCCGACCTCAACCTCACTCCGTTCCTGACGGTGCCCTACGGCGGTCAGCGCCCGCCGCAGACCCTCTCCCACAGCGGCACCCTGCCGTCCGGGCTGAGCGGGCGCCATGTGATCCTCGCGGTCTGGACGGTCGCCGACACGGCCAACGCGTTCTACGCCTGCTCCGACGTCACCTTCTGAGTGCCGCCGAGCGGGACGGGGTGCGTGCGCCGGACCGGGAGACCGGCACCGGCGCACGTGCCCGCACCTCGTGACGTCACGGCCATCCACATCTGACGGCTGGTCAATTACCGTGCCCGCCCATGGAGTCCAACCCGGGCACTGTCGCGGAACTCGTCCACGCCCGCTGGGGCGACCACCGTCCTGGCCTGTGGTGCGGGGAGCGGACGCTCACCCATCACGAGGTCGCGGGCGGGGCCGCCGCCCGCGCCGCACTGCTGGCGGACCTGGTGCCGCCCGGTGCGCACCTCGGGATCCTGCTCGACAACACTCCCGAATACCCGCTGTGGCTGAGCGCCGCCGCCCTCGCCCGCACGGCCGTCGCCGGGATCAACCCCACCCGGCGCGGCGCCGAACTCGCCCGCGACATCCTGCACACCGAGTGCCGCCTGCTGATCACCGACCGGACCCGCCTGCCCCTGCTCGACGGCCTCGACCTGCCCGGACCGCGACTCCTGGTGACGGACACGGAGGAGTACGACGCCCTCCTCGCCCCCTACGCCGACGCCCGCCCCGACCCCTCCCGCGCCACCCCCGCCGACCGTCTCCTCCTCTACTTCACCTCGGGTTCGACCGGCGCCCCCAAGGCCGCGATCTGCACCCAGGGCAGGCTGGCCGCCGCGGGCCGCTCCCTGGCCGGCCAGTTCTCCGTACGCCCCGACGACGTGCACTACGTCTGCATGCCGATGTTCCACGGCAACGCGGTGATCGCCGACTGGGCGCCCGCCCTGGTCGCCGGTGCGGGCGTGGCGCTGCGGCGCCGCTTCTCGGCGTCGGCCTTCCTGACGGACGTGCGGCGGTACCGGGCGACGTACTTCACCTATGTCGGCCGGGCGATCCAGTACGTCCTGGCCACCGAGGCGGGCCCGGACGACCGGGAGCACCGGCTGAGGCTCGGGTTCGGCACCGAGGCGGGGGCGGTGGACGCGGCGGCGTTCGAGCGGCGGTTCGGCGTGCGGCTGGTGGAGGGGTACGGGTCGTCGGAGGGCGGCGCGGCGATCCAGTGGAGGCCGGGCACCCCGTCCGGCGCGGTCGGACCGGCGACACCCGGCCTGGTCGTCCTGCACCCCGAGACGCGCGAGGAGTGCCCGCCGGCCGTCCTCGACCCGGCGGGGCGGCTGCTGAACGGCGACGAGGCGATCGGCGAGCTGGTCAACCGCGGCCCGAGCCCCTTCGAGGGCTACTGGCGCAACCCGGAGGCCGAGTCCGAGCGACTGCGTGGGGGAGGGGAGTACTGGACCGGCGACCTCTTCTACCGGGACACCGACGGGTTCCTCTACTTCGCGGGCCGCACCGACGACCGGCTCCGCGTCGACGGCGAGAACCTGGCCGCCGCGATGATCGAGAACATCCTCGCCCGGTACGAGGGCGCCGAGGCGGTCGCCGTGTACGCGGTGCCGGACCCGGTGACCGGGGACCAGGTGATGGCGGCGATGGCGGGCGCCTTCGACCCCGGGGGCTTCGCGGAGTTCCTGCGCGCCCAGCCGGACCTCGGGACGAAGATGGCGCCCCGGTTCGTGCGGGTGGTGCCGCGGATGCCGGTCACGGCCACGAACAAGATCCACCGGGCGCTGCTCAGACGGGAGGGCGTGCGGTGCGCCGACCCGCTGTGGTGGCGGCCGCCGGGAGAGGAGGCCTACCGGAGACTGACCGCGGAGGACGCCGAAGGGCCCCTCGTGTCTCCACGAGGGGCCCTCGACATGGTGCGCCGCCAGGGACTCGAACCCCGGACCCGCTGATTAAGAGTCAGCTGCTCTAACCAACTGAGCTAGCGGCGCATGACTCCCGCCCTCCGCCTTCGGCGGCTGACGACGAAGAAAATACTACCTGGTCCGCAGGAGTGCTCCGGACCAGGTGGGGAGGCCGCCCTTCAGATGGCCAGCGAGAGCAGAACCTGCGTCGCGCTCCTGTTCAGGGTGTCGGCGGCCTGGCGCAGCCGGTGGGCGTGTTCGACGGGCAGGGACAGGGCCAGGCAGCCCGCGGTGGAGCCGGCCGTGATCGGGACGGCCGCGCAGACCGTGCCGACGGCGTACTCCTGGAGGTCGAGAACCGGGGCCGTGGGCGGCTGGGACTCCAGGCGGGAGAGCAGCAGCTTGTCGCTGGTGATGGTGCGCGAGGTGAGGCGGGCCATCTTGTGCCGGGAGAGGTGGTCGCGCCGGCCGTCGTGGTCGAGCTGGCCGAGGAGGCTCTTGCCGAGCGCGGTGGCGTGGGCGCAGGAGCGGAAGTCGACCCACTCGTTGACCGCGGGCGTGGCCGGGCCGTCGGCGTACTGGGTGACGGTGACCTCTCCGTCGACGTAACGGCTGATGTAGACGGCGGCGCCGACGGTGTCGCGCAGTCGGTCCAGGGTCTGCTGGAGCTGGTCCCGGAGGGCCTCCTCGTGGTGGTGTGCGGACGCCAGACGGGTCAGGGCGTCACCGGTGACGTACGCCCCGTCGGCGACCTGCTCGACGTATCCCTCGCGGCGGAGCATCCGCAGGAGCGTGGTCAGCCGCTCCGTGCCGAGGCCGGTCTCGCGGGTGATGTCGGCGTCGGTGACGCCTGTGGTGTGCCGGGCCACCGTCTCCAGGACGCGCAGGGCGTCCTGGGCCGGGTGGTGCGGAGTTTTCGGCTCGTTCTTCAGCGCCACGGTTTCCCCCCGGTCGCTTTTTCCTGGCCGTGATCCGGACGGTGAATCCCGACCACGATAACCGGCGAGTAGCCATCGGGGAGAGGGGGTTGACGAGATTGCGGGCCTCTCATCAGGGGAATTGTTCCACCGTCATATGCCGGGCGGCCTGTGGCCCGGTCGGGCCGCCCGGATGCGGAGGCGCGGGGCGCCACGCGGAGTGGCGCCCCGGGGCTCACAGCACGGCGCTCAGGAACTCCCGCGTCCGCTCCTGCTCCGGCTCGCTGAAGATCTTCTCCGGCGGGCCCGACTCGATGACGCGGCCCGAGTCGAACATCAGGACCTGGTCCGAGATGTCCCGGGCGAAGTTCATCTCGTGCGTCACACAGAGCATCGTGATGTCGGTCGTGCGGGCGATGTCCCGCAGCACGTCCAGGACGCCGGCCACCAGCTCCGGGTCCAGCGCGGAGGTCACCTCGTCCAGGAGCAGGACCTGCGGCCGCATCGCCAGTGCGCGGGCGATCGCCACCCGCTGCTGCTGGCCGCCGGACAGCTGGGTCGGGTACTTGTCGATGTGCTCGGTCAGCCCCACCAGTTCGAGCAGGTCGCGGGCCCGCTGCTCGGCCTCGTCCCTGGACAGGCCGAGGACGGTGACCGGGGCCTCGGTGATGTTGCGCAGCACCTTCATGTTCGGGAAGAGGTTGAACTGCTGGAAGACCATCCCGATGTTCTTGCGGACCTCGCGGACGTGCTTCTCGCCGGCCCGGACCAGCTTGCCGTTGCGCTCCTCGTGGGTCAGATAGTCCCCGCCCACCCGGATCGTGCCCTCGTCGGGCTCGGCCAGGGTCATCAGCAGTCTCAGGATCGTCGTCTTGCCGGAACCCGACGGGCCGATCAGCGTGACGTGTTTGCCGGAGTCGACGGAGAAGTCGAGCCGGTCGAGGACGGTGTTGTCGCCGAACCGCTTGGTGACCTTGTCGAAGCGGATCAGTTCGCTGCCGTCCACCGGCGGGTTGACCAGGGCGGGGCTGTTCTCTGCGGGATCGGTGTCAGCGGACAAGACGTCGCTCCAGGGCTCGGATCAGGAGGGAGGCGGGGTAGGCGATGACGATGAAGGCCACCCCCACGACGGTGAGCGCCTCCGTGGTGAAGGTTTCGTTGCTGAAGGACTGGGCCTCGCCGAGCATGTCGAAGGCGCCGATGGTCGCGATCATCGGGGAGTCCTTGAGCATGGCGACGACGTAGTTGCCCAGCGGTGGGACGACCCGGCGGATCGCCTGCGGAAGGATCACCGCCCGCCAGGTGCGGCCCTTGGACAGGCTGAGCGCCGTCGCCGCCTCCCACTGGCCGGCGGGGACGCCGTCGATGCCCGCTCGGTAGACCTCGGCGGTGTAGGTGGAGTAGTGCAGCCCGAGGCCGACGATGCCGGTGGCGAGCGGTGACATCGACGGACCGAAGTTGGGGACCACGTAGAAGAGGAAGAACAGCTGCACCAGCAGCGGTGTGTTGCGGATGAACTCCGTGACGGCGACGACCGGCCAGCGCACCCAGACCCGCGTGGAGCGCTGTGCCAGCGCCCACACCAGGCCCAGCGCGAAGGCGATCAGCGTGCCGACGGCCAGGGCCTGAAGGGTGACGAGTACGCCGTCCCAGAACCGCGGCATGAAGTCGTCCACGACGTTCCAGTCCCAGCTCATCGCATACCTCCTGCGGACTGCGAACCGGCCTGGAGGCTCTCGCCGCGGGCGCCGAGCTTCCTGGTGATCCCGGGGGTCCTCGCCGGCCGCTGTCCGATCCCGGCCTTCGCCCTGCGCTCCAGCAGCCGCATGCCGCGGGTGATGAGGAAGGCGAGAACGAAGTAGAGGACCAGCAGCAGGGTGTAGACGGGGGTGGTCTCGTTGGTGCCGAGCCGGAGCAGATTGCCGGCGAACGTCATGTCGGCCACCGTGATGACCGAGACCAGGGCGGTGCCCTTCAGCAGCTCGATCAGCAGATTGTTGAACGGCGGGACCATCTCGGGCCACGCCTGGGGCAGCTCGATCAGGCGCAGCCGCTGCCACCGGGTGAAGTTGAGCGCGATGCCCGCTTCCTTCTGCGCCGGGGTGACGGCGGCCAGGGAACCGCGGACGATCTCGGAGCCGTAGGCGCCGTAGGTCAGGCCCAGTGCGCTGACGCCGGCCCACATGGGCACCAGCTGCCAGCCGAGGAGGGGCAGCGCGAAGAACATCCAGAACATCAGCACCAGGGCCGACATGCCCCGGAAGACCTCGAAGTAGATCCCGGCGAGGAAGCGGACGATCCAGTACCGCGAACCGCGGGCGAGACCGATCCCGAACGAGATGGCGGCGCCGAGGGCCGCGGCGTACACCGTCACCTGGACGGTGACCCAGACACCCGGCAGGAACCAGGTGGTGAAGAACTCCGAACTCATCATCAGCCGCACAGCTCCTTCGCTGTGAGGTCCGTCATGTCGTCCATGCCGAAACCGAACGGGCCGACGATCTCCAGCATCTCCTCGTAGTCGTTCTCCTTGAGCTTCAGCAGCTCCTTGTTGAAGGCGTCACGGAAGTTCTTCTCGGACAGCCGGAAGGCGAATCCGCCCGCTCCGTAGGCGGGCTTGCCGTCCATCACGGGCTGGAACGGCTCGGTCGCCGACACGCGTCCGGAATCCTCCACCGCCGACGTGACCGTGATGCGGGTGCCCGCGAAGGCGTCCACCCGTCCCTGGGCCACCGCGTCGATGCCGGCCACCTGGTCCGGCAGGACCAGGACGTCCCCGATGCCCGCGGCCTTGGCGTAGTCGATCTGGGCGTAGGCCTTGCCGGAGGCGAGCCTGAGCCCCTTCTTCCTGACGTCCTCATAGGTCCTGATGCCGTGCGGATTTCCCTTCCTGACGATGAAGGAGTCCAGCATCAGGTAATCCGGGTCGGCGAACAGCACCTGTTCGCACCGGATCGGATTGATGTACATCCCGGCGGACACCACATCGAACTGCCGGGCCTTCAGCCCGGGTATCAGGGCACCGAAATCCACCGGCACCGGCTCGACCTCGTCGATGCCGAGCCTTTTGAAGATCACCTCCGCGATCGCGGGTGCTTCTCCGGTGGCCTGTCCGTCGTCTCCGACATATCCGAAAGGGGGCTCACTGGCGATGCCGATCTTCACGGACCCCTGATCCCGCAGGGTCTCCAGGAGGCTGCCTCCCAGTACCTTTCCGTCATCCGGGACGCGGCTGCAGCCGGCCGCCCCGAGGGCTCCCGCCGCGCTCAGCGACACCGCTCCGGCGAGCAGTGAGCGGCGGCTGAGTCCTTTATGGGGTCTGTCGTGGGTTCCGGATCGATGTGCTTGTGGTCGAGCCATGGGCGCGCGGCTACCCGGCTTCATGCGAGTCATGCGGATCGTTTCCGGCCCCGCCACAGCCGACGCCCCCTTGACCGCGGGTGGACCATGGAACGCATGGCTGACCGATATATCGACGTCTCGCTGGCCAAACGCGGAATCACCGCCACGGCGAAGCTGCTCGACGATCGCGCGCCGATCACCTGCGCGGCCGTCTGGGATTCCCTTCCGCTCGCCGGAGACGTCTATCACGCCAAATACGCGCGCAACGAGATCTACGCCCTCTTCCCGCCTTTCGCGACATCGGAACCACCGCTGGAGAATCCGACAGTGACCCCCATCCCGGGAGATCTCTGCTATTTCTCCTTCGCGGGAACGGAACTCGGCACCCAGGCCTACGGCTACGACCGCGAGGTCCGCGCCGGCACCACGGTCGTCGACCTGGCCCTGTTCTACGAGCGCAACAACCTGCTCCTGAACGGCGACGTCGGCTGGGTCCCCGGCATCGTCTGGGGGCAGGTCGTCGAGGGCCTGGAGGCGATGGCCGAGGCCTGCAACGACCTGTGGCGGACCGGGGCGGCGGGGGAGACGCTCAGCTTCCGCCGGACGTGACCCCCGCCTCGTGGAGCGCGTGCGCCGCCCGCAGCACCAGGTCGTCGCGGTGCCGGGCGGCCACGATCTGGAGGCCCACCGGCAGCCCGTCGCCGTCCGTGCCCACCGGGACCGTAGCGGCCGGCTGCTGGGTGAGGTTGAACGGATAGGTGAACGGCGTCCAGCCCGTCCAGCGCCGGTGCCCCGACCCCTTCGGCACCTCCGCGCCCGCCTCGAACGCGGTGATCGGCAGGGTCGGGGTGAGCAGCAGGTCGTAGGAGTCGTGGAAGCGGCCCATGCGGCGGCCCAGATCCATCCGGACGTCCACGGCCGCCAGATAGTCCAGGGCGCTGAACCGGGCCCCCCGCGCGCTGATCTCGCGCAGCCCCGGATCCAGCGACTCCCGCTGGTACGGCCCGAGATGCTGGGTCACCCGGGCCGCGCCCGCGAACCACAGGGTGTGGAAGGCGTCCACCGGATCGCTGAAGTCCGGGTCGGCCTCCTCGACGTACGCGCCGAGCTCCGCCAGCCGCTCCACGGCCCGCCGGACCGCCGCCGCGACCGCCGGGCGCACGGCGACCTGACCGCCCAGCGACGGTGAGTACGCCACCCGCAGCCCGCGCACACCCCCGCCCAGCGCCTCCGTGAACGACCCGCCGGCCGGGCCCAGCGCCGACCAGTCGCGGGAGTCGGGCACCCCGATCACGTCCAGCAGCAGCGCCGCGTCCGCCGCGTCCCGTGTCATCGGACCGACGTGCGCGAGCGTCCCGAAGGCACTGGCCGGATACAGCGGCACCCGGCCGTACGTCGGCTTCAGCGCGAAGATCCCGCAGAACGCGGCCGGGATGCGCACACTGCCCCCGCCGTCCGTGCCCAGGGACAGCGGGCCCGCGCCGAGCGCCACGGCGGCCGCGCTGCCCCCGCTGGAGCCGCCCGCGGTACGGGACGGGTCGTGCGGGTTGCGGGTGACCCCGGTGAGCGGCGAGTCGGTGACGCCCTTCCAGCCGTACTCGGGCGTCGTCGTCTTCCCGAGGAACACCGCGCCCGCCTCCCGCAGCCGGGCCACGGACGGCGCGTCCTCCTCCCACCGCCCGCCCGGATCGACCGACCGGGAGCCGCGCAGGGTGGGATGGCCCTTCAGCAGCAGGATGTCCTTCACGGTGACCGGTACGCCGTCCAGGGCGCCCCGCGGCTCCCCGCGCCGCCACCGCTCCTGCGCGTCACGCGCCTGCGCGAGGGCCTCCTCGGCCAGGATGCGCACGAACGCGTTCACCTCGGGCTGGATCCGCTCGGCCCGCTCCAGGGCCGCCCGGGTCGCCTCCACCGGGCCGAACTCGCCCTTGCGGTAGCCGTCGAGGAGCCGGACCGCGGTCAAGGTGGTCAGGTCCGTCATGCGGTCCTCCAGAGGACGTCAGTGTCCGGGCACGTAGCCGCGCTGCTTGTCGACCACGTTCCGCAGGGGCCGGCCCGCCGCCCACCGCTCGAACAACTCCACGAACTGCGCGCCGAGTTCGTCCCGCCAGCCGACCGTGTCCCCGCTCATGTGCGGGGACACCAGCAGCCCCGGCACCCGCCACAACGGGCTGTCCGCGGCGAGGGGTTCGGTGGTGAGGACGTCCAGCGCGGCCCCCGCGATCCACCGCCTCTCCAGCGCCTGCACGAGCGCGTCCTCGACGACGAGCTGCCCCCGGCCGACGTTCACGAAGCACGCGGAGGGCTGCATCACGCCGAACCGGTGCCGGTCGAACATGCCGTGCGTCCGCTCGGTGAGCGGGGCCGCGGCGATCACCCAGTCGGCGCGGGCGAGCAGCCGGTCCAGGTCGTCGGGGCCGTGGATGCCGGTGCGCGGGACCCGGCCGACCACCGCCGCGGTCACGCCGAGCGCCTTCAGCGTGCGGGCGATCTCCCGGCCGATCGGCCCCGAGCCGACGACGACCGCGCGCGTCCCGGCCACCCGCCGGCTCTCCCGGTGCCGCCACTCCCGCTCCCGCTGGAGCTGCCAGGTGCGCGGCAGGTCCTTCGCCATCGCCAGCACCAGGGCGGCGACGTACTCGGCGATCGGCGCGTCGAAGATCCCGCGCGCGTTCGTCACCACGGTGTCCGACGCGGCCAGCTCCGGGCACATCAGATGGTCCACACCCGCGCTCGCCGTGTGCACCCAGCCGGGCCGCGGACCCGCGCCCGGCCAGGCGGACCGCACCGCGTGCGAGGTGAAGTCCCACACCAGCAGGACGTCGGCCTCGGGCAACCGGCCGGCCAGGCCCGCCTCGTCGGTGTGCACCACGCGGGCCCGCCCGGTGAGCCTGCCGAGGCGGGGCGGCGGCTCGGCGTCGAGGACGAGGAGCGTGGGAAGCGCGGTCATCCGGTGCCCCTTCCCCGGCCGGTCGTGACCAAGGGTCTGACGTGCACGGATTGACCACGTTCGCACCCGAACCTACCGTCGTCAACACGGCCGTCGGCACGGCCGGTTGCGCCATCCTGTCTCCCGGTGAGGGCGGTGCCCCATGGACGTCACCTTTCTCGGCGGCCCTCGGGGCCAGCGCGGCCTCGGCGTGGTCGCGCCGTTCGACTTCGCCCTGGACCGCGAGCTGTGGCGCTGGGTCCCCGACGACGTGTCCCTCCACCTCACGCGCACGCCGTACGTGCCCGTCGAGGTGAGCCTGGACCTCGCCCGCCGGGTCAGCGAGCACGAGACGCTCGGTGACGCCGTCCGCACCCTGATCGCCGTCGCCCCCGAGGTCGTCGCCTACGCCTGCACCTCCGGCAGCTTCGTCGCCGGGATCGCCGGGGAGCGCGCCCTGTGCGAGGCCATGACCCGGGCCGGCGCGACGCCCTCCGTGACCACCTCCGGGGCGCTCCTGGAGGCCCTGGCGGAGCTGGGCGCCCACCGCGTGGCCCTGGTCACCCCGTACACCGAGTCGGTCACCCACGCCCTGCGGGAGTACGTCGGGCAGGCGGGCGTCATGGTCACCGGCTGCGCGTTCATGGGCCTCACCCGGCACATCTGGAAGGTGCCGTACCGGGACGTCGCCGACATGGCCCGGCAGGCGGTGAGCAGCACGGCCGCCGAGGTCCTCTTCATCTCCTGCACCAACCTCCCGACGTACGACGTCATCCCCCAACTCGAGGCGGAACTACGCATACCCGTCATCTCGGCCAACCAGGTGACGATGTGGGCGGCACTGCGCCGACTGGGTACCCGAGCCGTGGGGCCGTACCAGGCTCTGCTGGACGAGGGGGCGCGGAACCGGCCCCCCGCACGGCCGGAAGAACAGCAGGAAGGCTGGACATGACCGCACTCGGATTCCTCTACCCGGGCCACTCCGCCGAGGACGACTACCCCCGCATCGAGCAGCTCCTGGGCAGTGACATCCGGGTGGACCTGGTCCACACGGACATCGGCGAGGACGCGCACCGCGTCGAGGCCCTACGGCAGATGGGCGCGCCCGAACGGCTCGCGGCGGGTGTCGAGCAGCTGCGGCTGGCCGGCGTGGAGGCGGTGGTGTGGGCCTGCACCAGCGGCGGCTTCGTGCACGGCTGGCAGGGCGCCCACGAGCAGGTGCGCGCGCTGGCCCGCTCCGCCGGGATGCCCGCCTCCTCCACGTCCTTCGGCTTCGTCCACGCGGCGAAGGAGATCGGCGCGGCCCGGGTCGCGGTCGGCGCGACCTACCCCGACGACATCGCCGGACTCTTCGCCGAGTTCCTGCGGGCGGGCGGCGTCGAGGTGACGGCGCTGCGCGGCTCCGGCATCGTCACGGCCGCCGAGGTCGGCACCTGGGGCGAGGCGGAGGTGTTCGCCCTGGCCCGCGAGGCCGACACCCCGGACGCGGACGCGGTCCTCCTCCCCGACACCGCGCTGCACACGGCCGCCTACCTCCCCGGCCTCGAGAAGGACCTGGGCAAGCCGGTCCTCACCGCCAACCAGGTCACCGTCTGGGAGGCCCTCCGCCTCACGGACCGCCGGGTCAACGCGCCGGGCCTGGGCGCGCTGTTCACCCGGGAGCCGATCGTGCAGGTGTGAGGGGCCGAGGCCCCGGCCCGTCGGCCCCCGTGACCGGCCGGGAATAACCGGGGACACCCTCCTGTTAGCGCCCGAAGGACAGCGGACGCCCAGATGCAGGAGGAACACGTGGCGGCAGACGAGACGGCGGCAGGCGAGAACAGGACAGGCGAAGCGGCGGCCGGTGACGCGTCGGCCGACGGGATCCACGGTGCGGCTCACGGCACCGCCCCCGTCCCGCTCTCCGTACTGGACCTGGTCACCGTCGGTTCCGGGCACACCGCCACCGACGCCCTGCGCACCAGCGTCGACCTCGCCCGGCTCGCCGAGGCCCGAGGCTTCCACCGCTACTGGGTCGCCGAGCACCACTCCATGCCGGGCGTCGCCTCCTCCTCGCCCGCGGTGATCCTCGCCCACCTCGCCGCCCACACCGACCGCATCCGGCTCGGCTCGGGCGGCGTCATGCTGCCCAACCACGCCCCGCTGGTGATCGCCGAACAGTTCGGCACCCTGGAGGCCCTCGCCCCCGGACGCGTCGACCTCGGCCTCGGCCGTGCCCCCGGCACCGACGGCGCCACCGCGGCGGCCCTGCGCCGCACCGACCGGCTCAACGAGGGCGCCGACGACTTCCCCGAGCAGCTCGCCGAGCTGACCCGGTTCCTCGACGACGACTTCCCCGACGGGCACCCCTACCGCCGTATCCACGCGGTCCCGGGCCCGGCCCAGGCCACCTCCCCCGGCGGCGTGCAGTCCCGGCACCGACCGCCGGTCTGGCTGCTCGGCTCCTCCGGGTTCAGCGCCCGGCTGGCCGGCCTGCTGGGCCTGCCGTTCGCCTTCGCGCACCACTTCTCCGCGCAGAACACCGTCCCGGCCCTCGACCTCTACCGGGAGTCCTTCCGGCCGTCGGCGGTCCTCGACGAGCCGTACGCCCTCATCGGCGTGTCGGTGCTCGCCGCCGACGACGAGCGGGAAGCACGCCGCCAGATCCTGGCCACCGGCCTGAACATGGTCAGGCTGCGCGGCGGCCGGCCCGGCCTGTTCCCCTCCCCGCAGGAGGCGGAGGCCCATGAATTCACGCCGCTGGAGCGGGAGTTCGTCGACTCCTGGACCGCGAACATCATTCACGGCACGGCCGACGAGGTCCGCTCGGGACTCGACGACCTGCACAAGCGCACCGGCGCCGACGAGCTGATGCTCACCAGTCACGCCCACCGCGGCGACCTGCGCCTGCGTTCCTACGCACTCGTCGCGGACGCCTACGGGTTGCCGACGGCGTAGGACGCGCCGGCCATCAGCTCGGAGATGCGGTCCGGCGGCACCGGGCGGGAGTAGAGCCACCCCTGTCCGGTGTCGCAGCCGATCCGGCGCAGCCGGGTGGCCTGCGCCGACGTCTCCACGCACTCCGCGGTCACGGTCAGCCCGAGGCGGTGCGCGAGGTCGATCATCGCCTCGACGACGACCTCGTCGGCCGGGTTCGGCGGCGCCCCCGTGCCCTCGTACTGGAAGCCGCGCACGAACGACCCGTCCAGCTTCAGCACCGACACCGGCAGCCGGCTCAGATACGCCAGGTTGGAGTAGCCGGTGCCGAAGTCGTCGATGGCGATGTTCACGCCCATGTCGCTGAGCGCCTGGAGCGCCTGCAACGGCCGCCCGGCCGAGCCCATCACCGCGGACTCCGTCAGCTCCAACTGAAGCAGTGCCGGGTCGAGTTGGGTCTCGGCGAGGATCTCCGCGACATCGGCCACCAGGTCGGAGTCCCACACCTGACGGACCGCCACATTGACGCTCACGAACAGCGGTTGGTCGTCCGGATGCGCCAACTGCCAGTCCCGCGCCTGTCGGCAGGCGGTGGCCAGCACCCAGCGGCCCAGCGGCACGATCGAGCCGTCCTCCTCGGCCAGCGCGACGAACCGATTCGGCGGCAGCAGACCGAAACGGGGGTGATCCCAGCGCACCAGCGCCTCCACCCCCCGCAGCCGCCCGTCCGACATTCCCACCAGCGGCTGGTAGTCGAGCCGGAACTCGCCCCGCTCGATGGCCGGCCGGAGCGTGGAGGCCAGCGCCTGGCGGGTCATCAGATGCGCGTTGCGCTCCGGGTCGAACAGCGTCCAGCGGTCCTTGCCGTCCACCTTCGCCCAGTACAGCGTGGTGTCGGCGGCCTGCATCAGCCCGGTGGCCGTGGTACCGGCCGCGTGCCGCTCGACGACGCCGATCGACGCGGACACGTTCAGCCGCTGCCCCGAGAGGTCGAACGGCACCTGGAGCGCCTTCAGTACGGACTCGGCGAGATCCGCGAGCTGCTCGGTGCCCGTGGAGTCCTCCACCAGCAGCGCGAACTCGTCCCCGCCGAGCCGCGCCACCAGCGGCACGCTCGGCCGGGTCCGCCCGGCCTCCTCCGCGCACGCGGTCAGCCGCTCTGCGACGGCGGCCAGCAGCCGGTCGCCGACCCGGTGACCGAGCGTGTCGTTGACCGCCTTGAACCCGTCGAGGTCCAGATAGCACAGCCCGATCCGGCCGGTCCCGCTCTGCTCGTACGACTCCGCCTCCAGCGCGCCCGTCACCCGCTCGAAGAACAGGGTGCGGTTGGGCAGCCGGGTCACCGGATCGTGCATCTGGAGGTGCCGCAGCCGGGCCTGCAACTCCCGGTGACCGCTGACGTCGGTGACCGACAGCAGTACGCCGCCCGGACCGCCGTCCAGCGGAGCCACCGTGACCTGCGCCCACAGGGAGCGCCCGTCGGGCCGTTTCAGCCGCCGTGTGCAGCGCAGTTTCGCCTGGCGGCCGCGGAGCACCTCCCGGTACGCGTGCCAGGTGCGCGCGTCGGAGGCCAGGTCCAGCAGGTCGGCGGCGGACCGCCCGACCAGCCCCGCGGACCCGCCGCCGAGCAGCCCGCCGAGCGCCTCGTTGGCATCGGTGACCAGGCCCTCCCGGTCCACGACCGCCATGGCCAGGGGTGCGGCCGCGAAGACGGAACGGTAGGCCGGTGGCCCGCCGTCGGTGTCCTCGGCGGCAGCCCTACGAGTAGGCGCCTTGATGTCACTCACTGTGACGGCCGACCGGTCGAGGTCTGCCGCGGGCGTCGGCCCTTCGGACGTTCCGCTCACCGCTCGCTCCCGCAGTGCACTCGATCGCTGTCCGCGCAGGAAAAGTCTGCCGATCATAGAGGCTGCCCCCGGACGTGCGCAGCCACTGCCCAGTGTCCCGGAACAACCAGGGTTTCTGACAGATCGTTTCTGCCCCCAGGTGGACCGGTTCTGCGGGCGGGCGACCGCTTGTGACGTTCCGTGAGTATTCCGGGGGTGTCGGCAATGATGCCCCGTTTCCGCGTCCTCACTCGTCTGGGGCAGACAAACAGGGCGTAATGCGGCAAATTCCCACAGGCTGGGTGGCGGTGTCCCGTGAACCGCTCCCGGAGGTCTCCTGTGCCGCGACAGCTCCCGCGCCCCCGACTGCGCAGCACCGCGGCCATGTTCACCACCCTCACGGCACTCGCCGCGACCTGCCTCATCAGCGCCCCCGCGGCGGAACCCTTCTCGGCCACCCCCTGCGCCCTGAAACGCACGGACGCCCACCACTCCGAGGGCCTGGACACCTGGAACGCCGCCTACCCGCGGCCCGTCCGCGCCCTCGACGCCGTGATGATCTTCCTGTCGTTCCCGGACTGGACGCCGATGGTCCCCCCGGCCGAACTCGCCGCCGACCACTTCCCGGCCACCAGCCGCTACTTCCAGCAGGCCTCCTACGGCAAGTTCACCCTGCGCGCACACCCCCTGGAACGCTGGATCCGGATGCCGAAGCCGTCCACCGCCTACGCCATACAGCGGGACTGGAACGCCGAGCGCCGCGGCACCTACCTGCGCGACGCCCTCGCCGCGGCCGACGGGCAGGTCGACTTCTCCCGCTACGACGTCGTCTACTTCGTGGCCGACCCGGACGCCCCCGGCGTGGACTCCGACGCCACCAAGGTCGTCAACATGGACACCCCGCTGCGCGCCGACGGCACCGACATCCGGCGGATCGTCACCGTCTTCGAGCAGCATCCGCCGGACCGGCTCGTCCTCGCCCATGAGACCGGGCACGTGTTCGACCTGCCCGATCTCTACCACCGCCCCACGGACGGCAAGGGCGACTGGGACACCCACGTCGGCGACTGGGACCTGATGGGCAGCCAGTTCGGCCTCGCCCCCGACCTGTTCGCCTGGCACAAATGGAAGCTGGGCTGGCTGGAACCGCGCCAGGTGGTGTGCGTGCCCCGCGGGACACCCACACGGCTGACGCTGGAGCCGCTGGGGGCCGGACCGGACGTCCCGGTGAGCCGGGCCTCCGGTTCACCGGCCTTCGGACTCGGCAACGGCACCAAACTCGCGGTCGTCCGCACCGGCGCCGGCAGCGCGCTCGCCTTCGAGGCCCGCGCCCGGATCGGCAGCGACCGCTCGTCCTGCCGTTCCGGCGTGCTCGTCTACCGCGTCCAGAGCGGCGCGGAGTCCGGCCGCGGCCCGGTCGAGGTGGTCGACGCACACCCGAGCACCGACGCCTGCTGGGGCGACTCGGTCTACCCGCCCCTCGCCGACGCCCCGGTCGGCGCCGGCGAGAGCTTCACGGTGCCGGGGGAGGACGTGAGGGTGGACGTGGAAGGGCGCACGGCGGCGGGGGCCTGGACGGTGCGGATCACGGCGTAGCGTGCGGCAACGCGAAAGGCCCCCCGCTTTCGCGAGGGGCCTTGCTGTCTGTGCGCCGCCAGGGACTCGAACCCCGGACCCGCTGATTAAGAGTCAGCTGCTCTAACCAACTGAGCTAGCGGCGCCTGCTGACGTCGTAGACCTTAGCATCCGGATCCGAGGCCTGAGAAATCGATATCCGCACGGCGGCTCGGGCCGCCCGGACGGCCGCCCAGAGCAGGATCTCCGGGCCCGGCAGCCAGGGGTGGCGGGTGTCCGGGGCGGTGACCCAGCGGGTGGCGCCGCCGGTTCCCTCCGAGGTGAGCGGGGCCGGCACGGTGACCGCGTCCCCGTTCCCGTGGCACAACAGCGGAGGCACCGTTCCCGTACGGCCGTCCCGGCGGCCGTCGGCGCTCCACTCCTCCCACTCCAGCAGCGAGGGCAGCCGCTGGGCGGTGCCGGGAGCGGCGAACAGCAGCATCCGCCCGCGGAACGCGGCCACCGGCCCCGAGCCCGGCCCCTCCTCCCACAGCCGGTCCAGCATCAGCCGCCCGAACATCGCGGGCGCGCTCACGACGTCGAAGACGGCACCGCAGGGCAGGACGACCGGGGCGTGCGGGCGCTCCTCCCAGAGCGCGAGCGTGCTGCGGGGATACGTGCCGGCGGACGCCAGCCAGGCGGCGCCGTCCGCGGTGATTCCGGCGGCTTCGCGGTGGTCGGTGTCAGGGGCGTCCCATGCGCTGCTCATGTCGCCAAGATCTACACCGCGTGAGTGGTCGATTCCACAGGGTTGCGGGAAACGGGGACAGGAGGTGGAGAGAGGGAGTATTTTGCCCACCTGGCATATGCCGGAGAGCCTGACGCGGAGTGATCGGCGCCGGTTCTGCGGCTGGGTCAGACGGGGTCGGCGTGCCCGAGTCCCTCGATGTCGCCCCGCATCAGGTCCCGCCCGAACTCGACCATCTTCTTCGCGTAGTCCTCGGTCCACTCGGCCCGGTCGGCAATGTCCGCCGCCGTCAGCCGGTCGAACCGGCGCGGGTCGGCGAGCTGGGCCGCCGCCATGGCCTGGAACTCCATCGCCCGGTCCGCCGCCGCCCGGAAGGCCTGCGTCAGCTCCGTGGCGCGCGTCAGCAGTGCCCCGGGATCGTCTATCGACTCCAGGTCGAAGAAGTGCTCCGGATCACCGGCCGCCTCGGCGGGCTCGAAGAGCAGGGGCGCGGGGCGTAGCCGCGGTTCGTTCCGACCCGGCGTGGGCTCCGCCATGTCTTCTCCTCCTCGTACGGTCGTGATGGCACCACCGGCAAGCGGACCACCCTCCATTGTCCCCCGACGACGCAAGGGGGCCGGGCCCCCGGCCTTCTCAAGCCATCCGCCCCCGGCGATGTTCCCCAGCCATGAGCGCATCCAAGCCACCTGGACCGTCCAGAGTTCGTCCCGGCCCGTCTGGGGGAGTTTGAGCACGAGGCCCGTTCAGGGCCGAAGCGGGGGTCTGGCGGGGGCGCCCCCGGGGGGGGCGGGACGGGAAGGGCCGGCGGGGGTGAGAAAAAACGCCCTCCCGGCCGGCGGCGGCGCCGGCCCCTCACGGCGTCCAGGCCACCCGGTGCTCCGCCAGGTGGGCCAGGACCGCGTGGTTCGCCTCCCAGCCGTCCGGGAACTTCACCGCCGTGCCCAGCTGGACCGGTTCGGTCGACGGGTAGGCGTCCAGCAGGTCGGTGACCCCTGCTCGGCAGACGACGATGCAGGCGTGGCGGTGGCGGGACGCCAGGACGCACAGGCGGCCCGTCTCCAGGTGGAAGGCGGTGGCGTCGGGTCGGCCGGACAGGGGATGCAGGATCACCGTGACGTCGTACTCCCGGCCCTGGAGCCGGTTCGCCGTGTCGACGGTGACGTCCGTGACGCCCAGTTCGGCCAGCGCCGCGCGGACCGCCGCCGCCTGGTCGCGGTGGGCCGTACCGACGGCGACCCGGTCGGTGGTCAGCCGCGTCGGGTCGGGGGAGCGCTCGGAGGTGGCCGCACCGCCCCGGTCCAGGAGGCGCCGGACGACCGTGGCGACCGCTCGCACCGCCTCGGGGTCGGTGCGGGGCGTGTGCCGGGCGGGCAGCTCAAGCAGGCCCCAGCCGGACTCGGCCGCCTCGTCGATCACCCGGTCGGGCCCGGAGCCGTCGGAGCGGACGCCGAAGGACAGCGCGCGGTCGCCGTGGTCCGTGCCGCTGCGGAACGGCGTGTACGGGTAGAAGGCGTCCGAGACCAGCGGGGCCGCCGACGCCGGCAGCCGCCAGGACACCGGCAGCCGGTGCTGCGGCAGGTCCGGATTGTGCGCCAGCAGCGTCGACACCGCCGAGGCCGACGGATCGTACGACAGACCGGCCCACTGCTCGCTGCCCACGATCGCGAACGGGTCCAGCTGCCCCGGGTCGCCCACGAACAGCGCCCGCTCGAACAGCCCGGCCACGGCCAGCAGCCCGTCCGAGCGCATCTGGTAGGCCTCGTCCACGATCGCGTGCCGCCACGGCTCGTCGGCCTTGACATGCGCCCACTTCGCCGCCGTGGAGATGACGACCGGCAGCCCGGCCAGGTCACCGGCCTTCGCCGACTTCCGTACGTTCGGCAGGTCGTCCAGCGTTTTGTCGTACGCGTCGGTGTCACTGCTGTGCAGGCGGCCCACCGGCAGCTCGGGGTTCTTCTCGGCGAGCCGCAGCACCAGGTCGTCGACCTGCGCGTTGGTCTGCGCGACCACCATCAGCGGGCGCCCCGCGTCCGCCAGCTCCAGCGCGGCGCGGACGACGAGCGTGGACTTTCCGGCGCCGGGCGGGGAGTCGACGACGACCCCGCGCGCGGTGCCGTGCAGTGTGTCGCGGAGGATCGCGTCGGTGGCGCGGGTGGCGGCCGTACCGGCGTCGAAGACGGCCTCGGTGGTCACAGGGTGTCCTCCTCGGTGACGGAGTCGGCGGTCTCGGGCACCGGCTCCCCGGGCGGCCCGCCGTGCGTCCACGGCGTGTCCTCCGGGTCGGGCAGCTTCGCGCCGCCGCGCTGCTCGTGCTCGAACAGGGTGAAGCACACCCGGTCGCCCTTCTCGGGCACGGAGCCTTCCTCCGGCTCCTTGCCGCGGCCCATCCTGTCGACGATCCGCAGCACCAGCAGACCCTCCTCCTCCGGGCCGTCCGACCCGTCGGGGCCGACCCGCCCCACGAACTCCGCCGCCTGCGGCTTCCCGCCCAGCGACCGGAACACCCTGACCCGCTCCCCGAGATGCGGCCGGTCGTCCGTGCGGACGGTGACCAGCGGGCGCGGGCTGGGCCGCTTGCCCTCGCTGTACGTCATGACCACGTCGACGACCTCGCCCGCGAACGCCTCCCCGGCCAGCCGCCGCCCCGCCATCACCAGCGGGTCGTCGAGCGCCTCCTGCGCGTCCAGCCGCCCCTGTTCCCGCTCACGCGTGGCCAGCTTGTTGGCGGCGGTCACCGCGTCGTCGCGGCGCGGCTGCGGGGGCTCACCCGCCACGACCCGGTCGCGGTGGCCGGTGAACGACCAGCGGTCGCGCGTCCACCGCTCCTCGACATGCGCCCCCTCGGGCAGCTCCCGCAGCAGGTCGAGGCCCTGCCACACCTTCTCCCAGGTGGGCAGGGTCCGGCTCAGCACGAGCTCGTGGATCGCCCGCTCGGCGGCGGTCAGCTCGCCCAGCCGGTCGTCGGCCTGGAGACCGTCCTCGGCGGCGGCCAGGGCGGTCCGCGCGCGGTCGTAGCGTTCGATGGCCGGGGCGAGCAGCTTGTTGTCGAACGCCGGGTCGGTCGCCGGACCGGCCGGCGGGCACAGCAGCTGGCCCTTGCCGTCGCGGGCCAGCTCGGCGCGCAGCGCGGCCTCGGCGCCGGTCTCACCCTCGGGCGGGGCGATCCAGGCGAGCAGCGCCCCCAGGTGCTGGTCCTCCAGGCTGGACTGGCCGGTCGCCCAGTGCCGGCCCAGCACCTCCGTGAGTGCCAGCAGCAGCGAGGAGCCGGGCACCCGGGACCGCTCCCCGAAGTGCGTCAGCCACCGCCCGAGCAACGGCACGCGCGGCGGCGCGGGATACGGCGTCTCCGGGTCCTGCTCCGCCGTACGGCGGAAGCGCATGGAGCGGCCCAGGAGGCGGACGTACTCGACGCCCGCGCGGCTCGGGACGATGAGCTGGGGCGCGTCGGAGCACAGCTCGACCTCGACCTTGACGCGCTTGCCGGTCTCGGGGTCGGTCTCGCTGCGCTCGGCGGCCTCGACGGCGTCGGCGTACGAGTCGACGTAGGGCAGGACGATGTCGGCCAGCTCGGCGAGGAACGCGAACCGCAGATCGCGGTCGCGCGGCTGCGCCACGACGAGCAGCCGGGGCGCGTCCCGGTCGGTGCCGACGAGGGCGCCGAGCGGGGCGCCGGCCTCACCGGCGGTGGTCAGCGGCACGAACACCAGAGGCCGTTCGGACAGATGCCGGTGGCGGACCGTGGCGGCGGGCCGGGCGCGGCCGGTGGTGACGGCCTCGAGGCGGGCGAGGGTGGCGATCAGTGACACATCGCCCCCAGGGCCTCGTCGCGCAGTCGGGCCGCCCGGCGCAGGGCCGCCACCGCGGGGTCGTCGGGGTCACCGGCCTCGCCGCGCGCGGCGGCCAGCACGTCCCCGACCGTCGTGAGCCCGCCCAGCTCGGCGCGGACGGGGCGGCCGAGGGCGGTGACCGCGCCGGCCGCGCGGGAGCGGTTCCGGCAGTGGAACGCCAGCTCGCAGGCGGCCAGGCACTCGGGCGCGTACGCCGCGGGGACGGCCTCGACGGCTGCCGTGAGCTGCTCGGGGGGCAGCTCGGGAGAGAAGCAGGTGCCGTCCGGGAGGGCGTCGGCGATCTCCTCGATCCGGGTGAGCCGGGCCAGCTGCCGGTGGGTGACCGCGCGCTGCTTGCGGATGTCCACGGCGGACGCGGCGGGCAGGTTGGAGAAGTCCTTGGGGCAGACGAGCAGGACGCGGTGGCGCACCCGCGGCACGGGGTCGAGACGGGCGGCGACCGCCTCCAGCGCCAGCACGTACACCGCGGCCTGCCGGGCGGCCGCGCCGACCTTCGCCGGGTCCGCCGAGCCGTCCAGCAGGGGGAACGACTTGATCTCCACGACCGACCAACTGCCGTCCGGATGCACCACGACCGCGTCCGGCTCCAGGAACGCCGGGGAGCCCGC
Organism: Streptomyces sp. NPDC058335; assembly: GCF_042723915.1. Taxonomy (NCBI): domain Bacteria; kingdom Bacillati; phylum Actinomycetota; class Actinomycetes; order Kitasatosporales; family Streptomycetaceae; genus Streptomyces; species Streptomyces sp. NPDC058335. The sequence goes on along the minus strand of NZ_JBHXHX010000007.1, from coordinate 244,440 downwards.
GACGTCCAGTGCGAGCATCGGATGGTCGAGGAGGGTCCAGGTGCCGGGCGCCTGCCCGGCTTCGCGCAGCGCCAGCGAGGTCCGCGCCGTACGGCCCTCGGGGCCGATCGCCGACAGGTCCGGGACGCTCGCCCCGGTGGGGGGCTCCGCGCGCGGGTCGAGCCTCTCGTGCACCAGGCGCAGCAGGTCGGCGCCGCCGTCGGCCTTCACCTTCGCCTCGAACGCGTTGCCCCGGGTGAGGGCGAACTGGGACTGGCCGAACGCCGAGGGCGAGCCCAGGGCGTCGGCCAGTGCCGCCTTGTCCACCCCGGCGCCGTCGAGGATCGCGCGCCGGCTGCATCCCGGGTTCGCGGCGAGCGCCGCGAGGGACCGGGCGTCCAGCGCCTTGGCCGGTACGTCGGGCCCGCGCAGGTCAGCGAGCCGCTGCCGGAGCGCCGTCCCCCGCGTCCGAGGGGGTGGCACCCGGCTCGGCTCCGGGCCCGAACCGTGACTCGCGCTGCCGTGGAATTCGCTCACCCGGGGAAGTCTGGCATCCGGCACTGACAATCGAGGTCTCTGCGCCCCGAGCGGCCACCGGGACGATCGGGAACCGCCCCGCCATCCAGCCCGCGACCCGGTCCGCGCGGCGTGTCACCAGGGGTGCCAGCAGCAGTCCCGCGCCCATCACGGCCGCGCCCGCCACCGCGTCGAGGAAGTAGTGGTTCGCGGTGCCCATCACCACGATCGTCGTCACCAGCGGGTAGACCACGCCGGCCGTCTTCGCCGCCCGGGTGCCGCCGTGCCGCCACAGCATCACCCCGCACCACAACGCCCATCCGACGTGCAGACTCGGCATGGCCGCGTACTGGTTGGTCATGCCGCCGAGCCCGCGCGGGGCGCTCGCCTCGCCGCCCCACCAGCCGTACGAGCTGTACTGGGCCATCGTGTCCACGAAGCCGTGGTCCGCCGACAGCAGCCGGGGCGGGCAGGTGGGCAGCAGGGTGAAGCCGATCAGACCGATGAACGTCGACGTCATCAGCCAGGTGCGGGCCGCCCGGTACTGCACGGCCCGGGTGCGGAACAGCCAGACCAGGATCACTGGGGTGACCATGTAGTGCAGCGACGCGTACCAGAAGTCGGCCGGCACCCCGATCCACGCCTCGGTCCTGAACAGCCGGTTCAGCGGGTGCTCGGCGTTGATGTGGAGGAACTTCTCGATCCGCAGGATCGCCAGCCCGTGGTCGACGGCACTGGTGACGTCGCCCCGCGCGAGCAGCCGGCCCGCGGAGTAGCAGGCGTACACCAGCACGATCAGGGGCAGTTCCGTCCACCAGCGCAGCCTGGGCGGAGCCGCCTCGGTGCCTGGTGTCTCGGTCTGCGGCATCCGATCGCCTCCCCCTTCGTGTAGCTGCGGCGCCGATGGCACGGAGGTGCCACTTTACGGCCTGTGCAGGCGCCCGATTCCGTACGCCCCCGGCAGTCAAAGACGCTGAGATCGCCCCCCGGGTTGCCCCTGTGCAGGGTGCGCGATGATGGAGGTGTTCCGCCCCCGAATTCCCCCGGAAGGGTTCTCATGGCACCGCGCATCCTGCTGGCCCGGCACGGACAGACGGAGTGGTCGCTGTCCGGCAAGCACACCGGCAGGACCGACGTGCCCCTGCTGGAAGAGGGCCGGCGCGGCGCCAAGCTGCTCGGCGAGCGGCTGCACCGGCCGCCGTTCGACGGCCTTCCCGGCGTCGAGGTCCGCACCAGCCCGCTGGCACGCGCGCGTGAGACCTGCGAACTCGCCGGCTTCGGCGAGCGGGCCACGCCGTGGGACACGCTCATGGAGTTCCACTACGGCGCCTACGAGGGCATGACCCCCGCCGAGATCCAGGCCGCCCGGCCGGGGTGGCTCATCTGGCGCGACGGCGTGCCGGAGGGGGAGAGCCTCGCGGAGGTCACCGCCCGCGCGGACGAGGTCGTCGCATGGGCGCGGTCGGCGGACCGTGACGTGCTGGTGTTCGCCCACGGGCACATCCTGCGCTCGATCGGGGCACGGTGGCTGGGCCTCCCGCTGGACTTCGCGGCCCGCATACGCCTCAATCCGACATCACTGTCCATATTGGGCTGGGCGTACGGAGACCCGGCGATCGAGAGCTGGAACGACCTGGGGCACCTGGCGGGCTAGCGCGCGACAGGGCCGCCCGCGCTGGTCACTACTTGCGCGGCGCCGACGCGTGTCGCTCCAGGAACTCCGACACTCCGGAGGCCCGGCGGTGGGGGAGCAGCACCCGGGCCGTGCCCGCGAGCATCGTCTGGATCCGCGACGACTGCACCTGGTCCAGCAGATCCAGCACCCGCATCCCGGCCGTCGCCGCCTCGTCGGGCCGCCCCCCGCGCGCGAGGTCGTCCGCCAGCTCGGCGGTGTACAGCGCGATGTTCCGCGTGAAGTGGGGGTCCTGGAGCTGCGCGGCCCGCCGCGCGTGCCGTGCCGCCCGCGGCCAGTCCCCGAGCGTGGACCAGCACTGCGCCTCCAGCCCTTCCAGCTCGGCCTCGCCGTAGAAGCTCATCCACTCGGGGTCGGCGTCCGAAGGGCCTCGCTCGTACAGGGCGTGGGCGCGCGCGAGGGCCTGCTCGCAGCCGGTGCGGTCGGCGAGCCCCGCCCAGCCGCCCGCCTCGCGCAGTGCGAGCAGCGACATCAGCCGGTCGGAGCCGAGCGGGCGGGCGACCCGCTGTGCGGCCTGGGCCGCCCGGACGGCCTCGCGCGGGCGGCCCGCGTCGCGCGCGAGGAACGCCGTGTTGCAGAAGGCGTGCGCCTCCAGTGCGTGGTCACCGGTCATCCGGGCGGTCGCGAGCGCCTCCGCGTAGTGCGAGCGGGCGTCGTCGAACCGGCCCGAGTCGTGGGCCAGCCAGCCCACGGAGATGGCCAGTTCGCCCGCGCCCGAGTGCAGCCGGTCGGCGGTCGCCTGCCGTACCGCTCCGGCGTCCAGCAGCGCGTACGCGGCGCGCAGTGGTGTCGCCGCGCGCCGGTAGAGCCCGTCGGCGCCGTGCCGGTCGTCCAGCAGCCGGATCCTGCGGACCGCTTCTTCCAGGGCGCTCGCCTCGCCCGTCCCGGCGCGCCGCACGGGGCGTTCCGCCGCGGACGCGTCCAGGGCGAGCGCCAGCGGGCCCATCGAGGCGGCGGCCACGGTGGCGCCCCCGCCGGTCATGAATGCGCGACGCAGCACGTCGCTCTCCTCGTCGTTGTGGTGCGTGTCGTACGGGTCCTGCGTGTCATACGGCTCGTACGCCCCGCGCGTCTCACCGGCGTCCGGCGCGTCACCCGTCGGGCGCTCCCCGATCGTGGAGTGGGCGTCCGGCGCGTCCTCGGGTGCGCGCGCCCCCCGCCCGCGGACGGACGAGCGGGGCGCGAACCCGAGATCGGTGAGCGTGCGGCCGGGGAACATGTGCAGGAACACCCGCTCGTACGCGTAGTTGGGGCAGCGGATCTCCCCCGCCTCGACGCGGCCGACATAGCGCGCGTCGCAGCTCACCCGCTCCCCGATCTCGCGCGCGGCCCGCCGCACCAGCGCGGCGAACTCGGCCGGCGAGCGCTGTCCGCGCAACCGCCGGAAGGCGAGATTGGGCCGTGCCGGCCGGTCGGGCCGAGGTGGGGTCACCAGTGACGACGCCATGGCCGGGTCCTCTCGTGCGAACCGTCGAACCATGCCGGAACCAGTATGAGTTGACCGATTCGTCGGTGTGGTCGCCCTGTTTCCGGCGGGCATGAACGTACCTTCTGTGGTCGGCCCGCCACGCAGTGTTTGGCTACAAAACCGGATATCTCATCCGCGATCTGCCATGAACTGCCATCCTTTGCGGCGGACTTCCGCGTAGCCGTTGACGGTCTGCCGCGTTGAACCCGGTGGACTTGCACAGTGACTGCGTGAGGGAGGCCGGGAGTGGAGACAAGCCGGAGCAACGATCCCCTCGTGTCGTCGGGGACGGCATGCGATCTCGTGACCGTGCCGACCCGGCAGGGGCTGGAGGCGGTCGACATCCTGCGCCGCGGAGCCGGGGACGTGGTGGGGCCCGTACTCCACGACGACGGACACGACACCCTCGCCTTCCTGGTCCCGCCGGGCACGGCCGCCGCCTGGAACGTCCCGGGCAGCACCTGTACGGAGACCGACGGACGGGGACTGAGACTCGCCCCCGAGCCGCCCGTCGAGGGCTCGGACTGGCTGCTCCCGCCCGGCGAGGCCGACCTCGCGACGGACCCGGCCGTGCTCCAGCGGGCGTTGGGCGAAGCGGCACGGCTCATCGAGGCGGCGGACAGCTGCCGGTAGCCGGCGCGTCCCACGGAGCGGATGCCGGTGAGCGGCACGGATCGCCCCCTGCGAAAATGCCTTCATGGCACGGTCCAGGAACTCCCGGCGCGAACGCGACAGCGACGCGACCGTCAGCGAGGCCGTCGACGGCGGGCTCGCCCAGCTCCTCCCGGACCGCGACCGGACACGGGCCTGGACGCTGCTCATCGACGGGGCACCCCAGTCGCACGTGGACCTCGACGACCCCGGCTACCTCTCCTTCGAGTACCAGCGCCGGCTCGGCCACGTCATCGACCTCGCCGCCCCGGCCGGCAGACCGCTGCACGTCCTCCACCTCGGCGGCGGCGCCTTCACCCTCGCCCGGTACGTCGCCGCCACCCGCCCCCGCTCCACCCAGCAGATCGTCGAACGCGACGCGCGCCTCGTCCAACTGGTCCGCCGCGAACTGCCCCTGGACCCCGGCGCCCGCATCCGGGTGCGCTCCACCGACGCGCGCGAAGGGCTCGCCAAGGTGCCGGACGGATGGGCCGACCTCGTCATCGCCGATGTGTTCAGCGGCGCCCGCACCCCCGCGCACCTGACCTCCACCGAGTTCCTCGACGAGGTCCGCAGGGCCCTCGGGCCCGGCGGCGTCTACGCCGCCAACCTCGCCGACGGCCCGCCGCTCGCGCATCTGCGCGGCCAGATCGCCACCGCCGCCGCCCGCTTCCCCGAACTCGCCCTGGTCGCCGACCCCACCGTGCTGCGCGGCAAGCGGTTCGGCAACGCCGTCCTCGTCGCCTCCGACCTGCCGCTGCCGACCGCCGAACTGACCCGCAGGGCCGCCTCCGACCCGCACCCCGGCCGCGTCGAGCACGGCAAGGACCTCACCGACTTCACCGGCGGGGCCGTGGCGGTCGTCGACGCCTCGGCGGTGGCATCACCGGCCCCGCCACCGTCGGTCTTCCGCTAGGGCCTCTCGTTCGGATCAGGCCCGCTCAGTAGTTGCCGACCTCCACCCGCGGCGGCCCGTCGTGCCAGGTGCAGAACACCGACACGCGGTCCGCGCCCGAGGCGAACTCCACCCGGATCCACGACTCCGTCTTCCACACCTGCATCGACCAGCCCGCGCCCGGCGTGGCCGAGACGAGCGACGCCGAGGTCTTCCCCAGGTCGAACACCACCCGCCCGCCGTCGGTGTCGTAGCTCTTGACCCGGCCGGACGGGACGGCGGGGGCAGTCGACGAGGAGGGGGACGAGGCCGCCGGACCGCCGGGCCCGCGGCTGTCGGTGGTGCGGGAGGGGGAGGGTGAGGAGGACGTCCGGGACGGCGTCGGCGTGGGCCGGCTGGTGGCCGAGGCCGTCAGCGGCAGGGCACGCGGCGGGTCGTACGCCGTGCCCGCCATGACCGTGTGGACACCCCACCACGACAGCGTGACCGCCGCGCCCGTGGCGAGCGTCCAGGCCAGTACATGTACGAGTCCTCTGCGCATCGCGGGCCATCCTGCCTCACCCGCCACACCGATGTCGCACGGATCTCCCACCGGTTGTCCACAGACACGGAGTTGTCCACAGGCCCGAATCGGCCTCCGCCGCATGGCGTAGGTTGCGGCGCATGGCAAGTGTTCTCGTGGTCGAGGACGACCAGTTCGTCCGCTCGGCGCTCATCCGGCACCTCACCGACGCCTCGCACACCGTGCGCAGCGTCGGTACGGCCCTGGAGGCGCTGCGCGAGGTCGCCCACTTCCGGTTCGACGTGGTCGTCCTGGACCTCGGACTGCCGGACCTGGACGGCTCCGAGGCCCTGAAGATGCTGCGCGGCATCACCGACGTACCCGTCATCATCGCCACCGCCCGCGACGACGAGACGGAGATCGTCCGGCTGCTCAACGCGGGCGCGGACGACTACCTGACGAAGCCGTTCTCGGTGGAACACCTCTCCGCGCGCATGGCGGCCGTCCTGCGCCGCTCCCGCTCCGGCGCCGGTGAGGCACCGCCGTCCAGCGTGCTGCGCGTCGGCGGCCTGACCGTCGACCCGCTGCGCCGCCAGGCCGAACTGGACGGCGCCCGCCTCGACCTCACCCGCCGCGAGTTCGACCTGCTCGCCTTTCTCGCCGGCCGCCCCGGCGTCGTCGTCCCGCGCCGCGAACTGCTCGCCGAGGTCTGGCAGCAGTCCTACGGCGACGACCAGACCATCGACGTCCATCTGTCCTGGCTGCGCCGCAAACTGGGCGAGACGGCGGCCCACCCTCGCTATCTGCACACCCTGCGCGGCGTCGGCGTGAAGCTGGAGCCGCCCGCCGCGCCCGCTTCCGGGGAGCCGCCGCGATGAGGTGGGCCCTGGTCAAGGTGTGCCTGGCGGTCACCACGATGGTCGTGGTCGCCTTCGCCGTACCGCTCGGTCTGGTCATCAAGGAGATGGCCCGCGACCGCGCCTTCTCCAACGCCGAGCGGGAGGCCGCCGTCGTGGTCCCCGCCCTGTCCATCACCACCGACCGCGACCAGTTGGAGCGGGTCGTCGCCGCCGCCGGCTCCGACGACGGCATGGCCGTGCACATCCCGGCCAACGGCGGCCGGCAGGCCCTCGACCTCGGCAGGCAGCGGGCCACCGCCGCCGACATCGCGGCCGTCCGCGAACTGGGCCGCGCCTCCACCGCCGAGGTCCCCGGCGGCTCCGCCCTGCTCCAGCCCGTCGCGCTGAGCCTCGGCACCGTCGTCGTCGAGGTGTACGTCCCCGAGTCCGAGGTCAGCAACGGCGTGGGGACGGCCTGGGCGGTGCTCGCCGCGGTCGGCGCCGCACTGGTCGTCGGCTCGGTGGCCGTCGCCGACCGGCTGGGCGTGCGCATGGTGCAGCCCGCCCGGCGGCTGGTCGAGGGCGCGCACGAACTGGGGGAGGGAAAGCTGGGCGCACGCGTACCCGAGGAGGGGCCGAACGAACTGCGGCTCGCGGCCGCCGCGTTCAACTCCATGGCCGACCAGGTCGTCCAACTGCTGGCGAACGAGCGGGAGCTGGCCGCCGACCTCTCCCACCGGCTGCGCACACCGCTGACCGTGCTGCGGCTCAACGCGGCCTCCCTCGGCGACTCACCGGCCGCCGAGCAGACCCGTGCCGCGGTCGCCCAGCTGGAGCGCGAGGTCGACACCATCATCCGCACCGCCCGCGAGGCCAAGCCGCAGACCGCGGCCGCCGGACCGGGCGCGGGATGCGACGCCGCCGAGGTGGTCCGGGAGCGGATGACGTTCTGGTCGGCGCTCGCCGAGGACGAGGGCCGCAAGGTGCGGGTGGCCGGTGCCGACCGGCCGGTGCGCATACCCGTGGTCCGCGCCGACCTCGTCGCCGCCCTCGACGCCCTGCTGGGCAACGTCTTCCGGCACACCCCCGAGGGCACCGCCTTCGCCGTCGACCTGCACAACGGCGAGGACGCCGTGATCGTCCTCGTCTCGGACGCGGGCCCCGGCATACCCGACCCCCAGGCGGCGATGGCCCGCGGCCGGGGTTCCGGGAACGCCGGATCGACCGGGCTCGGGCTGGACATCGTGCGCCGGCTCGCCGAGTCGACGGGTGGGGACGTACGCATCGGCTCGTCCGTGCTGGGCGGCACCGAGGTGCGGATCTGGATCCAGCTCGACGGGCGGGAGCCGGAGCGCAGGGGGCACCGGGGCGCGGTCCGAAGACGCCGGCAGGGCAGACGGGCCGTCACCTTTAACCGGTCCCGATCCCTTCCTTAAGCGCTCCCTAAGATCCCCAACCCCCGTCCCTGTCAGGCGTTTTGCCCGATTCGGGAGCGCTAGCGTGCTGCCGCACCCCACCCCCGTGAGCAGTGAAGGCAGGGCATGTGATGAGCACGCACCGGCGCACCGTCGGAACCAGGACCAAGCTGATCGGGGGCGTGGTCGCCGCGGCGGCCGTGGGCGGTGGTGCCGTGTTCCTCACCGGCACCGCGCAGGCGGCCGGGACCGGAGCCGCGTACACCAGGACCAGCGACTGGTCGACCGGGTACACCGCGCAGTACGTCGTGACGAACAACAGCGGCGGCGCGAAGACGGACTGGACGCTGGAGTTCGACCTGCCGGCCGGGTCGAGGCTCAGCTCGCTGTGGAACGCCGAGTCGAGCGTCAGCGGACAGCACGTCACGGTGAAGCCGCCCGCCTGGGACAGGGACGGCCTGGCCGCCGGTGAGTCCGTCACCGTCGGCTTCGTCGTCGACGGCACCGCCGATCCGGCCGGTTGTCTCATCGACGACGCCACCTGCTCGGCGGACGGCGGCGCGACCCCCGAACCGAGCGGCCGCCCGACCCGGACCGCGACGCCCTCCCCGCCCCCGACGGCCACCGCGACCCCGAGCCCGACGGCCACCACCTCACCCTCACCGTCCGGGACCCCCGGCGCCGGCACCCCCACCTCCGCCGCCTTCGCCCCCTACGTCGACACCTCGCTCCACCCCGCCTTCGACCTCCTCGCCGCCGCGTCGGCGACCGGCGTGAAGGACTACAACCTCGCCTTCGTCACCGACGGAGGCGGCTGCACACCCAAGTGGGGCGGCGTCACCGACCTCGCGAGCGACGGCGTGGCCGCCCAGATCGGCGCCCTGCGCGCCCAGGGCGGTGACGTCCGCGTCTCCTTCGGCGGCGCGGCCGGCTCCGAACTCGGCACCACCTGCGCCTCGGCCGACGCGCTGGCCGCCGCCTACGGCAAGGTCGTGGACGCCTACCGGCTCACCAAGGTCGACTTCGACGTCGAGGGCGGCGCACTGCCGAACACGGCCGCCAACACCCGCCGCGCCCAGGCCATCGCCACGCTCCAGCGGCAGCACCCCGGCCTCGACGTCTCCTTCACCCTCCCCGTCATGCCCGAGGGCCTCACCCAGGACGGCGTGAACCTGCTCGCCGACGCCAAGGCCAACGGAGTGCGGATCACCACCGTGAACATCATGGCGATGGACTACGGCCCCGCGTACAGCGGCGACATGGGCACCTACGCCGAGCAGGCGGCCACCGCCACCCAGGCCCAGGTCAAGAGCGTGCTGGGGCTCTCCGACACCGCCGCATGGAAGACCGTCGCCGTCACCCCGATGATCGGCGTGAACGACGTCGCCTCCGAGATCTTCAAGGTCGAGGACGCCACCCAGCTGGCCGCCTTCGCCGAGGCCAAGGGACTCGGCTGGCTCTCCATGTGGTCCGCGACCCGCGACAAGCAGTGCCCGTCCCCGAAGAACACCGCGGACGCGACGTGCAGCTCGATCACCCAGGCCCCGAACGCCTTCACGAAGGCGTTCGCCGCCGGCCGCTGACCACCGCCTCCCCCCACAGGCGGGGCGCGGCACGCCCCCACGGCGTGCCGCGCCCCTTCCCCTGTTCCCCCGTTCTCCCGGGATCCCCACCCCGGGGGTCTTCGGTCAGGCGGTCTCGAGCGCCGGGAGGGTTCCCGTGCGGGCCGCCCGGCTGTACCAGAGGGCGCTCGACTTCGGGGTGCGCGCGAGGGTCGCGTAGTCCACGTACACCGCGCCGAACCGCTTCTCGTAGCCGTACGCCCACTCGAAGTTGTCCAACAGCGACCACAGGTAGTAGCCGCGGACGTCCGCGCCCTCCGCGATGGCGCGGCGCACGGCCCGGAGGTGGCCGTGCAGGTAGGCGATCCGCTCCGGGTCGTGGACGCGGCCGTCCGAGTCGGGCTTGTCGTCGTAGGCCGCGCCGTTCTCCGTGATGTACAGCGGCAGGCCCGGGGCCTCCTTCGTGTACCGCATGATCAGGTCGTGCAGGCCCGTCGGGTCGATCGTCCAGCCCATCTCGGTGCGCTCGCCCGGCGTCTGGTGGAAGGCGACGTCCTCCGCGCCCGGCCAGGGGGAGTGGTCGCTGCTGCCGTGGCCGTCCGCCCGCGGCGCCGACGGGTCGGCGTCCGCCGCCGAGACCAGCGTGGGCGTGTAGTAGTTCAGGCCCAGCGCGTCCAACGGCTGGTGGATGGCGCGCAGATCGCCGTCGAGGACGTACGACCAGTCGGTGACCTTCGAGGTCGCGGTGAGGAGCGTCTCGGGGTACGCGCCGCGCAGGATCGGGCCGTGGAAGACGCCGTTCGCCAGGTCGTCGATCTTGCGGACCGCCGCGAGGTCCCCCGGGGTCTGTGAAAGCGGCCTGACCACCGAGGAGTTGAGGCTGATCGCCACCGAGTTGCGGGTCGGCATCACCGACCGCAGGGCCGTGGTGCCCAGGCCGTGCGCCAGGTTGAGGTGGTGCGCGGCCTTCAGCGACGCGGCCGGGTCGGTGCGGCCGGGGGCGTGCACTCCGGAGCTGTACCCCAGGAAGGCGCTGCACCACGGCTCGTTGAGCGTGATCCACTGCTCCACGCGGTCGCCGAGGGCCTCGCCGACGATCTGCGCGTACTCGGCGAACCGGTAAGCGGTGTCCCGCTCCGGCCAGCCGCCCGCGTCCTCCAGCTCCTGCGGGAGGTCCCAGTGGTAGAGGGTGACGGCAGGCTTGATGCCCTTCGCCAGCAGCTCGTCGACCAGCCGGCGGTAGAAGTCCAGGCCCACCTGGACCGCCGGGCCGCGGCCGGTCGGCTGGACCCGCGACCAGGAGATGGAGAAGCGGTACGCGGTCAGGCCCAGCTCGGCCATCAGCGCGACGTCGTCGCGGTAGCGGTGGTAGTGGTCGACAGCGATGTCACCGGTCTCACCACCGGCGGTCTTGCCGGGCGTATGGCTGAAGGTGTCCCAGATGGAGGGGGTACGGCCGTCCTCCCGCACCGCCCCCTCGATCTGGTACGCGGATGTCGCCGCGCCCCAGAGGAAGGCGGGAGGAAAGGTCACAGGGTTGGCCGACTGTGCGGACTCAGGCATGGAAGCGCTCCCATGAGTGGTCGTCGAGGTCGTCGAGACCGACGAAGGATGGGGGGAAGAAATGCGGAGGAACCGGGGCGGCGGTGACCCGGCCCTCGTCGGACGCGGTATCGGCGGGGGTGTCACCCCCGCACGGACACTGAGCCGGACGGGGTTGTCAGCCCTGCGCGGACGCCGGGCCGGGGGGGTGTCGCTCCCGCGGATCGTGGACCCACGGGGTCTCAGCCCCGCCCGGAGGTGGTGACCGGCGGGGTGTGGGTCCCGCGCGGAGGTGGTGACCGGCGGGGTGTGGGTCCCGCACGGAGGTTGCGGCTGGCGGGGTTGTCGGTCCCGCACGGACGTCGAGGCCGACGGAGGTCTCAGCCCCGCGCGGACCTGCGACCGGCGAGGGTCTCAGCCCCGCGCGGACCTGCGACCGGCGAGGGTCTCACCCCCGCGCGGCCGCCGACCGGCGAAGGTCTCGCAAAGCCGACACCCCCGCCCGTCACCTCTGCCAAGGGCCGCATCAGCCCTTCACCGCGCCCTGCATGATGCCGCCCACGATCTGCTTGCCGAAGATCGCGAAGACCAGCAGCAGCGGCAGTGTGCCCAGCAGGGCGCCCGCCATGATCAGGGACTGGTCGGGGGTGTACCCGCGGCCGAGGCCCGCGACCGCGACCTGCACGGTCGGGTTGCCGGTCTGGCTGAGCACCAGGAACGGCCACAGGAAGTCGTTCCACGTCTGCACGAACATCAGCATGCCGAGCACCGCCATCGCGGGGCGCGCCGCGGGGAACACCACGTGCCACACCACGCGCCAACTGCTCGCGCCGTCCACCCGTGCCGCCTCGATGATCTCGTCCGGCAGCGCCTGGATCAGGTACTGCCGCATGAAGAACACACCGAACGCGCTGACCAGCGAGGGCAGGATCACCGCCTGCAGCTGGTCGGTCCACTCCAGCTTGGCGACCATCATGTACAGCGGGATCACGCTGAGCTGCGGCGGCACCATCATCGTGCCGATCACGATCAGCATCATCGCGCCCCGGCCACGGAACTTCAGCTTGGCGAAGGCGAACCCGGCGATCGTCGACAGGAACACCACGGTCGCCGCCGAGGTGCCCGCCACGATCGTCGTGTTGAAGAAGGCCTCGCCGAGGTTGGCGTCGTTCCAGGCGATGTCCAGGTTGTCCAGAAGGTTCCCGCCGAACCAGAACGGCGGCGGTGTCTGCGCCAGCCGGTTGTTGTCGCGGGAGGCGGCGATCGCCGTCCACACCAGCGGGAACAGCGAGCCGATGGTGAACAGGGCCAGGATCACGTACGCGATCGGCCCCGCGTGCATCTGCCCGCCGGCCCGCGCCGATTTGGGCCGCCGTATACGGCCGGACTTCTTCACGGTCGTATCCGGCGGAGATGAGGGCGGTGTCATGGAAGTCGTCGTCGTCACGGCCGTACTCCTAACTACTGGCGCGCAGCCGGCGCGAGATGACGTAGTTGACGATGCCGACCACGATCAGGATCAGGAACATGGTCCAGGCGATCGCGGAGGCACGGCCCAGGTGCTGGTTGACCCAGCCCTGCTCGTACAGGTACAGGCCCAGGGTCTGGAACTGGTGCTCGGAACCGCCCGACGCCCCCTTGTTGGCGTCGAACAGCAGCGGCTCGCCGAACACCTGGGTCGCGCCGATCGTCGAGACGACGACGGTGAACAGGATGGTCGGGCGCAGCGACGGCAGCGTCACGTGGATGAACTGCTTCCAGCGGCTCGCGCCGTCCAGCGCCGCGGACTCGTACAGGTCCTGCGGGATCGCCTGCATCGCCGCCAGATAGATCAGCGCGTTGTAGCCGGTCCAGCGCCAGATGACGATCGTGGAGACCGCGAACTGCGAGGGCCACTTGTCGCTCTGCCAGTCGACCGGACCGATCCCGACGAAGTCCAGCGCCCAGTTGATCATGCCGTAGTCGCGCCCGAACAGCAGCACGAAGACGAGCGAGGCGGCCGCGATGGACGTCGCGTAGGGGGCGAGCATCGCGACCCGGTAGAAGGTCGAGGCGCGCAGCTTGTAGTTGAGGATGTGGGCGAGGCCCATCGCCATCAGCAGCTGCGGCACCGTCGAGATGATGCCGATCGTCAGCGTGTTCTTCGCCGCGTTCCAGAAGAAGTCGTCGTCGAAGATCCGCGTGTAGTTGCGCAGCCCCACCCACTCCATGTCGGTGGGTGCGGTCATCTCCACCTGGTGCAGCGAGGCCCAGCCGGTGTAGATCAGCGGGAACAGACCGAACGCCAGGAACAGCAGGAAGAACGGTGAGACGAAGGCGTACGGGCTCCAGCGCATGTCCCGCTGCCAGCGGCGGGAGAGCCGGGCCCGACGCCGTTCCGCCCCCGTGGGGTCGGCGGGCGGTCGGCCCGGGGCCGCGCCCCCCTCCTTGGTGGGGGGCGCGGCGGTGTCGTGGGTGGCCATACGGGTCACTTGTCCAGGTTGTTGTCGATGGTCTTGGTCGCCGTGTTCCAGGCCTCCTCCGGCGACTTGCCCTTCGTCACCAGGATCACGCCGTTGTCCGTCAGACCCTGCTGGATGATCTGGTCCTTCGGGCCGATCACCTGGACCGGGGCGGCCTTGGCGGCCTCGGCGAAGATGGTGCCGATGTTGAGGTCACCGGTCATCTCGTTCTTGGCGCCGGTCACCTCGGGCATGGTGTACGCGCTCGGCGTGCTCGGGAAGGAGCCCTGCACCTTGAACAGCTTGGCCTGCTGCTCGGGCGCGGTCAGCCAGGCGACCAGCTTCTCGGCTTCCTTCACGTTCTTGCCGCTGGAGGGCACGGCCAGGAAGGAGCCGCCCCAGTTGCCGGACTTCGGAGCGACCGCGACGGCCCACTTGCCGAGGGACTCCGGCTTCGACTTGCCCTTGAGGGTGCCGAGCATCCACGGCGGGCAGGCCACCGTCGCGAACTTGCTGTTCGCGATCGTGGTGTCCCAGGCCGGCTGGAACTGCGTCTGCGCCTGTACGAGGCCCTGCTCGGCGGCCTTCGCGGTCAGGTCGAAAGCCGCCTTGACGGCCGGGTTCGACTTGTAGATGACCTCGCCTGAGGAGTCGTAGAACTTCTCCTCCTCACTGCTGAGGACGGCGTTCAGCAGGCCGCCGGGGGAGTCCATGAAGAAGGTGCCCTTGGGCGCCTTCTTCTTGTACTGCTCACCGACCGAGATGAACTTGTTCCAGTCGCCCGCCCACAGCTTGCCGACCTCCGTCGGGTCGGTCGGCAGACCGGCCTGCTGGAAGAGGTCCGTGCGGTAGCAGAGGGCCATCGGGCCGACGTCGGTGCCGAGACCGATGGTCTTGCTGTCCTTGGTCGTGGCCTGTGACCACTTCCAGTCCAGCCAGTTGCTCTTGTTCACGCCCGAAACCTTGGACATGTCCTGGAGCTTCGCGCTCTGGGTGGCGACGACCTCGGCGATGTTGGCGACCTCGACGGCCTGCACGTCCTGGAGACCACTGTTGGTGGTGAGGTGGTTGACGAGCGCGGGGTAGTAGTTCTCGTTGCGCTCGATCACGTTCTCGGCGATCTTGATGTTCGGGTTGAGCTTCTCGTACTCGGCGTAGAGACCGGCTTCCTTGAAGCCCATCGTGCCGAAAAGTCCCATGGTGATCGTGGTCTTGCCCTTGCCGCCGTCGGACGACGAACCGTCGGACGCCTTGTCACCGCCGTCGTCGGCACAGCCGGCCAGCAGCCCGGCGCCCATGGTGGCGACGGTCGCCAGGACTACCACCCGACGGGAGCTTCGGGTACGTGCTCGCATTACGTCCTCCTGTTGCCCTGACGTGCCGACCCCCCGGCCAACTGCGTTGTTGGGCCCGTTAGTTTCCAGCTGCGGCTCGGGCGGGGAACGTGCGGGTTGTGTATGTGTCAGGTACCGTGGGAGCGCTCCCACAGGTGATGAGTTGAAGAGTCGTCGGTTCGGGCGAGGGTGTCAAGGGCGGGGGCACGGAGAGATGCGTTCAGTTATCCGGCTGTTAGCTAACTCGCCGCGACGGCGCTTTTCGGCCGGGGGCGGCCACCCCTGGAGCGGTGGGGCGAGCGGTCAGGACTGTTAGATTCCAGGCCAGTGCGACGATGACGGCGGGAAGGCGGGGCCCATGGCAAGCCACGGTACGCGGGGACGGAGCGGTGGCCGGCCGACCCTCGAAGAGGTGGCGGCACGCGCCGGTGTGGGCCGGGGCACGGTCTCCCGCGTGATCAACGGTTCGCCCCGGGTCAGTGACGCCACCCGCGCCGCCGTCGAGGCCGCGGTCGCCGAGCTGGGCTACGTCCCGAACACCGCGGCCCGCGCCCTCGCCGCCAACCGCACGAACGCGATCGCCCTCGTGGTGCCCGAGCCGGAGACCCGCTTCTTCGCCGAGCCGTACTTCTCCGACATCCTGCGCGGAGTGGGCGCGGAACTCGCCGACACGGAGATGCAGCTGCTGCTGATCTTCGCGGGCAGCGACCGGGAGCGTCAGCGGCTCGCCCAGTACCTGGCCGCCCACCGCGTGGACGGCGTCCTCCTCGTCTCCGTGCACGCCGACGACCCGCTGCCCGACCTCATCGCCCAGCTGGAGATCCCGGCCGTGATCAGCGGCCCCCGCTCCGCCGCGGAGACGCTCCCGTCCGTCGACTCCGACAACTACGGCGGCGCCCGCTCGGCCGTCGAGCACCTGCTGGCTCGCGGCTGCCGGCGCATCGCCCACATCACCGGCCGCCTCGACGTGTACGGCGCCCAGCGGCGCGTCGACGGCTACCGCGACGCCCTGCTCGCCGCGGGCCACGAGGTGGACGAACTCCTCATCGTGCAGGGTGACTTCACCGAGGAGGGCGGTCAGCGGGCGATGCGTGAGCTGCTGGCCCGCAGCCCCGCCCTGGACGCGGTGTTCGCGGGCTCCGACGTCATGGCGGCCGGCGCCCGCCAGACGCTGCGCGACGCGGGCCGCCGCATCCCGGACGACGTGGCCCTGGTCGGCTACGACGACTCGGCGATAGCCCGCCACATGGACCCGCCGCTGACCAGCGTGCGCCAGCCCATCGAGGAGATGGGGCGCCGCATGCTCGACCTGCTCCTCACGGAGATCGCGGACAGCCGCCCGGCGGTGTCACGGGGCCTGGAGCGGCGCCAGGTGGTCCTGGCCACGGAACTGATGACACGGGCGTCGGCCTAGCCCTGTCGTCACATTCCCGTCCGCCTCGCGGCGCCATGCACGCGCATGCTCCCCCACTGACTCAGGGCGTGGGAGCTGCCCCATCCGCCGCACCGGGCACAGACCCACGTACAACCAGTACGAAGGCCTGAGCCCGGCACTCCCCCAGCGCCCGGCCGGGGGACCCCCGGAGCAAGCCCCTGACGCCGCGAGGCCCGCCCTCCGGGCGCACGGCGGGAATGTGACGACAGGCCCTAGCCGGTCACCAGCCGCCACCGCACCTCGCCGTCCTGCTGCTGCCCGGTCGGTGCGAGCCCCGCCGCGGCGGCGACCGCGGCCGAGGCGTGGTGCTCGGGGTGGATGTGCGCGACGACCGTACGGACGCCCTGCTCGCGCAGCCCCCCGACCAGCGTCCGGGCGGCCTCCGTGGCGAGGCCGCGCCCCTGCCACGGTGTCCCCACCACCCAGGCGATCTCCGCGAGACGGCCCTCCTCGGCGAGGGTGGCCTGGACGGTGCCGACGAGACGACCGGTCTCCCGCAGCCTCAGCACCCAGTTCCACCAGGTCCGGTCCGGTTCGGGGGAGCCGGCGACGAGCCGCTCGTAGCGTGCGCGCAGGGCTTCCGGAGTGCTGGGGGAGCCGCCGATGTAGGTGTGCAGGGCCGGGTCGGACAGGACGGCGGCCATCTCCCGCGCATGGTCCGCGCGGAGGGGGACGAGGCCGAGCCGGTCGGAGACGAGGGGCTCGGGCTGCACGGTCGACGCCCTCCTGGGAGGAAACGAATCAGCCGGTGACCTTCTGAGAAGGTCACCGGCTGATTACTCAGGGTGAGTGACGGGACTTGAACCCGCGGCATCCTGGACCACAACCAGGTGCTCTACCAGCTGAGCTACACCCACCATGCCCGGCAGTCGACTTTGTGGTCTCCCTACCGGCCGAGAAAAAGTGTACAGGGTCCGAAGGGGTGCTCGCGCACGCCTTTTATCCGGCGGGCAGGACGTGCTTCGCGGCGATCGCCTTCGCGGTGTCGGAGTCCGGTCCGGGCTGCGGTACGAAGACGGCCTCGCGGTAGTAGCGCAGCTCCGCGATGGACTCGCGGATGTCGGCGAGGGCGCGGTGGTTGCCGTTCTTCTCCGGGCTGTTGAAGTACGCCCGCGGGTACCAGCGCCGGGCCAGCTCCTTGACGGAGGACACGTCGACGATGCGGTAGTGGAGGTAGCTCTCCAGCGTCGGCATGTCCCGCACCAGGAAGCCGCGGTCGGTGCCGACGGAGTTCCCGCACAGCGGGGCCTTGCCGGGCTCCTTCACGTGCTCGCGGATGTAGGCGAGGACCCGCTCCTCGGCGTCGGCCAGGGTCGTGCCGCCCGCCAGTTCGTCGAGCAGCCCGGAGGCGGTGTGCATCTGACGCACCACTTCCGGCATCGTCTCCAGGGCCGCGTCCGGCGGCCGTACGACGATGTCCACACCGTCGCCGAGGATGTTCAGCTCGGAGTCGGTGACGAGGGCGGCAACCTCGATGAGCGCGTCGTCGGACAGCGAGAGGCCGGTCATCTCGCAGTCGATCCACACCATGCGATCGTTCATGCGACCACCCTAAGGGTGACGTGCCTTGATCCGTTCCCCCGCGGCATGGTGGAGGAGCTGAGGGCTGCGGCCCTCCAGCCCTCCCGGCCTGTGCCCACCCACCACCCGACTCCGTGGGAGAAAAGGCGACGGCCGGTTATCTCGGCCCGTCCGCCGATCCAGGACGAGGCCGTTCAGGCCGAAGCGGGCTCTGGGGGCGCAGTCCCCGGGGTCGGGACGGGAAGGGGCGGCGGGGCGAAGAACTCGCTCACCGCCGCCCCATTCCTCACATCCCGCCGCGCTGTCCCGGCAACCCGCCCCGAGACCCCGCATACGCGTCCATCACACTCGCAGGTGCCGAGGCGGAACTCACCGCCCCCGTCCCCGCGGTCCGCCGGATCTGCGGCGGCACCCCCGCGGCCTCGGAGTGCAAGGCGGCAGACGCCCCGCCGGCACCCCCCGCCGCGACGGCGGCAGCCGCCTCACTCTCCGCCGGAGGCACCCGTTCGCTCTGCGGCCGCCGCGCCCGGTAGGCCGCCCGGTAGGCGGCCGGTGAAGACCCGAGCTGTCGCCGGAAGTGCCCGCGCAGCGCGACGGGCGAGCGGAACCCGCACCGTCCCGCGACCTCGTCGACGGAGTAGTCCGACGTCTCCAGCAGCCGCTGTGCCTGAAGCACCCGCTGGGTGATCAGCCATTGCAGCGGCGCGCTGCCGGTCAGCGACCGGAATCGACGGTCGAACGTCCGCCGGCTCATGTAGGCGCGGGCGGCCAGCGTCTCCACGTCGAACTGTTCGTGGAGATGTTCCAGCGCCCAGGCGACGACCTCCGCGAGGGGGTCGGCGCCGATCTCCTCCGGTAAAGACCGGTCGAGGTAGCGCTCCTGGCCGCCTGTCCGGCGCGGTGGGACCACGAGTCGGCGGGCCAGCGCACCGGCCGCCTCGTTTCCGTGGTCCGTCCGCACGATGTGGAGACAGAGATCGATTCCGGCCGCTGTCCCGGCCGACGTCAGCACATCGCCGTCGTCGACGAACAGCTCGCGTGGATCGACGTGCACCGACGGATAGCGCTTGGCCAGCGTCGGTGCGTACATCCAGTGTGTCGTGGCCGGCCGGCCGTCCAGCAGACCTGCGGCGGCCAGCACGAACGCGCCGGTGCACAGGCCCACGATGCGGGCGCCCTCCTCGTGCGCTCGGCGCAGTGCGTCGAGCGCGTCCGCCGGTGGCGGGGAGGTGATCGAGCGCCAGGCCGGTACGACGACCGTGCCTGCCCTCGATATCGCCTCCAGGCCATGTGGCGCGGTGAGTTCCAGGCCCCCTGTGGTCCGCAGCGGGCCGTCCTCGCCCGCGCATACCAACAGTCGGTAGCGAGGCACGCCGGCGTCCTGGCGGTCAATCCCGAACACCGACAGCGGAATGGAACTCTCGAAGATGGGGCCGCCGCTGAACAGCAGCACCGCGACGATCTCCTTGCGGCGTCGCCCGGAAAGTTTCCGGGCCGCGGCTTCCGGCGCGGCAGTGGAGTCGTGGCTCATCCTGCTAAGCCCCCCTCGGTGGTCGCGGCTCCTCGGTTGTGTCGCTCCTGCACGTTTCCCCTCGGTCCTGCACGAGTCCCCCGCCGTAGACAGTCAAGATCGAATCTACTGTGTCGCGTGATGCCGGAGTGGCCAGTTCGTCACCCGGCACATTGTCGACATGGCAACTTGGCGTGAAGCATTCGATCACGAAGCGTTGCACTCGTGGGCCGTGCGGGGAAGTGCGCCTCGTCGCAGTGGCCAATCCACGTAGGGTGCGCAGCCCCCCTGAGGGCCTTTCCATGCAGGTCGAACGGGGGAAGGGGGGTGGTTGCGGCAAGGGATGCGCGGTATCCGGAAGTTGGCTGAAAAGATACGGGCGTGTGCGTGAAAACCGGTCAACCGACCGGTGTGCTTCGGTCATTGTGACGACCGCCACGGTGCGACCCCGTTCCGGTGCGGTGACGGCGTCCCCGGTGGGGCGTGTGCGGCGGGTGCTCCTCGTCGAGGAGCCGGGCCGCGCACTGCTCGGAGCGGCGCAGCAGTAGCCGGCAGGCGGCGGTGACGGCGGCCAGGCCGACGGCCGTGCCGGCGGTTCCGGCCAGGGAGGTGCCGTACCAGAGGAGAACCACCGGGACGAGGACACAGCTGAAGGCCGCCCAGCGGATCAGCTCCGTCGTCCTGTCGTCGCCTGCGTGGGCCTCGGGGGTCGGGCGGGATGAGGGCATGGGGGGCGGGCTCCTCCCTGGGGGGTGGTTCGGGGGGTTCAACGCCCGTTCGACCGGTCGGTCACTCATCGGATGAGGGGCGGGTAAGTGAATGCTGTGCGAACCGCCTGTACGGGGCAGCAACCATTGCGTTACCGGCGGCCCCTCGTGCATGCTCCCTGGAACCCCGACGGACCGTGGGCGGGACTGGGCCCTGGAGGCGTGGCGCCGTACCCTTGGGGGTATGGGGTTGGGAAGATGATTCCCGGACACGCTCCGCCGCTCACGCTCGTCCCACCCGTACAAGGATCGATACGCCGAGACAGCCATGGCCGGTCACGAATTCTTCGAACCAGCGGACCGCAAGCGGCCGGTCGCCGATCAGACGGCGGCCGACCCCCTGGCGGCGGAAGAGGCACGCCCCTCCTGTGATCCCGCTTTCAAGCACGGCGTCGTCGTCGGCTTCGACGGATCGACGTCCAGCGAGCGGGCCCTGGCGTACGCCGTCGGCATGGCTCACCGCTCCCGCGCGGGCCTGATCATCGTCCATGTGGCCAACCGGCTGCCCACCACGGTGTGGGCGGGCTGTGAGCCCCCGGTCTTCGTGGACGTGCCGGACCACCGCACCGAGGTGCTCGGTCTGGAGCTGGCCTGCGCCGAGTATCTGGCCGAGGTGCCCTGGATCCTGGTCGAGCGCGGCGGCGACATCTGCCACGAACTCGAAGAGGTGGGGCGGGAGTACGCGGCGGACGCGATCGTCGTCGGTTCGACGCACGGCCTCGTCGGGCGGATCTTCGGGTCGGTCGCGGGGCGGCTCGCCAAGCGGGCGAAGCGGCCCGTCGTCGTCATTCCGTAACTCGCCCTCCGCCCAGGTGGGATGAGTCCCGGGTGACCCCAACTCCCTTGTGCCCAGCGGGAAACTACTCGTGCGTACAGGTGGTTTGTGCCCTTGTGAAGGGAATAACCCCTGCAGCGCACAAGCGCGCACGCATGAAGGGAGCCCCGCCGTGGACAACGACGTCTCTGCGGGAAGCAGCACCACTGTCGTCGGCCGACTCGCCATCGGTGTCACCCTGTTGGCCGTCGGCCTCGGGTACACCGGCCTCATCGACGGCGTCACGGCGGCCGACGCCGTGCCGATCGCCCGGTACGTGGGCGGGGTCGCCCTCTTCCTCGCCGGTCTGATGGCCTTCCGTGACCGTGACACCGTCTCGGGTACGGCCTTCTCGGCGGTCGGCGCCCTCTGGTTCACCTGGGCCGTCTCGGCCGGCGCCCAGGTCTCCGCGAACGCCGCCGGCCTGTTCCTGCTGCTCTTCGCCCTGGTCGCGCTGACCCTCACGGTCACCGCCGCCGACCAGCTCGCCAAGGGCACCTACGGGCTGTTCCTCGTCTCCCTGGTCCTGCTCGCCGTAGCGGCCTTCGCCGAGAACGACGGTCTCGCCAAGGCCGGCGGCTGGTTCGCCGTCGCGGCGGGAGCGGTCGCCTGGTACGCCGCGACGGCCGCCCTCGCGCACTGGCCCACGGCGATTCCGCGACGGGCTGCCCGCCCCGGGGTGACGGCCACGGGCTGATTCGGCAGCCGCGCCGGGGAGTTGGGCGTCCCCGGCGAACAGAGCGGACCCCCCGGTGGATGGTGGCATCACCGGGGGGTCCGTTGTGTCGGGAGGGCGGCTACTCGACCGTCACCGACTTCGCCAGGTTCCGCGGCTTGTCGATGTCGCGGCCCAGGGACTTGGCCGTGTAGTAGGCGAGGAGCTGGAGGGGGATGCCCATGAGGATGGGGTCGAGTTCGTCCTCGTTCTTGGGGACGATGATCGTCTGGTCGGCCTTCTCCTGGTCCTGGTGGGCCACCGCGAGGATCCGGCCGCTGCGGGCCTTGATCTCCTCCAGGGCGGCGCGGTTCTTCTCCAGCAGGTCGTCGTCGGGGACGATCGCGACCGTCGGCAGGGCGGGCTCGATCAGGGCGAGCGGGCCGTGCTTCAGCTCGGACGCCGGGTAGGCCTCGGCGTGGATGTAGGAGACCTCCTTGAGCTTCAGGGAGGCCTCACGGGCGACCGGGTAGCCCCGGACGCGGCCGATGAAGAGCATGGAGCGGGCCTCGGCGAACTGCTCGGCCAGCTTCTTGATCTCCTCCTCGCCCTTCATGATCTCGGCGATCTGGGCGGGCAGCCGGCGCAGACCCTCGATGATCCGCTTGCCGTCGCGCACCGACAGGTCGCGGGTCCGGCCCAGGTGCAGCGCGAGCAGCGCGAAGGCGACCGTGGTGTTGGTGAAGCACTTGGTGGAGACGACGCAGACCTCCGGGCCGGCGTGCACGTAGATGCCGCCGTCGGCCTCGCGGGCGATGGCCGAGCCGACCACGTTGACGACGCCGAGGACCCGCGCGCCCTTGCGCTTCAGCTCCTGGACGGCGGCCAGCACGTCGTACGTCTCACCGGACTGGGAGACGGCGATGTACAGGGTGTCGGGGTCGACGACCGCGTTGCGGTAGCGGAACTCGGAGGCGGGCTCGGCGTCCGCGGGGATGCGGGCCAGCTCCTCGATCATCTGGGCGCCGATCATGCCCGCGTGGTACGAGGTGCCGCAGCCGAGGATCTTCACGCGGCGGATCTGGCGCGCCTCGCGGGCGTCCAGGTTGAGGCCGCCGAGGTGCACGGTGGAGAAGCGGTCGTCGATGCGGCCGCGCAGCACGCGGTCCACGGCGTCGGCCTGCTCGTGGATCTCCTTGTGCATATAGGTGTCGTGGCCGCCCATGTCGTAGGAGGCGGCCTCCCACTCCACGGTGGTGGGCTCGGCCGTGGTGCGGGTGCCCTCGGTGGTGTAGGTGCGGAAGTCGTCGGCCTTGAGGGTGGCCATCTCGCCGTCGTCGAGGGTGACGATCTGGCGGGTGTGGGTGACCAGGGCGGCGATGTCCGAGGCGACGAACATCTCCTTCTCGCCGATGCCGAGGACGACCGGGGAGCCGTTGCGGGCGACGACGATCCGGTCGTTGAAGTCGGCGTGCATGACGGCGATGCCGTAGGTGCCCTCGATGACGCGGAGCGCCTCGCGGACCTTGTCCTCGAGCTTCTCGGCCTGGGAGCGGGCGACGAGGTGGACGAGGACCTCGGTGTCGGTCTCGGAGAGGAACTCGACGCCGTCCGCCTCCAGCTTGCGGCGCAGGTCGGAGGCGTTGTCGATGATGCCGTTGTGCACGACGGCGACCTTGAGGTCGGCCGACATGTGCGGGTGGGCGTTCACGTCGGAGGGGGCGCCGTGGGTGGCCCAGCGGGTGTGGGCGATACCGGTCGTGCCCTTGAAGCGGGCCGGGACCTTGGCCTCCAGGTCGCGGACGCGACCCTTGGCCTTGACCATCCGCAGGCCGGCCGTCTTCGGGGAGGTGACGACGATGCCCGCGGAGTCGTAGCCGCGGTACTCCAGGCGCTGGAGGCCCTCCAGGAGCAGGGGCGCGACGTCACGCTTCCCGATGTATCCGACGATTCCGCACATATGTAGGCAATCCCTCTGTAGTTCTCGGCTGGTCCGGGGCCGGTCGCTCAGCCGTAGACCATGCGGCGCAGCTGACGGAGCGTCGGCTCCGGCGGTGCCACCGCCCGGTATTTCAGGTCCGCCGCGATCCGTTCGAAGATCTCCGCGTTGACCAGGCCCTGGGCCTGGAGCTCGCGGTGGCGGCGACGGACGTACTCCTCGGTCGTCTCGTCGAAGTAGGCGAGAACGTCCTGGATCACCCGGAGGGCTTCACCCCGGTTGAGGGGGGTGGAGCGCGTCAGATGATCAACGAGTTCGTCGTGCACCCGGTAGATCCTGGGGTACCGGCGAGAGTTTCGCAAGAATCTTGCCCGATTCCGGGCAGGGGCCTGTTAGGGATCTTTGGGGGAACGTTGAACCTCTCATGAGTGCCTGTTCGTGAAACGTCCATGCCGCCGCCCGCGGTTCGTCGCCCGGGGGGACGAGTTTCAGGCGCCATGGACATTCCTCGCATGGGCGTACCCGAGCAGCTGGCCGAGCGCATGAGCATGGCCGAGCAGCACGAGTACCTGCGCACCAAGTTCTCCCGCCGCACGATGATCAGAGGCGGCGCAGTCACCCTCGGCGCCGTCACCGGCGGCGCCTTCGTCACCGGCCCCACCGCACAGGCCGCGCCCCGCGCCCGGCAGACGGCCCCCCGCGCCGAGAAGGTCGACGGCGCCCTCGTCGCGCCCTTCGGCCGCCACCTCGCCTACGGCACCGACGCCCGCACCGAGATGACCATCTCCTGGCAGGTCCCGGTCGCCGTGGACGAGCCGTTCGTCCGCATCGGCGTCCACCCCTGGGACCTCTCCCACAAGATCCGGGCCGAGGTCCGTACGCTCCACACCCCCGCCGGGATCGGCGCGAGCGGCGACCACACCCAGTACTACGTCCACGCCCAGCTGGCCCGTCTCAAGCCCGGCCGTACGTACTACTACGGCGTCGGGCACGCCGGTTTCGACCCGGCCGCCCCGCATCTGCTCGGCACCCTCGGCACCTTCACGACCGCCCCCGCGAAGAAGGAGCCGTTCACCTTCACCGCCTTCGGCGACCAGGGCGTCAGCTACCACGGTCTCGCCAACGACGCCCTGATCCTCGGCCAGAACCCGGCCTTCCACCTGCACGCGGGCGACATCGCCTACGCCGACCCGTCCGGCGCCGGAAAGACCGCCGACACCGGTTTCGACGCCCGTACCTGGGACCAGTTCCTCGTCCAGACCGAGTCGGTCGCCAAGCAGGTCCCGTGGATGGTGTCGTACGGCAACCACGACATGGAGGCCTGGTACTCGCCCAACGGCTACGGCGGCGAGGAGGCCCGCTGGGTCCTCCCGGACAACGGCCCCGACGCCGGTCACCTCCCCGGCGTCTACTCCTTCGTGCACGGCAACACGGCCGTCATCTCGCTCGACGCCAACGACGTCTCCTTCGAGATCCCGGCCAACCTCGGCATCTCCGGCGGCACCCAGACCAGGTGGCTGGAGGGCCGGCTGAAGGAGTACCGGGCCGACCAGGACATCGACTTCGTCGTGGTGTTCTTCCACCACTGCGCCTACTGCACCTCCACCGCCCACGCCTCCGAGGGCGGCGTACGCCAGGAGTGGGTGCCGCTGTTCGAGAAGTACACCGTCGACCTGGTGATCAACGGCCACAACCACGTCTACGAGCGCACCGACGTCCTCAAGGGCGACCGGGTCGCCAAGAAGCTGCCGATCGGCGGCACCGCCTACCCCGAGACCGACGGCGTCGTCTACGTCACCGCGGGCGCGGCCGGGCGCAGCCTGTACGCCTTCTCGGCCGACCAGTCCTACGAGGGCCACGAGAAGGACCTCGAGTCCGTCCCCTCCTACGTCGTCCGGAAGGACGGCAAGCAGAACGAGACGGTCGCCTGGTCGCGCGTGCGCTACCTCGACTACTCCTTCCTGCGCGTGGACGTCACCCCCGCCGCCAGGGGCCGGTACGCCACGCTGACCGTGCGCGGCATCGCCGAGACCGGCGAGCGGATCGACCACTTCACGGTGGCGCGCCGGGCCAAGTAGCTCCCCCCGGCGGGCGGTCCTCGCCGCGCTTCTCACAAGCGCTTGAGGACCGCCTGCTTGGCCAGCGCGAACTCCTCCTCCGTGAGCACCCCGTCGCGGCGCAGCTCGCCCAGCTCCCGCAGCCGCCGCAGCAGCGCGTCATGGCTGTCCTCGGCGGGCGCGGCGGACGTGGCGGGCGCGGGGGAGCCGTCGGGCGCGGCGGCGACCGCCCGTGGCGCGTCCGCGGGCGGCCGTACGGCGTCCTCGGGGGCCGCGGCCGGGTGCGGGAGCCTGGCCTGTACGGCGGCCGCGACCAGGGCCATCAGCGGGTCCTTCTTGAAGCCCCACAGCTCCACGGCGTTCGGGTCGTACTTCGCCGGGGTCTTCACCGGCACGCCCCGGACGGTGAAGCGCAGATGGCCGTTCTCCAGACCGGCCGACGGATACCACTCCGCGGCGGTGATCTCGCCCAGGGGCAGTGTGCGGGCGCCGCCGGCGGCCTTGGCGTCCTCCGTCTTCCAGTTCCACTCCAGGCGCACCCGCTCGCCGTCGAAGTTCGCGGTGCCGTCCCCGGCGGACACCGACAGGGGCACGGACGGGCCCGGCAGCAGATAGGCGTCCACCGGGCCGGCGGGGACCTGGTCCAGCAGCAGCGCGTTGCGCACCTCGTCGACGACGTACTCGGCGACGCCGTAGCGGTCGGGCTCCACCACCAGTTGGTAGGGGTCGTGGGGTTCGGTGAGCCGGCCGCCGGTGGCGTGCAGCAGGGGGCAGGCGCCGTCCCGCAGGCGCAGTCTGAGCCGCCCCGACTTCTTGCCCTGCTCGAACGAGACGCCCGCCAACGCCCGTAGCGGCACGACGAGTTCACCCAGGGTCCTGCGGAGCAGACCGACGTTCTTGTCCCGTCCCGGCGTCAGCCGCAGGGCATCCCCGTCGAAGACCCAGGTGCCGTCCTTCTGGATGATTTCCGCCATGGGGGGATTGTTCCATCACCTGTTCGCCCCGGGCGGGGGGTGACGACGGACGCCCCCGAGGACCGTACTCGGGGGCGTCCGCCTGTCGGGGTCAGAACCCGGCGAGGGGGTTCTTCAGGGTGCCGATCAGCTGGAGGGCGCCGGACGGGTCCGACAGGTCCACCATCTGCTTGTTGTTGCGCAGCTGGAGCCGGTTGAGGCAGGACAGCGCGAACTCGGGGGCGAACATGTCGTACTGCCGGAACTTGTCGGCGAGTTCGGGGTTCGCCTCCTGGTACTCGCGGGTGACCTCGGCGACGGTGCGCCAGAAGCCGTCCTCCTCCAGGATCCCCTCCGCGGCCAGGTCGGCGGCGAGGAAGCGGAAGAAGCAGTCGAAGACGTCCGTGAAGATCGACAGGAGCTTCTTGTCCTCGGGGACCTCGACCCGGATGCGCCGGACCTCGGGCGGCAGCACCGCGTCCGGGTCCATGACGGCGATCTCCTCGGCGATGTCCTTGTACACCGCCCGCTGCACGACGCCGTCCTTCAGCACCAGGACGGTGTTCTCGCCGTGCGGCATGAAGACCAGGTCGTAGGCGTAGAAGGTGTGCAGCAGCGGGGTGTAGTACGCCCGCAGGTAGTGCCGCAGCCACTCGGTGGGGGCCAGACCCGACCGCTCGATCAGCGCGCCGGCCACCGACCTGCCCTCGTGGTCCACGTGCACCAGGGCGGCCATCGTGGCGAGGGACTCGCCGTCCTGGAGGGAGGGGACGGGGCTCTCCCGCCACAGTGCGGCCAGCATCTTGCGGTACGGCGAGTAGCGGTCGGTCGCCGCCTCGTACTCCAGGTGCCGGTAGCCCACGGCCGCCCGCTCCCGGATGATCGACAGTCCCGTCGACTTGAGCACCGGGTCGTTGTCGATCAGCTGGGCCAGCCAGTCGTTGATCGCCGGGGTGGCCTCCATGTACGCCGCCGACAGACCGCGCATGAAGCCCATGTTGAGGACGGACAGGGCCGTCTTCACATAGTGCTTCTCGGGGGCTGACCTGTTGAAGAACGTCCGGATGGACTGCTGCGCCAGGTACTCGTCGTCGCCCTCGCCCAGGCACACCAGGTTCCCGCGGGCGACCTCGGCGGCGAAGGTGACGGTGAGCTTGTTCCACCACTGCCAGGGGTGGACGGGGATGAGGAGGTAGTCGGCCGGGTCGAGGCCTCGCTCGCGCAGTACGCCGTCGAAGCGGTCGACGGTCTCCTCGCCCAGCTCCTGCCGGACGAACGACTCGTAGTCGATGCCGACGCCCGCCGTGAACGCGGCCCGCGACCGGTGGGCGGCCAGCCACACCAGGCGGACCGGGCTCGCGGTCTCCGGCGCGTACGACAGGTACTCGTGGACGCCGAAGCCGAGCCGTCCGTTGTTGGCGACGAAGCAGGGGTGGCCCTCGGTCATCCCGGTCTCGATGGCCTGGAAGCCGCTTTCTACCAGTTCCGCGGCGGGCACCTGCGGCTTGGTGAGCTTGTAGCAGGTGCCGGAGAGGGTGGAGGAGATCTCCTCCAGGTAGACCGGCAGGATCTCGTCGCTCAGTCCGAGCGTGCGCTTCAGCTCGATGAAGAAGTCCATGGCGGCGAGCGGGAGTTCGGCGCCGTCGCGGGTCCGGGTGATCGAGTCGGCGTCGACCTGCCAGTGGTCGAGGGCGCGGCGCACGGCGGTGAAGCGGTAGTACGTCAGGCCGTCGTCGCTGCGGACGACGTACCGGTCGTCGGTGAGTTCGGGTGTGATCAGCCGCTCGTGCGCGAACTCCGCGAGGGCTTTGCGGACCAGCAGGCGGTTGGCCTTCTCCCAGCGCTCGGGGGAGAGGTGGGCCACGGCGTCGGCGAGGCTCATGCGCCCACCCCCGTGGCCGCGACGAAGCGTTCCCGCGTGCAGAAGCTGAGCAGTGCCGGCTTCTCCGGCTTCTGGATCTCGCGCTCCGGCACGAAGCCGACGGCCTCGTTCAGGGCGTGCACGGCCGTGTTGGAGACGTCGGGCTCGACGACGACCCGCTCGGTGGCCGGGTCGGCGAAGAGGTGTGCCATGACGGCGGTGATGACCGCGCGGGTGAAGCCGTGCACGGGCCGGTCGGTGGGGGCGACCAGGAAGTGCATGCCGACATCGCCGGGCCGCGGCTCGTACAGACCGACCAGCTCGCGGTGGCGTGGGTCGTAGTACTCCATCAGGAAGGCGGGTACGCCGTCGTGCAGCCCGAGCAGGGCGTGGTGGTGCTCGTCGGCCGCGATCTCCATGTAGGCGCGCTCGACGTCCACCAGTTTGGCGTCCTGCATCATCCAGAAGGCCGCCTTGGGGTGCGTCACCCAGGAGTGCAGCAGCTCGGCGTCCTTCAGGGGGTCGAGGGGGCGGAGGGTGAGGCGGCCGACGGCCGCGGAGGTGGTGCTCATGCGCTGAACTCCTGGAACGCGATGGTCTTCTCGACCGGGTAGTACTCGCTGCCGAGCAGCTCGCGGATGATGTAGCTGTTGCGGTAGGCGCCCATGCCGAGGTCCGGGCTGGTGATGCTGTGCGTGTGCACGCCCGCGTTCTGCAGGAACACACCGCGGCCCGTGGTGTCGATGGCGTAGTTGCGGGCGACGTCGAAGTTGCCCTGCGAGTCGTAGCGCAGTCTGTCGCGGACCGGCTTCAGGAACTCGGGCTCGGCGTACTTGTAGCCGGTGGCCAGGACCAGGCCCTGCGAGGCCAGCTCGAAGTCCTTGCCCTGCTCCTCCTGGCGGAAGGACAGGGTGTACGTGCCGTTCTCGTACCGCGCGTCGCGCAGCGCCGAGTTGGTGAGCAGGCGGGTGGGCACCGGGCCGCCGAGGTTCTTCTGGTAGAGCAGGTCGAAGATCTCGTTGATGAGATCCCCGTCGATGCCCTTGAAGAGGCTCTTCTGCTCGGCCGTGAGCCGGTAGCGGGTGGGCTCCGGCAGCTCGCGGAAGTAGTCGACGTACTCGGGGGACGTCATCTCCAGCGTCAGCTTGGTGTATTCGAGGGGGAAGAAGCGCGGCGAGCGCGTCACCCAGTTCAGCTGGTAGCCGTGGACGTCTATCTCGCTGAGCAGGTCGTGGTAGATCTCGGCGGCCGACTGGCCTGAGCCGACCAGCGTGATCGACTCCTTCTTCTGCAGCTCCGCCTTGTGCTGTAGGTAGCGGGAGTTGTGCAGGAAGTCGCCGCCCAGGTCCGCGCAGGCCTCCGGGACGTGCGGCGGGGTGCCGGTGCCGAGGACCAGGTGACGGGCGCGGAACTCCTCGCCGGCCGTGGTGCTCACGACGTACAGCCCGGCGCTCTCGTCGTACGTCACCTCGGCGACCGTCGTCGAGAAGCGCACGCTGGTCAGTTTGTTCGCGGCCCAGCGGCAGTAGTCGTCGTACTCGACGCGCAGCGGGTAGAAGTTCTCGCGGATGTAGAAGGAGTACAGCCGGCCCTTCTCCTTCAGGTAGTTGAGGAAGGAGTACGGCGAGGTCGGGTCGGCGAGGGTCACCAGGTCCGACATGAACGGCGTCTGCAGGTGCGCGCCTTCGAGGAACATGCCCGCGTGCCACTCGAAGTCGGGCTTCGACTCCAGGAAGACGCCGTCGAGTTCCTCGATGGGCTCGGTCAGACAGGCCAGGCCGAGGTTGAAGGGGCCGAGTCCGATCCCGACGAAGTCGTGGGTGGCGGCGGGGTTTTCAGGACGCGCGGTCAAGGGACTCTCCCAGGTACTGCTCGGCATGGCCGGCGATCAGGTCCAGTACGGCGGCCATGTCGTCGACCGTCGTCTCGGGGTTGAGCAGGGTGAACTTCAGGTAGTGGCGGCCGCTCACCTTGGTGCCCGCGACCACCGCGTCGCCGGAGGCGAACAGGGCCTTGCGGGCGTACAGGTTGGCGCGGTCGATCTCGGCCGGGTCGGCCACGGCCGCCGGGATGTAGCGGAAGACCAGGGTGGACAGCGACGGCTCGACGACGACGTCGAAGCGCGGGTCGGCGGCCAGCAGTTTCCAGCCCTCCACCGCGAGGTCGCAGACCTCGTCGAAGAGCTGGCCGATGCCGTCGGCACCCATCGTGCGCAGCGTCATCCACAGCTTGAGCGCGTCGAAGCGGCGGGTCGTCTGGAGGGACTTGTCGACCTGGTTGGGGATACGTTCCTGCACCATGCGGCGCGGGTTCAGGTACTCGGCGTGGTAGGTGGCGTGGCGCAGCGTGGCCGCGTCCTTGACCAGCACGGCCGAGGAACTCACCGGCTGGAAGAAGGACTTGTGGTAGTCCACGGTGACGGAGTCGGCGTGCTCGATGCCGTCGATCCGGCCGCGGTACTTCACCGAGGCGAGCAGGCCGCAGCCGTAGGCGGCGTCGACGTGCATCCAGGTGCCGTACTGCTCGCACAGTTCGGCTATCTCGGGCAGCGGGTCGATGGAGCCGAAGTCGGTGGTGCCGGCGGTGGCGACGACGGCCATGGGGACGAGGCCGTCCTGCGCGCAGCGCTCCAGTTCGCGGGCGAGGGCGACGGTCTGCATGCGCTTGTCGTGGCCGACGGGGACGGTGACCACGGCGTCCCGGCCCAGGCCCAGCAGTTGGGCCGACTTCTTCACGCTGAAGTGACTGACCTCGGAGGCGAAGATGCGCAGTTTCTCCAGGGAGTCGGTCTTGGACTCATCGCGGGCGAGGAGGAGCGCCTGGAGGTTGGACTGGCTGCCGCCGGAGGTGAACACGCCGTCGGCGGCGGGGCCGAGGCCGATGCGGGCGGCCGTCCAGTCGACCAGCTTCCGCTCGATGAGGGTGCCGCCGGCCGACTGGTCCCAGGTGTCCAGGGAGGAGTTGACTGCGGACAGGACCGCCTCGCCGAGCACGGCCGGGATGACGACCGGGCAGTTGAGGTGGGCGAGGTAGCGGGGGTGGTGGAAGTAGACCGCGTCGCGGAGGTAGACCTCCTCCAGCTCGTCCAGTACCGCCGCGGTGTCGCCCAGGGGCCGGTCGAGGTCGATGCTCTCGATGCGGGGAGCGAGGGCGTCGGCCGTGATGCCGGTGAACGGACGGTCGGTGGCGGCGAGTTTGGCTGCCACCCGCTCGACTCCTTCGGTCACGGTGCGGCGGTACCGCTCCGCGTTCGTGTCATTGAGCAGGTGCGAGCGCATCGTGGGGGTCCTCCGGGATGGGGACGGGTCCGCCGGGGGACGGACGCGGGGTGGAATCTCCGATTCAACTTAGGTTAGCCTAACCTAAGTAAGTCGATCAGGTCGCAGGCTTCGCCGTGACGGTGATCACGTCGCTGCCCACCGGTCAGCCACCCCGGCGGGCCACGTGGTTGCTACTCGGCGGCGCGCAGCTCCTCCTCGGTCATGCCCTGGCGCCAGTACCCGACGAAGGTGACCCGGCGCCGGTCGATGCCCCGCTCCCGCACGAGGTGCCGGCGCAGCGCCTTCACCGAGCCGGACTCGCCGGCGATCCAGACGTACGGCCGCTCGGTCGGCGGGAGTTCGGCCTCGCGCAGGGCGTCGAGGGAGGTCCCGTCGGTCAGCCAGGTGATCTCGGCGTCCGCCGCGGTCACCAGGTTCCGTGCGCTTGCGGGGTCATGCACCTCCAGCCACGCCCGGACGCGCTGTCCGGCGGGCAGCGACTCCAGGATCGACGCGATCGCCGGGAGGGCCGTCTCGTCGCCCCACAGCAGCACCAGGTCGGTGTCCTGCGGCGGCCGGAACCGGATCGCCCGGTTGTCGGCGACGGCGGGCCCGAGCAGGAACACCCGGTCACCGGCGCGCGCCCGGTCGGCCCACGCCGAGGCGTGCCCGGCCGGGGTGTGCAGCACGAAGTCGATGTCGACCTCGTCGGGATCCCGGCGCAGCTCCCGGAGCGTGTACGAACGCATCACCGCCCGTACGTCGTCCGGCAGTTCACGCCAGCCCTGCCACCAGCCGTCCCCCAGCTCGACGGGAACGGCCGGCGCGTCCTGCCCCGGATGCGGCAGGAACAGCGACAGCGACTGGTCGTAGCCGTCGGAGAAGAAGTGCCGGAGGTCCTCCCCGGTGAAACTCACCCGGACCAGGGACGGGCCGAGCCGCCTCGTCCGCACGACGTGGAGTGAGAAGAAACGGAACGGGGCGGCAACGGCCGTGGTCATGCGGGCTCCTGACGTGTGGGGAGGGGCAGCCGGCATTCTCGGGGGCGTGCGGCTGGGCCGAAGTGCGGCTCACCCACGCCCCCGGTCACCCTTGTCAGGCGACCTTCTTCGCCTTCTCGAGCGCCTCGGCGAGGTTCTCCAGCAGCGGCACGCACTTGTCGTACGACAGGATCGGCTCGGGCGAGCGGGAGATGACCTGGCCGGCCTTCACGGCGGGGAGCTGCTTCCAGGTGGGCTTGGCGATGTCGGCCGGCTGGATCGTCGAGGAACGGTCGTCCATCATGATGATGTCGGCCTGGTACTTGTCGACGTTCTCCCAGCTCAGCGACTCGTACCAGCCGCCGCCCTCGGCCTTGGCGCTCTCCGGCGGCTCGATGAAGTTCACACCGAGGGCCTTGAAGTACTCCAGGTCGATGGAGAGGTTGGTGCCGGAGACGTAGAACAGCTGGTCGCTCGCGGAACCGGCCATGACCTTGATGTCGGGCTTGGCCTTGGCGGCGGCGCGCAGCCGGGTGGCGGCCGTCTCGAAGCGCTTCTTGGCGTCGGTCACCTCGGCGGCGGCCATGTCCGCGCCCAGCGACTCGGCCAGCTCCCACATGCGCTCCAGCGGAGCGGTGATCTGCCGGTCGTAGACGGAGACCGCGACGCTCGGGGCGAGCTTGGCGATCTTGTCCTTGGAGGCCTCGGGGACGTACCAGAGGGTGCCGGCGCTGTCGAAGGTCGTGGAGATGAGCACGTCGGGCGCGAGGGCCGCGTACTTCTCGACGTTGAACTCGTCCCAGACGTTGCCGATGACCTCGACCTTGGTGATGTCCATGTCGCCGGCCTGGACATCGGCCTTGCCGTCGGTCGTCCTGGTCGGCCCGAAGACGCCCTTGACCTGGACGCCGTAGTCGTAGAGGGCGGCCGCGACGCCGGTGAACGCGACGATGTTCGCCGGGACCTTGTCGAGCTTCACGGTGGTACCGCGGTCGTCCTTGAACGTCCAGGGGCCGGACTTGGCGGCGGCACTCTCCGTCGACTTCGAGCCACCGCTCTCCGAATCGTCGTCCCCGCAGGCTGCGAGCACGGCGCCGAGACCGAGGGCGCCACCAGCGGCGAGGATGCCGCGACGGGTGAGGTGAGGGGCTCTGGCGTTGGACATGAAGGTGGCTGCTTTCGAACGGGGCGGATCACCGCCGGACAATTCGAAGGTAGGTTAGCCTAACCTCAGATCTTGTCCAGGGGGCGGGGCCCGTCGACCCCGGTCATGCAAGGCCTCCACGCCCGTCAGATTCGGTCAAGCGGCCGAAGAAAAGGGCGAGTTGACTGTAAATCGCCTCTTGCTGAGACATCTTCGATTGCTTAATGGTCCCCACCAGCTCACATGTGCACATGCTGACGGGGGGACTTGGAGACTCAGGGAACACTCGGGGCGTCGGTGCCCGTACCACCGCCTCCGGGGAACGGGCGCACCGTCGAGCTGAAGGTGAGCAGACGGCTGCTGTGGGTCGGGGAGGCGGCCTATCCGCTGCACAACGTCGCTCGCGTCCACACCTTCGTCCTCAAGCCCAAGCGGATGGAAGCGCTCAACGACTTCCTGAAGTGGTCGGGCATCACGGTCATGGTGTTCGTCGTGGTCCAGGCGGTCGACGCGAACTCCTCGTCCTCCAGCTCCCAGGACGACAGCGCGCAGGTGGTGTGGGTGCTCGGCCTGGCCGTGGTGCTCGGGCTGCTCTTCCACCTGCTGAAGGTGTGGAACACCCCGAACGAACACGTCCTGGCCGTCGAGACCTCCAGCGGATCCACCGCCCTGGTGACCCTGCCCGACCCGACCCAGCTGCGCCAGCTCGTCCTCTACATCGTCCACGCCATCGAGAACCCCGAGGCCGAGTTCCAGGTCCGGGTGGAGAGCCTCCAGGTCAACCCCAAGAACTACCAGTTCGGGGACACGGTCAACATGTACGGCGGTCTCAACAACACGGGGATGGTGAAGAGGTGAGCGGCGACACCTTCAACAGCTACGGCGGCGGCGATCAGGTGGCCATGAACGGCGGCACGGGCAACATCGGCATCGTCAAGGGTGGCCAGCCGCTCTCCACGCAGGAGGCGGTCGAGGCACTGCGGCGGGAACTCGAGCGACTGCGCGGCACCCTCGCCCCGGACGCCGCCCGGACCGTCGACGACAACCTGCCGGTCGTCGCCGACGGCGCACGCCCCGCCGCCCAGCGGCGCGCGGCCTCGTGGCCATCACCGGCGCCGTCGCGGCACTCGGCGCGGCGGCGGCACCGGTACGGGACCTGATCGAGGGCCTACGCGGCCTGCTGGGCGGCTGACGCCCCGCCGAACGTCCCGGAAGGAGGGCGGCCGACGCGCCGGTCAGCCCACCAGCCCCAACTCCCTCGCGATCAGCATCCGCTGGACCTCGCTCGTGCCCTCGCCGATCTCCAGGATCTTGGAGTCGCGCCACATGCGGGCGACCGGGTACTCGTTCATGAAGCCGTAGCCGCCGTGGACCTGGGTGGCGTCGCGGGCGTTGTCGACGGCGATCGTCGAGGAGTACAGCTTCGCCAGGGCCGCCTCCTTCTTGAAGGGTTCACCGGACACCAGACGGGATGCCGCGTCGCGCCAGGCGAGGCGGGCCGTGTGGGCCTTCATCTCCATGTCGGCGATCTTGAACTGGATCGCCTGGTTGGCGCCGATCGGCCGGCCGAAGGCGTGCCGCTCCTTCGCGTACTTCACCGACTCGTCCACACAGCCCTGCGCGAGGCCCGTCGCCAGCGCCGCGATGGCGACGCGGCCCTCGTCCAGGATGCGCAGGAACTGGGCGTAGCCGCGCCCCTTCTCGCCCAGCAGGTTGGCGGCGGGCACCCGGACGTCCGTGAAGGACAGTTCGCGGGTGTCCGAGGCGTTCCAGCCGACCTTGGAGTAGGGCGCGGCCACCGTGAAGCCGGGGGTGCCGGACGGGACGACGATCGCGGAGATCAGCGGCCTGCCGTCCGGCTTGCGGCCCGTCACCGCGGTGACCGTGACCAGTCCCGTGATGTCCGTGCCCGAGTTGGTGATGAAGCACTTCGTGCCGTTGATCACCCACTCGTCGGTGTCCGGGTCCAGCCGGGCCGTCGTACGCGTCGCGCCCGCGTCGCTGCCGCCGTCCGGCTCGGTCAGGCCGAACGCGCCCAGGATCTCGCCGGAACAGAGCCGGGGGAGCCACTCGCGCTTCTGCTCCTCGGTGCCGAAGAGGTGGATCGGCATCGCGCCCAGCGACACCCCCGCCTCCAGGGTGATCGCCACCGAGGAGTCGACGCGGGCCAGTTCCTCCAGCGCGATGCCCAGCGCCAGGTAGTCGCCGCCCATGCCGCCGTACTCCTCGGGGAACGGCAGCCCGAACAGGCCCATGCGGCCCATCTCGCGGACGATCTCGTACGGGAACTCGTGCCGCTCGTAGAAGTCGCCGATCTTCGGCGCGACGACGTCGTGCGCGAACTGCTCGACGGTGCGCCGGAGTTCTTCCAGTTCGGGGGAGAGTCGGTGGTCCATGGCGGTCACTGCTCCTTGTGGGCCTCGCGGCCCTCTTGGCCCTCTGCGTCCTCGTGGGACAGGGCGCGGACGGTGCGGGACGGGCTGGGCCGGCCCAGCCGGCCGGCCATCCAGACGCTGGTGGCGACGAGACGGCCGAGGTCGACCCCGGTGTCGATGCCGAGGCCGGTCAGCATCCACACGAGGTCCTCGGTGGCGAGATTGCCGGTGGCGGACTTCGCGAACGGGCAGCCGCCCAGGCCGCCCGCCGAGGCGTCGACGGTGGTGACGCCGTGCCGCAGCGCGGCCAGCGTGTTGGCGAGGGCCTGGCCGTAGGTGTCGTGGAAGTGCACGCCCAGCGCGGAGACGGGGATGCCCTCCTCGCCGAGCGCGGTCAGCAGTTCCTCGACATGGCCGGGGGTCGCGACCCCGATGGTGTCGCCGAGGCTCAGCTCGTCGCAGCCCATGTCGATCAGGGCCCGGCACACCCGGACGACCTGGGGGACCGGGACCGCACCCTCCCACGGGTCGCCGAAGCACATGGAGAGATAGCCGCGCACATGCACCCCGTCGGCCTTGGCCCGCTCCACCACCGGGCGGAACATGGCCAGCGACTCGTCCACCGTGCGGTTGAGGTTGGCCTTGGCGAAGGACTCGGTGGCGCTGGCGAACACCGCGACGCGGGTCGCTCCCAGGGCGACGGCCCGGTCCAGCCCCCGTTCGTTCGGCACCAGCACCGGCAGCTCCACCGGCAGGCCGGACAGCAGAGGGAACAGCTGCTCCGCGTCGGCGAGCTGGGGCACCCACTCGGGGTGGACGAAGCTGGTCGCCTCGATCGTGGTCAGCCCGGCCTCGGCGAGCCGGTGCACGAACTCGGCCTTCACCTCCGTCGGCACGGTCGTCTTCTCGTTCTGCAGGCCGTCGCGCGCTCCGACCTCGTGGATCCTGACCCGCGTGGGCAGGCCGGGCGCGGGCACGGTCATCGGAAGTCCTCGCACGGTCATCCCTCCTCCGCATACGGCGCGATCACGGCCAGCACCTGGTCCATGGCCACGGTCGTGCCCGCGGTGACGTCCAGTTCGGCGACCGTGCCGGCGTGCGGGGCGGAGATGACGTGCTCCATCTTCATCGCCTCCACCACCAGCAGGCTCTGCCCCGCCGTCACCTCGTCGCCGACGGCGACCTTCACCACCGTCACCGTGCCCGGCATGGGCGCGGTCAGCGAGTCGGCGCCCGCGTGCGCGGCCCCGGTCAGGGCCGCGGCCACCGGGTCGTGGTCGCGCACCTGCCAGGCGTCACCGTCGCGGCCCAGCCAGTCACCGGCCCGCTGGAAGGTGTGCCGGACGCCGTCGAGAGCGACGCTGACCAGGTCGTCGGTGACGGCGTACGTGCCGCGGACTTCACGAGTGACGGGTTCGAGTCCCGGCACCCGCAGGGGGAACGCCACCGGCCGGTGCTCCCCGCCCAGCCGCCACCCGCTCGGCTCCGAGAAGGGATCCGTCCACCCCGGCCCGGACGGCCTCAGCCCCTCCAGCCGCACGGCCGCGGCGGCCTCGTAGACCTCCTCCGGTACGTCGGTGGGGACCAGGTCGTCCATGACCCGCTCGACCAGGCCGGTGTCCAGCTCGCCCGACACGACCGCCGGATGGGCGAGCAGCCGGCGCAGGAACCCGGCGTTGGTCGGCACGCCCAGCGTGACCGTGTCCGCGAGGGCGGCCCGGAGCTTGCGCAGCGCGGTGGCCCGGTCGGGTCCGTACGCGATCACCTTGGACAGCATCGGGTCGTACAGGCTGCCGACCTCGGTGCCCTCGGTCAGCCCCGAGTCGGTGCGCACGCCCTCGCCCTGCGGCTCCCGCAGCCTCAGCACGGTGCCGCCGGACGGCAGGAACCCGCGCGCGCCTTCTCGGACGGACACGGTCTCGGCGCACACCCGTGCCTCGACGGCGTGCCCGGTGAGCCGGATGTCGTCCTGCGTGTACGGCAGCTGCTCGCCGGCCGCCACCCGCAGCTGCCACTCCACCAGGTCGATCCCGGTGACCAGCTCGGTGACGGGGTGCTCCACCTGGAGACGGGTGTTCATCTCCATGAAGTAGTACGCCTTCGGGTCCCCGCCGGGGACGATGAACTCCACGGTGCCCGCGCCCCGGTAGCCGCAGGACAGGGCCGCCTGGACCGCCGCCTCGCCCATGCCCGCGCGGGTGGCCTCGTCGAGGAGCACGCTGGGCGCCTCCTCGATGACCTTCTGGTGCCGGCGCTGGAGGGAGCACTCGCGTTCGCCCAGGTGGATCACCCGGCCGTGGCCGTCCGCCAGGACCTGGATCTCGATGTGCCGGGGCCGGTCGATCCACCGCTCGACGAGGAGCGTGTCGTCCCCGAAGGAGGCGCGGGCCTCACGGCGGGCGCCGGCGATCTCGTCCAGGAGGCGGTCCGCCTCCCGCACCAGCCGCATGCCCTTGCCGCCACCGCCCGCGGACGGCTTCAGCAGCACGGGCATGCCGATCTCCCGCGCCGCGGCGGCCAGTTCGGCGTCGCCGAGCCCGCTGCCGCTCGATCCCGGCACCACCGGGACGCCCGCCGCCTGCACGGTCTCCTTGGCGCGGATCTTGTCGCCCATGAGGGAGATCGCCTCGGCCGGCGGTCCGATGAAGACGAGCCCGGCGTCGGCGCACGCGCGCGCGAAGCCGGCGTTCTCCGCGAGGAAGCCGTAGCCGGGGTGGACGGCCTGGGCGCCGGTGCGGGCGGCGGCCTCCAGCAGCCGCTCCACCGACAGATAGCTCTCGGCGGCCGGCGCCGGACCGATCCGTACGGCCGTGTCGGCCTCGCGGACGTGCCGGGCGTCGGCGTCCGCGTCGGAGAAGACGGCCACCGAGCGCACGCCCAGCGCCCGCAGGGTGCGGATGACCCGGACGGCGATCTCGCCGCGGTTGGCCACGAGGACTGTGTCGAACATGGTCGTGAAGCCCCTCACATCCGGAAGACGCCGAACTGGGGCTCACCCAGGGGCGCGTTGGCACAGGCGGTCAGGGCCAGACCCAGCACCTGGCGGGTGTCCAGCGGGTCGATGACCCCGTCGTCCCAGAGCCGGGCGGTCGCGTAGTAGGCGTTGCCCTGGCGCTCGTACTGCTCCCGGATCGGGTCCTTGAACGCCTCCTCCTCCGGGGCCGGCCACTCCTGGCCGCGCGCCTCCATCTGGTCGCGCTTGACGGTGGCGAGGACGGAGGCGGCCTGCTCACCGCCCATCACGGAGATCTTGGCGTTCGGCCACATCCACAGGAAGCGCGGGGAGTACGCCCGGCCGCACATCGAGTAGTTCCCGGCGCCGTACGACCCGCCGACCACGACCGTCAGCTTGGGCACGCGCGTGCAGGCGACCGCGGTGACCATCTTGGCGCCGTGCTTGGCGATGCCACCGGCCTCGTAGTCCCGGCCGACCATGAAGCCGGAGATGTTCTGGAGGAACAGCAGCGGGATGCCGCGCTGGTCGCACAGCTCGATGAAGTGGGCGCCCTTCTGGGCGGACTCGGAGAACAGGATGCCGTTGTTGGCGACGATGCCGACCGGGTGCCCGTGGATGCGGGCGAAGCCGGTGATCAGGGTCTGCCCGAACTCGGACTTGAACTCGGCGAACCGCGAACCGTCGGCGATCCGGGCGATGATCTCCCGTGCGTCGTAGGGGGTACGGGAGTCGACCGGGACCGCGCCGTACAGCCCGAAGGGGTCGACCTTCGGCTCGACCGCGGGCCGCACCTCCCAGGGGAGCGGACTGCGGGCCGGGAGGGTCGAGACGATGGTCCGCACGATGCGCAGGGCGTGCGCGTCGTCCTCCGCGAGGTGGTCGGTGACGCCCGACACGCGCGCGTGGACCTCGCCGCCGCCCAGCTCCTCCGCGGTGACGACCTCGCCGGTGGCGGCCTTCACCAGCGGGGGACCGCCGAGGAAGATCGTGCCCTGGCCGCGCACGATGACGGCCTCGTCGCTCATCGCGGGGACATACGCCCCACCGGCCGTGCACGAGCCGAGCACGGCCGCGATCTGCGGAATGCCGGCGCCGGACATCCGGGCCTGGTTGTAGAAGATCCGCCCGAAGTGCTCGCGGTCCGGGAACACCTCGTCCTGCATGGGCAGGAAGGCGCCGCCCGAATCCACCAGGTACAGGCACGGCAGGCGGTTCTCGAGAGCGACCTCCTGGGCCCGCAGATGCTTCTTCACCGTCATCGGGTAGTACGTCCCGCCCTTGACGGTGGCGTCGTTGGCCACGATCACGCACTCACGGCCGCTGACCCGGCCGATCCCGGCGATCACGCCCGCGGCCGGGGCCTGCCCGTCGTAGAGCCCGTCGGCGGC
Organism: Streptomyces sp. NPDC058335; assembly: GCF_042723915.1. Classification (NCBI taxonomy): domain Bacteria; kingdom Bacillati; phylum Actinomycetota; class Actinomycetes; order Kitasatosporales; family Streptomycetaceae; genus Streptomyces; species Streptomyces sp. NPDC058335. The sequence goes on along the minus strand of NZ_JBHXHX010000007.1, from coordinate 203,988 downwards.
GAGGGGGGCCAGCTCCAGGAACGGCGAGCCGGGGTCGAGGAGGGTGTCCACCCGGTCCCTCGGCAACAGCTTCCCGCGCGCGGTGTGCCGGGCCCGCGCCTTCTCACCCCCGCCGAGCCGGGCGGCGGCGAGCTTGCCGCGCAGCTCCTCGACGAGTGCGAGGTGGGCCCTCTCATTGGCCCGCCAGGCCTCCGACGCGGGGTCTGCCGCGCTGGTCAGCTCCGGTGCCTGCTCCATACCTTGCGGTCCCCTCACGGCCAGTGGTCGACTGTTAATGAGCGTTAACCATTTCCATCAGGTTAACGAGCGCTAACCTCGATGTCTAGAATTGTTTTCATGGCCACCAGAACCGACGCCCCCACCCGCCGCGAGCAGATCCTCAAGGAGGCCGCGCGGCTGTTCGCCGAACGCGGGTTCCACGGCGTCGGCGTGGACGAGATAGGAGCCGCGGTCGGCATCAGCGGACCCGGCCTCTACCGGCACTTCCCCGGCAAGGACGCGATGCTCGCGGAGTTGCTGGTCGGGATCAGCGGCCAGCTGCTGACCGGCGCGCGGCGCCGGATGCAGGAGGCCGACGGGGGCGGGGGCGAGGCGGTCCTCGACTCGCTCATCGAGGGGCACATCGACTTCGCGCTCGACGACCGTCCCCTCATCACCCTGCACGACCGCGAGCTGGACCGCCTCCGCGACAGCGACCGCAAGCTGGTACGGCAGTTGCAGCGGCAGTACGTCGAGCTGTGGGTGGAGGTCGTCCGCGGGGTGTACCCGGCGCTGACCGAACCGGCGGCCCGGTCCGCCGTGCACTCGGTGTTCGGACTCCTGAACTCCACCCCGCACCTGGGCAGGGCGGGCTCCCTCCCCGGCCGGGGAGCCACGGCGGACCTCCTCCACCGCATGGCGAGAGGCGCCTTCGGCTCGGCGGCGGAGGCGGAGGCGTAGGGGGTCAGTCGCTGAGACTCTCCAGCTCGGCGGCGAAGAGCAGCGCGGGATCGAAGCCCATCCCGGTGAAGTGGCCGGCCAGCTCCAGGGACAGCGCGCCGTGCAGCCGGGTCCAGAAGGCCAGCGCCCGGCGCGGGGCCGGGGACGGGGCGGGGTGGCCGTCCGCCCACTCCCGGTGCTCGGCGAGATGTGCGTCGAACGGCGTCTGCGCGTCGCCGCCGGGCAGCTCGGCGAAGGCGTCGAGCAGGCGGGCCATGATCTCGGACGCGATGGCGGTGATGTCGTCGGGCGCGTGATAGCCCGGCACGGGCGTGCCGTAGACCAGGAAGTACCGGTGCGGATCCGCCAGCGCCCACGCGCGCAGGGCGTAGGCCAGCGAGGCGACATCGCCGTCGGCGGCGCGGACTGCGTCGGCCAGGCTGCGGTACGCGTCCCTGATCAACTCGGTGATCAGCTCGTCCCGGCTGCCGAAGTACCGGTACAGCGCGGGCCCGCTCATCCCCATCTGCCGGGCGATCGCATTGAGCGACAAGGCGGAGGCCCCGGCCGCCGCGATCTGCTTCCAGGCCCGCTCCTTCACCTCGGCCCGCACCTGAGCGCGGTACCGCTCGCGGGGGCTCTCGGCGCTGGTGGTTCCGGCCATGCGTGGGGCCCCTTCCGTGGGTGGTCGGCTATAGCTACACGGGTTTGTTAGAGGCTATCACGGTGCCTGAGGGTGCGGTGGTTACCGGGGCTCCGGGGCTTGGATGGCGGTTGGATGGCCCGGTGCAGGGATCCCGGGCTTCGGGGGGGGCGGGCCGTGGAGTCGCGACCCGAGGTTCCCGGATGTCGCGCGGGTCGGGGGTCCGTCCCAAGGTCGCGCGGTGGGGCGTGAGGGTCGGGGTCCGAGGTCGCGCGGTGGGGCGTGAGGGTCCGGGATCCCAGGGTCGCGCGGTGGGGCGCGAGGATCCGGCGGCGCTGGGGGTGCGGGGTGCGTGGGGGTGCGGGTGCGTGGGGGTGCAGGGGGCGGAGCCCCCGCGGGGTCCGGGGCGGAGCCCCGGGAGGGCTCACCTCTCGGGCGACCGAGTCGGGTAGGTCGGGTGGGTCGGGTGGGAGACTTCCGGGGGTGCAGGGGGCGGAGCCCCCGCCGGGGTCCGGGGCCGAGCCCCGGAGCGAGTCGGGCCTCTCGGCCGACCGAGTCGGGTGGGTCGGGTGGGAAGGGTTCCGGGGTCTGGGGCGGGGCCCCAGGGGGCGGTGGGCGTGACGAGCGTTACCCCGTACCCACCCTGGACGCACCCCGTACTCGCCGGTACGGTGAATGAGCAAGCGCTTAGACAGGGCCGAGGTACGTGGAGGTGGCGGCGTGCGCCGTACGGTGTTCAACGAGGATCACGAGGCATTCCGGGAGACCCTTCGCGCCTTCATCGAGGCCGAGGTCGTACCCGTCTACGACGAGTGGTTCGCCGCCGGCCAGGCCCCGCGGGAGTTCTACTACAAGCTCGGCGAGCTGGGCATCTTCGGGATCAACGTCCCCGAGGAGTTCGGCGGCGCGGGTCTGGACAGCCACAAGTTCGAGGCCGTCCTCTACGAGGAGACCGCCCGCGCCGGCGTCCAGTTCGGCGGCTCCGGCGTGCACGTCCTGCTCGCCCTGCCGTACATCAAGATGCTCGCCACCGACGAGCAGAAGAAGCGTTTCCTGCCGAAGTTCGTCTCCGGCGAGGAGATGTGGGCCATCGCGATGACGGAGCCGGGCACCGGTTCCGACCTCGCGGGCATGAAGACCACGGCCAGGCTGAGCGAGGACGGCACGCACTACGTCCTCAACGGCTCGAAGACCTTCATCACGGGCGGCGTCCACGCCGACAAGGTGATCGTCTGCGCCCGCACCTCCGCCCCGACCGCCGAGGACCGCCGCTTCGGCATCTCCCTCTTCGCGGTGGACACCAAGTCCGAGGGCTACTCCATCGGCCGCAAGCTGGACAAGCTGGGCCTGCGCACCTCCGACACGGCCGAGCTGGCCTTCGTCGACGTCAAGGTGCCGGTCGAGGACCTGCTCGGCGAGGAGAACAAGGGCTTCTCCTACCTCGGTCACAACCTCGCCTCGGAGCGCTGGGGCATCGCCTTCGGCGCCTATGCCCAGGCGAAGGCGGCCGTCCGGTTCGCCACGGAGTACGTGCGCGAGCGCACCGTCTTCGGCAAGCCGGTCGCCCACTTCCAGAACACCAAGTTCGAGCTGGCCGCCTGCCAGGCCGAGGTGGACGCGGCCGAGGCCGTCGCCGACCGCGCCACGGAGGCCCTGGACGCCGGTGAGCTGACCCCCGCCGAGGCCGCCAGCGCCAAGCTGTTCTGCACCGAGGTCGCCCACCGCGTCATCGACCGCTGCCTCCAGCTGCACGGCGGCTACGGCTACATGAACGAGTACCCGATCGCCCGCCTGTACGCGGACAACCGCGTCAACCGCATCTACGGCGGCACCAGCGAGATCATGAAGTCGATCATCGCCAAGGACATGGGTCTGTAAGCCGGCCGCAATTACTGCCCGGTACAACAGTTCTCATGAGCCAGGCACTACAGGATCTCCTCGATCTGCTCGACCTCGAGCAGATCGAGGAGAACATCTTCCGTGGCCGCTCCCGGTCCGCCGTCGTCCCCCGCGTCTTCGGCGGTCAGGTGGCGGCCCAGGCGCTGGTCGCCGCCGGGCGTACGGTCCCCGCCGACCGGCACGCCCACTCCCTGCACGCGTACTTCCTCCGCATGGGCGATCCGGGAGCGCCCATCGTCTACACCGTCGAGCGCATCCGCGACGGCCGCTCCTTCACCACCCGCCGCGCGGTCGCGGTCCAGCACGGCCGGCCGATCTTCACCCTCTCGGCGTCCTTCCAGACGTACGAGGAGGGCCTCGACCACCAGACCCCGATGCCCGCCTCCCCGGATCCGGCGACCCTGCCGACCTCCGAGGAACGCCTGCGGGGCTACGACCATCTCCCGCGGGACGTGGTCGAGCGGTTCCTGGAGGCCCGGCAGGCCATCGACCTGCGGTACGTCGAGGAGCCGCCGTACGGGAGGTTCGGTGAGCCGCGCGAGCCGCACAGCCAGGTCTGGTTCCGCACCAACGGCAAGCTCGCGGACGACCCGCTGCTGCACGTCGTCCTCGCCACCTACGTCTCCGACATGACCCTCCTGGACTCCGTGCTCCTCGCGCACGGCCGCGGCGGCTGGGCCGTCGGGGACGTGGTGGGGGCGTCGCTGGACCACGCGATGTGGTTCCACCGGCCGTTCCGCGCCGACGAGTGGCTGCTGTACGACCAGGAGTCGCCGTCGGCGCACGGCGGCCGCGGCCTCGGCCAGGCCCGTATCTACACGCAGGACGGGCAGCTCGCCGTGTCGGTGATCCAGGAAGGTGTGGTGCGCGTCCCTCGGGAAGACTGAGGGGCATGGCCACAGCAGAGGAACAGGGCGGCGGCGAGAGCACCTTCACGGTGATCGTCGCCGCCGTCGCCAATCTCGGGATCGCGCTCGCCAAGGCGGTCGCCGGTGTGATCAGCGGATCCAGCGCGATGCTGTCGGAGGCGGCGCATTCGGTCGCCGACACGGTTACCGAGATCATGCTGCTGACCGCCCTCAGACGCAGCGGGAAACCGGCCGACGAGGACCACCCCCTCGGCCACGGCCCCGAGCGGTACATCTGGGCCCTGCTCGCCGCCGTCGCCACCTTCGTCGGCGGCGCGGTCTTCTCCCTCTACGACGGCGTCCACACCCTCGTCGAGGGCGAGGACCTCGGCGATCCGCTCGTCTCGTACATCGTCCTCGGCGTCGCCTTCCTGCTGGAGGGCTACTCGCTGCGGACGGGACTGCGGCAGGCCCGAGGCGAGGCGGCCCGGCTCAGGGCGCCCTTCCGGCTGTACCTCCGGCACACCCCCGACACCGCCGTGAAGGCCGTCGTCCTGGAGGACTCCGCCGCCCTCGCCGGCCTCGTCCTCGCCGCGGGCGGCCTGCTCGGCGGGCAGCTCACCGGCTCCGGCGCCTGGGACGGCGCCGCCTCCCTGTGCATCGGCGTCCTGCTGCTGTACGTCGCCTGGGTGCTGGGCCGCTCCAACGCCGAACTCCTCATCGGCCGCCCGCTGCCGAAGCCGATGCGGGAGCGCATCCGCGCGGAGCTGCTGGAGTCCGCGCACATCGAGGCCGTACTCGAACTGACCACCCTGGTCCAGGGACCCCGCGAGGCCCTGGTCGCGGCGAAGGTCGACTTCCGGGACGTGTCCACCGCCGCCCAGATCGAGTGGGCCTGCGAGCAGGCCGAGGCCCGGCTGCGGGAGGTCTTCCCCGCGGTCACCCGCGTGTACCTCGACCCGACGCCGGGGTACGCCCAGCGCCGGAGGGAGGGGCTCAACCCCTGGTCGTGAGGGCCGGCCGCCGTCCTAGGCGAGACCGGCCTCCGCCAACAGGAACGCCGTCATCGGGTCGTAGTGGCGGGGGCTGAGGACGTGGTCGTCGAGGGGGACCGCCACCTGGACGGTGCCCTCCGACTCGGCGAGGAACAGCGCCGGGTCGTTGCAGTCGGCGTACCCGACGGAGTCCACGCCGTGCTGTCCGGCGTAGCCCGCCCAGCCGTGGTCGGCGACGACCAGGTCCGGCAGCGGGCGCCCCTCGCGCTCCAGGGCGGTCAGGATCGCCTTCATCGGTTCGCCCGAATGGGTGTGCCACAGGGTGGCGCCGTGCTCCAGGACCGCGACCTGCGCGAACTGCATGACGTAACCCTCGTCCGTCTGGAGTCCGTCCGGGATGACGACGATCTCGCAGCCCGCCCCGCGCAGCGCGTCCGCGGTGGCCCGGTGCACGTCCAGCAGACCGCCCGGGTGACCGGTGGCGAACAGCACCCGCTGCCGGTCCTCGGCCGCCTTGCGCAGTCGCCCGGCGAGCCGTTCCAGGCCGTCGACCGTCAGCTGGGGGTCGATGGTGTCCTGGCCGTAGCGGTACTCGGGGTCGTCGTTGACGCCGACCCGCTCCGCCATCACCGCGAGCACGTCCTGCTCGTCGGTCCAGCGGTCGCCGAGCTCCAGTCCGAGCCAGAAGTTGCGGACGCCGTTGGCCAACTGGCGGTAGTGGGAGAGGTTGTTCTCGCGCGGGGTGGCGACGTCACCCGCGATACGGGTCTTCACAAGGTGCTCGACGAGCTCGGCGCGGCTGGGTGTCCCGGGTATCGGCATGGTCTCCATTGTGAGGCAGCGGCCGGTGGGAGTCTCCGGTGTCCCGGACGCTGGGACGTGGGTCACTCGCCCTGGCCACGCGCTTTCCCGTCCTTCGTCGAACTCACCGCTGCCGCAGGGCGAACCACAGTTCCATCCGTACGTCCGGGTCGTCCAGGTCCGTCCTCAGCAGGGCGGCGCAGCGCGCGATCCGCTGCCGCACGGTGTTGCGGTGCACGCCCAGCGCCACCGCCGTACGGTCCCAACTGCCGTGCAGGGACAGCCAGCTGCGCAGGGTGTCGGCGAGGGTCTCGCCGAGGGGAGCGAGCAGCGTACGGGCGTGCGCCTCGGCCTCGTCCGGCGGCACCAGGTCGGCGAGCGCCGGGCGGGCGCCGTGCCGGACCAGGGGCGCGCGGGTGGCGCGGGCGCGGGCCAGGGCACGCCCCGCGCGGGTGTCGGCGGCCGGCCAGTCGGCGGGGGCCGCGGCGTCACCGACCCCCAGCGTCCACCCCGGCTGCGCGACCGGCTCCCGCTCGCCCGGCACCAGTACCCGTACGATCCCGTCCCCGAGGTCGACCAGCGGCGACCCGAGCGCGGCGCCCAGCGCGGAGGCGGCCACCGCGTCCGGGTCCTGCCCCTCGGGCCGCCCGTGCACCACCTGCCACCGCTCCCCGCCCAGCAGCGGGGCCACGGATTCCGGCGGGGCCCCGAGCAGCAGCCGTACGAGGGCCGAGGAGCGGGCCGCCTCCGTGCCGCTCCGGTGCTCACCGGTGAGCAGCGAGAGCAGGACGGCGGCGACGGAGGCGATGGTGTGATCACCGGGTTCGCGGCGGGCAACGGCGACCCCGAGCACGAAGCCCCGGCCGGCTCCGAGGGCGTAGGCGGCGAGATGGGTGCCGCCGGTGGTGTCGGTGGCGGAGGCGGGGGCGGGGCGGCTGCCCGGCCGGACCACCCGCGCCAGCTCGGCCAGCGCCGGTCCCACCTCGCTGCCCGGCTCCCTCCCCGCCGCCGCGATCTCCGTGCCCTCCGGCCCGTACAGCACCGCCCGTCCGCCCACCCGCCGGGCCAGTTGCCGCAGCACCGACGGCACCGGGTCCGGGCGGGAGGCGGCGGAGGCGAGGCTCTGCTGGGCCTCGGTGACCCGGCGCAGCTCGGCGTGCCGGGCCTGGGCCATGAGCTGCCAGACCGCGCGGGCCACGCCGGAGAAGGTGGTCTGCGGCGGCACCTCCAGGAGCGGCAGCTCATAGGCGTCGCAGGCGGCGACCAGGGCGCGCGGCACGGTGTCGTGCACCGGCGCCAGGCCGAACCCGAGCGCCGCGCCGCCCGCCGCCACGATCCGCGAGACGTAGTCGTCGAAGTACGTGCCCGACCCCGCCGCCTCCGGAATGTGCACGCCGGCCGTCAGCAGCAGCTCACCGCCCAGCAGATACGGGTACGGGTCGGCCATCTCCGAGGTGTGCGCCCAGTGGACGGCCAGGCCCGGATGGCGGGGCCCGGCGATCTGTCGCAGGGCCAGGTCCTCGCGGGCCAGCAGGGACGCGAGGGGCACGGGCGGAGTGGGCGGAACCGTGGGATCCGGCATGGTGTGCGTTTCCTCTGTCCAGCGCGACCTCAATGGAGGAAACGTACACTTCGCAGTCGCCGTCCGGCCCTCTAGGGTCGTCCCGACCGGGACGCCGAACTCGTGTCCGAACCCCGTCCCGCGTCCCCAGTACAGTCGTATCGAGCGGTACAGAGCGGTACATACGCGACGACGCGTAGGAAAGAAGGCAGCAGATGAGCAGCAACGAGACGCCCCGCGGCCCGGTCGACTCCTCCCGCGTCCCGCGGTACGCCGGACCCGCGACCTTCGCCCGGCTGCCCCGCCTCGACGAGGTCGGCCGCGCCGACGTCGCCGTCGTGGGCGTGCCGTTCGACTCCGGCGTCTCGTACCGGCCGGGCGCCCGCTTCGGCGGCAACGCGATCCGCGAGGCCTCCCGGCTGCTGCGGCCCTACAACCCGGCCCAGGATGCCTCCCCCTTCGCCCTCGCCCAGGTCGCGGACGGCGGCGACATCGCCGTGAACCCGTTCAACATCAACGAGGCCGTCGAGACCGTCGAGGCGGCGGCCGACGACCTGCTGGGCACCGGCGCCCGCCTGATGACCCTCGGCGGCGACCACACCATCGCCCTCCCGCTGCTCAGGTCGGTCGCCAAGAAGCACGGCCCGGTCGCCCTGCTCCACTTCGACGCCCACCTCGACACCTGGGACACCTACTTCGGCGCCGAGTACACGCACGGCACGCCGTTCCGCCGGGCCGTCGAGGAGGGCATCCTCGACACCTCCGCCCTCTCGCACGTCGGCACCCGCGGCCCCCTCTACGGCAAGCAGGACCTCACCGACGACGAGAAGATGGGCTTCGGCATCGTCACCTCCGCGGACGTGATGCGGCGCGGCGTCGACGAGATCGCCGACCAGCTGCGCCAGCGCATCGGCGACCGCCCCCTCTACATCTCCATCGACATCGACTGCCTCGACCCGGCCCACGCGCCCGGCACCGGCACGCCCGAGGCTGGCGGCATGACCTCCCGCGAACTGCTGGAGATCCTGCGTGGTCTGGCCTCCTGCCACCTCGTCTCGGCGGACGTCGTCGAGGTGGCGCCCGCGTACGATCACGCGGAGATCACGTCGGTGGCGGCATCGCACACGGCGTACGAACTGACCACGATCATGTCCCGCCAGATTGCAGAGGCCCGCGCGAAGTGACTCACGACCACGACCTGGTGCTCCGTCCGACGCCGGCCCAGACGGAGGCCGCGCTGAACCCGCCGCCCGGCCGCAACGGCGGAGACCTGGTCGTGGAGACGCTGGCCGGGCTCGGCGCGACCACCGTCTTCGGGCTGCCCGGCCAGCACGCGCTCGGCATGTTCGACGCGCTGAGCCGCTCCGACCTGCGCTACATCGGCCTGCGGGTGGAGAACAACGCGGGCTTCGCGGCGGACGCGTACGGCCGCATCACCGGTGAGGCGGCGCCGCTGCTGCTGTCGACGGGGCCCGGCGCGCTGACCTCGCTCGCCGCTCTCCAGGAGGCGGCGGCGGCCTCCGCCCCCGTCCTGGCGATCAGCAGCCAGATCCCCACGCGCGGCCTCGGCGGCGGCCGCCACGGCTACCTCCACGAACTCCCCGACCAGGCGGCCTCGTTCCGGGGCGTGGTGAAGTCGGTCCACACGGTCCGCACCCAGTCCCAGATCCCGTCCGCGCTGGAGGCGGCCTGGAAGTCGGCGCTGACGGCCCCGCACGGACCGGTGTGGGTGGAGATCCCGCAGGACGTACTGCTGGCAGAGACGGCGATCCCCGTGGTCACGGTCGGCGACGCCTTCCCCGAGGAACTCCCCCCGCGCCCCGAACTGACCGCGGTCGCCGCCGACCTGCTGTCGAAGGCCGACCGCCCGGCGATCATCGCCGGCGGCGGAGTGGTCCGCGCGGACGCCTCCGGCAAGCTCCGCAAGCTCGCCGAACGTCTCGACGCCCCCGTCGTCACCACCTTCGGCGGCAAGGGCGCCTTCCCGTGGACCCACCCCCTGTCCCTCCAGTCCTGGCTCGAGGACCGGCACACCACGGACTTCCTGGAGGACGCGGACGTCCTGCTGGTGATCGGCTCGGGCCTCGGCGAACTCTCCTCGAACTACCACACGTTCAAGCCGCGCGGCCGCGTCATCCAGATCGAGGCCGACCTCGGCAAACTGGAGGCCAACCACCCGGCCCTCGGCATCCACGCGGATGCCCGCCTCGCGATCCAGGCCCTCCTGGAAACGGCCCCGGAACGCCGCGACCCGACGGCACCGGAACGCGTACGCACGGTCCTCTCCCGCGTCTCGGAACGCATCGCGTCCCAGGAACTGACGCTGGAGAAGCAACTGTTGGCGTCCGTCCGCAAGGCGCTCCCCGCCGACTCCCCGTCCTTCTGGGACATGACGATCCTGGCGTACTGGGCCTGGTCGGCCTTCGACCCCAAGGGCTCGAACCACATGCACTCCGCCCAGGGCGCGGGCGGCCTCGGCTACGGCTTCCCGGCGGCCCTCGGCGCGGCGGCCGCCGACCCGACCCGCCCGGTGCTGGCGGTGTCCGGCGACGGCGGCGCCCTCTACTCGATCGCCGAGCTGGCCACGGCCAAGCAGTACGGCCTGAACGTCACCTGGCTGATCGTCGACGACGGCGGCTACGGCATCCTCCGCGAGTACATGACGGACGCCTTCGGCCGGGCCACCGTCACGGAACTGAACGGCCCCGACCACGTCGCCCTCGCCGAGTCCTTCGGTGTCCCGGCCCTGCGTACCACCCCGGAATCCCTGGAAACGGACCTGGCGAAGGCCTTGGCGTCGCCGGGCCCGTCGGTGCTGGTCCTGTCGGCGGTACTGCGCATGTTCGCCCCTACCCACGTGGACTGACGACAGCGGCCGGCCGCGAGGGGCGATTCCCTCATGGCCGGCCGGGTCGTGTTCCGGGTCCGTTCGCCTACCAGATCGCCTCGACCCACTCCGGGTGGTCGATGAACGGGTTGCGGTTGTGCTGGTAGGTGTCGTAGATGGCCTGGTTGCGGCGCTCCTCGAAGGCGTCCGGCGGGTCCTCGTCGTTCCACGCCTTCAGGACGGAGAGGCGGCCGTGGTAGGGCACGCTGCCGTTGGTGACGAGGTCGTTGGGCTCCAGGTTGGGCCAGCCGTCGTCGCCCTCGTAGCGGACGGCCATGTAGAGGATCATGCGGGCCACGTCGCCCTTGACGGCGTCACGCGGCTCGAAGGAGTTCGAGTCGGTGAGGCTGCCGCCGGAGTTGGTGAAGCTGCTGCCGCCGTTGTCGAAGTCCTTGTTGCCGCGGACGGCGTTGACCGTCACGTCCTCGGGGCGGATGTGGTGCAGGTCGGTGCCGGGACCCGCCGAGGTGCCGAAGTCGCCGTGCGACTGGGCCCACACGTGCTCGCGGTTCCAGTTGCCGCTGTTGCCGCCGTTGAGCGACTTGCTGCGGGAGATGCCCGAGTACAGCAGCTTCACGTTGGAGCTGTTGTTCGGGTCCTGGTCGGTGACCTTCAGCGCTTCCCACAGAGCCGAGTAGGACAGCTTCGTCTGGGGCGTGATGATCGTGTGCAGCGAGGACTTCAGGCTCGTACCCGTCTTGCCGACCGCGTTCTTGTAGTACGTCGAGTCGTACGCGGTCGTGGTCGCCGCGGCGGGGGTCGCGGTGAGCGCGGGCGCGGTGAGGCCGACCAGTACGGCAGTGGTGGCAAGGGCCACCGACTTCCATCGGCGTATGCGTGTCGCCAGCATGTGGGGTGTCCGATCTACGCGTGTGGATTGGAGGCGGCAATCGGGAGAGTGACATGCACATGCGGTCAAGGCAATGAATCTGACGTGTCGATCAGATGACGGGAACCGGCAAACTGCCCCTTGTCCACGCGAGTTGATGGCGTGAAACGGCCCCTGACGGGAGAGTCAGGGGCCGTTGCCGCTGTGCGGGCCGGTGTGGCGGCCGACGCGCGGTCAGTTGGAGTCAGTCCGCGTCAGTCCGTGGTCAGGTCACGTCCGAGGCGTCCAGGCGGTAGACCGTCGACTCGGAGGTCGAGGTCGACTCGGAGGCCGCGGACGAATCGGACGTCGTGCTCGGAGTCGCGCTGTAGTCGCTCTCCTCCACCGCCGTCCCGTTCTTCTGCACCCACTCCGTCACCTCGGAGTTGGCCGTGGAGCCGCCGCCCATACCGCCGCCTCCCATGCCGCCGCCTCCCATGCCGCCGCCGAGCTGGATGTAGTGCAGCTCGCCCTTCTTCACCAGTTCCTTCAGCCTGGCCAGCGTCATCGCGTTGTCGGAGCCGGACCAGCCCCACATGGAGATCACCGGCTCACCGCTGCTGAGGATGAGCTGCGCGGCGGACTGTGAACTCGACACCGCGAGCAGCCACTTGGCGCCGTCCTGGTTCTTCTTCAGGTACGAGAGCAGCTCGGTGCTCGCGCCGCCCCCGCCCATGCCGCCGCCTCCCGTGCCGGTACCGCCGGGCCCGTCGCCCGCACCGGTGCCGCCTTCGGCCGCGGTGCCACCCGGGGCCGTACCGCCTTCACCCGCCGCGCCGCCGGGAGGCGTACCGCCCGCCTGGCCGCCTGGCTGTCCCTCGGCCTGCGTGCCCTGCGCGTCCTGTTCGCCGCCGGTGCCAGGGAAACCGCCACGGTCACCGCCGCCCCCGGGACGGCCGCCGCCGAAGCCGCCGCTCCCGGTCGTGGGTCCGGCCGTCGGATTCGTACCGCCCATCGCGCCGCCCGAACCGGACGGCACCGACCAGGCGTACGCCGCCGGACCGGCCACCGAGGCGACGACCGCCGCGGCCACCGAAGCCGCCAGCAGGCGGGCCCGGTTGCCCGAGCGGAAGACGAGCAGCCCCACGATCGCCAGCGCCATGACGACGCCGACGGCCGGCCACAGCCAGGTGTTCCAGCCGGAGGCGCGGCGCAGCAGCACGATCGCCCAGCCGGCCGTGACCGCGAGGGCGAGCGGCAGCACCCACGCCCACCGCCTGTCGGCGCGGAAGGCGCGGAGCAGCATCAGGCCGCCGCCCCCGCACAGCGCCGCGATGCCCGGGGCGAGGGCGGTCGTGTAGTACGGGTGCATGGTGCCCTCGGCCATGGCGAAGGTCAGGTAGTGCAGGGCGGTCCAGCCGCCCCACATCACCAGCGCGGCGCGGGTGAGGTCCGTACGCGGGGCGCGCCCGCACAGGACGAGGCCGCCGACGAACGCGATGGCCGCGAAGGGGATCAGCCAGGAGATCTGGCCGCCGAGGATGTCGTTGAACATCCGGCCGATGCCGGCGGTACCGGAGAAGCCGCCGCCTCCGCCCCCGCCTCCGCCGCCGTTGCCCTCGCCGCCGAGGACCCGGCCGAGGCCGTTGTAGCCCATGATCAGGTTCCAGGCCGTGCCGTCGGTCGAGCCGCCGATGTAGGGCCGCTCGTCGGCCGGGACCAGGGAGACGGCCGCCGCCCACCAGAAGCTGGAGACCGCGAGGACCACGGCCGCGGCGGCCAGGTTGAGCAGCCGCTTCACCAGCTTGGGCTTCGCCGCGTACAGGTAGACCGCGAAGACCGCGGGCAGCGCGATGTAGCCCTGGAGCATCTTGGTGTTGAAGGCGAGGCCGAAGCAGGCGGCCGAGCCGAGCAGCGGCAGCAGCCTGCCGTTGTGCACGGCCCGCAGGGCCAGTGCCGCGCCGCCCACCATCAGGAACACCAGCAGGGTGTCGGGGTTGTTGTCGCGGTTGATGGCCACGGTGATCGGGGTCAACGCGAGGACCAGCGCGGCGACCGTCGCCGCGCCGTGGCCCCACACCCGCTTCACGGAGGAGTGCAGGATCCAGATCGTGCCGAGGGCGGTCAGGATCAGTGGCAGCATCATCTGCCAGGTCCCGAAGCCGAACACGCGGCAGGACAGGCCCATCACCATCAGGGCGAACGGTGGCTTGTCGACGGTGAGGAAGTTCCCCGCGTCCAACGAGCCGAAGAACCAGGCCTTCCAGCTCTGGGTGCCGCTCAGTACGGCGGCGCTGTAGAAGCTGTTGAGCCCGGAGCCGGAGAGGTTCCAGCCGTAGAGCACCGCCGCCAGGACCAGGATCGCGAGCAGCGCGGGGAGCGACCAGCGCGGCGCCCTGTCCGGCGGGGGCGCCGCCGGGACCGGTGGCGGGGCCGACGTCGGGGTCGACCCAGGGCTCGCCGTCGGAGGCGCCGTGGGCCGCAGCGGGTCCGTGGACACGGTCGGGTGGGGGAGGGGATCGGTGGCAGAGGTCACCACTGCACGGTGCAGACGGCCGATGAGCGCGGGCTGTGCTCAGCCTGGGTCCGGCCTGTGAGTGGGCGGGAGAGCGTTTCCGATGGCTGACGCCGTGCTGCTTACCGCTGTGTCCACGCCGGCGTCCAGGAGGGCGTCCAAACCGCGCTGCCGGGCCGGTCGGGCTGTGCGGAGCCGAGGTGGTCGCGGAGTGTGGCGAGTGCGGGATGCGGGTTGTCGCGGCGCCAGATCAGCGAGTGCGGGTAGACGGGCGTCGGGTCGGTCACCGGGATGCGCCTCAGGTCGTGGCCGGCGGGCCAGACGAGGCGGGTCTGCTCGCCCATGAAGGTGGCCAGGGCCGGGGTGTCGGCCACGGTGTCCAGGAGCGCGTCGGAGCCGAAGTTGGGACCGGTCGCCTCGATGGTGAGGCCGAACTCGGCGACGAGGTCGTCGTAGTAGGCGGCCCACTCGGTACCGGGGACGATGCCGGGCATCCAGATCCGGTGCCCGGCGAGTTGGGCGACGGTCACCGAGCGGGCGCCCGCCAGCGCGTGGGCGGGGCCGGTGAGGAGCTGGAGCGGCTCGTCGAGCACCCGGACGGACTCGATGTCCTCGGGAAGGGGCCTGCCGGGCACGGCGACGGCACGGAAGGACGCGTCGATCGCACCGGACCGGATGGCGGCGACGGCCGTCTCGATGTCGAACAGCCACACCACGTCCAACTCGATCCCGGGGTGCGCGCGGTGGAAGCCGCGCATCAGGCCCGACGCCGCGCTGCGCGAGGCGAGCACGTCGACGCGCAGCGGACGGCTGCCGGTGCGTACGGACGCGACCGCGCGCTCGGCGACGCGCAGCAGTTCGCGCGCGTGGGGCAGGAACGCCTGCCCGTCGATGGTGAGTTCGGCACCACGCGCGGTGCGGGTGAACAGCCGCACGCCCAGCTCGCGCTCCAGCGCGGCGATGCGCTTGGAGACTGCCTGCTGGGTGACCGCCAGCTCGGCGGCGGCTTCCTGGAACTGTCCCGCGTCGGCGGCGGCGACGAAGGTCCGGGCGGTGTCGAGGTCCACGCCGACGCACCTTAGTGCACAACGTGGGGTTGTGGCTCCCCGGCGCCTTGGTTGTTTGACCTGCTGCTGTGCTGCCAGCTTTGCTCTCACCGGTCAACGTCGGCTTGTTCGGGTGGACATCAAGGGGTGCGCTGAGCGTGGTGGCCAGGAGACGGCTGGGCCGGCGGTTCGGGTGGCTGTGGGCGGCGTACGCGGTCAGCACGTTCGGCACGCGGCTCGCGTTCGACGCGTTCGCCCTGATCGCGATCCTCGTGCTGCACGCCGGGCCGACCGAGGTGTCGCTGCTGGCCGCGACAGGGCTGGCGGTGGGGGCCGTGGTGGCGGTGCCGCTCGGCCCGTGGGTGGAGTTCCGCCGCAAGCGGCCGGTGATGGTCGCGATGGATCTGACCCGGTTCGTGGCACTGATGAGTGTCCCCGTCGCGTACGCACTCGGCCTGCTCGGCTTCGTCCAGCTCCTGGTGGTGTCCGTCGTCGTCGGTGCGGCCGACATCGCCTTCAACGCGGCCAGCGGCGCGTATCTGAAGGCGCTCGTGCGGCCGGAGGACCTGCTCGTCGCGAGCGGGCGATTCGAGTCCACGAACTGGACCGCCACCGTGCTCGGACCGCCGGTCGGCACCGCCGCCATCGGGTTCTTCGGCCCGGTGCTGACCGTGGCGACCGACGCGGTCAGCTATCTGCTCTCGGCCGCGGGGATCCGTGCGATCGGAGGGAGCGAGCCGCGCCCTGTGCGGACCGGTACGAGTGTGATCGGGGGGAGCGAGCCGCACGCCGTGCGGACCGGTACGAAGGGGGCGCCGTTCCGGTTCGGTGAGCTGTTCGAAGGGTGGCGGTACATCCTGGCCCACCCGGCCCTGCGCCCGCTGTTCTTCAACACGGTCCTGGTCAGCGGCCTGATCATGGCGACTTCACCGCTGCTCGCCGTTCTCATGCTGGGCGACCTCGGGTTCGCCCCCTGGCAGTACGGCCTCGCGTTCGGCCTGCCCTGCGTCGGCGGCATCATCGGGTCACGGCTGGCCCCCCGGCTCGTCGCACGGTTCGGCCGGCACAAGGTCATGCTCACCGCCGGGACCCTGCGCGCGTGCTGGTCGATCGGGCTGGCCTTCATCCGCCCCGGCGTGGCCGGGCTCGTGCTCGTCATCGCGGTCGAGTTCGCGCTGATCACCAGCATGGGCGTGTTCAACCCGGTGTTCGCCGCCTACCGGCTCGACCGGACGGCCACGGACCGGGTCGCCCGCACCCTGTCGGCGTGGTCGGTCACCAGCAAGGCGACCGTCGCGGCCATGACCGGGCTGTGGGGCCTGCTGGCCGGCGTCACCGGCCCCCGCGTGGCGATCGCCGTCGCCGGTCTTCTCATGCTGATCACCCCCTTTCTGCTCCCCCGGCACGACCGCACGCCGCACCCCGGGCGAGATCTGGCCCGGAGCCCGAGGTGACACCCCCAGCCGCAGCGATCACCCGCAAGGAGAACACCCGCATGAGCACCGTCCCCGCGTGCACGGTCCCCGCCCTCGACCCCGCCCGCACCGCCCTTCTCGTCATGGACTGCCAGCCCGCGATCCTGGCCCTGCTGCCCGAGGGCGGGGACCGCGAAGCCCTGCCGGCCCGCCTGGAAGGTGCCGTCGCAGCCGTTCGTGCCGGCGGCGGCACCGTCGCCTACGTCCGTGTCGGCTTCACCGAGGCCGACTGGGACGCGATCCCGGCCGCCAACAAGTCCTTCGCCCCGCTGGCCCGGCACCGCCTCATGCACCACGAGGACCCTGTCACCGCCGTCCACGAGCGCCTGGCGCCCCAGGACGGCGACATCGTGGTGCGCAAGGTCCGCCACGGCGGCCTGTCCACCACCGACCTCGACGAGCGGCTGCGCGAGCGCGAGATCACCACGCTGGTCGTCTCCGGCCTCAGCACCAGCGGCGCCGTGCTGTCCACCGTCGTCGACGCGGCCGACCGCGACTACCTCCTGTACGTCCTGTCCGACGGCGTCGCCGACCCCGACCCCGAAGTCCACGACCTCCTGCTGCACCGCGTCTTCCCCTCACGGGCCCACGTCATCGACACCGCCCGGTTGCACACCCTGCTCGGGGCCGACTGAATCGAACCGCGAACCGCCGGCCCACCCCTTCAGCGGCCGCGCGCTTCCGGTCACCCCAGAAGCGCCCCGAACTTCTCCCGGTATGCGGCCAGTTGCTTCTCGTACCCGGCGATGAAGGCGATCTGTTCACCGGACCCCATCGTGGTTGCGGGCAACTCCGCCTGAAGGAAGTCCGGTATCTCGTGGAACACCTCGACGGCCGCCTTCCAGCGGTCCCCTCCCTGGCGCCTCGCGAGCTGGAAGTTCCTCATCAGGGACCCCAGGCCGGCGGCCAGGAGCTTGGTGGGCACCTTCTTCCCGCGGAACGCGTCCCCTTCGGGCGGCTGTCCCTCGGACGTGGCGAGGCGGTGCATCACCCACAGAGCGGCGCGCAACTGCCCGGCCGCGAAATGCCCGTTCGGTGTCTCGGTCGGCATGCTGCATCCGTACCCGCCGTTCCGGTGTGTTACGGATCCGGTCCATGGAACGTGAGTACAACTATCGGCCGGGTGTGCGAGTCAACGTGGCATGACTCACAGGACTTTCAGACGGACGAGAGGTCTCGTCGCCACCACCCTCGGCGCCGGCATCCTCATCACCGGCGTGGCCGCCGCGACGCCCGCCGCGGCCGCCACCCCGACGGTCAGCTGTACGTCGGCCAAGGCCGGTCTCGCCGCCAAGCTGAAGAAGGACATCACCGCGGCGCTCGCGACCCGCAAGGGCACCGTGGCCGTCGGTCTCTACGACCGGAGCACCAGCACCACCTGCACGCTGCGCGCCTCCACCGCCTACGACTCGGCCAGCGTCGTCAAGGTCACCGTCCTCTCCGCGCTGCTGTGGGACGCCCAGAAGCACCGCAGGGCGCTGACCACGCGGGAGAAGTCCCTCGCCACGGCGATGATCACCAAGTCGGACAACGCCTCCACCTCCACCCTGTGGAAGCAGCTCGGCGTGACGAAGATCAGGGCCTTCCTCACGGCGGCCAAGATGACGCAGACCAAGCCGGGCGCAAACGGTTACTGGGGGCTGACCCAGATCACCGTCACCGACCAGCAGAAACTGCTCAAGCTCCTCACGGCCAAGAACGCCGTCCTCACCGACACCTCACGCGCCTACGTCAACAAGCTGATGGCGGGGGTCGTCTCCTCGCAGCGCTGGGGCACCCCGTACGGGCGGCCCGCAGGGGTCAGCTGGCACGTCAAGAACGGCTGGCTGTCGCGCGCCACCCACGGCTGGCGGGTGCACAGCGTCGGCACGTTCAAGGGCGGCGGGCACGACTACGCCATCACCGTCCTCACCCACGGCAACAGCACGATGAGCTACGGCGTCAACACCATCCAGGGCGTCGCCAAGGTCATCCACCGAGACCTCGCCGCGTCCTGAGGGGGCAGGGACCGGGGATCCTTAACGGCGTGTCCCACCGGCCGTCACCCGCCCGCCCCACGGTGACACCCGCCCGCTCTACCGTGACCCCCATGCGCCTGCGAACCGTACTCGCCACCTTCACCGCCGGCCTGGTGGCGGCCACCTGCCTGGCCGCCGCCGGACCCGCGAACGCCCAGCAGGACAGAGCGGACAAGGCGGACGGCGCGAACAGCGCCTGTTCCCCCTCGGTCTCCCTCGACCGCTTCTCCGACGCGCTCGACAAGACGACGTACGACGGCACCTTCGTCGGCAACTTCTCCGCGCTCGCCGAAGACCGGGACGGTTCCCTCGCGGCCGTCTCCGACCGCTCCTCCCTGTTCCGCCTCGACCCGCGGACCCTGCGGCCTACCGGGGTCGTCGCCCTCGCCGACGAGAACGGCGCCGCGCTGGACTCCGAGGGCCTGGTCGTGGACCGGGACGGCACTCTCCTGGTCACCTCCGAGACCGAGCCGTCCGTACGCCGCTACAGCCCGTCCGGCGCGATCCTCGGCCGTCTCCCCGTCCCGGACCCCCTACGGGTCGCCCCGGCCGGCCGCGCGGTCCCCAACGGCACCTTCGAGGGCCTGACCCTGCTGCCCGGCGGCCGTACCCTGCTCGCGTCGATGGAGTACGCCCTGTCCGGCGACTCGGCCGGCACGGTCCGTTTCCAGACCTGGACGCGGCGGGGCGGCGCCTTCGTGCTCGGCGCCCAGTACGCCTACCGGGCCGACGCCGGGCTCGGCGTCCCCGAGGTCCAGGCGACCCCGGACGGCCGCCTCCTCGTCCTGGAGCGCGGCTTCACCGCGGGCGTCGGCAACACGGTCCGCCTCTACCTCGCCGACCCGCGCCGGGCCACGGACACCAGCGGCGTCGAGAACCTGACGGGCCAGGACGGCGTACGCCCGGTCGGCAAGACCCTCCTCGCCGACCTCGTGACCTGCCCGTCACTGGGAGCGACGGCGAAGCAGCCCCAGCCGAACCCGCTCCTCGACAACATCGAGGGCATGGTGATCACGGGCCGGAGCAAGGGCGCGCTGAAGATCCTGCTGGTCAGCGACGACAACCAGAACGCGGTGCAGACGACCCGGTTCTACTTCCTGCGCATACGCGTCTGACCCACCTGATCCACCGCCCCCGATTTGTTGCGGAGGGATGAAATCCGGTTCATGTCACGTTGGTGCCTTCTGGAAGATCAGGTCTAACG
The DNA here is from genome assembly GCF_042723915.1 of Streptomyces sp. NPDC058335. Taxonomy (NCBI): domain Bacteria; kingdom Bacillati; phylum Actinomycetota; class Actinomycetes; order Kitasatosporales; family Streptomycetaceae; genus Streptomyces; species Streptomyces sp. NPDC058335. The sequence continues at coordinate 184,370 of NZ_JBHXHX010000007.1, read as the reverse complement.
GGAGGCACCGGCGTGGCTGCGCAACGGGGATGGGCACGGCGACTGGCGAGCTACGCGTGGCGCCATCCGACGGACGTCGTCCTCGCCCTCGGCTCCTCCCTCGGCGGCATGGCCGTCATGGCGCTGGCCCCGCTGATCACCAAGGTGATCATCGACGACGTGGTCGTCGGCCACACCCGTGACATGGCCCCCTGGGCGGGCGCCCTGATCGGCGCGGCCCTGATCGTCTACGTCCTCACCTACGTCCGCCGCTACTACGGCGGCCGTCTCGCCCTCGACGTCCAGCACGACCTGCGGACCGAGATGTACGGGACGATCACCCGGCTCGACGGCCGCCGGCAGGACGAGCTGTCCACCGGTCAGGTCGTCGGCCGGGCCACCAGCGACCTCCAGCTCATCCAGGGCCTGCTCTTCATGCTCCCGATGACCATCGGGAACATCCTGCTCTTCCTGATCTCCCTGGGGATCATGGCCTGGCTGTCGCCGCCGCTCACCCTGGTCGCGCTGGCCGTGGCCCCCGCCCTGTGGGTGATCGCGAAGCGCAGCCGCAGCAAGCTGCACCCCGCCACCTGGTACGCCCAGGCGCAGGCCGCCGCCGTCGCGGGTGTGGTCGACGGCGCCGTCAGCGGCGTACGCGTGGTGAAGGGGTTCGGGCAGGAGGACCAGGAGACCGGAAAGCTGCGCGCGGTCGGCCGCCGCCTCTTCGCGGGCCGGCTGCGCACGATCCGCTTCAACTCGCGGTACACCCCGGCCCTCCAGTCGGTCCCCGCGCTCGGCCAGGTCGCGATGCTCGCGCTGGGTGGCTGGCTCGCCGTGCACGGGCACATCACCCTCGGCACCTTCGTCGCCTTCTCCACCTACCTGGCGCAGCTCGTCGGCCCGGTCCGCATGCTCGCCATGGTCCTCACGGTCGCCCAGCAGGCCCGAGCCGGCACCGAACGCGTCCTGGAGCTGATCGACACCGAGCCGTCGATCAAGGACGGCACCAAGGAACTGCCGGCCGACGCGCCCGCGTCCGTCGAGTTCGACGACGTCTCCTTCGGTTACGAAGGCGCCTCCGGAAAGTACAGCCCGGTCCTCGACGGGCTGAGCTTCGAGATCCGCCCCGGCGAGACCCTCGCCGTCGTCGGCTCCTCCGGCTCCGGCAAGTCCACGGTCTCCCTCCTGCTGCCCCGCTTCTACGACGTCACCCGCGGCGCCGTCCTCATCGGCGGCCACGACGTGCGCGAGCTGACCCAGGACTCGCTGCGGGCCGCGATCGGCCTGGTTCCGGAGGACTCCTTCCTTTTCTCCGACACGGTCCGCAGCAACATCGCGTACGGCCGTCCCGACGCCACCGACGAGGAGATCGAGGCCGCCGCCCGCGTGGCCCAGGCCGACCGGTTCATCGCCGAGCTGCCCGAGGGGTACGCCACCAAGGTCGGCGAGCACGGCCTCACCCTCTCCGGCGGCCAGCGCCAGCGGGTGGCCCTCGCCCGCGCGATCCTCACCGACCCGCGGCTGCTGGTCCTCGACGACGCCACCTCGGCCGTGGACGCGCGCGTCGAGCACGAGATCCACGAGGCCCTCAAGCAGGTCATGGAGGGCCGCACCACCCTCCTCATCGCGCACCGCCGCTCCACCCTCAACCTCGCCGACCGCATCGCCGTCCTCGACGCCGGCCGGCTCGCCGACCTCGGCACCCACGAGGAACTCCAGGAGCGCTCGGCCCTGTACCGCCGCCTGCTCACCGACCCGGACGAGCTGGGCGGCGTCTCGCCCGGCCACACCCGCCCCGAGGAGCCCTGCGAGGACACCTCCGTACGCGATGAGCTGGACGCCGAGTTCGACGCCGAGCGCGGGGTCACGCCACGGCTGTGGACCGGCGACCGCGAGCCGAAGGACACCGCCCTCGCCGGTACGCCCGCCACGCCCGAGCTGCTCGCGCAGGTGGAGGCGCTGCCCCCGGCGACCGACGTCCCGGACGTCGACGAGGCTCGGGCGGTCGCCGCCGAGGAGTCCTACGGCCTGCGCCGGCTGCTGCGCGGCTTCGGGGCGCCGCTGCTGATCAGCCTCGGCCTCGTCGCCGTGGACGCCGGCATGGGCCTGCTGCTGCCGGTGATGATCCGGCACGGCATCGACGACGGCGTCACCCGGATGGCCGTCGGCGCCGTGTGGACCGCGTCCCTGCTCGCGCTGCTCGCCGTCGCCGTCCAGTGGGTGGCGCAGACCGGCGAGATCCGGATGACCGGCCGTACCGGCGAGCGGGTCCTGTACGCGCTGCGTCTGAAGATCTTCGCGCAGCTCCAGCGGCTCGGCCTCGACTACTACGAGCGGGAGCTGACCGGCCGGATCATGACGCGGATGACGACGGACGTCGACGCCCTGTCGACGTTCCTCCAGACCGGCCTGGTCACCGCGTTCGTCTCGGTCGTCACCTTCTTCGGCATCATGGCCGCCCTGCTGGTGCTCGACGTGCAGCTGGCCCTGGTCGTCTTCGCCACCCTGCCGCCGCTGATCATCGCCACCTTCTTCTTCCGCCGGGCCAGCGTGAAGGCGTACGAACTCGCCCGTGAGCGGGTGTCGGCGGTCAACGCCGACCTCCAGGAGTCGGTGGCCGGACTGCGGATCGTGCAGGCCTTCCGGCGCGAGCGGGACGGCGGGGAGCGGTTCGCGGAGCACAGCGACAGCTACCGGCAGGCCCGCATCCGCGGCCAGTGGCTGATCTCGATCTACTTCCCCTTCGTCCAGCTGCTGTCCTCGGCCGCCGCCGCGGCCGTCCTGGTCGCGGGCGCGGGCCGGGTGGACGACGCGACGCTGACGACCGGCGCGCTGGTCGCGTACCTGCTGTACATCGACCTGTTCTTCGCACCCGTCCAGCAGCTCTCCCAGGTCTTCGACGGCTACCAGCAGGCCACGGTCTCGCTGGGCCGCATCCAGGAACTCCTCCAGGAACCCACCTCCACGAAGACCGCCGCCGAACCCCTCGACGTCCCCTCGCTGCGCGGCGAGATCACCTTCGAGGACGTGCACTTCACCTACGGCGAGGACGAAGAGGCCCTCACCGGCATCGAGTTGAGCATCCCGGCCGGCCAGACCGTCGCGTTCGTCGGCGAGACCGGCGCGGGCAAGTCGACCCTGGTGAAGCTGGTGGCCCGGTTCTACGACCCCACCGGCGGCCGGGTGCTGGTCGACGGCACGGATCTGCGCACCCTCGACCTCACGTCGTACCGCCACCGGCTGGGCGTCGTCCCGCAGGAGGCGTACCTCTTCCCCGGCACCGTCCGCGACGCCATCGCCTACGGCCGTCCCGACGCCAGCGACGCCGAGGTGGAGGCGGCGGCGCGGGCGGTCGGCGCGCACGAGATGATCGCCACGCTGGACGGCGGCTATCTCCACGAGGTCGCCGAGCGCGGCCGTAACCTCTCCGCCGGGCAGCGCCAGCTGATCGCGCTGGCCCGCGCCGAACTGGTCGACCCCGACGTCCTGCTCCTCGACGAGGCGACGGCCGCCCTGGACCTGGCCACGGAGGCCCTGGTCAACCAGGCCACCGACCGCATCGCGGGCCGCCGTACCACCCTGGTGGTCGCCCACCGGCTGACCACCGCGGCCCGCGCGGACCGGGTCGTCGTCATGGACCGCGGCCGGGTCGCCGAGGACGGCACGCACGACGAACTGCTCGCCCGCGGCGGGCGCTACGCCGAGCTGTGGCGGGCGTTCGTCGGGGCGGCCGAGCCGGAGGAGCCGGTCGGCGCGTCCCGCTGACGGTCGTCGCAACCATCCGACACATGCCGTGCGTCCGTACAGCTGTACTGCCATTCGTACGGCCATGCGTACGGCACATGGGGGAGGGGTCGAAGACCGTGGACAGTGGTGCGATACGCCGACGGCTGGGGGTGGGGCTGGCCGTGCTGACCGCGTCCGTACTGCTCGCGGTGGCGGCACCGGGCAGCGCCCAGGCCGCCCCCTCCTCCTGCACGGGCCGCCAGGTGCGGATGCTGCCCTTCTCCACCGGCTCCGTCTTCGTGTACAAGAACGGCGGCCGGGTGTGCGCCGTGACCGTTCAGAAGCACCCCGGCACGAAGCGTGTGGTGTCGGTCAGCGTGCAGGCGCGCGGCCATGTGGCCGTGCGCAAGTCGCGCAAGCACGTCCGCAGTTCGCTGCCGGTGGAGGTCTACGCCGGCCACCGCTGCGTGCGGGTGTCGGGCTCGGTGGGGAGCGGGAAGTACACCTCCGGCTGGATCCTGTGCTGACCCGCCCCGGCTGACGTGCTCCAACGGCACTGATCGGCCGGACATTTGGCCCCAATTGCCAACCTCCTCTGGTGTCACGGGTGTTGCTCCGATAGCTTCCGGCGCACATCTGTCTCACAGGGAGGGTGCACGCGCATGCGCAAGGCGCTCAGATGGCTGCTGGCGTTCACCGTGCTCATCGGCACGCTGACCACGGCCGGAGCGGCCACCGCCGCCCAGCCGGAAGCCACGGACATCAAAGACCGGCTCCTCTCCGTTCCCGGCATGAGCCTGGTCCAGGAGAAGCCGTACCCCGGCTACCGCTACTTCGTCCTGAACTACACCCAGCCGGTGGACCACCGGCACCCCTCCAAGGGCACGTTCGAGCAGCGGATCACCGTGCTGCACAAGGACGTCAGCCGCCCGACGGTCTTCTACACCGGCGGCTACAACGTCTCCACCAACCCCAGCCGCCGCGAGCCCACCCAGATCGTCGACGGCAACCAGGTCTCCATGGAGTACCGCTTCTTCACGCCGTCCCGTCCCGACCCCGCCGACTGGTCCAAGCTGGACATCTGGCAGGCCGCGAGCGACCAGCACCGCATCTTCACGGCACTGAAGGCGGTCTACCCCGAGAACTGGATCTCCACGGGCGGCTCCAAGGGCGGCATGACGGCCACCTACTACGAGCGTTTCTACCCGCGTGACATGGACGGCGTCGTCGCCTACGTCGCCCCCAACGACGTGGTGAACAACGAGGATTCGGCCTACGACCGCTTCTTCGCCACCGTCGGCACCAAGGAGTGCCGCGACCGCCTGAACGCCGTGCAGCGCGAGGCGCTGGTGCGCCGCGAGCCGCTGGAGAAGAAGTACGAGGCGTACGCCGCCGAGAACGGTTACACCTTCACCACCGTCGGCAGCCTGGACCGCGCCTACGAGGCCGTCGTCCTCGACTACGTCTGGGGCTTCTGGCAGTACAGCCTGGTGTCCGACTGCGACTCGATCCCCGCCGACGCGAAGAACGCGACCGACGACGAGATCTGGACCTCGATCGACACGATCTCCGGGTTCTCCTTCTACACCGACCAGGGCCTGTCCCCGTACACCCCGTACTACTACCAGGCGGGCACCCAGCTCGGCGCGCCCACCATCCACTTCCCGCACATCGAGAAGAAGTACGTCCGCTACGGCTACCAGCCCCCGCGCAACTTCGTCCCCCGGGACATCTCCATGAAGTTCCAGCCGTGGGCGATGCGTGACGTCGACACCTGGGTGAAGCACAACGCCCGCCACATGCTGTTCGTCTACGGCCAGAACGACCCGTGGGGCGCCGAGCCGTTCCGCCTCGGCAAGGGCGCCAAGGACTCCTACGTCTTCACCGCGCCCGGCCTGAACCACGGTGCCAACGTCGCCGGCCTCGTCGCCGACGAGAAGGCCCTCGCCACGGCCCGCATCCTGGACTGGGCGGGCGTCGCCCCGGCCGCCGTCCAGGAGAACGCCGCCGTGGCGAAGCCGCTGGCGAAGTTCGACGCGAAGCTGGACGTCCGGGACGTGGAGCGCGAGCCCGCGCTGCGCCCGTAACCCCCGCTCACCCCGCCCACGACGGCCGGCCGGCTCGCTGCCGGCCGGCCGTCGTGCCGTGTGGTCCGGGCACGGCCTCAGTAGGTGAGGCCGTGCCCGATCGGGTACAGCACGCTCGCCGGATCGTCCGGGTGCTGCACCGGCACGGGCAGTCTGCCCTGCGGCTCCACGACACCCGCGATCACCCGGGCGGCGGCCCGCAGTTCGACGTCGGTCCATGAGTAGGACGCCAGGTACGCCTTGACGGACGGCAGCTGGGCCACGTCGTACGGATTGCGGACCGCCACCGCGACCACCGGCCGGCCCGTCGCCAGCAGTTGCTCGACGAGGGTCTTCTGCGGGCTCGTCGCGGTGACGTTGTACGTCCCCACCACCACCGCGTCCGCCTCGCCCGCCGCCGTCACCGCACGGGCGATCGTCGCCGCGGACGGGGCCGTACCCGTGGACAGGGCCGTCGCCGTGAACCCCAGCCCGGTGAGCGCGGCGGCCAGGACCCCGGTGGGCGGACCCGTGGTACCCGAGGGGGAGGCCGGGTCGGCGCCCACCACCAGCAGCCGCCGGTGCGTCCGCGGGGACAGCGGCAGCAGGGCGCCCTCGTTGACCAGCAGGGTCGTCGTCCGCTCGGCGATCCGGTCGGCCGTCGCGAGGTGCGCCTTCGTGCCGACCGTCCGCCCGACCCGGTCCCGGCTGACGTACGGGTCGGCGAGCAGCCCCAGCCGGTCCTTCAGCCGCAGGATCCGCAGGACCGACTCCTCCAGCCGCGCCTCCGTCAGCTCACCCTCCCGCACGGCCCGCAGTACGGCGTTCCAGGCGATGTCCAGCTTCGGCGGGTTGAGGAGCTGATCGACGCCCGCCTTCAGCGCGAGCACCGGCACCCGGTCGTCGCCGTACTTCGTCCGCACGCCCGCCATGTCGAGCGCGTCGGTGACCACCACCCCGTCGTAGCCGAGGCGTTCGCGCAGCAGGCCGGTGACGACGGTCCGGGACAGGGTGGCCGGGTCACCGGAGTCGTCGAGGGCCGGGACCAGGATGTGCGCGGTCATGATCGAGTCGACGCCGGCCGCGATCGCCGCCCGGAACGGCACCGCGTCCAGCTCCTCCCACACCTCGCGCGTGTGCGTGATGACGGGGAAGCCGTAATGGCTGTCGACGGCCGTGTCGCCGTGACCGGGGAAGTGCTTGGCGGTCGCCGCCACCCCGGCCGCCCGGTAGCCGCGGATCTCCGCCGCGGCCAGCTCCGCCACCGCCTGCGGGTCCGCGCCGAACGAGCGGACGCCGATGACCGGGTTGGCCGGGTTGACGTTCACGTCGGCGACGGGGGAGTAGTCCTGCCGGACGCCCATCGCCCGCAGCTCCCCGCCCGCGACCCGGCCGAGGGTACGGGCGTCGGCCCGGGACCCCCCGGCGCCGATCGCCATCGCGCCCGGGAACAGTGTGGCCGGCTCGCCGACGCGCGCGACGATGCCGTGCTCCTGGTCGGTGGAGACCAGCACCGGCAGCCCGCGCGGCTGTCCGAGCGAGGCCCGCTGGAGCCCGTTGGAGAGGTCGGCGATCTGGAGCGGGTCGCGGGTGTTGTGCGCCCACGTGAAGTAGATGATCCCGCCCACCCGGTAACGGGCGATCAGCTCGGCGGCCGTACGCACACCGAGTTCGGCGAGGTTCGCGTCGACGTCGGCCTGTTCGGGGGCGGTCGCCGAATGGCCGTAGACCCGCGTGACGAAGACCTGGCCCACCTTCTCTTCCAGCGTCATGCGTGAGATCAGCGCCCGCAGGCGGCGGTCGGTGTCGGCGTGGGCGGTGCCGCCGAGGGTGAACGCGGTGGCGAGGGCGGTGGTGAGGCCGGCACCGGCGGCGAGGACGGTACGTCTGGAGGGCACGTGCGCTCCTTCCGGAGGAGTTCCGGGGGTGATCGAGTGATCCAGTGGTCCAGTGATCCGCTGAAGGAAACTTCCGTCGCGACAGCAGTAATCGGGAAGTTTCCGCCAGTCAAGGGAACGCGCACGGTACCGGGGGAGGGGCCGCCATCGGCGCAATGGAGGGGGGCGCGCCGATGACGGCAGGCTGCCGGCCGCGGTGCGGCGGAGAGGGTGGGTCAGCGATCGCAGCCAGCAGCGAGGGCCGACACCGCACCGAGGTGACTCGTCCGACAGCTGCGGCTTGGACGAGCGGGGGGCGAGGGGGGTTCCCCTCGCCCTCGAATTGACGCAAGTGGGGGTGGACGGGGGCCGTGGGGCGGTTGGGTGGGGGCAGGGCGCGCCCGACGCCGGAGACGCGTCTCGGCACAGTCCCCTCTCTAGGCCTCCCGCGTCCACGGCCGCAGCTTCTCCGGGTTGCGGATCACCCAGATCCGGCTGACGCGCCCGTCGGAGACGTCGAACGCGGCCACGGTCATGACGACGCCCGCCCGCTGGGCCACCAGGCCCGCCACACCGTTGACCGACCGCTCCAGGAGTTCGAGCCCAGGAGCCCGGTCGGCGATGGCGACCATGTACGCGGCGATGCGCGCGCCGCCCTCGACCGGGCGCAGGACGGTGCCGACCATGCCGCCGCCGTCGGCGGTCATCACAGCCGCCGGGTCGAGGAGACCGACGAGGGCCGCGATGTCCTTGCTCTCCCACGCTTCCTTGACGTGCCTCACCACCTCGGCCCGGCCGGTCGCCGTCACCGGAGCGCCCGCGGGGCTCACCCGCCGCCGCGCGGAGGCCGCCAGCTGCTTGCAGGCCGCGGGGGTCCGGCCGAGCACGTCGGCGATCTCGGCGAACGGGTACCGGAAGACGTCGTGCAGGACGAACGCCACCCGCTCGGCGGGCGTCATCGACTCCAGGACGACGAGGAAGGCCATGGCCACCGACTCGTCCAGGACGATCTGGTCGGCGGGGTCCGCGAGGCTGGTGGATCCGGTGGGGCGGGCGCCGCGCGCTCGGTCCCACTCGGTGCGGTCGGGCAGGGGCTCCGGCAGCCACGCGCCGACATAGCGTTCACGGCGGACCCGCGCCGAGCCGAGCAGGTCCAGACAGATGCGGCCGGTCACCGTCGTCAGCCAGGCGCCGGGGGACCGGATCTCGTCCCGCCGGCTCCGGGGCAGCCCGTACCAGCGTGCGTAGGCGTCCTGTACGGCGTCCTCGGCCTCGGTCACCGAACCGAGCAACCGGTAGGCGACATTGATCAGTTGGCGTCGCTCGCCGGCTGTCTCGTCCGTGCCGCCCCCGACAGTCCCCATGCTTACGGCCGCCCCCCGCCTTACCTTTCGCAGCCCCGCGTCGTCGGGCTGGTGAGACCTTATCGATCTGCTGCCCGAGGGCGGAAAAGGGGACTGCGACATGGCCACTCAGGTGACGGCGACGGCGACGGCGAACACACAGCGCGGCTCCTCGTTCCTGCGGATCGCGATCGCCCTGCAGACCCTGACCATCTTTCTCCAGGCGGTCTCCGCCGGACTCCTGCTCACCTCCTCCTACGGCGCGACGCTGCACGATGTCGGCGCCCGTGTGATGTACGGGGCGTCGATGCTGTACCTGCTGGCGGCCGTGCTGGCCTGGAAGCCGGGCGGCGGCTCACCCCGGCCCGTCTGGCACGCGTCAGGTTTCCTCGTCCTCGCCTCGGTCCAGGTCGTGCTCGGCATCGCGCACGTCCCGTCGGTCCACCTCCCCCTCGGTGTCCTGATGTTCGGCCTGAGCGTGCTGGCGCTGGCCCGACGCTGAGGTCCGAACGGGGATCCGCCGGGTCCGGCTCTCGCGGTGGATCGTCGCCACCCCCGGCCAGTGCTCCCGTAGTACCCGTACCGTTTCCGCGATGGCCGGGCGGCGGGCCGCGCCCGTGCGCCAGAGGGCGTACAGGCGGCGTACCGGCATCGGGTCGAGGGGTACCTCGACGACGCCCGGCGGGAGGGGGCCCCGGCCGAGGCGGGGGATGAGGGCGACGCCGAGGCCTGCGGCCACCAGGGCGACGAGGGTCGGGTTCTCCTCGGCCTGGTGGACGAGGTCCGGCTCGTGCCCGGCCGCGCGCAGGGTGCGGGCCAGCAGGGGAACTGCGCGACCAGCCCCCACGCACCCGCACCCAGCACCCGCACCCAGCACCCGCACCCACGCACCCGGCCCCCCAACCCCGCACCGCGCATGCGCGAACCCGCCCACCGGGTGGACACCCCGTCCACCAGATGGACCCCCCTACCCCCCGCCAACCCCCGGAGGGATCATGCGGGGCATGCCCCTTGTCGACATTCCCGGTTCCAAGTCCCTCACCGCCCGCGCCCTGTTCCTCGCCGCGGCCGCCGACGGGGTCACCACCCTCCGACGGCCCCTGAGGTCCGACGACACCGAGGGATTCGCCGAGGGGCTCGTCCGGCTCGGATACCGCGTCGGCCGTACCCCGGACGCCTGGCAGGTCGACGGACGCCCGCAGGGCCCCGCGGTCCGCGAGGCCGACGTGTACTGCCGTGACGGCGCCACCACCGCCCGCTTCCTGCCCGCCCTGGCCGCCGCCGGCCACGGCACCTACCGTTTCGACGCCTCCCCCCAGATGCGCCGCAGGCCCCTGCTGCCGCTGACCCGGGCCCTGCGCGACCTCGGCGTGGACCTGCGGCACGAGGAGGCGGAGGGCCACCACCCGCTGACCGTCGCGGCGGCGGGCGTGGAGGGCGGGGACGTCGTCCTGGACGCCGGCCAGTCCTCCCAGTACCTGACGGCCCTCCTCCTGCTCGGCCCGCTGACCCGCACCGGCCTGCGCATCACGGTCACCGACCTGGTCTCGGCGCCGTACGTGGAGATCACGCTCGCGATGATGCGGGCGTTCGGCGTGGAGGTGGGCCGCGAGGGCGACACCTACGTCGTCCCGCCGGGCGGCTACCGGGCGACGACGTACGCGATCGAGCCCGACGCCTCCACCGCCAGCTACTTCTTCGCGGCGGCCGCGGTCACGCCCGGCGCCGAGGTGACCGTGCCGGGCCTCGGCGAGGGCGCGCTCCAGGGCGACCTGGGTTTCGTGGACGTACTGCGCAGGATGGGCGCGCGGGTGACGGTCGAGGCGGACCGTACGACCGTGCGCGGCACCGGCGGACTCCGGGGCCTCACCGTGAACATGCGGGACGTCTCCGACACCATGCCGACCCTCGCCGCGATCGCCCCGTACGCCTCCGGCCCGGTCCGCATCGAGGACGTCGCCAACACGCGCGTGAAGGAGTGCGACCGCCTGGAGGCGTGCGCGCGGAACCTCCGCCGGCTGGGCGTGGACGTGGCGACGGGCCCCGACTGGATCGAGATCCGCCCCGGCGCCGCCCCCAAGGGCGCCGAGATCACGACGTACGGCGACCACCGCATCGTCATGTCCTTCGCGGTGACCGGCCTGCGCACGCCCGGAATATCGTTCGACGACCCCGGCTGCGTCCGCAAGACTTTCCCCGGTTTCCACGAGGCGTTCGCGGAGTTGCGGAAGGACATCGTCGGGTGAGTTTCACCATGGAGGGGCCGGTCCTCGAGGGCGCGCTGGTACGCCTGGAGCCGCTGGAGCACCGGCACGCGGCCGACCTGGCGGAGGCGGCGGAGGAGCACCGGGGGACGTACGCGTACACGTGGGTGCCGAGGAAGGACGAGGTCGGCGACTACATCGACGCCCAACTCGCCCGCGCCGCCACCGGCATGCTCGCCCCCTACGCGCAGGTGTCCCTGGCCACCGGCCGGGCGATCGGCGCCACCGCCTACTGGGAGCCGCGCTCCTGGCGGTCCGACGACACGCTCGACGCCGTCGAGGTCGGCTTCACCTGGCTGGCGCGTTCGGCCCAGGGCACGGGCATCAACGCCGAGGCCAAACTGCTGCTCTTCCGGCACGCCTTCGAGGTGTGGGGCGTGTCCCGCGTGGACCTGAAGACGGACGCCCGCAACAGCCGCTCCCGCGCGGCCATCGCGAGCGTGGGCGCCAGTCTGGAGGGCGTCCTGCGCAACTGGTCCCGCTCCTGGGCCCCGGGCGAGGAGGGCTGCCTCCGCGACTCCGCGATCTTCTCGATCACGGCGGACGAATGGCCCGAGCGGCGCGAACGGCTGGAGAAGCGGGTGGCGGGCTACCTGTCCCGCACGACCTGACGCCCACGCGGTCCCCCACGGGCTGCGGCGACTACGGCCGCACTCCGAGACAACTCCTCCCGCACCGCCGCCAGCACCGGATCGCCCTCCGCCCCGGCCCGTACGGCGACGAAGACGTTGCGCGACGGCGGCTCGCCCTCGGCCGGGCGCAGGGCGAGGGCGCGGTGGGCGTACAGGGAGCGGACCAGGCGGGGCACCAGGGCGACCCCCTGGCCCGCCTCGACCAGACCGGCCAGCGCGGCCCAGTCGTTGACGGCGTGCCGGATCTCCGGGGTGAAACCGGCCGCCGCGCACACGGAGCGGGTCACCGCCCCGCAGCAGCTCGAACCGCTGCCGACGATCCACGGGTCCAGGGCCAGCTCCCGCAACGGCACCTCGGCCCGGCCCGCGAGCGGATGCTCGGACGGCAGGGCGACGTCCAGGACGTCGGTGAGCAGGTCCGTCCGGCTGTAGCGGGGGTCGGTGTGCGGGGGCGCCGCCGCGAAGTCGACGGCCACGGCAAGGTCGACCTGCCCGCCGTCGAGGGCGGTGAACAGGTCCGGCGGCTCGGCCTCCACGACGTCCACGCGCAGCCGAGGGAGGCGTGCGCGCAGCGCCCGCAGCGCGGTGGGCAGCAGCCCCAGGATGCCGCTGGAGAAACAGCCGACGGTCACCGATCCCCGCCCGCCCTCCCCATACGCCGCGAGGTCGGCGCGGGCCCGCTCCAACTGGGCGGCGATGACGTCGGCGTGCGCGAGCAGCACCCGGGCCTGCCCGGTGAGGCGTACGCCCCTGCCGTCGCGTTCGGTGAGGGGGACGCCCAGGTCACGGGCGAGGGCGGCGAGCTGCTGGGAGACGGCGGACGGCGTCAGATGCAGGGCCTCGGCGGTCCGCGCGAGGCTGCCGCGACGCTGGAGTTCACGCAGGACGGTGAGCCGGCGAAGGTCGATGGTAAAGGCAGGGCTTAACGGTTCCACGCCAAAAGATTAACTGGACCTGGTACCCGACTCCCGAAATGATCGAAAACATGACCACGACCACGACCACGACCACGACAACGACCACGCCCGGCGCCTTCCTCATCCTTCACGGCTGGCAGAACCACCGCCCCGCCGGCCACTGGCAGCACTGGCTCGCCGACCGCCTGAGCGAGCGCGGCCACGCCGTCACCTACCCCCAACTGCCCGACCCCGACGACCCCGCGCTGGAGGTGTGGCTCGGGGAACTCTCCCGCCACCTCGATGCCCTCGACGCCCGGCGCGAGCGGGTGGTGATCGCGCACAGCCTCTCCGTCGTGCTCTGGCTGCACGCCGCCGCCCGCGGCCTGCCCGGCCCGGACACCGTCGACCGGGTCCTGCTGGTGGCACCCCCGTCCGGCCCGGTCCTCGCCGGCTACCCCGAGGTCGCGGAGTTCGTCCTCCCCTCCCTCGACGGCCTGACCCTGCCCTCCCCGACCCGCCTGGTCGCGGGCGACGACGACCCGTACTGCCCGGAAGGCGTCCAGTCCGCGTACGGCACCCCCCTTGGGCTGAAGGCCGAACTCCTTCCCGGAGCAGCCCACTTGGACCTGGACGCGGGCTACGGCTCCTGGCCGTCGGCACTCGAGTGGTGCGAGACGGGCGACGCGGGCTTCACGGCCCGCCCGGGGCAGCGGCCGTAGAACCGCCGCCCTCCACGGCCCCCACGGACGGGGACCCGGCCCCGGCGTCAGGGTGTGACTCCGGGTCCCCCGCCCCGCCCCGCAGCTCCGGAGTCGTGGCAGCCACAGCCGTCACCGCCAACAGGCACATCACACCGCCCGTGACGAGGGCGGTGGCGCCCGAGGACCAGCCGGCGGCGAGGCCTCCGCGCAGGTTGCCGAGATGCGGGCCGGCCTGCCCGACGATCGCCTCGGCCGCCGTGACCCGGCCCAGTAGTGCGTCGGGGGTACGGGTCTGGACGATGGTCGTACGGGACAGGACGGCCACCGCGTCCGCCGCACCGGCCAGGACGAGCGCCCCGATCCCCGCCCAGGCGCTGGTCGTCAGGCCGAACACGGCGAGGGACACACCCCACAGGGCGGACGCGCACAGCATGACGGGCCCCGGCCGCGCCAGCCGGGTCACCGGCCCGGAGAACGCGGTCGCGGTGACACCGCCCACGGCGAGGGCGGACAGGAACAGGCCCAGCGTGCGCGGATCCCCGCCGAAGCGCTCCTCGTTGACCAGGGGGAAGAGGCTGACCGGCATCGCCAGCACGGTCGCGGCCAGGTCGGTCAGCAGGGCGCCGCGGACGACCCGGTGGCCGGTGAGGAACCGCAGCCCGTCCAGGACGCCGTTCAGTCCGGGCCGGGACTTCTCGCCCTCGGGCGGCAGCGGGGGCAGGCCGAAGGCGCCGTAGAAGGCCAGCCCGAAGGTGAGGGCGTCCAGGAGGTAGCAGACGCCGATGCCCCACCAGCCGAGCACCAGGCCGGCGACGGCCGGGCCGATCAGCATCATCGACTGACCGGTCGCCTGGTTCAGGGCGAGCCCCGCGGCCACCTGGTCCTTGGGCAGCAGCCGGGGCACGAACACGCCGGCCGCGGGACCCCCGACCGCCCCGAAGGAGGCCTGCGCCGCGACCAGCGCGAGGACGAGCGGCACGGGCACGCCCCCGGTGAAGCCCTGCACGGCGAGCAACAGCGAGCAGACCGCCTGGCCGACGGTGGCGAGAAGGTAGACGCGGCGCCGGTCGGCCCGGTCGACCCAGGCACCGGCGAACAGCCCGACCCCGACCATCGGCAGCGCCTGCGCCAGCCCGACCGCGCCGCTCCACACCGAGCTGTGGGTCATGTCCCACACCTGGTACATGACGGTGACCATGGTCATGAAGCCACCGAGCGTGGACACGGTGCGCCCGATCAGCAGCCGCCGGTAGACAGGAGAGGTACGAAGGGGGCGAACATCGAGAAAGGTCCGGCCGAGACTCATGAGGCCGGAGGAACGAGGGGCTGCGCGACGGCTCGATACACGGCGCGGAGGCTAACCCGCACCCACGCTGACCCGCCAGTCAATTAGTGGCCGCCTCCATCAGGGAGCGCCTCCATCAGGGAGCGCCCCCTTCACGCCGACTCGTTGAGCAGCCTCCCCAGGTGCTCCCGCCCGGCCCCCAGCAGCCCGGCCAACGGCTCGGCGTCGTCGTACCACCGCTTCTCGTACTCCCAGCACAGCCAGCCGTCCCACCCGTGCCGGGAGAGGACCTCCACGCACTCGGCGATCGGCAGCACCCCGGCGCCCAGTGCGACCGGCGTGGTGTCCTCGGCCGAGGCGATGTCCTTGACCTGCACATATCCGAGATACGGCGAGAGCGCGGCGTAACTGTCCTGCGGCTGCTCGCCGCCCAGCCAGGTGTGCATCACGTCCCACAGCGCACCCACCTGCCGGTGCCCGACCAGCCCGAGGACACGCGTCGCGGCGGCGCCGGTCCGGTGGGAGTCGTGGGTCTCCAGCAGGATGCGTACGCCGAGGTCGGCGCCGTACTCGGCGGCGGTCCCCAGCCGCCGGGCCGCGACGGCGTCCGCCTCGGCCGGTTCCTGCCCGTCGGCACCGCCGGGGAACACCCGAACGTACGGCGCGCCGAGATCGCGGGCGAGTTCGACGAGTGCGCGGATCTCACCGAGCACGACCTCGTCGTCCCCCGGCGCGGCCACGCGCGCGTACCCCGCGACCCCGAGCACCTCGACCCCGGCCGCCTTGAACTCGGCGGCCACATCGGCACGTTCGTCCGAGCCGAGGCCGGGATGCACCGGCTCCTCGGGATGGGCGCGCAGCTCGACACCGTGGTACCCGTGCGTGGTCGCGAGCCGCAGCACGCCGGAGATCGGAAGACCGGGAACACCAAGGGTGGAGAAGGCCAGCTTCATACCTTCGGACCCTACTAGCCACCCGCCCACCCGACGACTGCACAACCAGTTACCCCACACCCCGAACCCCACCGACGAGGCGCCCCCACATCCCGCACCCGAACCACGACGAGGGGGGCGGGAGACAACGCACCGGGAGCGGGCCGTGGCGGTGCGTCGAAAGCCCGTCGCGTAGCCCGTCTCTGCCCCGTCGAACCATGAAAGGGACGGCAGTACGCCCAACTGGCGACGGGCTCGACGCACCGCCACGGCCCCGACGCCGCGCCACTCGCCGCCCCGCGCCACTCAACGCCCCGCCCCACTCAACGCCCCGCCCCACTCACCGCCCCGCACCCGCCGGCGCGGCGCGCCGCACCCTCACTCTCCACCCCGAGGCACCCCCGAAGACCCCCGCACCATCAACTCCCCCCGAACCATGGCGATCCCCCCCGGCGGAGGCTCCTCCCGCCCCATGGCGATCCGCCCGGCCCGAGCCCCCGCCTCGGCCAACGGCAGCCGCACAGTGGTCAGCGCGGGCACAGCGTCGATGCTGAAGGGCAGGTCGTCGAAACCGGCTACAGAAACATCGTCCGGAATGCGCAGCCCGGACTCCCGCAGAGCCGCGCAGGCCCCCAGGGCGACGGAGTCGTTGGCGGCGACCACGGCGGTCAGCGCCGGATCCCGCCGCAGCAGCTCCAGCGTGGCCTCGTACCCCGCCCGCCGGTCGTACCGCCCGTGGACGGTCCAGCGAGGATCCTCCTCGATGCCGGCCGCGACCAGCGCCGCCCGGTGGCCCTCCAGCCGGTGCCGGGTGGTGGTGCGCTCCTCGGGTCCGGCGATGTAACCGAGCCGCCGGTGACCGAGCCCGATGAGGTGCTCGGTCAGCTCCCGCCCGCCGCCGCGGTTGTCGAAGGTGAGCGCGATCGCCCCGGTGTCGGGCGCGGGCGGCCGCCCGCACAGCACGACCCGGGTGCCCGCGTCCGCCAGCCGGCGCAGCTTCGCCGCCACAGCGGTCGCGTGCGCCTTGTCCTCCATGGCCCCACCGGTCAGCACCACGGCCGCGGCCCGCTGCCGCTGCAACAGGGTGAGATAGGTCAGCTCGCGCTCGGGCGAGCCACCGGTGTTGCACACCACCGCCAGCCGCTCACCCCCGGCGCGCCCGCCGGGGCCCCCGATCTCCGCCTGGATCGCGCTCGCCATGATCCCGAAGAAGGGGTCGGCGATGTCGTTGACCAGGATGCCCACCAGGTCGGAGGTGGCCGCGGCCAGTGCGCTGGCGGGACCGTTGAGCACGTAGTCCAGCTCGTCCACGGCCCGCAGTACCCGCTCCCGGGTCGACGCGGCCACGGGGTAGTTCCCGTTCAGTACGCGCGACACCGTCGCGGGCGAGACCTGCGCGCGGGCCGCCACGTCCGCCAGGGTCACCGTCATCTCGTCGTCCTCCGGTCACGCATCTCGTCGTACGTCGTCGTACGCCCTGGTAGACAGCAGGCTCACCTGCCTGGTTCCGGGCGTGTCGAGCAGACCTTACGGCCCCGCACCCGACTTGTTCGCCCCCTCGAACAACTTGGGGTGGACGCGGTCTTGTCCGGACCGCCGGTCAGAGGCTAGCTTCTCCCTGTATAGAAAGCGCTTGCTGTGACGCTGATCAGTGCCAAGGCGTACGCGGCGCGCACATCCGCGTACGAGACGCGCGCGACGCTGCGGGCACCGCCGCGCACGACGCCGCGTACAACGCCTAAGAAGGGACCGACGTGACACGCAAGACGGTGCGTATCGCCATGAACGGCGTGACTGGGCGCATGGGTTACCGCCAGCATCTGGTCCGCTCCATCCTGGCCCTGCGCGAACAGGGCGGCCTCGACCTCGGCGACGGCACCGTGCTGTGGCCGGAGCCGATCCTGGTCGGCCGCCGGGAACACGCGCTGAAGGCGCTTGCTGAAAAGCACGGTCTGGAGCATGTCTCGACGGACGTGGACGAGGTCCTCGCCGACCCCACCGTCGACATCTACTTCGACGCCCAGGTCACCTCCGCCCGCGAGGAGTCCATCAGGAAGGCGATCGCGGCCGGCAAGCACATCTACACCGAGAAGCCGACCGCCACCGGACTGGAGGGCGCCCTGGAGCTGGCCCGGCTCGCCGACGCGAAGGGCATCAAGCACGGTGTCGTCCAGGACAAGCTGTTCCTGCCGGGCCTGCTGAAGCTGAAGCGTCTCATCGACGGCGGCTTCTTCGGCCGCATCCTCTCCATCCGCGGCGAGTTCGGCTACTGGGTCTTCGAGGGCGACTGGCAGGCGGCCCAGCGCCCGTCGTGGAACTACCGCGCCGAGGACGGCGGCGGCATCGTCGTCGACATGTTCCCGCACTGGGAGTACGTCCTGCACGAGCTGTTCGGCCGCGTGAAGACCGTCCAGGCCATCGCCACCACCCACGTCCCGCAGCGCTGGGACGAGAACGGCAAGCCCTACGACGCGACGGCCGACGACTCCGCCTACGGCATCTTCGAACTCGACGGCGGCGCCATCGCCCAGATCAACTCCTCCTGGACGGTCCGCGTCAACCGCGACGAACTGGTCGAGTTCCAGGTCGACGGCACCGAGGGCTCGGCCGTGGCCGGTCTGCGCAACTGCCGCGTCCAGCACCGCTCCGCCACCCCGAAGCCGGTCTGGAACCCGGACATCCCCGCCACCGAGGTCTTCCGCGACCAGTGGCAGGAGGTCCCCGACAACGGCGACTTCGACAACGGTTTCAAGGCCCAGTGGGAACTGTTCCTCAGGCACGTCTACGCCGACGCCCCGTACCACTGGAACCTCCTGGCCGGCGCCCGCGGCGTCCAGCTCGCCGAGCTGGGCCTGAAGTCCTCCGCGGAGGGCCGCCGCCTCGACGTCCCGGAGATCGCGCTGTGACCATCCGACTCCCGGACTCCAGCGGGACCCTGCGGACCTACGACCCCCGCACGGAACCCCTCACCGCCACCACCGGAAGCGCTTTCACCTCCCGTACGGTCTTCTCCGCGGCGCACGTCGTCGCGGACCCGTACGCCGACGTGTCGCCCGACTCACCGGCCGCCGTCGACTGGGACGCCACCCTCGCCTTCCGCCGCCACCTGTGGTCCCACGGGCTCGGCGTCGCCGAGGCGATGGACACCGCCCAGCGCGGCATGGGCCTGGACTGGGCGGGCGCCGCCGAGCTGATCCGCCGCTCGGCGGCCGAGGCCAAAGCGGTGGGCGGCCTGATCGCCTGCGGGGTCGGCACCGACCAGCTCACCGGCCCGGCGTCCCTCGCCGAGGTCCGCGCGGCCTACGAGGAGCAGCTCGCTCTCGTCGAGGCCTCCGGCGCCCAGGCCATCCTGATGGCGTCCCGCGCCCTGGCCGCGGCCGCCAAGGGCCCCGAGGACTACCTCGACATCTACGGCCACCTCCTGCGCCAGTCCGCGGAGCCGGTGATCCTGCACTGGCTGGGCCCGATGTTCGACCCGGCGCTGGAGGGCTACTGGGGCACGTCCGACCTGGACGCGGCGACGGAGGTCTTCCTCCAGGTCATCGCCGCCCACCCGGACAAGGTCGACGGCATCAAGGTCTCCCTGCTGGACGCCAGGCGCGAGGTGGACCTGCGCCGCCGCCTGCCGGACGGGGTCCGCTGCTACACCGGCGACGACTTCAACTACCCCGAGCTGATCGCCGGCGACGAGAAGGGCTTCAGCCACGCCCTGCTCGGCATCTTCGACCCGCTGGGCCCGCTGGCGGCGGAGGCGGTCCGCGTCCTGGACACGGGCGACGTAACCGGTTTCCGGCAGTTGCTGGACCCCACGGTCGACCTCTCCCGTCACCTCTTCCAGACCCCGACCCGTTTCTACAAGACGGGCGTGGTCTTCCTGGCCTGGCTGGCCGGCCACCAGTCGCACTTCACGATGGTCGGCGGCCTCCAGTCGGCCCGCTCCCTCCCGCACCTGGCCCGCGCCTACGAACTCGCCGACGGCCTGGGCCTGTTCCCCGACCCGAAGCTGGCCGAGGAACGGATGAAGAACCTGCTCGCCCTGTACGGAGTGAACCAGTGACCGGTCTCGAGCGTTTCAGCATCAACCAGATGACGGTGAAGCAGTTGTCGATGCCCGAACTGGTGGCGGCCTGCCGCGACCTGGGCATCGGCAACGTCGGCCTCTGGCGTGACCCGGTCCAGACGTACGGCGTCGAGGAGACGGCGAAGCTGGTCCGCGACGCGGGCCTGACGGTGACAACGTTGTGCCGCGGCGGCTTCTTCACCGCCATCGACCCGGACGAGCGCACGGCGGCCCTGGCCGACAACCGCCGGGCGATCGACGAGGCGGCGACCCTGGGCACCGAGGTCCTGGTCCTCGTCTCCGGTGGCCTCCCGCCGGGCTCGAAGGACCTGCACGGAGCCCGCGAACGCATCGCGGACGCGCTGGCGGAACTCGGCCCCTACGCCGAGGACCACGGGGTGAAGCTGGCCATCGAGCCCCTGCACCCCATGTACGCCTCGGACCGCTGCGTGGTCTCGACCCTCACCCAGGCCCTGGACATCGCGGAACGCTTCCCGGCCCACCAGGTGGGCGTCACGGTCGACACGTACCACATCTGGTGGGACGACCAGGCCCCCGCCCAGATCGCCCGAGCGGGCGCGTCCGGCCGCATCCACACCTTCCAACTGGCCGACTGGACCACCCCGTTGCCCGAGGGCGTCCTGAACGGCCGGGGCCAGATCGGCGACGGCGCGATCGACATGCGCGAATGGCAGACCTACGTGGAAACGGCCGGCTACACGGGCGCGATCGAGGTCGAACTGTTCAACGACGCGTTGTGGGCGCGCGACGGCAGGGAAGTACTCGCCGAGACGGCACAGAGGTTCGCGGAGAACCTGACCCTCTGAGCGGCGGCCAGTGCCAGGGCCGCGGGCGCCGGAGCCACTCCGGCGCCCGTGGCCCTCTACGTCACCGCTCCCTGTCCGCCGCCATGATGCCCACGCATTCCTCCAGCGCCGCGTGCAGGGACGGTACGAAAGCGGCGAGTTCGGTGTCCGACGACCTGCCTCCCTCCAGTACGGCGCCGACGACCGTCACCAGGACGGCGGCGGCCTTCAGGGCGTGCGCGTCGGCCAGTTCCTCGAGCACACCGCCGGGGCGCGAGACCACGAACGCCTCCTTGCCGGTGGCGGGGTCGACACCGAGGCTGCGGAACCTCCCCGCGCTCATGCGGCGGCCCCCGACGGGACGTAGTCCTGACCCAGGGTCGCGAGGACGGCCGCACGGCGCCGCTCCCGCTGGAGGTGCCTGCGGTCCCGTGCGTCACGCTCGCGTTCCCAGACGGCGAGGTAGGGCCGGACCAGGGGCAGGCCGTCGGCGGGGATCACGTCCGCGGGCCGCTGCGTGGAGGCGGCCGGGAGGGGGAAGCGGAGCGGGAACGGGTCGAGGGCGCGGTGCGCTCCGCGAGGCGGCAGGAAGAGGCTCACGTTGTTAGTAGTGCTAGGTAGTAGTTGGTAGTAGTACTAAGTAATGCGTGGTTGATGGTGGCGTCATACGGTCGACGGGTGGACAAGATCAGCCCCGATTCGCCGCAGTACGTCTATGAACAGCTCGCCGCGATCATCGAACGGAAGATTCGTTCCGGCGAGTATCCGCCGGGCACGCGGCTGCCGGGCGAACTGACCATGACGCACGAGCACAAAGTCGGTCCGGGCACGGTCCGCCGCGCTCTGGACATCCTTCGGGACAGGGGGCTGGTGGTGACCGTACGCGCCAGAGGGTCCTTCGTCTCCGACCCCCTGCCCCCCGCCCCCCAGGCGTGACCCAAGGGCCGCCCTCCGCAGGATGTGAGCGGACGGACGGCCCCCGGTGATGCCTGGCGTGGGCGCCGGGTCAGTCGGGCAGGCGGTCCATCAGCCAGGTGCAGAGTTCCGCGGTGATCGCCGTGTGCGCGGTGGTCGTGGGCGAGCAGAAGTATTCGTCCAACTCGCTCTCCTCCGGCGAGAGTCCGTTGACCGGCGTGTACAGGTCCTCCTGTGTCTCGATGTCGCGGACGGCCACCGCGCTCACCGACGGGACGAAGCAGACCTCCTCGTGCCGCAGATCCACCGTGCCGCCGAGCTTCCGCATCGCGTCGGCGAGGATCCTGTACGTGTGCAGCGTGCCGCCGGGCGCCCCGTCCACCTCCGGGAAGTCGCTGGTCGTGACGGTCTCTTCGGCCTTGGGGAACCGCCGGTTCAGGTAGGCGGCCGTGACGTCGTCGCCCTGGGCCTGGATGTAGAAAGTGGTGCCGGGATAGATCCGGTCGATCCGCAGCGCGACCTCACCGGGCGTCACGTCGGGCAGGCCGATCCCGTCGGCGCGGCCGTTGGCGACGGCGATCTTCACCGGGATCTGCGGCCAGCCGCCGAGCCGGTTCAGGGCGTCCAGGAACTCGGTGCGCTCCGGGGCGACCCCGATCTTCTTGGTGTCCTTGTCGTAGTGCCGCCACAGCATCTGGCGGGCGGCCGGGCTGTCCATCTGCTTGGCGAAGTCGTTCGCGAACGGGATGAAGTACGAGAACGCCTGCACACCGACGGGGATGGAAGCGCCGCGGTGCGGGCTGTCGTAGGAGAAGTACAGCGCGGTCTGGTGGTCCATCCGCTTCCTCTCCATATCGGCCAGCGCGTAGCGGGTGACGATGCCGCCCATGCTGAACCCGCCGACGACCAGCGGGGCGTTGCCCCGCCGGTGGTCGATGGCCTCCCTGATGGCGGCTTCGGCCGCCCGCGCGTTGTCGAGGATGGACGCGCTGCGCTCCTCGAAGCCGAGGAGGATCACGTCTCTGCCGCGCCGGTGCAGCTCGCTGATGAACCCGTAGCCGCTTTCCAGCCCCTGGTAGGTCTTGTCCAGTTCGCTGCGGCCGAGGTTGAAGCCGTCGGCCATGATCACGGGTCGGACGACATCGCCGGTGGTGTTGCCGTCCGCGGGGAAGACCCAGGCGAAGCCGTTCGGCAGCGGCCACTCGGCGTGGTCCGGTACCTCGACCGGTTCGGCGGGGGCGGTGGTCAGCGGGGCGGCGAGGGTGAACGTACCGACGTTGGGCTCGGTCGTTTCTGACATGGTCGTACTCCTCGGGAGGAGGGTGGGGGAGACCTCGTCATCATGGTGGGCTTTTCGGGAGGATTACCGCCCTGAGCTGCGGCTTCATCACAACAGGTGGATTCCTCGGCGCGTATGTTTGGTGCGTCCGGCATGTGCCACCGGCCAGATTTCTTCGCTCGCCTGTTCCGCCGTCCGTTCGGCTTCGGGATTTCCTCGACCGCCGTGCAACCGTTCCGCCGTCACGCGGGTCATACACGGTGTCAGGACTTCTGGAGGGGGGATCCGGGGGGATCGCGGGGGTTCTGACGACGGAGGGGGCGAGCAAGAGGGGCCCGGTCGACGGACCGGGCCCCTCGAAGCATTCGCGGGGGTCATCGCGCCGTCAGAAGAACACCCCGCACCGCAGCAGCACATTCGCGTACGGCCGCGCCTCCCCGGTCCGCACCACCAGCCGCGCCCCCGCCGACCGCCTTTTCAGCTCCTCGTGCGGGACCAGGGCCAGCCCGGGGAAGTGCCCGTCCAGCAGCGCGGCCGCCGCCGGGTTCGCCTCCCGTACCTCGCGGGCCGCCGTCGCGCCCTCCACGACCAGCTCGGCCAGCAGGCCCTCCAGGACCTCGGCGAACGACGGCACGCCCGCCCGGAAGGCGAGGTCCACGACCCGCGGGCCCTCGGGTATCGGCATGCCCGCGTCGCACACCAGCACCTCGTGCCCGTGCCCCAACTCGGCGAGGGCGCCCGCGAGATGACGGTTGAGTATCCCGCCCTTCCTCACCGGGCCTCGACCTCCGCCGCCGTGGGGAACGACTCCTGCGCGCCCCGCCGGGTCACGGCCACCGCCCCCACCCGCGCCGCGTATCCCGCGGCCTCGGCGAGCGAGGAACCCGCGCCCAGCTTCCACGCCAGCGCCGCCGTGAAGGAGTCGCCCGCCCCGGTCGTGTCCACGGCGTCCACCTTCACCGCCGCCACCCGCTCCGCACCCTCCGCCGACGCCACCAGCGCGCCCTGCGAACCCAGCGTCACCACCACCGACTTCGGCCCCTTCGCCAGCAGCACCCGCGCCCAGTCCTCGGGCCGGTCACCGGCGGCCGTGTCACCGAGGATCACCTTCGCCTCGTGCTCGTTGACGATCAGCGGATCGCAGGCCGCGAGCACCTCGGCGGGCATCGGGCGCGGCGGCGACGGGTTCAGCACGAAGCGGCTGCCGGGCACCAGACTCCGTACGACCTCCACGACCGTCTCCAGCGGGATCTCCAGCTGCGCCGACACCACGCGGGAGGTGTGGAACAGCCCGGCGGCGGCACGCACGTCCTCCGGTGTCAGGCGGCCGTTCGCGCCCGGGGACACCACGATGCTGTTGTCGCCCGACGGGTCCACCGTGATCAGCGCGATCCCGGTCGGCGCCCCGCCCACCAGTACGCCCACGGTGTCGACCCCGGCCGCCCGCTGCGAGTCGAGCAGCAGCCTGCCGTACGCGTCGTCGCCGATCCGGGCCAGCAGCGCCGTACGGGCGCCGAGGCGGGCGGCCGCGACCGCCTGGTTGGCGCCCTTGCCGCCCGGATGGACGGCCAGGTCGGAGCCGAGGACGGTCTCGCCCGCCGCCGGGCGCCGTTCGACGCCGATCACCAGGTCGGCGTTGGCCGACCCTACGACCAGAAGGTCGTAGTCGTACATGAGAACTCCCCTACGTACGTCGCACGTGACGTGAGGCGGGCGGTCCCCCGACCGCCCGCCCGCTTGCCGTAATCGCTTGCTGCAACCGTTTGTTGTAACCGCTTGCCGAATGTCAGCCCGTGAAGCCGGCCACGTTCTCCTTCGTGACCACCTTCACCGGCACCTTCACCGTCTCCGCGACCTTCTTGCCCTGGAACGCCTTCAGTGCGTTGTCCACGGCGATCCTGCCCAGCTCCGAGGGCTGCTGCGCCACGGACGCGTACAGCGTGCCGTTCGTGACCGCGGTCAGGCCGTCCGGGGTGCCGTCGAAGCCGACGACCTGCACGGACTTGCCGGCCTTGGAGCCGAGCGCCTTGATCGCGCCGAGCGCCATCTCGTCGTTGGCGGCGATGACGCCCTGGACGTCCGGGTGCGCCTGGAGCAGGTTCGACATCACGTCGAGGCCCTTGGTGCGGTCGAAGTCGGCCGGCTGCTGGGCCAGCACCTGGATGCCGGGGAAGGCCTTCAGGCCCTTCGCGAAGCCCGCGGCGCGCTCCCGCGCCGCGGACGTGCCCGCCTGCCCCTGGAGGATCACGATCTTGCCGGTGCCGCCGAGCTTCTCGGCGACCGTCTTGGCGGCGAGTTCACCGCCGGCCACGTTGTCGGAGGCCACGAGGGTGTCCGTGGTCGCCTTGTTGACGCCGCGGTCGACCGCGACGACCGGGATCTTCGCCTTGTCGGCGGCCCGTACGGCCGGACCGGCCGCGTCCGAGTCCACCGGGTTGACGATGATCGCGTCGTAGCCGGAACTGGTGAAGTTCTGGAGCTGGTTGGCCTGCTGCGAGGCGTCGTTCTGCGCGTCGGTGACGGTCAGGTCGAGGCCGAGCTTCTTCGCCTCGGCCTTCGCGCCCGACTGGATCTGCACGAAGAACGGGTTGTTGAGGGTGGACAGCGCCAGACCGACCTTCGGGTTCGACGTCGACGAGGAACCGCTGTGCAGGAAGGAGGTCGCGCCGACCACCGCCACGGTGACGACCGCGGCGAGCCCGTACGTCATCGCCTGCCGGCCCTTGCCGCCGCTGCCGCCGGTCCCGGCGGCCACCGGGGTCGCCCCGGCCTTGCGGCGCACGGTGTCCAGCAGCACGGCCAGCGCGATGACGACACCGATGACGACCTGCTGCCAGAACGCCGACACGGAGAGGAGGTTGAGGCCGTTGCGGAGCACCGCCAGGATCAGCGCGCCGATCAGGGTGCCGGACGCCTTACCCGTACCCCCCGCGAGGGAGGCGCCGCCGATGACGACGGCGGCGATGGCGTCCAGCTCGTAGCCGTCGGCGGCCTGCGGCTGCGCGGAGGACAGCCGGGAGGCGAGCACGATGCCCGCGGCGGCGGCGAAAACGCCGGACAGCGCGTAGATCGCGAGCTTCTGCTTCTTCACCCGCAGCCCGGACAGGCGCGCGGCCTCCTCGTTGCCGCCGATGGCGTACATCGAGCGGCCGATGTAGGTGCGCCCGAGGACGAACGCCGCGATCAGGCCCATGACGACCATGACCAGCACGGGCACCGGCAGCCAGCCGCCGAGCGTGTCCCCGAGGTGCGAGACGGAGTCGGGGAACGCGATCGGGGAGCCCTCGGAGATCACCAGCGACAGACCGCGGGCCACCGACAGCATGGCGAGCGTCGCGATGAACGGCGGCAACTTGCCGTAAGCGATGAGGAAACCGTTCACGAGACCGGCCGCGATGCCGGTGGCGACGGCCAGGACGACCGCCAGGACGACCGGCACGCCGTGCGAGGTGGCGCTCCAGGCGAGGACGGTGGCCGAGAGCGCCGCGACCGAGCCGACCGACAGGTCGATGCCCGCGGAGACGATCACGAAGGTCACGCCGAAGGCGAGGATGGCGGTCACGGCCGCCTGGACACCCACGTTGAGCAGGTTGTCCGTGGTCAGGAAGTCTCCCGACAGCGCCGACATGGCGATGACGAGGACGATGAGCGCGGTGAGCGCCCCGTTGTCGAGCAGCAGGCGGCGCACCGCCGCGGCGCCGCCACCGGCGCCCGTCGTGCTCTTGAGCGTGTCAGCGGCCACGGCCGGTCTCCACTTCGGAAGTAGCAGGGGTGGTAGGGGTGGTGGGGGTACCGGGGGTGGTGGGAGTGCTCACGGCGAGTGCCATCACCGCGTCCTGCGTGGCCTCGTCCGCGGCGAGTTCGCCGGCGATCCGGCCCTGGGCCATCACCAGCACCCGGTCGCTCATGCCGAGCACCTCGGGCAGATCGCTGGAGATCATCAGGACGGCGGCCCCGGCGGCCGTCAGCTCGTTGATCAGCTGGTAGATCTCGACCTTGGCGCCGACGTCGATACCGCGCGTCGGCTCGTCGAGGATCAGCACCTTGGTGTCCGCCAGCAACCACTTGCCGATGACGACCTTCTGCTGGTTGCCGCCGGACAGCGTCCGCACCTGCTGACCGAGCCCGGCCATGCGCACCCCGAGCTGCGCGGCGATGCGGCCCGCGGCCTCGTGCTGTCCCCTGAGGTCGACGAGCCCGGCACGGGTGGCCGAACGCAGGGTGACCAGGCCGAGGTTCTCCTCGACGGAGGCGTCCAGCACCAGCCCCTGGCCCTTGCGGTCCTCCGGCACGAGCCCGATCCCGGCGGCCATCGCCGCGGTCACGTCGTGGCGGCGCAGCCGCGCGCCCGCCACCCGCACGGCTCCGTGGTCGTACGGGTCCGCCCCGAACACGGCCCGTACGACCTCGGTACGACCCGCGCCGACCAGTCCGGCCACCCCGACGACCTCGCCGGCCCGCACCTCGAAGCTGACGTCGTGGAAGACGCCGTCCCGCGTCAGGCCTTCGACGGACAGCAGGGCGGCTCCGGTGTCGGCGCGCTCGCGCGGGTACTGCTGCTCGATGGAACGGCCCACCATCAGCCGTACGAGTTCGTCCTCGGGCGTGGACGCCGGGACCTGCCCGACGCTCCTGCCGTCCCGGATGACCGTGACCCGGTCGCCCAGGGCCGCGATCTCCTCCAGGTGGTGGGTGATGAACACGATGCCCACGCCGTCCTCGCGCAGCCTGCGCACGATCGCGAACAGCTTCTCGACCTCCTCGGAGGTGAGCACGGCGGTCGGCTCGTCCATGATCAGCACGCGCGCGTCCAGGCTCAGCGCCTTGGCGATCTCGACCATCTGGAGGCGCGCGATGCCCAGTTCACGCACCCGCGCGCGGGGCGACACGGGCACGCCGACCCGCTCCAGCAGGACGGCGGCGTCGGCCTCCATCCGCTTGCGGTCGATCATCCCGAACCGGCGCGGCTGGCGCCCCAGGAAGATGTTCTCGGCGACCGTCAGGTCCGGTACGAGGTTGAACTCCTGGTAGATGGTCGCGATCCCGAGACGCTCGGAATCCTGCGCCCCGTGGATGCGCACCTCCTCGCCGCCGGCCAGGATCCGCCCGGCGTCGGGTGTGTAGGCGCCGGAGAGCATCTTGATGAGGGTGCTCTTGCCCGCGCCGTTCTCACCGAGCAGCACATGCACCTCGCCCCGCCGCAGGTCGAAGTCGACGCTGTCGAGCGCGACCACCCCGGGGAAGGTCTTGCGTATGCCTTCGATGCGCAGCAACTCGTCCGCGTTGCTCACGACTGGCTCCTGTTCCTTGCTGAGTTCTCGCCGTTCTGGCCGCTCTGCGGCTTCTGGCCGCCCTCGCCGCCCTCGCCGCCCTCGCCGCACGAGCGGCGCACGACGAGACGGGCGGGGAGGGTGACGGACCGGGGGGCCCGCCCCTCGATCCGGTCGACCAGCGCGCGTACGGCCGCGCGCCCCAGCTCGCCCGTCGGCTGGGCGATGGCGGTGATCGGGGGATCGGTGTGCACGAACCACGGGATGTCGTCGAACGCGGCGAGCGCGAGGTCGTCGGGAACGCGCAGCCCACGCGCGCGTACGGCGTCCAGCGCGCCGAGCGCCATCAGGTTGTCGGCGGCGAACACGACCTCGGGCGGCTCGGGCAGGTCGAGGAAGCCCTCGGTGACCCGCCGTCCGCTCTCGGCCTGGAAGTCGCCCTGCCCGATGTAGACGTCCGGGAGATCGATGCCGCAGGCGCCGAGGGCCTCCCGGAAGGCCTCGACGCGCTCGCTGCCGGTGGTGGTGGCGGCCGGGCCCGCGATGATCGCGAGCCGACGGTGCCCCAGCCGGTGCAGGTGCGCCACCAGGTCCCGTACGGCGGCCCGTCCGTCCGCCCGGACGACCGGCACGTCCACGCCGGGGATCCACCGGTCGACGAACACCATCGGGGTCCCCCCGCGCGCGGCGTCCAGCATCAGCGGCGAGCCGCCGTCGGTGGGCGAGACGAGCAGACCGTCGATACGGCGGTCCAGCAGGGTCCGTACGTGGTGGTCCTGGAGGTCGGGCCGCTCGTCGGCGTTACCGATGATGACGCTGTAGCCGAGCGCGCGGGCCGCCTCCTCGACGGAGCGTGCCAGCTCGGTGAAGTAGGGGTTCATCACGTCGCTGATGACCAGGCCCAGGGTGCGGGTCTGATCGGTGCGCAGCGACCGGGCGACGGCGTTCGGGCGGTAGCCCAGCGCCTCGACGGCGGCCAGCACACGCGTGCGCGCGTCCGCGCTGACCGACGGATGGTCGTTCAGGACCCGCGACACCGTGGCGACGGAAACGCCCGCCTCGGCAGCGACGTCCTTGATGCTCGCCATCGCCGCTCCACCTCCTCGTGGAATCGATTACAACGCCGTACGGGAAGGATTGGAATCGATTACACAGAGGTAAATCAAGACCCTGGCGAGCCCGAGACCGAACCGTGATGACCCGCGCCCGTCCGTGCTCCGGTCGCAGGCCGGGCGCGGGAGGCACAGCCTGGAAACACGCAGGGACGTCTGCGAGGCCCGTCGGCCCGGCGGACCGGAGACGGAGGAGTCATGACGTCGGTGACGAGGAACGACGTTCCCGTCGTGCTCGAAGGCAACGGGGTCGAACTGCGCGTCCAGCCGATCGGCGGCGGCCTGTCCGTCGGCTACGTCACCCTCCCGCAGGGCACCGACATGGGCCCCGCGCTGAAGGGCCTGCCCGACGACGCCTGCCAGGCCCCGCACTGGGGCTACATGCTCAAGGGCCGGTTGCGGATGCTCACGGCCGAGGGCGAGCGGGTCTACGAGGAGGGACAGGCCTACTACTGGGCGCCCGGCCACATCCCCATGGCCCTGGAGGACTGTGTATTCGTCGAGTTCTCCCCGACCGAGGAGTTCCAGAAGGTGATCGACCACGTGGTGGCCCAGGCCGGATGAGCCGACGGCCGGATTGTCGGTGCCGGGCGGTACCGTCGGATCATGGAGCGACCGACGGCGAGCGGGGACCGGCAACTTGCCGTCCTGGAAGGCGTACTGGAGCGCATCACGTACGCGAACGAGGAAACCGGCTACACAGTCGCCCGCGTCGACACCGGCCGCGGCGCCGGCGACCTCCTGACGGTCGTCGGCGCGCTGCTCGGCGCCCAGGCCGGCGAGTCCCTGCGCATGGAGGGCCGCTGGGGCTCCCACCCGCAGTACGGCAAGCAGTTCACCGTCGAGAACTACACGACACTCCTCCCCGCCACCATCCAGGGCATCCGCCGCTACCTCGGATCAGGGCTGGTCAAGGGCATCGGACCGGTCTTCGCCGACCGCATCACCCAGCACTTCGGCATGGACACCCTGAAGATCATCGAGGAGGAGCCGAAGCGCCTCGTCGAGGTGCCCGGCCTCGGCCCGAAGCGCACCAGGAAGATCGCCGAGGCCTGGGAGGAACAGAAGGCGATCAAGGAGGTCATGCTCTTCCTGCAGACCGTCGAGGTGTCGACGTCGATCGCGGTCCGCATCTACAAGAAGTACGGTGACGCCTCGATCGCGGTCGTGAAGAACCAGCCGTACCGCCTGGCGTCCGACGTCTGGGGCATCGGCTTCCTCACCGCCGACAAGATCGCCCAGTCCGTCGGCATCCCGCACGACAGTCCGGAGCGCGTCAAGGCGGGCCTCCAGTACGCGCTGTCCCAGTCCAGCGACCAGGGCCACTGCTACCTCCCGGAGGAGCGCCTGATCGCCGACGCGGTCAAGCTGTTGCAGGTCGACACCGGCCTCGTCATCGAGTGCCTCGCCGAACTCGCCGCGCCCCCCGAGGAGGGCGAGGACCCCGGTGTCGTACGGGAGAAGGTGCCGGGCCCGGACGGCGGCGCGGAACCCGTCACGGCCGTCTACCTGGTCCCCTTCCACCGGGCCGAACTCTCCCTCTCCGCCCAGCTGTTGCGCCTCCTGCGCACCGGCGAGGACCGCATGCCGGGCTTCCGTGACGTGGCCTGGGACAAGGCGCTGGCCTGGCTGCGGACCCGTACCGGCGCCGACCTCGCCCCCGAGCAGGAGGCCGCCGTCAAGCTCGCGTTGACCGAGAAGGTCGCCGTGCTGACCGGCGGCCCCGGCTGCGGCAAGTCCTTCACGGTCCGCTCGATCGTGGAACTGGCCCGCGCCAGGAAGGCCAAGGTGGTCCTCGCCGCCCCCACCGGCCGTGCCGCCAAGCGCCTCGCCGAACTGACCGGAGCCGAGGCCTCCACCGTGCACCGGCTCCTCGAACTGAAGCCCGGCGGCGACGCGGCGTACGACCGCGACCGCCCGCTGGACGCCGATCTGGTGGTCGTCGACGAGGCCTCGATGCTGGACCTGTTGCTCGCCAACAAGCTGGTGAAGGCGATCCCGCCGGGCGCCCATCTCCTCTTCGTCGGCGACGTGGACCAGCTCCCCAGCGTCGGCGCCGGCGAGGTGCTGCGTGACATGCTCGCCGACGGCGGCCCGATCCCCGCCGTGCGCCTCCTACGTGTGTTCCGCCAGGCCCAGCAGTCCGGCGTGGTGACCAACGCGCACCGGATCAACGCCGGGCAGCATCCGCTCACCGACGGCATGAAGGACTTCTTCCTCTTCGTCGAGGACGACACGGAGGAGGCGGGCCGGCTCACGGTGGACGTGGCCGCCCGTCGGATTCCGGCCAAGTTCGGCCTCGACCCCCGCCGGGACGTCCAGGTCCTCGCGCCCATGCACCGCGGCCCGGCCGGCGCCGGCGCCCTCAACGGACTGCTCCAGCAGGCCATCACCCCCGGCCGCCCCGACGTACCCGAGAAGCGGTTCGGCGGCCGGGTCTTCCGCGTCGGCGACAAGGTCACCCAGATCCGCAACAACTACGACAAGGGGGAGAACGGCGTCTTCAACGGCACCGTGGGCGTGGTCACCTCGCTCGATCCGGTCGACCAGCGCCTCACCGTGCTGACCGACGAGGACGAGGAGGTTCCCTACGAGTTCGACGAGCTGGACGAACTCGCCCACGCGTACGCGGTGACGATCCACCGTTCACAGGGGAGTGAATACCCCGCAGTGGTGATCCCCGTCACCACCGGAGCATGGATGATGCTTCAGCGGAACCTTTTGTATACGGCCGTCACCCGCGCCAAGAGGCTGGTCGTCCTCGTCGGCTCCCGCAAGGCCATCGGCCAGGCGGTGCGTACCGTGTCGGCGGGCCGCCGTTGCACGGCTCTGGACCACCGGCTCTCCGGGCAGCACAAAAAATGATCGATCAAATGAGTCACGAAGGTCACAGAGCACTTCCGCAAGCGTGACGAAGGCGGCAGGATGAGCAGTTGGCGGCACTGAGTGCCGTGGATAAGCCCAATGGCCGACCCCGAGTGCACTCTCCTGCGCCAAATGGGGGATGGTAGAGACAGTCAGGGCAACCTCGAAGAAGAGGCACAACGTCGGTGAGGGATGACGTGAGCGACAACTCTGTAGTACTGCGGTACGGCGACGGCGAGTACACCTACCCGGTGATCGACAGCACCGTCGGCGACAAGGGCTTCGACATCGGGAAGCTCCGCGCCCAGACCGGTCTCGTGACCCTGGACAGCGGTTACGGAAACACCGCCGCCTATAAATCCGCCATCACCTACCTTGACGGCGAACAGGGCATCCTCCGGTACCGCGGCTACCCGATCGAGCAGCTGGCCGAGCGGTCGACCTTCCTCGAGGTCGCCTACCTGCTGATCAACGGCGAGCTGCCCACGGTCGACGAGCTCACCGTCTTCAAGAACGACATCACGCAGCACACCCTGCTGCACGAGGACGTCAAGAACTTCTACCGCGGCTTCCCGCGCGACGCCCACCCGATGGCGATGCTGTCGTCGGTCGTCTCGGCGCTGTCGACGTTCTACCAGGACAGCCACAACCCGTTCGACGAGAAGCAGCGCAACCTCTCGACGATCCGGCTGCTCGCCAAGCTCCCCACGATCGCGGCGTACGCGTACAAGAAGTCGATCGGTCACCCGTTCGTCTACCCGCGCAACGACCTCGGCTACGTCGAGAACTTCCTCCGCATGACCTTCTCGGTCCCCGCGCAGGAGTACGACCTGGACCCGGTCGTCGTCTCCGCGCTCGACAAGCTGCTGATCCTGCACGCGGACCACGAGCAGAACTGTTCGACGTCCACGGTGCGCCTGGTCGGCTCCTCGCAGGCCAACATGTTCGCGTCGATCTCGGCCGGCATCAACGCCCTGTGGGGCCCGCTGCACGGCGGCGCCAACCAGTCCGTCCTGGAGATGCTCGAGGGCATCCAGGCCAACGGCGGCGACGTCGACTCCTTCATCCGCAAGGTGAAGAACAAGGAGGACGGCGTCCGCCTGATGGGCTTCGGCCACCGGGTGTACAAGTCCTTCGACCCCCGCGCGAAGATCATCAAGGCGGCGGCGCACGACGTCCTCTCGGCCCTCGGCAAGTCCGACGAGCTGCTGGACATCGCGCTGAAGCTGGAGGAGCACGCGCTCTCCGACGACTACTTCGTCTCGCGCAACCTCTACCCGAACGTCGACTTCTACACCGGCCTGATCTACCGGGCCATGGGCTTCCCGACCGAGATGTTCACGGTCCTGTTCGCCCTCGGCCGCCTGCCGGGCTGGATCGCCCAGTGGCACGAGATGATCAAGGAGCCGGGCTCCCGCATCGGCCGCCCGCGCCAGATCTACACGGGCGTCGTCGAGCGCGACTTCGTCCCGGTCGAGGAGCGCTGACCCCTGCTGTTGCGGGCGCCTTTGACCGGGCGCCCGCTGTCCGGCGTCGGTCGGCGGGGGCGGTTCGGAGCAGGGTCGGTCGGTTGCCGGTCTGCGGCCGGGGGGCCGGGGATTGTCCCCCGGGGCGGCACGGCCACGGTCGAGCGCGACTTCGTCCCGGTCGAGGAACGCTGATCTCTGCCGACGGGCGCGCCCGCCGGCCGGGCCGTTGGGCGCGTGAAGGAGGGGCTGTCCGGAAGGGCAGCCCCGCAGTCACCTCGTACCGCACTCCCCTCGTACCGCAGACGCCTCGCAGCGCGTGAGCGACGCGGGAAGCGTCAGATGGGCATGAAGAAGGCGCCCTGGTGCGTCGGTCCCCCCACGGGCCGACGACCAGGGCGCCTTCCCATGTCCCGGTGCGGATTCCCCCCACGGGATCCGGCCGGGCGTCTGGAGGACACAGCGCCTGAATTCGCTGATGCCATATGTGATTGTTCCTCGGCGGGAGTTGAGCAGAACGAGCAGAACTCGCCGTACCCCCGCCGTGTGTGCGATCTGCCGGGACAGTGCACGCTGGGAGGGCCGCTCAAAGCTTCCCGGTGTGCCTGCCCCGGCAACGCATCTCTGGAGAAGTCCCCCAAGACATCTCCAGATGCCAGTCGGCGCCCCCCAAGACGCTTCCTGACATCGTCAACTTAGACCGTCGGACCCCTTTGATGGTTACGTTCACATCACTGTGATCTGTGTCTCTTGCATATGTCCCGTTACATACGCAAGGGCCCGGATACGGCGATCGGGGCCCAAGCGTAAGGATGATGCGCGAGCCTTGTGAAGAGCTTATGTGAGGCTCGCGCCGGACTCCAGGGGGGCTGTTGTTTCGACTTGGCCCTAACCGCCGGTAACTTCCGGGTACTTCGCCTCACGTCAGCGGAATGTCCGTAGCCGCAAACTGTTCGTCAGCACGAAAACGGACGAGAAGGCCATCGCCGCCCCGGCGAGCATCGGGTTGAGCAGTCCGCCCGCGGCCAGCGGCAGCGCGGCCACGTTGTAGCCGAAGGCCCACACCAGGTTGCCCTTGATCGTTGCCAGGGTCCGCCGGGACAGCCGGATCGCGTCCGCCGCGACCCGCAGGTCCCCGCGCACCAGCGTCAGATCGCCCGCCTCGATCGCCGCGTCCGTGCCCGTGCCCATCGCCAGGCCCAGGTCGGCGGTGGCCAGCGCGGCGGCGTCGTTGACCCCGTCGCCGACCATGGCGACGACCCGCCCCTCGTCCTGGAGCCGCTTCACGACGGCGACCTTGTCCTCGGGCAGCACCTCGGCGACCACCTCGTCGATGCCGACCTCCGCCGCCACCGCCTCGGCCACCGCCCGGTTGTCCCCGGTCAGCAGCACCGGCGTGAGACCGAGCGCGCGCAGCTCCCGTACGGCCTCGGCACTGGTCTCCTTGACCGCGTCGGCGACCACGAGCACCCCGCGCACCGCCCCGTCCCACCCGACGACGACCGCCGTACGACCACGGCGCTCGGCCTCGTCCCTGGCGCGCGCCAGGTCCGGCGGGAGGTCGTCGAAGAGTCGGCCCACGACCACCTCGTGGCCCTCCACGCGCCCGCGTACGCCCCGCCCGGGGACGTTCTCGAAGTGCTCGGCCGGCGGCAGTTCCCCGGCCCGTTCCTCGGCGCCCGCGGCGACCGCTCGGGCGACCGGGTGCTCGGAGGCGTGCTCCAGGGCGCCCGCGAGCCTCAGCAGCTCCTTCTCGTCGGTGCCCTCGGCGGCGTACACCTCCTGGAGGGTCATCCGGCCGGTGGTGACGGTGCCGGTCTTGTCGAGGACCACGGTGTCGACCCGGCGGGTGTTCTCCAGGACCTCCGGGCCCTTGATGAGGATGCCGAGCTGGGCGCCCCGGCCGGTGCCGACCAGGAGGGCGGTGGGCGTCGCGAGGCCCAGGGCGCACGGGCAGGCGATGATCAGGACGGCGACGGCCGCCGTGAACGCGGCGACGGTGTCGCCGGTCAGACCGAGCCAGGCGCCGAAGGTGGCGGTGGCGATCAGCAGGACGACGGGGACGAAGACCGCGGCGACCCGGTCGGCCAGCCGCTGCACCTCGGCCTTGCCGCTCTGCGCGTCCTCGACGAGCCGGGCCATGCGGGCGATCCGGGTGTCCGCACCGATCCGGGTCGCCTCGACGACGAGCCGGCCGCCGGCGTTCACGGTGGCGCCGGTGACGGTGTCGCCGGGACCGACGTCCGACGGCACCGACTCGCCGGTCAGCATGGAGACGTCGACGGCGGAGACGCCCTCGGCGACGGTGCCGTCGGTGGCGATCTTCTCGCCGGGCCGGACGACGAACCGGTCCCCGACCGCCAGCCGTTCCACGGGGATCCGGGTCTCCCGCCCGTCCCGCAGGACGGCCACGTCCTTGGCGCCCAGCTCCATCAGCGCCCTGAGCGCGGCTCCGGCGCGCCGCTTGGACCGGACCTCCAGGTAGCGGCCGAGGAGGATGAAGGCGGTGACGCCGGCGGCGACCTCCAGATAGATCGTGGAGGCGCCGTCGGCGCGCGAGACGGTCAGCTCGAAGGGGTGCCGCATGCCGGGCATGCCCGCCTCGCCGAGGAACAGCGCCCACAGTGACCAGCCGAACGCGGCCAGGGTGCCGACGGAGACGAGCGTGTCCATGGTGGAGGCGCCGTGCCGCAGATTCGTCCAGGCCGCCCGGTGGAAGGGCAGTCCGCCCCAGACGACGACGGGCGCGGCCAGCGTCAGCGACAGCCACTGCCAGTTGTCGAACTGGAGGGCCGGGACCATGGCCAGCAGGACGACGGGTGCGGCGAGCAGGCCGGAGACGAGGAGGCGGTGGCGCAGGGCCGACAGTTCGGGGTCCCCGGACGACTCGGCCGGTGTCTCCTCGGAGGTCGGGGCCTCGGCCGGGGGCGCGGGCTCCTCGGCGGTGTAGCCGGTCTTCACGACGGTCGCGATCAGGTCGGCGACCTCCACCCCGGCGGGGTAGCTGATCCGCGCCTTCTCGGTGGCGTAGTTGACCGTCGCGGTGACGCCGTCCATGCGGTTGAGCTTCTTCTCCACGCGGGCCGCGCAGGAGGCGCAGGTCATCCCGCCGATGAGCAGCTCGACCTCGGAGCCCTCGCAGGGCTCGGCGGTCGTCGGGGCCGTGGTGGTGCTGGACATGTCCGTGACTCCAGGGAGCGGAACGGGCCGTGTCCGACCAGTGTCCACCGGTCGGCACGGCCCGCATCCAAGAGGGGCTGACTCGGGCGCGGCTCAGGCGCGGCCGACCAGCTCGAAGCCGGCCTCGTCGACGGCGGCGCGCACGGCCTCGTCGTCCAGCGTCACGGCGGAGACGACGGTGACCTCGCCGGTGGAGGCGACGGCCTTCACCGACGTGACGCCGGAGATCCCGGAGATCTCGCCGGAGACGGCCCCCTCGCAGTGGCCGCAGCTCATGCCGCTCACCTTGTAGACGGCGGTGACGGTTCCGGGAGTGTCGGTGTGGGCGGTCATCTCGTTACTCCTCGTCGAGGCGTGTGGGCTGGGGGGCGGTCGAAGGGGTTTGGCCGGAAGGGACCCGCCAAAGGCCCTGAGAGCCTCCACTACACCCACATTATACCCCTAGGGGGTACTTCGAAGACGCCTCGGCGCGGCCGGGTCGCTCACCGACCAGCGGTTCCGGATAGGGCACGAGGACGTTTCTTCAGCTCCTGGACGTACGCCTCCTGCTCGGCGCCCTCGCGGCCGAGGAACAGCTCCAGGCCCGCCTTGTACAGGCCGAGACACATCTGGGCGGTGCGGGAGAGGTCGGCGGGGGAGGCGTCGGGCAGCAGCGAGGAGAGCTCGGCCTCGCGGTCCTGATGGACGCGATGGTCGTCCGCAGCCTGCTGGTCCCGGCCGTCATGCGCCTCACCGGCAAGGCCACCTGGTGGGCACCCGGTCCTCTGCGCCGCTTCCCCCAGCGCTTCGGCCTGAGCGAGGGCGAACCGGCCCCGGCCGCCCAGCCGCACCCCGAGCGGGACACGGTGGGGGCCCGCGGTTAGGGAGAGGCCCAGGGCAGGGCTCTAGCATTCGCGGTGATCTCCCCGGCCGGGGACGGTCGGTGAGGGCGGGGACGGGCAGAAGGAGTCGCGCATGCGGGCTGTGGTGTTCGAGCGGTACGGGGAGCCGGCCGAGGTCCGGGAGGTGCCCGACCCGCGCCCCGCGGAGCACGGTGTGGTGGTCCGCGTCGAGGCCACCGGCCTGTGCCGCAGCGACTGGCACGGCTGGGTGGGCCACGACCCGGACATCACCCTGCCGCACGTACCGGGCCACGAACTCGCCGGAGTCGTCGAGGAGGTGGGCGCCCGGGTCACCCGGTGGAGCCCCGGCGACCGGGTGACCGTGCCCTTCGTGTGCGGCTGCGGCAGCTGCCCGTCCTGCGCGGCGGGCGACCACCAGGTCTGCGAGCGCCAGACCCAGCCCGGCTTCACACACTGGGGCTCCTTCGCCCAGTACGTGGCGCTGGACCACGCGGACGTGAACCTGGTCGCGATCCCCGGCGACCTCTCCTACTCCACCGCCGCCGCCCTCGGCTGCCGGTTCGCCACCGCGTTCCGGGCGGTCGTGCAGCAGGGCCGGGTCGCGGCGGGGGAGTGGGTGGCCGTGCACGGCTGCGGCGGGGTGGGCCTGTCCGCGGTGATGATCGCGGCCGCCTCGGGGGCTCGGGTGATCGCCGTGGACGTCTCCCCGAAGGCCCTGGACCTGGCACGGTCGTTCGGTGCCGCCGAGTGCGTGGACGCGCGGGACACCCCGGACACCGCGGCGGCGGTGCGGGAGCTGACCGGCGGCGGGGCGCACCTCTCCCTCGACGCCCTCGGCTCGCCCGCCACCTGCGCCGCCTCGGTGAACGGCCTGCGCCGCCGCGGCCGGCACCTCCAGGTCGGCCTGCTGCCCTCCCCGGACGGCACGACACCCGTCCCCCTGGCCCGCGCCATCGCCCTGGAGCTGGAACTGCTGGGCAGCCACGGCATGGCCGCCCACACCTACCCCCCGATGCTGGAGCTGGTCCGGGCGGGAGTGCTCCGGCCCGACCTGCTCGTCACCTCGACGATCACACTGGACGCCGTACCGGACGCGCTCGCGGCGATGGGGACGGCGCCCGGCGCCGGGGCCGTCGTCATCGAGCCGTGGCGGTGAGGGCGGCCCACTCCCGGTCCAGGAGCGCCATCAGGACCTCGTCCACCCAGCCCTCCTCCCGCGGCGCGGCTTCCCGGCGCACGCCCTCCACCACGAAGCCGACCTTCTCGTAGACGCGCCGGGCCCGAGGATTGTCGCCGTACAGCTCCAACTGGATGCGGTGCAGGCCCAGTTGCTCGAAACCGTGGCCGACGATCAGCCGGGTCGCCTCGGTGCCCAGGCCGCGACCGCGGCCCCGGGGACCGATCAGGGTGCGGAAGGTGCAGGTGCGGGTGTAGGGGTCGTACTCGTGCAGGACCACCTCGCCGACGAGTTCGCCGGTGGCCCGGTCGGTGACGGCGAGGTCGAGGCGGTCGGGCTGCGCGGAGCGGGTGGCGTACCAGGACCGCAGCCGGTCCAGGGTGAGTTCACCGTCCGGCGGGAAGGTGAAGCGGATCACCTCGGGGTCCCCGATGATCTCCCACATGACCTCGGCGTCCGCCTCGGTGAAGGGCCGCAGCACCGTTCTCTCGCCGGTGAGGTGGGGTTTGACGGAGAAGTCGCACAGGTCCATGGACAGCACTGTGCCCCACCCGAGGGCGGGGCACAGAACGGTTTTTCCGGTGGGGTCCTCAGTCCGCCCGGCGGCCCCGGTTGCCGGGCCGGGAGGCGACCCAGGCGCGGACGGTGTCGGCGTACCAGTAGGGCTTTCCGCCCTCCACATGGTCGGGCGGGGGGAGCAGTCCGTGCTTGCGGTAGGACCGTACGGTGTCCGTCTGCACCCGGATGTGTGCCGCGATCTCCTTGTAGGACCAGAGCCCTCGGTCGGTCATGAGTCGCACCTCCCTGCGCGTGCGGGGGCGGCGGCCGGGAGGCCGCCGGGGGGAGCCCGGCGCTGCGCTGGCGATCACCAGGCCTGTGCCCGTTCAACGACGCACGGTGACAGTCCGGAAGCGGCTGTTGACAGCGTGCGACACATCACCCGCGTACGCGTGACATCGGTGACGGAACGTCAATCTTTGTGACGCACGTGACACAGGCGACTCAAAGGGTGGCTCCGCCCCCGGAGGGCTACGCCCCGCAGGACCGCAGAAACGCCCGAGTCCGCTGAGCGATGGGCAGCGGCTTGTCCGGAGCGCACGGATACATGTCCTGCTCCACGATCGCGAACAGATCGACGTCCAGCTTCTGCGCGGCCTCCAGCACGGGCCCCAGCGCCGGCACCCCCGAGGGCGGCTCGCACATCACCCCGCGGGCGACGGCCGGCCCGAAGGGAACCTCCTGCGCCCGCACCTCCGCGAGGATCTCGGGGTCGACCTGCTTGAGGTGGAGGTACCCGATCCGCTCCCCGTACGTCTCGATCAGCTTGACGCTGTCGCCGCCGCAGTACGCGTAGTGCCCGGTGTCGAGGCACAACGACACGAGGCCGGCGTCGGTGCCGTCCAGGAACCGGACGACGTTCTCCTCGCTGTCGATGTGGGTGTCGGCGTGGGGGTGGACGACGATCTCCAGCCCGTACCGCTCCCGCACCTGCTTGCCGAGCCGCTCGGTCAGCGAGGTCAGATTGCGCCACTGCTCGGGCGTGAGCGTGTCCGGCTCCAGAACCTCGCCGGTCTTGTCGTCCCGCCAGAAGGACGGGATGACCACGAGGTGCCGTGCTCCCATGGCCTGCGCGAGCGCCGCGTTGTCCGCGACGTGCGCCCAGGTCTTCTCCCACACGGCCTCGCCGTGGTGCAGCCCCGTGAACACCGTGCCGGCCGACACCTTCAGGCCGCGCCTGGCGGTCTCCTCGGTGAGGACGGCCGGATCGGTCGGCAGATACCCGTACGGGCCGAGTTCGATCCACTCGTAGCCGGAGAGCGCGACCTCGTCGAGGAAGCGCTGCCAGGGCACCTGCTGCGGGTCGTCCGGGAACCAGACGCCCCAGCTGTCGGGGGCCGAACCGACCCGGATGCGGGAAAGCGAGGGCTGAGGTGACAACGACGTCATGGCCGCCAGCGTGCTGTCTGGCCGCAGGGGGTGTCAAGAGCTGGTCCGAATGTCTGGACAAAACATTGACAGGGTCCGCCGTGCAGGGCTAGAAAGCCGTGGAGAGCCGATACGAAGGGAACTCGATGGCCTACGACCTGATCACCATGGGGCGGATCGGAGTGGACCTCTACCCGTTGCAGACGGGCGTGCCGCTGCCGCAGGTCACGTCCTTCGGGAAGTTCCTCGGCGGATCGGCGACCAACGTCGCGGTCGCCGCCGCCCGCCTGGGCCGGGACACG
The DNA here is from genome assembly GCF_042723915.1 of Streptomyces sp. NPDC058335. Classification (NCBI taxonomy): domain Bacteria; kingdom Bacillati; phylum Actinomycetota; class Actinomycetes; order Kitasatosporales; family Streptomycetaceae; genus Streptomyces; species Streptomyces sp. NPDC058335. Next base: position 143,466 of record NZ_JBHXHX010000007.1, on the reverse strand, counting down.
GCGGTGATCACCCGCACCGGCGACGACCCCTTCGGTACCTACCTCCACGAGGCCCTGCGCGAGTTCGGCGTCGACGACCGCTGGGTGACCCCGGTCGCCGGCCTGCCGACCCCCGTCACCTTCTGCGAGGTCTTCCCGCCGGACGACTTCCCGCTCTACTTCTACCGCCGGCCCAAGGCGCCCGACCTGGAGATCGACGCCCACGAACTCGATCTCGACGCCATCCGCGAGGCCCGCGTCTTCTGGGTCACCGGCACCGGCCTGAGCGAGGAGCCCAGCCGTACGGCGACGCTGGCGGCCCTCGCCCACCGCGCCAAGGCCGGTACCACCGTGTTCGACCTCGACTGGCGGCCCATGTTCTGGTCCGACCCGGACGCGGCCCGCCCCTTCTACGCCGAGGCCCTGAAACACACCACCGTCGCCGTGGGCAACCTGGACGAGGTGGAGGTCGCCACCGGAGTGCGCGACCCGCACGACGCCGCCCGCGCGCTCCTCGACGCCGGAGTCGAACTCGCCGTCGTCAAGCAGGGCCCCAAGGGCGTGCTGGCCGTCAACAGCGCGGGCGACTCCGCCGAGGTCCCCCCACTCCCCGTGAACGTCCTCAACGGCCTCGGGGCCGGCGACGCCTTCGGCGGCTCCCTCTGCCACGGCCTGCTCGCGGGCTGGGACCTGGAGAAGATCATGCGCCACGCCAACGCCGCCGGCGCCATCGTCGCCTCCCGCCTGGAGTGCTCCTCGGCCATGCCGACGCCCACCGAGATCGAAGAAGCCCTCGCCGCCGGAGCGGTGCTGTGAGGGCCGGCCGGGTGGGAGACACCCCGCGCCAGGACACCGGTGCCGCAAGCGCGTCCGCAGGCAGCCCCGCCCCCACCGGCGTCGACGTCTCCGAACTCGTCCGCCTCCGCACCCACCGCCCCGAGGCCATCGCCGAGGCCGCCGCCCGCCGCACCCGCCGCCCGCTGCTCGCCGAGGCCGGCCGGCTGATGATCGTCGCCGCCGACCACCCGGCCCGCGGCGCCCTCGGCGTCGGCGACCGCAAGCTGGCCATGGCCAACCGCGCCGACCTGCTGGAACGTCTCTGCCTGGCGCTGAGCAGACCGGGCGTGGACGGCGTCCTCGCCACCGCCGACATCCTCGACGACCTGCTTCTCCTCGGCGCCCTCGACGGCAAGGTCGTCATGGGCTCGATGAACCGCGGCGGCCTCCAGGGCGCCCGCTTCGAACTCGACGACCGCTTCACCGGCCACCGCGCCGAGGACATCGAGCGACTCGGTTTCGACGCGGGCAAGCTGCTCCTGCGGATCGACTACGACGACCCGGGCTCGCTCACCACCCTGGAGTCGACCGCCCGCGCGATCGACGACATGGCGGCCCGCAGGCTGCCCCTCTTCGTCGAGCCGTTCATCAGCCGGCGGACCCCGGAGGGAAAGCTGGGCAACGACCTCTCCGCCGAGGCCGTCACCAAGTCGATCGCCATCGCCTCCGGCCTGGGCGGCACCTCCGCCTACACCTGGCTGAAGGTCCCGGTCACCGACAACCCCGACGACATGGCCGAGGTCATGGCCACCTCCACACTCCCCGCCGTCCTGCTGGGCGGCGAGGTGGGCGACGACCAGGACGGGGCGTACGAGAAGTGGCGCGGCGCGCTGCAACTCCCCACCGTCCGTGGCCTGGTGGTCGGCCGTTCGCTGCTGTACCCGGCGGACGGCGATGTGACGGCCGCCGTGGACACCGCCGTAGGACTGCTGTGAGGGCCGCGTCGAAGGTGAGCGCCGCACGGAGCGTGAGCGCCGCATCGAACGTGAGCGCCGCAGGGAACGTGAGCGCCACAGGGAGTGTGAGGGCCGCATGAAGGACGATTTGTACATTCCGCGCGGCAGCACCGCGGACGCGGACCACGTGCTCGACATCGGCCCCGAGCGGGCCGGCTGGACGCACAGCAGTCTGCGGATCGTCGAGCTGGCGCCGGGCGGCACCCACAGCCTCACCACCGGTGACAGCGAGTGGATCGTGCTTCCGCTGGAGGGCGGATGTACCGTGCGAACGGCGGATGAAGAGTTCCAACTCCTGGGCAGGGAGAGCGTTTTCGCGTCGGTAACCGACTTCGCGTACGTTCCCCGCGACGCCCAGGCCCAGATCGCCTCCGGCGCGGGAGGCCGCTTCGCCCTGGCAGGAGCGAAGTGCGAGCGTCAACTCCCCGCCCGCTACGGCCCCGCGCCGGAGGTCCCCGTCGAGGAACGCGGCAGCGGCAACTGCGCCCGCCTGGTGCGCAACTTCGCCTCCGCCGACGCCTTCGACTGCGCCAAGCTGATCGCCGTCGAGGTCATCACCCCCGGCGGCAACTGGTCCTCGTACCCGCCGCACAAGCACGACGAGCACCGGCCGGGCGAGGAGTCGGAGCTGGAGGAGATCTACTACTTCGAGATCGACGGACCGGGCGGCTTCGGCTACCAGCGCGTGTCGCCTTCGCGCGAGGGCGGCTCCGACGTCCTCGCCGAGGTCCGCTCCGGTGACGCCGTCCTCGTCCCCGACGGCTGGCACGGCCCGTCGATCGCCCAGCCCGGCCACGCCATGTACTACCTGAACGTCATGGCCGGACCGGGCGAGACCCGGGAGTGGCGGATCTGCTTCCACCCGGAGCACACAGCGACCACAGGGGGTTACCGATGACCACCAGGCTTACCGTGGCCCAGGCACTGGTGCGGTTCCTCGCCGCCCAGTACACCGAGCGCGACGGCGTACGGCAGCGGCTGATCGGCGCGACCTGGGGCATCTTCGGCCACGGGAACGTCGCCGGCCTCGGCCAGGCGCTCGTCGAGTACGCCGACGAGATGCCGTACCACCAGGGACGCAACGAGCAGTCGATGGTGCACGCGGCCGTCGGGTACGCCCGCCAGTCCAACCGGCTCTCCACGCACGCGGTGACGACCTCCATCGGTCCCGGCGCGACCAACCTGGTCACCGGCGCCGCCCTCGCCACCATCAACCACCTCCCGGTCCTCCTCCTCCCCGGCGACACCTTCGCGACCCGCGTCGCCGACCCCGTCCTCCAGCAGCTCGAGGTCCCGTACGCGGGCGACGTGTCGGTCAACGACGCGCTGCGCCCGGTGTCGAGGTACTTCGACCGCGTCACCCGCCCCGAGGCCCTGATCCCGGCCGCCCTCCAGGCGATGCGGGTGCTGACGGACCCGGTGGAGACCGGTGCCGTCACCCTCGCGCTGCCCCAGGACGTCCAGGCCGAGGCCTACGACTGGCCCGACGCGTTCTTCGCCGAGCGCACCTGGGCCGTACGGCGTCCGGGCGCCGACCCCGCCGAACTCGCCGAGGCGGTCACGGCGATCCGCGCGGCGAAGCGCCCGCTGCTCATCGCGGGCGGCGGCGTCCACCACAGCCGTGCCGAGGAGGCCCTCGCCGAGTTCGCGGCGGCCACCGGCATCCCGGTCGCCTCCACCCAGGCCGGCAAGGGCTCCCTGCGCCATGACCACCCCCAGGACGTCGGCGGCGTCGGCCACACCGGCACGGCGACGGCGGACGAACTCGCCCGCACGGCCGACCTGGTGATCGGAGTCGGCACCCGCTACACCGACTTCACCACGGCCTCGCACACCCTCTTCGGCCACGACGACGTCCGCTTCCTCAACCTCAACATCGCGCCCTACGACGCCCACAAGCTGGCCGGACTGCCGCTCGTCGCGGACGCCCGCAGCGGCCTCCAGGAACTGACCCAGGCCCTCGGCATGCACGCCCACCGCGTCGCGGACGCGTACGTCGCCCAGTACGGCGAGGACAAGGAGCGCTGGGAGCAGCGCGTCGACGCCTGCTACGAGGCCGAGGAGCCCGACGTACGCCCGACGCAACCGCAGGTGCTCGGCGCGCTGGACGCGATCGTCGACGAGTCGGACATCATCATCAACGCGGCCGGTTCGCTCCCCGGCGACCTGCACAAGCTGTGGCGGGCCCGCTCCCGCGACCAGTACCACCTGGAGTACGGCTACTCCTGCATGGGCTACGAGATCCCGGCCGCGATCGGCGTCAAGCTCGCCGCGCCGGACCGGCCGGTGTGGGCGCTGGTCGGTGACGGCACCTATCTGATGATGCCGACGGAGATCGTCACGGCCGTGCAGGAGGGGATCGCGATCAAGATCCTGCTCGTGCAGAACCACGGCTACGCCTCCATCGGCGGCCTGTCGGAGGAGACCGGCGGCGAGCGCTACGGCACCGCCTACCGCTACCGGGCCGACGACGGGACGTTCACCGGCGCCCCGCTCCCCGTCGACCTCGCCGCCAACGTGGCCAGCCTCGGCATGCGCGTCCTGCGCGCGAAGACCGTCCGCGACCTGCGCGAGGCGCTCGCCGAGGCGCGCGCCGCCGACACTCCCACTTGTGTCTACGTCGAGACCCAAACGGCAGACACAGTGTCGGGCGCGCCCCCGGCGCAGGCCTGGTGGGATGTACCCGTGGCCGAGACCGCGACCCGAGCGTCCGCGGTGAAGGCCCGTGAGCTGTACGAACGGCACGTCTCTACCCGACGCCGCCATCTGTGAAGGAGCACTCGGTCATGACGAAGATCGTCAACCACTGGATCGGCGGCAAGTCCGTCGAAGGCGCGTCGGGTACGTACGGGCCGGTCACCGACCCGGCGACCGGCGCGGTCACCACCAAGGTCGCGTTCGCGACCGTCGACGAGGTGGACGCCGCGGTCGCCGCCGCCAAGGACGCCTACGCCACCTGGGGCCGGTCCTCGCTGGCCAAGCGGACGGAGATCCTCTTCCGCTTCCGTGCCCTGCTCGACGCCAACCGCGACGCGATCGCCGAGCTGATCACGGCCGAGCACGGCAAGGTCCACTCCGACGCGCTCGGCGAGGTCGCCCGCGGCCTGGAGATCGTCGACCTGGCCTGCGGCATCAACGTGCAGCTGAAGGGCGAGCTGTCCACGGAGGTCGCCGGCCGCGTCGACGTGGCCTCGATCCGGCAGCCGCTGGGTGTCGTCGCCGGCATCACGCCGTTCAACTTCCCGGCCATGGTGCCCATGTGGATGTTCCCCATGGCCATCGCGTGCGGCAACACCTTCGTGCTGAAGCCGAGCGAGAAGGACCCGTCGGCGTCCCTGAAGATCGCCGAGCTGCTGGCGGAGGCCGGTCTGCCGGACGGTGTCTTCAACGTCGTCCACGGCGACAAGGTGGCCGTCGACCGCCTCCTGGAGCACCCGGACGTCAAGGCCGTCTCCTTCGTCGGGTCGACCCCGATCGCCCGCCACATCCACACCACGGCCGCCGCGAACCACAAGCGCGTCCAGGCCCTGGGTGGCGCCAAGAACCACATGCTGGTCCTCCCGGACGCCGACCTCGACGCGGCGGCGGACGCGGCCGTCAGCGCGGCCTACGGCTCGGCCGGCGAGCGCTGCATGGCCATCTCGGCCGTCGTCGCGGTCGGCGCCATCGGCGACGAGCTGGTGGAGAAGATCCGCGAGCGCGCCGAGAAGATCAAGATCGGCCCCGGCAACGACCCGACCTCCGAGATGGGCCCGCTCATCACCAAGGCCCACCGCGACAAGGTGGCGTCGTACGTCGAGGGCGCGGCGGCCGAGGGCGCGGACGTCGTCCTGGACGGCACCGGTCACACGGTCGAGGGCTTCGAGGACGGCCACTGGATCGGCATCTCGCTGCTGGACAAGGTCCCCACCAGCGCCAAGGCCTACCAGGACGAGATCTTCGGCCCGGTCCTGTGCGTCCTGCGCGTGGACACCTACGACGAGGGCGTGGCGCTGATCAACGCGTCGCCCTTCGGCAACGGCACCGCGATCTTCACGCGTGACGGCGGCGCCGCCCGCCGCTTCCAGCTGGAGATCGAGGCCGGCATGGTCGGCGTGAACGTCCCGATCCCGGTCCCCGTCGGCTACCACAGCTTCGGCGGCTGGAAGGACTCCCTCTTCGGCGACCACCACATCTACGGCAACGACGGCACGCACTTCTACACCCGCGGCAAGGTCGTCACCACCCGCTGGCCGGACCCGGCCGACGCCCCGGCGGGCGTCGACCTGGGCTTCCCGCGCAACCACTGACCCGCTGACACGCGGCGGTACGGTGCCCTGCTCCCGCTCGGGGGCAGGGCACCGTCATGTCACTGCCCGAGCGACTTGTCGCGCTGCTCGGTGACCGCCTCGGAGAGGTCGCCCGTGTCGGAGGCGGGCGGCGCCGTGATCGGCTCGGTGACCCCGAACTTCAGGAAGTCGATGGTGACGGTCATGCCGGCACCGGCCTGCTTCATCCGCACCGGCAGGTCCTTGCCGTCGACCCAGATGTCGTAGGTCATCTGCCCGCCGCTGGCGTTCAGCGCGTCGAGGGCGGCCTTCTTCTCCGCGGGGGAGAACTTCGAGTCCTTGATCGCCTCCGCGCCGACGCTGCCCCGGTAGTGGGTGGTCTCCTTGCCGCTGACCGTCTCCTCGCCGAGGTCCTTCACGTCCGAGGAGGTGGCGATGTACCGCAGGCCCGCCGTCGGGTCGGAGTTGTCCGCGATGTTGTCCGCGCCCGCCTCGCCCGCGACGGCGGAGACGTCGATACGCATCCAGTGCTTGCCCTCGAGCGGACCGCTGGCCTGCGGGTCGATGCCGTAGTAGTAGGCGCCGTCGACCATCTTGACGTGGGTCGTGGGGTCGTCCTGGAGGGCTGTCAGCTGCGCGGCGGCCGTGTCCATCTCGACGTCCATGGCGGCCCCGTCACCCCAGGAGTACGTGCCGTCCATGGCGACGGGCGTGCCGGTGCCGATGTCGGTGGTCATCTTCACCTCGGCCGAGCCGAGCTGCTCGGTCCGGTCGGTCGCCCGCGTGAGCGCGGCCATGACCTTCTCGGAGCTGTCGGCCACCTCGGCCGCCTTCTGCGCGGTGTCCCGGACCGGGTCCGAGCTGCACCCCGTCGCCGCCGCCAACGCCGCCGCCGTGAACCCCACCCAGGCAGCGGTGTACTTGACCTTCATTCGTCCCCACCCCGTCCACTGTGAATCAGCTGTGCCACCAGACTCTAGCGGCCCCCACCGACACGTCCGGATAGCGGACGGCGGCACGTTTTTTCCCCGCGACGCCTACGGTTCCCGTACGGCCCACCGCGCCCCAGCCGCTTGCCCGTCACTGCGGAATACCTCTCCGCGAGTCGTTCCTCACAACGGATTCCGTAGATGAACACCTATTGACGTGGTGGTTTTCGTCGGGGTTCCATGCAGCGCCGGGAGCGGCCCGAACGAGTACCACCCAAGCCGCCGGAGGCGATAGCGCTCCCGACCGAACCTCGCCGCATCAGTCGATCGGAACTCCATGACCGACACGCTCCGCCCCGTCCAGGCCGCCGTCGACGGCAGCGCCGTCCCCGACGCCCAGGACGGTCCCCAGAAGCTCAAGCGCTCCATCGGAGTGGTCGGCGGCACCCTGCTGACCCTGTCCTGCGTGACCCCCGCGTCCACGCTGTTCGTCGTCGTCCCCGACCTGTTCGGCTCGCTCGGCACCGCGACCGCCCTCACGATCGCGATCGGCTCCCTCCTCTGCATCGCCGTCGCGTTCTGCTACTCCGAGCTGGGCACCCTCATCCCCAGCGCGGGCGGCGAGTACGCGATGGTCTCCACGATGGCCGGACGGCTGGCGGGCTGGCTGGTGTTCGTCCTCTCCCTCCTCGTCGTGATGATCGTCCCGCCGGTGATCGCGATGGGCACGGCCGACTACCTCGCCCCGGTCGTGCACCTCGACCCGTCGCTGGCCGGCGCCGCGGTGATGCTGCTCGCCACCCTCGCCGGCCTGCTCGACCTGCGCGCCAACGCCTGGATCACCGGCGTGTTCCTGGTGCTGGAGGTCATCGCGGCGGCCGTCGTGGCGGTGCTGGGCTTCGCCCACAGCGAGCGCGGCGCGGGCAGCCTGGTCTCCCTGGAGGTCGCGGGCACGGACGGCCACGCCGACACCGTGACGGCCATGCTGATCGTCTCCGGCCTCGCCATCGCCCTCTTCGTCACCCAGGGCTTCTCCACCGCCGTCTACCTCTCCGAGGAACTGGAGAACCCGCGCCGCAACGTCGCCCGCACGGTCCTGGCCACCCTCGCCATCTCCACCGTGATCATCCTGGTCCCGGTCGTCGGCATCACCCTCGGCGCCTCCGACCTCACCGAGCTGACCGGCGGCGACATCGGCGCCATGGTGACCGCCTGGTCCAACTCGGCCGTCGGCACCTTCGTCAGCCTCTGCGTGGCCCTGGCCATCGTCAACGCGGGCATCGTCATGGTCATCCAGAACTCCCGCGTCCTGTTCGCCTCCGCCCGCGACAAGGCCTGGCCGCAGCCGGTCAACACCGTCTTCTCCAAGCTCGGCCGCTTCGGCTCCCCGTGGGTGGCCACCCTCGCCGTCGGCGTCCCCGGCGCGCTGCTCTGCTTCGTCGACCTGGACACCCTGTACGGCGTCACCGGCGTCTCCGTGACCGGCATGTACCTGCTCGTCGCGGTCGCCGCCCTGCTCGCCCGCCGCGGCGCCCACCGCCACACGCACGCCTGGCGCATGCCCCTGTGGCCCGTCGTCCCGGCCGTGCTGATCGTGGTCCTCGCCTACATCCTGACCCAGCAGGAAACCGCCTACCTCCTGTGGACCGGAGGCATCACCGCGGCAGCCACCCTCTACTGGGCGTTCTACCTCCGCCCCCGCCGCGGCACCCGCTGGCTGGTGTCGATCCCGGAGGACGCGCGGGACTGACCCGTACCGCGCCTGGTGTACGCCGACACCTCGCCGTACGCCTGGGGGAGGTCGGGCAGTTCGGTCTCCGGTCGACAACTCCCCGACAGTTTCACCCCGTACCGTTGACGCATGGATCTTCGACTGCGCGGACTGCGGCGGCCGCGGCGGATCATCGCCGCCGTGGCCGCCGTCGTCGTGCTCGCCGGCGCCGGCACCTGGACGGCCGTGGCCTCGGACGACGCACCCCCGGTGCACCGCGCCGACCAGGTCATGGCCGTCAACGGCGTGCGCCTGGACACCTCCTACTTCACCGCCGGCGACTCCGGCCGCCGCCCCGCCGTCCTCCTCGGGCACGGCTTCGGCGGCACCAAGGAGGACGTCCGGGCGCAGGCGGAGGACTTGGCCGCCGACGGCTACGCGGTGCTGACCTGGTCGGCACGCGGCTTCGGCAGATCCACCGGCAAGATCGGGCTGAACGACCCGGAGGGTGAGGTCGCCGACGTCTCGAAGCTGATCGACTGGCTGGCGAAGCGGCCCCAGGTCCAGCTCGACAAGGCCGGCGACCCGCGCGTGGGCCTGGCCGGCGCCTCCTACGGCGGTGCGATCTCCCTGCTGGCCGCCGGACACGACGCCCGCGTCGACGCCGTCGCCCCCGCGATCACCTACTGGAACCTCGCCGACGCCCTGTTCCCCGACGGCGTGTTCAAGAAGCTGTGGACCGGCATCTTCTTCAACACCGGCGGCGGCTGCGCCAGGTTCGAGCCCGCGCTGTGCGCGATGTACGAGCGGGTCGCCGAGTCCGGCACCCCGGACGCGGCCGCCCGCGCCCTCCTCGAGGAGCGCTCCCCGTCCGCCGTCGGCGACCGCATCAAGGTGCCCACGCTGCTGCTCCAGGGCCAGACCGACTCCCTCTTCACCCTCGCCCAGTCCGACGCCGCCGAGAAGGCGATCCGCGCCAACGGCGCCCCCGTCGACGTCGACTGGATCGCGGGCGGCCATGACGGCGGCGACCCGGAGGCGAGCCGGGTCCAGGCCCGCGTCACCTCCTGGTTCGACCGCTACCTCAAGGACGACAAGGGCGCCGACACCGGCCCCGCCTTCCGGATCACCCGCACCGGAGGTGTCGACTCCACCGACGGCGCCGCCCTCCTGCGCGGCGCGAGCGACGACACCTACCCCGGCCTGACCGGCGGCGACCGCTCGATCGCCCTGACCGGCCGCGAGCAGTCCTTCGCCAACCCGCCCGGCGCCAGCCCGCCCGCCGTCTCCGCCCTGCCGGGACTCGGTGGCGGTGGCCTCTCCCAGCTGTCCTCCCTCGGCGTCGGCGTCTCCCTCGACTTCCCCGGCCAGTTCGCCGCGTTCACCTCCGCCCCCGTCACCACGGACCTGCGCGTCACCGGCTCCCCGACGGCCACGATCCACGTCAAGTCGACCAGCGAGGACGCCGTCCTGTTCGGCAAGGTCTACGACGTCGGCCCGGACGGCCGCCAACAGGTGCTGCCCGCCCAACTGGTCGCCCCGGTCCGCGTCGAGGGCGCCAAGGCCGGCAAGGACGTGACGCTCACCCTCCCGGCCGTCGACCACGAGGTCGACAAGGGACACCGGCTGCGCCTGGTCCTCGCCTCCACCGACCTCGGCTACGCCTCCCCGGCCGCCCCGGCGACGTACACCGTCTCCCTCAAGGGCGACCTCCAGGTGCCCACCGCCGCCGGCGTGAGCACGGCCGCCGCCCCGCTGCCGTCCTGGGTGTGGTGGCTGCCCCTCGCGGGCGTCGGCCTCGCCGTGGCCCTGCTGGTCACCGGCCGCCGCCGCACCGCGACGCCCGCCCCCGACCCGGAGCTGGCCGAGGTCCCGCTCCAGATCACCGACCTGAGCAAGAAGTACGCGGGCGGCGACCGCTACAGCGTCCGCGACCTCTCCTTCCGCGTCGAGAAGGGCCAGGTCCTCGGCCTGCTCGGCCCGAACGGCGCGGGCAAGACGACCACCCTGCGCATGCTGATGGGCCTGATCAAGCCGGACGGCGGCGAGATCCGCGTCTTCGGCCACGCCATCCGTCCCGGCGCCCCCGTCCTCTCCCGCGTCGGCGCCTTCGTCGAGGGCGCAGGCTTCCTCCCGCACCTGTCCGGGCGGCAGAACCTGGAGCTGTACTGGCAGGCCACCGGCCGCCCGGCCGAGGACGCCCACCTCGACGAGGCCCTGGAGATCGCCGGCCTCGGCGACGCCCTCGCCCGTGCGGTGCGCACCTACTCGCAGGGCATGCGTCAGCGCCTGGCCATCGCCCAGGCCATGCTCGGCCTGCCCGACCTGCTCATCCTCGACGAACCGACCAACGGCCTCGACCCGCCGCAGATCCGCGAGATGCGCGAGGTGATGATCCGGTACGCCGCCGCGGGCCGCACGGTGATCGTCTCCAGCCACCTGCTGGCGGAGGTCGAGCAGACCTGCACCCACCTCGTCGTCATGGACCGCGGCCGGCTCGTCCAGACGGGCCCGGTCGGCGTGATCGTCGGCTCCGGCGACACCCTCCTCGTCGGCACCGCCACCCCCGTGGAGGAGCCGCTCGCCGAGAAGGTGGCCGCGCTGCCCGGCGTCGCCTCGGCCGTCCGCACCGACGACGGACTCCTCGTCCGCCTCGACGCGGAGGGCAGCGCCCAGCGCCTGGTCGCCGAGCTGGTGCGGCTCGACGTGCCCGTCCAGTCGGTCGGCCCGCACCGCCGCCTGGAAGACGCCTTCCTCACCCTGATCGGAGGCTCCGCATGAGCACGCTGACCGAGCCGGCCCCGCACACCGAGCACCCCGTGCCCGTCGCCACGGCATCCGGCTACCGCGCCTCGCGCACCCTGCCCCTGCGCGTCGAACTGGCCCGCCAGCTCAGGCGCCGCCGCACGCTCGTCATGGGAGCCATCCTCGGCGCCCTGCCGTTCGTCCTGGCCATCGCCTTCGCGATCGGCGGCGAACCCGGCGGCGAGGGCGGCGACCGCATCAACCTGATGGACACGGCCACCGCGTCCGGCGCCAACTTCGCCGCGGTCAACCTGTTCGTCTCCGCGGGCTTCCTGCTGGTCGTCCCGGTCGCCCTGTTCTGCGGCGACACCGTGGCCTCGGAGGCCAACTGGGCCTCCCTGCGCTATCTCCTCGCCGCCCCCGTCCCGCGCGCCCGCCTGCTCTGGTCCAAGCTGGTCGTCGGACTCGGCCTGAGCCTGGCAGCGATGGTCCTGCTGCCCCTCGTCGCCCTCGCCGTCGGCACCGCCGCCTACGGCTGGGGCCCCCTGGAGATCCCCACCGGCGGCGCCCTCGACGCGGGCACCGCCGCGCAGCGGCTGGTCGTCATCGTGGGCTACGTCTTCGTGTCCCAACTGGTCACCGCCGGGCTCGCGTTCTGGCTGTCGACGAAGACCGACGCCCCCCTCGGCGCGGTCGGCGGCGCGGTCGGCCTGACCATCGTCGGCAACGTCCTCGACGCCGTCACCGCCCTCGGCGACTGGCGCGACTTCCTGCCCGCGCACTGGCAGTTCGCCTGGGCCGACGCCCTCCAGCCCACCCCCGAGTACTCCGGCATGATCCAGGGCACCGCCGTCTCGGTAACGTACGCCGTTGTCCTGTTCGCCCTGGCCTTCCGCGGTTTCGCCCACAAGGACGTCGTCTCCTAGGTCTCCGGAAGATCACCCACCGGTCTCGACGGGCCTGTGCCGTGCCCTCTTCGAGACCCATCCGCAACACCCCGTGCCGCACGTTCGGGCCCCCGGTGCCGTCACAGTCACGTACGTCGACGTCAACGACCACAGGGGGCACCACAGATGGAGACGACCCACCGCGTCCGAGGACTGCTGGCCGGCACGGCCACCGCACTGCTGCTGCTCACCGGCTGCGGCGCCGGCGGCTCGGACGGCAGCACCGACACCGCCGACCGCAGCGGCGGCTTCCCGGCCCCCGCGGACGGCGACGGCGGTTACCGGGACCAGGGCCAGGACGAGGACCAGGACCAGCGGCGGGAACCGGCGCAGGACCACCTCTCCACCTTCGCCCTGGACGTCGACACCGCCTCCTACGGCTACGCCCGCCGCGCCCTCGCGGAAGGCAACAGCCCCGACCCGTCGACGATCCGCCCCGAGGAGTTCGTCAACAGCTTCCGCCAGGACTACGAACGCCCCGACGGCAACGGCTTCTCGGTCACCGTCGACGGCGCCCGCACCGGCGAGGACTGGTCCCTGCTGCGCGTCGGCCTCGCCACCCGCACCGAGTCCCGGACCGGCGATCGCCCGCCCGCCGCCCTCACCTTCGTGGTCGACATCTCCGGCTCGATGGCCGAACCCGGCCGCCTCGACCTCGCCAAGGAGTCCCTCGGCACGATGACCGACCGGCTGCGCGACGACGACTCCGTCGCCCTCGTCACCTTCAGCGGCGAGGCCGAGACCGTCCTGCCGATGACCCGACTCGGCGACCGCCGCGGCCGCGTCCACGACGCCATCGACAGCCTGGAGCCGACCGACTCCACCAACCTCGGCGCCGGCGTCGAGACCGGCTACGCCACAGCCGTGGAGGGCCTGCGCGAGGGCGCCACCAACCGGGTCGTCCTCGTCTCCGACGCCCTCGCCAACACCGGTGACACCGACGCGGACACCATCCTCGAACGCGTCGCGGGCGCCCGCCGCGACCACGGCATCACCCTCTTCGGCGTCGGCGTCGGCAGCGACTACGGCGACGCCCTGATGGAACGCCTCGCCGACAAGGGCGACGGCCACACCACCTACGTCTCGAACGACGCCGACGCCGAGAAGGTGTTCTGCGAGGAACTCCCGCGGCACATCGACCTGACCGCCCGCGACGCCAAGGCCCAGGTCGCCTTCGACCCGCGCACGGTCGAGGAGTTCCGCCTCGTCGGCTACGACAACCGCCGCGTCGCCGACGACGACTTCCGCGACGACAGCGTCGACGGCGGCGAGGTCGGCCCCGGCCATACCGTCACCGCCCTGTACGCCGTCCGCACCAGGCCGGGCGCCGAGGGCCACCTCGCCACGGCCACCGTCCGCTGGCTCGACCCCGCCACCCGCACCCCGCACGAGACCTCGGGCCGGCTGGAGACGGACGCCGTGCACGAGGACCTGACGGGCGCCCCCGTCCGCTTCCAGGTCGCCGCCACCGCCGCCTACTTCGCCGACGCCCTGCGCGGCGGCGGCGGTGACGACGACTTCGCCACCCTGCCCGACGCCCCGTCCCTCACCGAACTGGCAAGGACCGCCCGGACCTTGGCGCAGCGGACCGAGGACCCGGAGGTCGGCCGCCTCGCCGACATGATCGGCATGGCCCGCCGGGACGGCGACCGGTAGGAAGCCGGTATCCCCATCGGCCGGCCGGAGCGGGAGCCGGCGGAGCGGAGGACCGACATGCGGAAGGGGCGGACACCGGTACGTCGGTGCCCACCCCTGGCCGCGTCGGCGTCAGTCCTCGCTGTTGGTGGACAGGATCGACACATCCTCCAGGAGGTGGGCCAGCGCACCGTCGCGCTTGGTCTGGGTGGAGTTCTCGGCGCACTGCTGCGTCAGGTCGTCCGACAGGATGGGGACGTTCTGGATCGGGACGACGTCGAGAACGGCGACGGGAATGTCGTTCACGGCGATGCACGGCTTGTTGAACGAGCCCTGGATGAGCGCCATCTGTGGGCTCATGTGGCCGTACGTCGCGGAGTTGCCGTAGCTCTGCATCGCGCCGTTGCCGTTCGACAGTGTGGGGCCGCTGTCGTCGCCGATCGCCAATGCCTGCGGAGCAGCGGCGGCGGAGGCTCCCATGACGGAAGCGGCGATTGCCGTGGTGGCAAGAACCTTCTTGATCACTGGCCTGTCCTTTCTGAGAAACCCCGTCCACCGGAGCCTCCTGGTCAACTCCGAACAGGCGAAGCAGTTTCTCCCGTTCACTCGATCGGCCCACGCCCCGGAAGACGGGCGGTCCGTCCCCGGTCGTTTCCCCGGCTTTGGGGCCAACTGGGTGAACGGCCGCAACCAATTCCCACGGGCTGGGTTGATGTCGCCGTAGGACAGTGCGTCGCTACGAGGAAAGGAACGCGAAGTGCTCAAGAAGGCAATGGTCGCTGCGGCGGCCGCCGCTTCTGTCATCGGTATGTCGGTTGCGGCCGCTCCCCAGGCTCTTGCCACGGGTGACGACTCGGGACCGTCCGTGGCCAACGGCAACGGAGGTTCGGCGGCGTTCGGCAACTCGTCCACCAAGGGCGACATGAGCCCGCAGCTCTCGCTGGTCGACGGCTCGCTCAACAAGCCCTGTGCGGCGCTCGAGGACATCAACGTCGCCGTCATCAACATCGTCCCGATCCAGGATGTCCCGATCCTGTCGGACGACCTGGCGCAGCAGTGCTCCGACAACTCCACCCAGAGCAAGCGCGATGGTGCCCTGTCGCACATCCTGGAGGACCTGTCGGTCCTGTCGGCGAACGGCGGCTGAAACCGAGTCGTCCTCCGCGCGGCCCGCTGATTTTCTTGCGGGCCGCGCGCTCACGTTCGACGGGAAGCGCGCCCGGTGAACGAATCGGCGTTATTGCTCCCATTGGGGGAGCGGCGCGCAATGTAGTGAGGCATTCGCATGAATTCGTCGTGCCGCGGGTTCCGTGGTCACTTCGGTCGTCAATTCCTCGTGTGCAGGCTGCGGTCATGGTGCGAGCCGTTCCTGTTGTGCTCGCTCGGTTCCGACCGTCATCTAGGCATGACCGTAGAGAAGGGAAAATCATGAAGAAGACCGCTGCTGTCGTCGCAGGTCTGGTTCTGGCCCTCGGAGGGGCCGCCCCGGCTTTCGCCGACGCCGGTGCCAACGGCGCGGCCATCGGCTCCCCTGGTGTCCTCTCCGGCAACCTCATTCAGGTTCCGATCCACGTTCCGATCAACATCTGCGGTAACACCGTCAACGTGATCGGTGCGCTGAACCCGGCGGCCGGCAACGTCTGCGTCAACGACTGACCGAAAGACGCACCAGTCGTCTGGCTGGATCGAGGCCGGCCCCGGACGCCGAGTTGTACGTCCAGGGCCGGCTTTTCCCACTTCTTCAAGCAGGAAGACCACGAGATTGCGACAGACCCTGAGCAAGGGAATGGTCGCGGCCGCCGCTGCGACGAGCATTCTGTCCCTGTACGGCGGTTCCGCTCTCGCCGACTCACAGGCGGACGGCACGGCCAGGAACTCGCCCGGTGCCGTGTCGGGCAACGACGTCGAGGTCCCGCTGACCGTCCCGGTGAACGCGTGCGGTGACTCGGTCGACGTCGCCGCCGCCCCGGAGCCGGCCTTCGGCAACTCCTGTGCGAACACCTCCGGGACGCACGGCAAGAACCGCTTCCACGAGGCAGCATCGTACGGCGAGGACGAGCCGGGTTACGGCGATTCCCCCTCCGGTGGTGACGAGCCGGGCTACGGAGACAGCCCCGAGGAGGACTGCGAGGGGTACGGCGACACTTGTGGCGGCGAGACGACGCCGCCTCCGGGTGGTCACACCTCGCCCCCTCCCGGTGGTCACACCTCGCCTCCGCCCGGTGGGCACTCGTCCCCGCCTCCCGGTGGGCACACGTCCCCGCCTCCCGGTGGTCACACCTCTCCTCCGCCCGGTGGGCACTCGTCCCCGCCTCCCGGTGGGCACTCGTCCCCGCCTCCCGGTGGGCACTCGTCCCCGCCTCCCGGTGGGCACTCGTCCCCGCCTCCCGGTGGTCACACCTCTCCTCCTCCCGGTGGGCACACGTCGCCCCCGCCCGGCGGTCACTCGTCCCCTCCTCCCGGTGGTCACACCTCCCCGCCGCACGGTGGTCACACCTCCCCGCCGCACGGAGGCGACCGGCCCGAGCTGCCGCACACCGGCAGCGGGGCGCTGCTCGCCGCCTCCGGGGTCAGCGCCGTGCTGATCACCGCGGGTGCCCTGCTGTACCGACGAGGCCGAGCCGCGTCCCGTCGATGACGGCGACGAGTGCCGGACGCCTCGCACGCGCCCGGCACTCGTGCCGGTCCTCAGGCCGGCAGGGCGCCCGACGCCTCCTGCCGTGACCGCCCGCCGGGTGCCGGAACCCTGTCGCCGCCCGGCACTCCCGCCCGCAGCCGGCGCCGTACCCCGCGCACGAGAGTCGCCGCGGTGAAGGTCGCGCCGTGCACGAAGCGCATCGCCGGGCCGAAGCCGGACGCCGTGACCAGGCCGGCCAGGAACAGGCCGGGGCACGACGACTCGAAGTCCCGTCCCACCTGGGGCGAACCGTCGCCCACCGCGGCCAGCGTCCCGCGCAGCTCGTCGGCGAGCAGCCCGAGCCGGTCGCGTGAGGCCCGGAACCCCGTGGCCGCGATGACGTGCTCGGTCTCCAGCGAGTCCGCGCCCCGCACCGTCAGCCGCACGCCGCCGGAAACCGCGCGGGCCGCCGTCACCTCCTGGCCGAGCCGCACCGGTACGGCGTTCTCGACCCGGTCGCGTACCCACCAGGCGCCGGCCGGTCCGAGTGCCGTCGACGCGATCCGGGCGCGGGTCGGTTCGGGCAGGCGCCGGTACAGGCCGGGCCGCTCCGCGTAGCACCAGTTCCGCCAGCCGCAGCCCAGGCCGCTGTGCGGGGCGCGGGCCGACCGCCACCAGGGGCGTTGCCAGGGCGGCGGCACGTCGTTCCAGCGCAGCCGGTCGGCGCGGGCCAGTACCCGTACCCGGGTGCCCTGTTCGGCGAGGAGGGCCGCCGTCTCCAGGGCCGCCTGGCCGCCGCCGATGACGGTGACGTCCCGGCCGCCGAACCGGGCCAGGTCGTTGTGGTGGCTGCTGTGGGTGACGAGGTCGCGGGGCAGTCCGCGCAGGGGCGACGGCATCTCGACGAAGGGCATGAGGCCGACGGCGAGGGCGACCGTACGGGCCACGACGACCTCCCCGTCCTCGGTGACCGCCTCGAAGCCGTCCGTCCGGGGCGCGATCCGGGTCACCGTGCGCTCGTCGGCCTCGGGGACGGCGTTGCGGGCGAACCACAGCCCGTACCCGGCGAACATCTCCACCGGGATCGGCTCGCCGTGACGGGCCCTCACCCCGTGGGTCGCGCAGTAGGCGTCGAGCCGCCAGCGCCGGCCGGGGTCGGAGAGGTTCGACGCCCACGGCTCGGACTTCAGGTACATCCCGGCGGGCATGTGGTCGCGCCAGGAGGCCATCGGCCGGCCGAAGACGCGCAGGCTGAGCCCGGCGGCCGCGGCATGGGACGCGATCGACAGGCCGTACGGGCCGGCACCGACCACCAGCAGGTCGTACATCAGCGGCTGCTCGCCTTCTCGTCGTCGGCCGGGTCGGCCGCGGACGGCATGTTCGGTCCGTCGGGGAGGCCGGTCAGGGACGACGGGGGCGGCGGGCCCTGGCGGACCACGCGGGGGAGGGAGCCGGTCGCGCCCGCCGCGCCGATCCGGCGCGGGCGGGCGAGCAGCCGACGGGTCACGTGGGCGGCCCACAGGCCCCACATGGCCCGGCCGGGAGCGGTGTCGTCCCCGGCGCTCCAGGCGAGTTCGCGGCCGTCCGGCGTGGCCCGGCGCAGAGCGGTCAGCGGCGCGTAGTTCTCCACGACGAAGGTCCGCCCGGGGCGCGCCCGACCGTCCGGCAGCGGACGGTGCGTCAGATCGAGGTGCTGGGCACGTACGACGTCCAGGTCCGCGGTGTCGGTGAAGAGGCGGAACTGGGCGCCGGGGCGCGGGTTGAAGTCGAGGAGGTGATAGCGGCCGGTCGTGCCGCAGCGGCGGAAGTCGAGGTCGAGGATGCCGCGGTAGCCGAGCTGGGCGATGAGGCGTTCGGCGAGGGTGCGCACCTTCGGGTTGGGGGCCCATTCGCCGACCGCCGTCAGGCCCGCGCCACGCGGCCAGGCGCACAGCTTGCGGCCGGGGCCGCCGCCGCGCAGCGCGCCCGAGCGGTCGGCGTACCCGTGGAAGAACCAGTCGCGGCCGGTGCCCGGCGGGAGGAACTCCTGGAGCAGCAGCGGGCTGCCGGCCTCCTCGCTGCGCAGGTACAGCTCGCGGGCCTCCTGCGGGGAGCGCACCACGACCGTGCTGCGCAGCCCGGACCCGGACGGCAGCAGCCACGGCCGGCTCCACTTCGCCACCACCGGCAGGCCGAGCCGCCAGGCGGCGGACGCGGCCTGCGCCGCGCTGTCCGGGACGACGGTGACCGGGTGCGGGACGTCCGCCGCCGCGCACAGCCCGGCCAGTTCGGCCTTGTCGGCGACGCGTTCGGGCAGGACGGCGGGTTGCTGCGGCAGCAGGTAGGCGGGGGCGAGTTCGGTGCGCAGGCGGCTCACCGCGACGGCGCCCGCGTCGTCCATCGGGATCAGGACGGCCGGCCGCTCGATGCGCGCGGCCACCCGCAGCAGCGCGGTGGCGATGTCACCGGGGGCGGCACCGGGCGGTGGCGGGGGATGCAGCCTGCGGACGAAACGGGATCTGCCCACGGGACTTCCCGTCACCTCGGCGACCAGATGGACATCGATTCCGGCCCTTCCGAGGGAGCGCACGGCACCCAGTGTTCCGTGGTGAAAGGGATTCCGGTCGATGCGCAGGAGAACGGCGGGGACGCGGGTGTCGAGCTGCGACACGGGCTTTTTCCTTCGGTTGTTTCACCGGTGCGGACGAGCAGGACACTCGAAAGCCGTAACGGCGGTGGCGGGATTCCTTTTCCTGTGACTTTCATATGACTGAGTGTCAGTAATGCGCTTGCGCATCGGTGACAGCACGAGAGTGGAGAAAGGAGCAGGCATGGCCCCACAGCAGCGACGCGCCCGGTCCCGGCGGCTGGCCGTTGTCGCGGCGGCGGTCGCGGTGTCGGCGGCGCTGGCGTCCGGCCCCGGATTCGCCGCGGGCGCGGGGGTGGCGCGGGTCGCCGGCCCTCCCGTTCCCACACCGACCGAGACCCATAGCGCGACTCCGGCCCCGACCCCGGTCCCGACTCCGACTGCGACCCCGACTCCCTCTCCGACCCCCTCTCCGACTTCGTCCCCGACCTCTGCGCCGACCGCGAAGTCGGGCCCCGCCTTCGGGGCCTACCTCGACTACGGCCCCCTCGGAGTGGCCCGGATGGCCCAGCTCAGCGACTGGCTGGACGGCGCCGAGCTGCGGGTCGGCCACACCTACCTGCCGGGTGACCGGTGGAGCAACATCGAGGGCAGGCCCGGCTTCCTCGACGTATGGGCCGACTGGCGGGCCGAGAAGGACGACCGGATGCTCGTCCTCAACGTCCCCATGCTGGAGCGCAACGAGGAGGGCGTGTCCGACGCCGAGGTGCGGCTGCTGCTGCGGCAGGGCGCGGCCGGCCAGTTCGATCACCACTTCCGCACGCTGGCCGAGCGGCTGGTGAGGGCCGGTGCGCCGGACACGGTGATCGTGCTCGGCTGGGAGATGAACGGCATCACGTACACCCATCGCTGCGGGCCGGACCCGGAGGCCTGGAAGACGTACTGGAAGCGGATCGTCACCACCATGCGGGCGGTGCCGGGCCAGGAATTCAAGTTCGACTTCACGCCGAGCCGTGGCCAGGACGCCGTTCCCTGGACCCAGTGCTATCCGGGGGACGACACCGTCGACATCGTCGGAATGGACTCCTACGACCAGCCGAGCGGAGTTTCCTTCGACGAGCAGGTGACAGAGCCCTACGGACTCCAGGAACATGTGGACTTCGCGAAAAGTCACGGCAAGCCCATTTCCTATCCCGAATGGGGACTCTTCCGCAACGGTGACAACGCCGAGTACATGCGGCGCATGCTCGCCTGGATGGACGAGCACAAACCGCTGTACAACACGGTGACCGACTACTGCCCGCACGGTGTGTGGCAGTGCTCGGGGAACCCCAAGGCGTCGGAGGTCTACCGGGCGGTGCTCTCCGGCCGCACGGACGAACCGGCGACACCCACCACACCGACCACACCCACCACTCCGGTGCCGGCGCCTCCCGGTCCCACGACCGTGCCGACCCCGCTGCCCACGGTGAACTGCTCACCGCTGAACCTCGGCGACTGGGTCGAGTACTGGATCGGCGGCAAGCTGTGCATGCGGCTGGACTGGTGGTCGCGCAACCGCTGAGCTGCCCTCGCAGTGCGCGTCCGGTGGCGGGGGGGGCGCCGGTGGGGGCGCCCCCCCCCCCCCCCGGCGAGCGAGAGACCACAGGCCCCCGCCCGGGCCCCCCCCCCCCCCCCGCGGAGAGCACCCC
>NZ_JBHXHX010000007.1:0-122575 GCF_042723915.1 Streptomyces sp. NPDC058335 | reverse complement strand
GGGGCCTGGGGTGGTTGGGGGGTGGGGGGGTGGGCCCCCACCGGGGGGGCGCCCACCGGTGGGCGGGGGGGGGCGGCCCCGCCCATGGCCGCCCCCCCCCGCCACCGGCACGTTCCTGCTGTTCCCGCAGTTCCCGTCGCTCGTCCCAGCGGCGCAGCAGTTCCTTGCCCCGCCGTCGCGCGGCCACGTCCCACACCGCCGCCGACAAAAGCGGGGCGGTGCGCCGACGGGCCAGCAGCAGCCGCTGGTTGACGACCGGTTCGGGCCGCCAGTGGTGCTTGTACGGCTCATTGCCGCGCAGCAGGCTCAGCGTGCCGCGCGCCTGGTGCCGGGTGTGCTCCGAGCAGGCGTCGAGCAGCATCACCGCCACGTCCGCCTTGTGTTCGCGCAGCCGCGGATGAGCGCCGTAGAGGTATCCGCCGGCCAGGCGGCGCGAGAGAAGGGTGAGGTCGACGGCCACCACGTCGTCGTCGAGGCGGAACTCGGTGACCACCGCGTCCCCGGAGCGCACCATCGGCCCGACCGAGCGGACCAGGTGCTCGCAGAAGCGGGAGCGCAGGTGTTCGTTCGTCACCTTCCGGCCCTGCCACTGCAACCGGTGCAGCTCCAGCAGCCGCCGCAACGCCGAGTCCACCTCGTCCGGGTGGACGACCTCGCGCCGCACACCGAGCGCGGTCAGCTTGCGCAGCTTGGCGCGCACCCGCTGCGCCTTCGCCGACGGCAGCCGCGCCACCAGCTCGTCCATCGGTACGGCGGGCAGCTCCAGGCACACCGAGTCGCCCACCCGGCGCCGCGGACCGTTCCACCGCTCGTACACCTGCTCCACCGCGCCGCCCGGCCGGACCTCGCGGAAGTCGATCAGCGCGGTGCGGGCGGCCGCCGCGAGCGCTTCGGTGAGCGCGGCCACGGCCGTCTCCGTCCACTCGTCGTCGACCAGCACGTCCCCGTAGTCGGAGATCGCCCCGCCGAGCGGCACCAGCGCGGGCAGCGGACGGCGTACGGCCATCAGCGGGGCTACGGCGAGGAGGTCGTCGCCGGAGCGCACCACCACCAGCCGCAGCCGGCCGCGTCCGCCGTACGACAGCCACCACGAGTGCAGCCAGGCGTGGCTCTGGAACGGGGTGGCCGTCGCGCACCGCCGGTACAGGCGGGCCCAGGCGGGGGCGAGGGCGGCGAAGTCCTGCTCGTCGGTGACGACTTCGGTGGTCAGGCAAGCTGACCGCCGTGCGTTGCGAGGACCAAGCGCGTACGCCGTGCTGATCGAGAGCCAGGACAGCACATACACCTCCAAGCTTTGCTGTGCGAACCCGGGCTGGTTCCAACCCGGCTGGTGTGGATCGTGGAAGACCTTCAGGTCGCCGGCCCGCGGGCAGCGTGAGCCAGGAATCCCCCTGCTCGGCTGGTGGAGGATTCAAAGCGTTCCGTGGGCGTCGGCGGCGAGTGCCGGGCTCGGCACGGCGGCCGGTCTTCCGGGCTCCTGCCGGTTCCCCTTCGGCCGTACCAGCAGGAACAGGCCGCCGAGCAGGCCGCCCGCGCTCGCGCCCACCAGCCCGGTCACCGCGGGGGAAGCCGAGGAGGGCTCGACGGGCCTGACCGCGCGGGCGAACGGCTCGAGTTCGACGTTGGTGGTGGCCTTGGCCTCGGCGGCGTGCCGGGTCAGCGCGCGGGACACCGCGTTGGCCATGTCGGCGGCCAGGTCGGCCCGCGAGGAGGTCGCGGTGACCGAGACCATCGGCGCGTCGGGCGAGGTCGCCGTGCGCACCGCCCCCTGGAGCGTCTTCACCGGTACGCCCGCCCACACCTGCGCGTCCCCGAGCACCGCGAGCTGGGTGGCGACCCGGCCGTAGGCCTGCGCGAACCCCAGCGCGGACGCCGGGTCGGACTTCTCGGTGGGTACGGCGACGACGTACGCCGTGGCCGTGTAGACGGGCGGCTTCAGGGCGCCGTACGCGCCGCCGAGGAGGCCTCCGGCGAGGGCGCCGGCGGCGAGGAGGGACCACGGGGGCAGCGTCCTGGCGCGGTGCAGGGCGCTGGAGCGGCGGTGCGGCCGGGCGGAGTTGTTGTCGGTCATGAGGAAGGGACTCCCTGGGGTGACGGGGCGGACGACGGGGACGGCAGGGGCTGTCGGGCCACGATGGCCGTGTACACGTCCATGAGCCGGGCGGCGCTACGGGTGATGTCGTAGTGACGGGCGGCCTCGGCCGCGGTGCGTGCGCCGGGGGCGTCGGCGCGGGTCCCGGCGAGCGCCCGCACGAACGCCTCGGGGCCACCGGTGACACGGCGGGCGGCGGGCGCGGTGTGCGCGGGGAGGTCCTCGATCGCTGGGCAGGACGCGTACAGCACCGGCAGTCCCGAGGCCAGGGCCTCGACGGCGGCCAGGCCGAACGCCTCCTCGGGGCAGGAGGAGGCGAACACGTCCATCGCGGAGGTGAGGGAGGGCAGGTCGGGGCCGGAGCTGCCGTCCGGGACGCAGGGGCGTTCGCCGGTGAACAGGACGCGGTCGGCGACCCCGGCCTCGCGCGCGGTGCGGCGCAGCGCGCTCTCCTCGGGGCCGCCGCCGACCAGCAGCAGATAGTGGTCGGCGGGGAGTCCGGCGAGGGCGGTGATCAGGACGTCGAAGCGTTTGCCCGCGTGGAGACGGCCGATACCGCCGATGACCCGGGCGTGGTCGGGCAGGCCGAGGCGGCGGCGGGTGCGGTGACGCCGGACCGGGTCGAAGGCGAAGCGGGCGAGGTCGATGCCGTTGGGGACGACCTCGATCCGGCCGGCCGGGACACCCCAGCGCCGCAGGCGTTCGGCGACCGTGGGGGAGACGGCGACCGTGGCGCGCCCCAGCCGCTCCCCGGCCAGGTACAGGGCGCGGACGCCCGGGGTGAGCGGGCGGCCCTCCATCTGCGAGTCGCCCAGGGAGTGTTCGGTGGCGACGACCGCGCGCACCCCGGCGAGGCGCGCGGCGAGGCGGCCGTAGAGGCAGGCGCGGTAGAGGTGGGTGTGGACCAGGTCGTAGCGTCCGGAGCGGATGATGCGGACCAGGCGGGGCAGGGCGCCCAGGTCGCGGTTGCCTGCCATGCCGAGGTGGACGACGCGCACCCCGTCCGCGGTCAGCCCGTCGGCCACCGACCCCGGGTTGGTCAGCGTGACGACGTCGCAGTCGGCGGGCAGGTGCCGCAGCAGCAGCCGCAGTTGCTGCTCGGCGCCGCCGACGCCGAGGCCCGTGATGATGTGCAGCGCCCTCATCGCAGGCCTGCCACGGGACGGCGGCGCAGCCGGTGCAGCCGGTGTTTGAGGAACAGCCGGGCGGCGGTGTCGTTCTGCCCGATGTGGATGCGCGGCAGGGCGTGCGGGCCGGTCAGCGGCCCGGGGTCGATCGCGCAGGCGTACGCGTATCCGGCGTCCCGTACGGCGTCCACGGCCCGCCGGTCGATCGTCCCGTACGGGTAGCAGAAGGCCGCGACCTCGGTGCCGAGCAGGTCGGCGAGGGCGGCGCGGCTGCCGGCGGTCTCGGCCTTCAGGGTGAGGTCGTCCGCCTTGGTCAGGTCGAGGTGGGTCAGTCCGTGCGAGCCGATCTCGACGCCCTCGGCGGCGGCCTCGCGGATGCCGTCGGCGGAGAGCAGCGGTCTGCGCGGGCCGAGCGGGTCCCAGGCGTTGTCGCCGCCGAGCCGGCCGGGCAGCACGAAGAGGGTCGCGGTGCAGCCGTGCCGGCGCAGCACGGGCAGGGCGGCGGTGAGGAAGTCGGCGTAGCCGTCGTCGAAGGTGAGGCCGGCCAGGTCGCGGCCCTCGCCCCGCGCGCGGGCGGCGAGGAGTTCGGCCAGCGAGACTCCCCGCAGGCCCTGCCCGGCCAGCCAGGCCAACTGCCGGTCCAGCCGCTCGGGCGTGACCGTGATGCGGTACGGATCGTCGGAGCAGTCGCCCACGGAGTGGTACATCGCCACCCAGGGGACGGGGCCGGTCGGAGCGTCAACGGGAAGGGACATGCGGCAGCCTTCGGGTCGCGGAACGTACGGAACGGAGTGCGGAGGCGATGCCCTGGGCGCCCAGCGCCCAGCCCAGCAGGACGAAGACGGCGGTCACCGTGAGCGTCCCGGCGGCCAGCCCCACCGCGGGGTCGCCGAACCGGCCCCCGACGAAGGCACCGGCCGGCGTCGCAACCAGGGCCGCCCCCACCGGACGGCTCAACTCGCGCAGCACACCCGGGACATGGAGCGGCACACTGCGCGGAACGCGGTGCGCGCCCCGCCGCGGAGTGGTGCCGGCCGGGCCGCCCGCCGTTCCCGCGAGCAGCACCAGGGCGGTGACGGTGATGCCGGCCGCGTTGGCGGCGGCGATCCCGTACACACCCCAGGGCTCCACGCACAGCGCGCCCAGCCAGGAGGTCACGACGATCCCGACGGCCATCGCGCCGGCCGGGTACCACGAGGCGCGGCCCGTCGAGAAGTAGGAGCGGGCCAGCACCCCGACCAGGGTCTGGCCGAGCAGCCCGAGCGCGTACACCCGCATCACGCCCGCCGTCGCCGCGGTGTCCCGCGCGGTGAACGCGCCCCGCTGGAAGAACAGTTCGATCATCTGCGGCGCGCAGGCCACGACCGCCGCCGTGCCGAGCAGCACCACGCACGCGGCCAGCGCCAGGTCCCGCTGCACCCGGTCGCGGGCCCGTTCGGTGTCGCCCTCGGCCAGCGCCCGCGCGACCACCGGGAAGGTGACCGTGCACACCATCAGCGACAGGATCATCGGCATCTGCGCGACCTTCTGCGCGTAGTTCAGATGCGAGATCGCCCCCGACGGCAACTGCGAGGCGAGGAACCGCTCGACCAGGACCTGCGACTGCCGGCACAGCGCGAAGAGCAGCACGGTCGCCACCACCGCCCCGCCGAGCGGCCGCGGCTCCTCGGCCACCCCGGCCGCCTCCGCCCCGCGCTTGCGCAACTGCCTCCACAGAGACGGCAGTTGTACGACGACCATCAGGCACCCGCCCACCGCGACCCCGACCGCCGCCGACCGGACCCCCCAGCGCTCGCCGAGCACGAACATCCCGGTGACGATGCCGGTGTTGTACGCCACGTAGATCGCCGCCGGCGCCACGAACCGCCGGTGCGCGCGCAGGGCCGCGCTGCAGTACCCGGCGAGCCCGAAGCTCACCACGCAGGTCGCGGTGAGCCGGGTGCAGTCGACGGCCAGCGCGGGGTCGGGCAGACCGGGCGCGAGGACCCCGACCACCTGGGGGGCGAGGGCCGCGACGAGGACGCCGACCGCGACGAACGCCAGCGACAGCCGCGGCAGCGTCCCGGCGACCAGGGCGCGGACCGGATCGCCGCCCGCCCCCTGGGCGCGCCGGGCCAGGGCCATGCTGAACGCCGGGATCAGCGCGAACGCCAGCCCGTCCTCGATGAGCAGGGTCGCCGCGAACTCGGGCACCGTCCACGCGACAAGGAAGGCGTCCGTGTCGCGGCCCGCCCCGAACAGCCGGGCCAGCGCCTGGTCCCGGACCAGCCCGAGCAGCGACCCGGCCACCGACAGGGCGGCGGTGATCAGGGCGGCACGGGCGAGGAACCCTCCCGAGGCCGGGGGCGGTTCGGGCGGACCCCCGGGCGCCTTCCCGGCCCGCTTCCCGTGCCGTGCGGTCGGCCGCGCCGGCGGAACGACCGTGACGTCCACGTCACCGTCCGCGTCGCCGTCCGCCCGCGGGGTCCGGGAAGGCGTCACCGTCATCGCCCGAGCGCCTCCTCGCGCCCACCGCTCCCGAAAGCCTTCGCGCGCCCGGCCCGTCCCGCGTGCCCTTCGCCTCCGGCAGCCTCCTCGCCCCCGACCAGCGCCCACCAGGCGGCGAGCCCCAGCACCACGGCGGTCAGCACCGTCGAGGGCCCGCCGATGTCGGCGTACAGGAAGTCGGTGAGCTGCCACACGAGGAGGCCACAGGCGACGAGGGCGCAGTCGAGACCGGGCGCCCGGTGCCGGTGTGCGCGCAGCAGCCCGCGCAGGGCGCACACCAGCAGCGCCAGCCAGCTGCCGGCCAGCGCGAGCAGCCCGATCAGGCCCTGCTCGCCCAGGATCAGCAGGTACATGTTGTGCGGGGACAGCAGCGGCTGCTTGCGGTAGCCGGCGCCGGCACCCTCGGTGTCGCTGCCGGCCGACAGGGCCAGCGAGGCGTGTGCGTCCCGGTGCTCGGGGAAGCCCTTCAACCCGACGCCGGTCAGCGGCTGTTCACGCCACATGCCGGCCGCCGCCGCCCACATCGTGTACCGGTCGGTGACCGACTGGTCGGGGGCGTCCGCGACCTGCGTGATGCTGCTGATGCGCTCCTGGAGCATCGCCGTACCGATGCCGAAGCCGCCGACCAGGACCACGCCCGCGGCGACCACCACCGCACCGGTCCTGAGCGCCCGCCGTGGCCCGGCCAGCGCCAGCTGCGCCGAGCAGGTCACCGCCGTCGCGATCCACGCGCCCCGGCTGAAGGACAACGCGAGCGGCAGCAGCAGGCCCAGCGCGCAGGCGGTGGCGACGGCCCGCTGCCGTACCGAGGACCGGCCCAGGGCCAGGCCGGTCGCGCAGACCAGACCGAAGGACACCACCGTCGCCATGCCCATCACGTCCTGCGCGCCGAAGGTGCCGACCGCCCGGATCTCCTCGCCCTGGTAGGAGGCGCCGGTCCCGGTGACGTACTGGTGCACCCCGACCGCGCCCTGCCAGCCCGCGAGCCCCACGAACGACCAGGCCAGCAGCCGGAAGTCGGACCGGTCGCGGATCAGCAGCAGCACCGCCGCCGGGACCAGGACGAACACCTGGAGGTAGCGGCCGAGGCCGCCGATGCCCGCGCCCGGCGAGGACGCCCCCAGCGCGGCGAGCGCGAGCCCGGCCACCGGCAGCCCCAGCACCACGGCCGCCGTACGGGACAGGGGGCGCCGCCGCTGCCGCAGCAGCCGGACCGCGCAGAACAGCACGACGAGCGCGGAGAGCGCGTCGGCCGGTCCCGCGCCGCCCTCGCCGCCGGGGGAGACCGGCAGCGCGAGCAGGGCCACCACGGCGACGACGGGCAGCACCGGCGACAGCGTCCGGAGACGGGGCACGGGCAGGGCGGGGCTCATCGGACGGTTTCAGCTCCCGGTCGGTCGCACGAGGGCGGCCGCGGTGCGCAGCAGGATGCAGATGTCCTGCCACAGCGACCAGTTGTCGATGTAGGCGTTGTCGAAACGGGCCCGGTCCTCGATGGAGGTGTCACCGCGCAGCCCGTGGATCTGGGCGAGGCCGGTGATCCCGGTCCGCATCCGGTGCCTGGCCGCGTAGCCGGGGTAGGTCTGGCTGAACTGGCCCACGAAGTAGGGGCGTTCGGGGCGTGGTCCGACCAGGCTCATGTCGCCCCGCAGCACGTTCCACAGCTGGAGCAGCTCGTCCAGCGAGGTCTCGCGCAGAAAGCGGCAGAACGGGCTCATCCGCACCTCGCCCGCCACGCTCCACCGGGTCGCGGACTCGTGCTCGTCCACCGGACGGTGGGTGCGGAACTTCAGCAGGGTGAAGGGGCGCCCGTCCTTGCCGATGCGCTCCTGCCGGAACACCACGCCCGGCCCGCTGGTCAGCCGCAGCACCGTCGCGAACACCAGCAGCAGCGGGCTGACCAGCAACAGCAGGGTTCCGGACACCGCGACGTCCAGCAGCCGCTTGCCGAGGCCGCCGCCGCGCCCGGTGCCCATGTCCAGCCGCCGGCAGGGGAACCCGGCGAGCTGCTCACGGGTCGCGTACGACGGGGTGTCGGCGTCGACCTCCCACACCGTGCAGCCCGACTCGGCGAGCGCCCGCAGCAGCGGACCCTGCGCGGTGCGCACCGAGGGGTGGACGCACAGGACATCGCGGACGCCGTTCTGGATGAGGGCGCGCTGCACCTCCTGACCGGAGGTCAGCACCGGCAGCCCTTCGGCGCCGTCGGGGTGGCCGGGGTGTTCGGCGACGATGCCGACCGGCCGTACTCCGTAGCGGGGGTGGCGCAGCACGGCCGCGGCCACCCGCTGGGCGGTGGCCGCCGGGCCGATGACGAGCGCGGCGCGCGGGCGGCGCAGCAGCGCCCGTCGGCGCCGCAGATGGACGACGGCCCGCCCGGTGCAGGCGGCCAGGGCCTGCGCGGTGAACCCGAGGACGAGGGTGCGCGCGGACAGCGCGTGCGCCGGGGCGTACGCCGCCACGAGCGCCCCCAGCGTGAGCCAGGCCACCGCGATCCGGCCGCAGACGGAGGGCAGCTCGTCCAGGATCCCGGCCACCGGCCGGGAGTGGTTCGGGCGCAGCAGCATCGTGACCGCCACCAGCGCGGCGACCAGCAGCGGGCGGCGCTGCGCCCCGGGCAGTGCCAGGGCGCCCGCCAGCGCGGCGAGACCGTCGGTGAGCAGCAGGGGCAGCGGCGAGACGGGCCGGGTGGCGGGCCGCCGGGCCGGGAACCGGAATCCCGCTCCGCTCTCACGCCGCGGCAGGACCGAGACGTGGGCGAACCCGGGCTGCGTGCCGGGGGAGGGCACGGTGCTTTCCGCAGTCACGAGTGGATGGACTCCCTGCACTCGGTGGGCACGACCCGCGCCGTGTGACCGGCTGCGGACGGCTGCCGGCCGAGCAGGTCGCGGTACACGCCCGCGATCTGCTCGGCCGTGCGCCGCACATCGTGGGTGGACAGGACGTAACGGCGCCCCTGATGGCCGAGGGACTCCCGCAGCGGCGGGTCGAGCAGCAGCTCGGTGACCGTTCGGGCCAGCGCGGCGGCGTCCTCGGGGGCGACCAGACAGCGGGACGCGAGCGCGGCCGGCAGGCTCTCGCGGGCGCCGTCCACATCGGTCACCACCACGGGCCGGCCGCAGGCCAGCGACTCCAGCGGGGCCAGCGCCATGCCCTCCCAGCGCGAGGGCAGGACCACCAGGTCGGCGGCCTGGTACCAGGGGACGGCGTCGGCGACGGACCCGGTGAACAGCACGGACTCCGGGGCGCGGGAGCGCAGCGTGTCGTGGTCGGGGCCGTCGCCGACCAGCGCGAGCCGGGCTCCCGGCACCCTGGCCGCGACGGCGTCCCACGCCGCCAGCAGCACGTCCTGCCCCTTCTGCCGGCACAGTCGCCCCACGCACACCACGAGCGGGGCGGCCGGGCCGATGTCCGGCAGCAGGGCGGCGCGCACGGTGCCGACGGGAGCCGGGTGGAAGCGCCGCGGATCGATGCCGTTGGGGACGACCGTCCACCGCCCGGCGATCCCGGCCCGCTCTCCGGTCGCCCGCTCGGCCTCGCTCAC
Source organism: Streptomyces sp. NPDC058335 (assembly GCF_042723915.1). NCBI lineage: Bacteria > Bacillati > Actinomycetota > Actinomycetes > Kitasatosporales > Streptomycetaceae > Streptomyces > Streptomyces sp. NPDC058335. The sequence goes on along the minus strand of NZ_JBHXHX010000007.1, from coordinate 113,325 downwards.
GCACACCAGCCGGCCGGCCCAACGCGCCCCGAACCGCTCCCACCTGAGGGCGAGAGCCGCGGTGGCCCCGCCGACCGCCTCGAACGACCAGGCGTGCGGCTGGAAGACGGTAGGGATCCGCCCCCGTACGGCGAGCCGCCCGGCCAGCCCGGCCTTCGCGCTGTGCGCGTGCACCAGGTCGGGCCGCACGGCGTCGAGCACGCGTCCGAGGCGCCGCACCTCGCCGGGCAGCGAGGGCCCCGGCACCCGCGACGCCTCCCACGGCCGTACGTCCGCGCCCAGGGCCCGCAGGTGCTCGGCGAGGGCGCTGTCGGGGCAGGCCACCGTGACGTGCAGCCCGGCGGCGAGCTGGGCGCGCGCCAGGTCCGTCACGACGCGGGCGACCCCGCCGTCCACGGGTTGGGTGAGGTGCAGGACCCGCGGTCCGACGTCGGGTTCTGGCTGGTGCATCGCGCGGTTTCCTCGCTCACGGGTGGCGCTCGGGGACAGGGCGGGAACGCGCCTACTGCTTCCGTGTGTCGACGGCGACGAAGAGCACGCCGGCCCACGCCGCGTCCCGCTGGGAAACGAGCCGGAAGGCCAGCTGGTCACCGTCGCACCGCAAACCCGCTCGCAGATCGAACACATCGGAGTCGTAACCGAGCGTGTTGGCGTACGCCGGGACACGCGCCGCCGGAGCCGCCCCCGGCTCGCTGATCGTGGAATTCAACACATCGTCAGATGGATTGACCGGGTCGGAGAGCGCCGCGACACCCCGCGAGCCGGTCGAGAGCGTGATCGAATCACCCGAACGGCCGCGGTCCCCGGCGTAGGCGACCAGCCCCGCCCTGCCGCCCGCGCCGCGCGGGATCGGCACCCCGCGCAGCCGGATCTCCTGCCCCGCGCCCGAGCCGAGCGCGTCGAAGCCGTCCCACACCGCGAGGTGCCGCAACGGCTCCTCCGGGTTCTCGTACGCCACGACCAGCGTCCAGCCGCCCCACGCACCGGCCGCGGACCCGCCCGTCGCCACGCCGACCTGCGCCACCGTGTACAGGCCCGCCCCGCTCTCCCGCACCAGCTCCGTGACGTCCGCGGAGGCCTGGAAGACGTCGGTGCCCGGCGCCACCCGGCGGCCCGTGACCGTGTCCGCGAGCACCGCCCGGTACGCGCCGCCCGGCTGCGCGATCAGCACCCGCCCGTCGTCCTTCGGCGACTTCCGCTCACCGACGCGCGGTTTGCCGCCCCAGTACAGCCGCGCGTACGTCACCCGGGAGCCCTCGGGGAGACGGACCTCGGCGCGGGAGGAGTTGTAGGTGTTCGGGTCGTGGTCCACATCGACGTGGAACATGTCGAACTCGCCGTTGGCCGCGGTCCGCCCCTCGCGAACGGCCCGGCAAGTGGGGCTGGGCCGGGTGACCGGCGAGGGTGCGGCTGCCGGTGCCGTACGGCAGCTGACGGCCGAGTTGGCCGCGCGGACGAGGCCGCCGTGCTGGGTCGCGCCGTACCGCTGGGTGAACGCGAGGCGCCCGGCCTCCGCGGCGGGCGGCGCCGGGGCGGCCAGCGCGCCCCCCGGGGCCCAGAGGGCGGCGAGGGCGAGGACGCCCACCGTCGCTCGGCGCAGCAGCGGACCCAGGGAGTTGCGCATGACCGGCGTGGCCCTTTCAGAAAAGGTGCGATCTGCTGGCAATAGGCGTGCGGGGGACGGTCCGCAACTCTAATCACTGTCCGGATTAATCCTGAGAAGTCGGTCATGTGTGTCGGAATGGTGAAGCGTGATCCGTCGTGACTTCACCCCGTTGGCGGCACAACCGGCGGCGGCGTCACGCGTTGACACAACACCGGGCATCCCCGCCCGTGTGCATGTGTCGCAAACCCCCAAGGAGCACCTCTCCATGTCGCGTATCGCGAAGGGCCTGGTCCTGACCTCCGTTGCCACCGCGGCCGTCGCCGGCGCCTCCGGCATCGCCGCCGCCGACAGTGGCGCCGACGCCGTCGCCGCACACTCCCCGGGCGTGGTGTCGGGCAACGTCCTCCAGGTTCCCGTCCACATCCCGGTCAACGTCTGCGGCAACACCGTCGACGTGATCGGTCTGCTGAACCCGGCGTTCGGCAACACCTGCGTCAACGACTGACGTCACCTCGACCGAGGTCACGACGTGTACGCGTCAAACGGCCGCCCTTCCGCCAGGGCGGCCGTTCGCATTGCCCCGAATCGGCGGAGAGTGCCGCGGCACGGCCTACGGAGCTTGACGTGCCGCCCCGCCAGGGGAGATGCGCCAGCGGTCTGATGTCGGAGAGTGACCCTCCTGTTGCGGAGGGTGAGGAGTGTCTTCACGCTGGAGCTGCGTCCCGACGCATATCGAAAGGAACCTCCATGCGTGGTCTGCCCGTTCGGCGTACCGCTCCCATCGCACTCTGCGCCACCCTCGCTCTCGGCATCGCCGCTCCCACCGCTCTGGCCGCAGACGGCGACGCGACGCGTCAGCGCACCTATGCGGCGCCGAGCGCGCCTCTCACCGGTGCGGACGCGCTCCTCGCCAGTGCCAGGAAGCTGGACGAGGTCCAGCCCGTGCTCACTCCGATCACCGACCTGCTCGACACCTCGCTCAGGTCCGACGGCGACCGGCTCGGCACCGACAGCGCAAGACGCCTGGGCGCCGCCGCCGAGGAGGCCCTCACCGAGGTCACCAAGGCCGCCGCCCCGACCGGCACACCACCCAGCGCCGACACCAGGGCGCGGACCCGGGCCGCCGACGTCACGGACGACCTGCTCGCCGCCGTGCAGAAGCAGGTCGACGCCCTGCTCGCGGCGGCCACCTCCGGTGACATCGGCCAGATCCTCCCGGCGGCCACGAGCCTGGTGACCGGCCTGGTCGACATGGTCACGTCCCTCGTGGACGGCCTGTCCCTGCCGGCCCTGGACGACCTGCTGCCGGAACTGCCCGGCCTGCCGACGACGCCGGAGCTGCCGGTGGAGACACCCGAACTGCCGGTCACGCTGCCGGCCGTGACGACGGAGTTGCCGCCCGCGCCGGTCCGCGTCGGCTGACGGGCGGGCGGTTCTCCTTTTCTGCACCTCGGCGTTCGGGTGCGCCCCGCGCCGGGGTGCAGAAACTTTCTGCGTGCGGGGTTTCCGCCGTCGCTGCACATCGTTAGGCACGGCGACAGAATTCCTCCTGGTGACTTGAGTTGCCGAGTCGCCGAAGAAAGGTCCCCGATGAAGTCCCTGAAGGCTGCCGCTGTCGTTGCCGGATCCATGGTGATCGCAGGTGCCGCCGCACCGGCATTCGCGCACGACACCGCTGACCTCACGCCCACCAGCCTCAACGGCGCGGTCAACACGCTCACCAAGGGCCCCATCGACGTGATGCCGCTGCGGCACCAGTCGGACGCGCTCGACACGGAGAACAAGAACTCCGCGCTCAGCACGGTCAAGGACGCGACCACTGCGCTCAACGCCCCCAACTCGCTCCTCGGCGGCCTGCCTCTGCAGGGCTGACACCCCGCCCGGAGGTCTTCCCCAAGGCCGGTCCCGTCCCGGACGGGACCGGCCTTGCGGCGCTGTTCGAAGCGGGTCGGCAGACCTGTCCCTCGTTCGTGTGGAGCACGCGCCCGACGTCCTCCGCCCGGGTGACAACCGTCCGGGCGGACCTCGGGGACGCCTTAGGGTCGCGCGGTGACCTCAACCCCAAGCGCAACCCGCCCCTTCCCCGTCGCCGACCTCGGAACTCTCGTCATGATGCCGTGGAGCGGTGAGGCTTCGGACGGCCGCGCGATGCCCTACCTGCTCGCCTGTTCCCTCGGTAACGGTCCCGGCGGCCCCGAGGGCGCGACCGCCGCTGTCGAGAGGCTGCTGGACGGCAGCGGCCTGACCGTGGGCGGTATCACCGACGGCACTCAGAAACCGAGCCTGCCCGTCACCATGCTGGTCGTGGCCGGCCAGGCCGTCGTGACCATGCCATGGTTGAGGACCCAGTGCACGGTGCAACCGGAGTGGCTCGAGGCGGTGGCCCAGCGCGGCTGGGCCTACTTCCTCTTCACCACCCGCCCCTGGACCGGCGACGCACCCGGTACCACCGTTGCCCCTGAGGCGCTGAACACGTTCGCGGGCGACGAGGAGACCTTGAAGGCAGCCGCGCACATCATCTTGCCCGCCCGTAGCCTGCGCGCCTGACGGCGCGGACCGCCGGACCTCGCGACCGCCGTCCGGACAGCAGGAAAGCCGTGAGTCCGTGCTGTCGCCGGACTCACGGGCGCGTCGGAAGTGTCGGCCTCGCGGGTCGTCTCCCCGGCGGAGCCGAACCGGCGAACGCTGCGGACCTCACCCCCTGGACGCGGGGCCGGCCCGTGGTGTCGCACCGGCGACGTCCTGTCCGACTCCCGGCGTCGGGCCCCGGCCCACGTCGTGGCACCTGGGCGAACGTGCCTGTGACGCCGAAGCGGTCCGGGCGGATCGACAGGGTTCCGCGATGCCGGCCCCGGGACCCGCGGCCCGTGCCACAGCCACCCCGAGGAACAGCCCGCACGGCGCACTGGTGGGATTGCCGGACGGTCCGACCATCCCGCCGTCGCACTACTGCGGCATCCGGGGGATTTATGAACTGTTGCCGTTTTCAGGCTCGTTACCCGGTACGCAGGCGTAGCCCCGTCCAGAACTCCGAAAGGGCCCGTACCCGAGATGAAGTCGACCACCCGAGGAACCCTCGCCGCCGTGCTCACCTGTGTGGCGGCCGCGGCCGGCACCGCCTCCGCGACCTCCGCCGCCGCGGTCGGTACGGTCCCCGTGCCCGTCCCGCTGGACGGCGTCGAGAAGTCCCTCAACGTGGAACTGCCCAAGATCGGCGGCGAGATCCCGCTGCCCATGCCGGGCGCCCCCGAAGGCCCGCGGTACGTCGAGGGACGCCTCATCCCGGACCGGGTGATCCCGCAGCTGCCGGTCTCCGGCGGGCTTCCCGGCCTGGGGATGCGCGCGCCGCTGCCGGAGGTCCTCGGCGACGGGTTCAACCACGTCGGCCTCGACGCCCCCGCCTCCGACCTGCGCACTCTCAGCCCCGGCCTGACCCTGGACGCCCCGCTCACCGCCCCCGACCCAGACCGGTTCGGCCTGCCGGACCTTCAGCTGCCGCAGGCCGGCGTGCTCACTCCGGTCCTCCAGACGGTGCCGGGCGCCGACCTCGGGCTCGGCCAGGGCAGGTAACCACCGGCCACCCGACCACAGGCCCGGACCCGCCGTCCGGGCCTGTCGCCTTGCCCGGCCGCTTTTCCACCCCGCACGGTGACCCCTCGGGCCGCCGGACGGTTACCGCTGTGGACATCCGAACCGGACGAGGAGCACACATGGTCGTCAGCGTGGACGGAGCCGCCGTGACCGCGGTCCCGTCGGACACGACGCAGCCGGGACCTACGACGCGTCCGGCGAGACGCCGAACGAGGCGGGACGCGCTGCGCGGACTGCTCGGCGTCGCCGCGGCCCTCGCACTCGCCCCGCTCGTCGCAGCCTCCCGGCCCGCCCGCCGGGACGGCACCAGGCCCGCTCTCGGGCTCGGTCTCGGGCTCGGGGAGAACGCCTTCGACGTGACCTACCTCGGCCGTCACCTGCTCGGCCGCCTCGTCCCGCCGACCCGGGCCGGGGACGCCGCCCGCTGGGAGATCACCGTCGACGGCCGCCCCCTGCATCTCATGCGCCGCGCCGACGGCACCTGGCTCAGCATGATCGACCACTACCGCTCGTACGCCCGTCCGCTGGACGCGGTCCGCGCCGCCGTCGACGAACTGGGCCCCGGACAGATGCTGCGGGCCACCGCCCCGACCGGCCGTCACACACACATGGGGGGACACCATGGTCTACATCCGTAAGGACGTCAGCACGCTCACCACCGGTGAGCGCCGACGCTTCGTCCGGGCCCTGCTGGAGCTGAAACGCCGGGGCGAGTACGACGAGTTCGTGCGCATGCACATCGACTACTACGTCTCCGACGGCGAGGGCGGCCTGCGTACGGCCCACATGACGCCCTCCTTCCTGCCCTGGCACCGCCAATTCCTGCTGGAGCTGGAGAACGCGCTGCGCCGGGTCGATCCTTCGGTGACGGTGCCGTACTGGGACTGGACGCGGGACCGGGCGACGACCTCCGTGCCCTGGACAGCGGACCTGCTCGGCGGCAACGGACGGCGTTCCGACCGGCAGGTGACGACGGGGCCGTTCGCCTACACCACCGGCAACTGGACGATCAAGGACGGCGTCACCGACGCGGAGTTCCTCACCCGCGACCTCGGCCGGGCCGGCGACCCGATCGGCCTGCCGACGAAGGCCGACGTGGAGTGGGCGCTGAGCGACCCGGTCTACGACGTCTCGCCCTGGGACTCGACGGTCACCCGTGGATTCCGCAACAAGCTGGAGGGGTGGGGGACCGGCCGGGGCAGCACCGCCTGGCTCAACCACAACCGGGTGCACCGGTGGGTGGGCGGTGCCATGGTCGGCGGGGCGTCCGTCAACGACCCGGTGTTCTGGCTGCACCACGCCTTCATCGACCTGCTGTGGACCCGCTGGCAGCGGCGCCACGGCGAACACCGCTATCTGCCCGCCGAGCCGCCGCTGCCGGACAGCAGCCAGTTCCGCCGGGTCGTCGCCCGGCACCAGACCCTGCCTCCGTGGGACGTGACCCCGGACCAGCTGGAGGACGCGGGACGGATCTACCGGTACGCGTGACGGACGTACGCGAAAAGGGGAGAACCCCGGCGCTCGAGGTGCCGGGGCTCTCCTGGGGGGTGCTGCGAGACGGACGTCAGCCGCCGTAGCCACCGGCGTCGCCGCCGCTGTGGTGCTCGCCGCCCTTGTCGTGACCGCCCTTGTTGTGGCCGCCCTTGTCGTCGCCGCCCTTGTCGTCGCCGCCCTTGTCGTCGCCGCTGACGTTGGCGCAGGTGTTGCCGAAGGCCGGGTTGAGCAGGCCGATGATGTTGACGGTGTTGCCGCAGACGTTGATCGGCACGTGGATCGGAACCTGGACGAGGTTGCCGGACAGGACGCCCGGCGAGCCTACGGCCGCGCCCTGCGCGCCCGCGTCCGCCATGGCCAGGCCGGCTCCGCTGACGATCATGGCGCCGGCGCCGACGGCGACAGCGGCTGCCTTCGCGATGCGAGACATCACGTTCTCCTTTGGGATTCGGTTCGCACGGCAGCAGGTCGCGCCACCGCACTCCCCGTTCAACGCCGACTCCCCGGGCAGGTCACGGCGGCGCCCGCCGGATCACCCTTGCCGAGCATGCGCGGGGGGCGTGCGCCTCAGCGGGTGCCCCGATGCCCCGTCACGAAGTCGGCCAGGGTGGCGATGGACTGGAGGCTGTCCAGACTGAGGTCCAGCGCGGCGACATCGACGCCGAAGCGGGCGTCGACCGCGCCCAGCAGCGTCACCCCGGCCAGCGAGGTCAGGCCGATCTCCGGGCCGAACAGGTCGGTGTCGGCGGGGAGTCCGGCGACCACGGCGGCGTCCAGGCGGGCGGCCTCCGCGATCATCGTGCGGAGTTCGCGCTCCACCGCCGCACGGTCCGCGGAGGAGGGGGAGGAGGGGGCGTGGGCGTCGGTCATTCGGCGGCGTCCTTTCGGGTGGAGACGTGCAGCCAGGCGGGGGGCTTCGGCAGGTCCCCGCCACCGCCACCGTCGCCGTGGTCGAGGGCGCGGGCCAGGACCGCCCCGTCGTCGCCGGCGTTGTCGTCGGCCTCTGTACGGCGCAGGCCCGCCTGGCGGAGCAGGATCCGCATCTCCAGGTTGGCGTCCGTCGGCCGCAACGTCACCCGGAACTCACCGGCACCGGACTCCCGCGCCCGCTCCATCAGCCAGAACAGGAAGGCCGCCGCGGCGCCACGGCCGGCGACCCGGCAGGAGAGCGCCAGCAGCGGCACCGACCAGGAGCCGGGGGCGGTCCGGTCGACGAGAGCGGCTCCGATGATGCCGTACTCCCCGAAACGGTCGGACATCCGGGCGGTGTACAGCTCGTGCCCGGCCGCGGCGGCGAGCGCGCGGAGCCGGTCGGGGGTCAGGCCGGATGAGTTCAGACGGTGGGTGCGCGCGGCGAGTTCCAGTGCCCGCGGGACCTCCTCCGCGACGGCCGGGCCGATCGTGAGGCGCATGTCGCACCAGCGCAGGAACTCCTCCCGGGTGCCCTGGAAGCGCTCGCCCTCGGCCCGGCGGGTCTCCTCGGTGCGGTAGCGGCGCACCCGCTCCCGCGACTCGGGGGTGACCTCGCGGTCCTCGAACGCCGCCAGCAGCGCGGGGACTCCGCCCGGGTCGAGCGTGCGTACGCCCGGCAGCAGCGCCTCCACCTCGGCGCGCTCGTACGGGGAGTCGTCGATCAGGATCAGTGCCTCGACGGCGATCCCGAGGTCCTTGGCGATGCGGCGCAGCGACTCGCTCTTGTCCTGCCAGGACACCTGCGGGGCGAGGAAGCGCTCCCGCAGTCCGGGTACGGCGTCCATCCGGTCGAGGACCGCGGGCGCGCTGCGGCTCGCGAGGCTGCTGAGCACGCCGCGGGCCGCCAGCGCGTCGATCGCGGCCAGCATCTCGGGCCGGGGGACCGGCAGTTCGTCGGTGGGGGTCTCCACCGCGATCTCGTCCCACAGGGTGCCGTCCAGGTCCCAGACGACGCACTTGATCCGGTCGGGGTCGTGACCGGACGGGTCGACCGCCCCCGTCGCGCCGGTCATCGGGGGTCCTCCTCCGGGAGGCGCAGCTTCATGGTCAGGGTGGCGGGGTCGAAGCCGAACTTGCGGTAGACCGTGCGCATCGGGACGTTGCCCACGTGGACGCGGCCGACGACCTCCGTGATGCCGTTGGCCAGGCAGAACTCCAGGCCCTCGGTGAGGAGGAGTTCGGCGACGTCGGCGCGGTTGTCGAGCGGGGCGACGGCGAGGGAGCGGAAGTTGGCGTAGCGGTCGCCGGTCATCTGGTTGTGGTTGATGCTCACCCAGCACCAGCCGACCGTCTCCCCGCCGGGGCGGTGGGCGACGATCATGCCCTCCTTCGACTTCTCCATGGAACGGCCCACACGGGACGCGTGCCGGGCGGGGTCGTCGACGGCGTCCTCGCCGAAGGAGATGCGGGCGATCTCGGCCTCGAACTCACCGATGGCCGGGAGGTCGCCCTCGTCGGCCTGACGGGTGAGGTAGGGCCGGGCCCGCTCGGCGAGGGCGGCGCGGGACTCGGGGGCGGGGCGCTGCCAGCCGTACGTCCCCCCGGTGGGGCCCGGTGCGGGGGCCGCGGCGGGAGTCTGGGCCGGGGTGCGGAGTTCGGGCTCCGGGGAGGGAGTCGCCTTGCCGAGTTCGGGCTCCGGGGAGGGAGTCGCCTCCGCGGGGGCCGGTGTCGGCTCGTCCGCGGCGACCAGACGGCCGGGGCGGAAGGGGCCCTTGCCGCACCGGGGGCAGCCTTCGTCGCGCAGGGCGGCGACCGACGTCCACCGGGCGCCGGGGCCGACGCGCAGTTGTGCGTCACAGGCCACGCACGTGTACTCGCGCTGGCGGGTCCGCTTGTCGCCCGTGTAGAGGGGGCCCTCGAAGTCGCCCTGGTGGGAGGCGGTCGAGGTGGTGGTGAGGAGGTGCTGGAAGAAGCCGACCCCGCCGAGGATGCCGCTGCCCCGGTACTCGTTGAAGTTGCGGATGTAGCCGTTGGTGACCAGGCCCAGCGCCATGATCTCCCGCTGCACCTCGAGCATCTCGTCCGGGCTCTTGCCGCCGAAGGAGAAGAAGATGCTGTGCGAGGGGCCCGGACGCAGGCCCTCCACGGCACGCGACAGGAACAGCCGCGCCCCTTCCGCGGTGTAGGGCGGGTCGGTCATCGCCACGTCGAAGCCGCTGTGCAGCTCGGCGGGCAAGGGGTGGCGCAGGTCGTGCTCGACGGTCTCGACGCGGGTGCCGAGACCGGCCGACACCTTCCTGATGTAGGCGAGGATCTCGGGGGAGATGTCGACGACGGTCACCCGCTCGACGATCGGGGAGCCGAGCACGTCCCCGACGACGGCGACGGCCAGGGAGACGAGGTCGTCGTCGCCGATCAGCAGCAGGCTGCCGCCCGGCAGCGCGCCCGCCGCGAGCAGCGCGAGGACGCGGCGCACCTTCGTCTCGGGCGTGCAGTGGGACTGGTCGATCGACATGTCGGCGGCCGGGCCCGACTCCATCAGGTCGCTCAGTCGCCGTACCGCCTCCTCCAGCACGTCCGGAATGACCAGTTCGCGGCCCTCGCAGGTGGTGCAGGTCGCGTCGAGCGTGAGGCCCATGCCCAGCTCGGCCACGAGGTCCAGGCCGGCCGTGGTCAGCCGGGAGGGACGCTCCTTGGTGAGCAGGTCGCGGCGGCGCAGCTCGTTCCCCAGGGCGGCCACGATCGGGACGGGCAGGCCGGTGGCCCGGCTGATGTCCCTGGTGGAGGCGGGGGCCAGGCGACGCAGGGCTCGCAGCACGGAACGCACTCCGGGCGGGCCCTCCTGAAGCCTGACGGCGTCCGCGACTTCCGTGAGCACTCGATCGGCGGGGGTACTCCGACGGTGTCGAGGCGCGTTTTTCACAAAGCTGCTCCGGGCGGGCCGATGGAATCCAGGTCTATCGAGTATACGGGCTGGCGCGGGGTCGACGGGACACGCCCGCGCAGCGGGGAATTCCGAAAGGGATCACCGAAATGGGGAAGGCCTTTTCGGGGTGTTCGCCTAAACAGTTCCCGGATATTCGGAGGGTGGTGAGGGGAGAGGTCTCGTACCCCTTGACAGCATGCATGCGCGAGCCGTAGAGCGCCTCGGATGCTACGCTGGGCCACACCGCGCGTCGGTTTTCGGCGCCGAGACCTTCCCCCTTCGGCCGCGCGGACCAGCGCACCTCTATGTGAAAGGAGACGGGGGCAGCGGATAGCGACCCCCGGTTCCCCATGACCAACCCCGCCAGCCTCGCCACCGAGGGCATAAACGTCGATGATTTGTGCTCCTACGCCGTAGACGTGTGGGTGAGCGATCACAGCATCCTGACCGACCAGCAGCGCCTCCTCCAGGTGCTGCGCACGGCCGCCGAAAAGGGAAACGCCCAGGTGCTCGGCGAGGCCTCGCACGTTTTCCCCAATGGCGCCGTCACCGCCATTCTGCTGCTTTCGGCATCGCACCTGAGCATTCACACCTGGCCGGAATTCAGCCTGGCCAACGTCGATCTGCTCGCCTATGGCCGGCTGAACGGCGAGCGGATGATGCAGAGTGTGGAACTCGGTCTTTCGCCGACGAAAATCAATGTGACGCGCATGCTGCGTGCGGTGCACTGATTCGGGGAATGACGCGATCGCGGGGCGCGGTGTGTTCTGCGGCGTGAGGTGCGTTGATTCTCCGCCGCATTGATTTCACAGCCATGCCGAGGGGGATGCGACGAACGCGTCGAATCGGTCCCGGTGGATCGAATCGGTCCCGGAGGATCGCGTGCGGTGCGTCGGGCACGGTGCATCGGGCACGGTGCATCGGGCACGGTGCCACCTCGAAGCCCCGTCGCATGAGTCCGCCCGCCCCTGCGCGCCGACACCGGACCGGCGAGGGGACGACGGCCTTCTCCGCCGTGTGGTCGACGAGGCGGTGGGCGGAGAGGGCGAGGGCGGTGTTCCCGTCCCTGGCGTCCAGGGCCTGCCCCTCCACCGAGAGTCGCCGGCGCCCTCGGTGCCGCTCTGCGGCCGGGAGAAGCTGGTCGGCAGGTCGGGTGAGCGCTTGAAGAGCGTGAAGAAGGCCGGGCCGAGCCCGCCCACCGACCCGCTCAGCCGCCAGGCGGGCTCCGAGTGGACCGCGCGGGCCGGAGCCGGCTCCTCCACCGCCGGCACCAGGGCCGGCGCGCCCAGTGAGTGGCCCGGCACCAGCTCGTGGTGGCGAGGGAGCTGGTCCAGCAGGCCCTCGGCGGAGAGCGCGGGCGGGTACGCGGTAACCCGCCCGGTGAGCACCGGTGTCAGCTCGTGCCGGGTGCCGTGGTCGGTCATGATGCCGTGGACGCGGACGGCGAGACGGTCGCCCGTTCCCCCTCCTGTGCCCTGTGCGTGCAGGCGCCTGCTTGTACGCGCGGGCAGGGGTTCAGGGCGTGGGCAGGCCGGCGGATCAGGATGAGGGACCGTGACGGAGCACGAGGTGCTGGTGCGGTGGGCGCGGTCGGGTGACGCCCGGCCGGGGCTTCTCGACCTGCTCGACGCCGTGGAGCGCGCCCGCTACGAGGCCACGGCCCGGCCGGCCGACAAGGCCCGCTTCCTGGTCGGGTGCGCGCTCAGCCGCCTCACCCTGGGCGAGCTGCTCGGCCTGCCCCCCGCCGACGTGCCCCTGCGCCGGGTGTGCCCGCGCTGCGGCGGGCCGCACGGCAAGGTGAGACTGGCGCTGCCCGAGGGGTCGCCGTACGCGGACGTCGACTTCTCCGTCACCCACAGCCGGGATGCGGTCGGGGTCGCCGTCTGCCGGGACGCGGCCGTGGGACTCGACGTGGAGGACGACGACATCGGCCTCGACGTCGACGCGGCGGCGCGCACAGCGCTCGGTGACGCGGAACTGACTGCGCTGTACGCCCGTCCCGCCGCGGGGCGCCGTACCGCCTTCCTGCGCACCTGGACCCGCAAGGAGGCCGTACTCAAGGCGCTCGGCGTGGGCCTCCATGTGCCGTTGCGCGGCCTGGAGATGTCCGCCCCGGACGCCGCACCGGCCGTCCTCGCCTGGCCGGAACAACTCGGCCGGCGACCCGAAGTGAGCCTGGCGGACCTGACGGTAGCGGCCGCGCACACGGCAGCGGTCGCGGTGCTGGGAACGGGCGGAGTGCGGGTCGTCGTACACCCGGAGCCCAGAATCCCGGCCTGAACGCCAGTTGCCATGCCGACGAACGGCACCGCACTGACCTGCACAGACACGGAGCGGAGAAGAGCGCCCCCGGCAGGACTCGAACCTGCGGCCAAGCGCTTAGAAGGCGCCTGGCGTGTCAGGTGTCCGTCTGCTGCTGACCTGCATCCCTTCCGCCGCTGGGCGGCTCGTCGATCAGCCTTCGACACGTATTCGACTTCGACAGGGGACAGGCTAGGGCCACAACAGCGCTCCGAAACCGAGGATGTAGGCCGAGCCGAAGATCAGCGGCACCCACATCTCAACCAGGCTCAGCGGCACGTAGAGCCGCCAGTCCGCGCCCTCGCCGAGCGACCGCCACTCCGCCTGGGAGAGGGCCATAGCCGGCAGCCGCTCCTCCAGCGACGCGATGACCCGGTACTTGGCGCTGTTCAACTGACGGTACGACCGCACTGTGATCCACCAGGCGGCGCACTGGGCCAGCACCACAAGCAGCCCCGCCGCCACGGCCCACCGAGGCGCTACGGACAGGTCGCTCCCTCCGGACACGGCGAACGCCGCGACCAGACCGCTGTTCACCGTCAAGAAGAAGGTATTCGCCGCATTGCGCCGGGCACTGACCCGGTCCGACATCTCGACGCACAGCTTGTACTGCTCGAGCACCGCCGCGCGGTAGTGCTGGCCCTCGGCGTCGTACGCGGAGGGGGTGATGGCGGCGTTCCACAGGTCGTCTTCGGCACCCGTCACAGGTCCATTGTGGTCTGGCGGCCGGTCTCGGCGAGGCGGAGGAGAAGGAATACGCCAAGCTGCGGATCGCGCGTGGACGGCCGTGCACGGATATGGACCGTCCGGCCTTCCGTCGCTTCATCCGGCAGGCCGGTGCATGTCAGGATGCGTCATGATCCGAGTCATGCTGTGCGGTGCCGCGGACACGCGTCGGGTGCAGGACGAGTTCGTCCGGACCGTCACCGCCTTCGGCGGCGTTTCCTGGCACTTCCTCGACGGCACGGTGAACTACATCAACTCCGCCTCGTCCGACTGGGAGGAGAACTCCCGGGCCACGGTCCAGGAGGCGGACGTCTGTGTGTTCGTCATCGTGGAGGAGATCGGACGCATCACCTGGGAGACCGAGGTGACCGCGGCGCTGCTGGCGGGCAAGCCGTTCCTCGTGCTCTGTCTGCACTCGACCTACCAGCAGTACCTCGTCTTGGACGCCGCGTTCCGCCCTCCCGCCGACCTCGATTCCCTCTCGGAGGGCAACAGGCATCTGGTCAGGATCCTGCGTGAGATCGAGCAGGAGAGGCGGCTGACCGCTGTCCCCTTCGACCATGGGAGATTCGGAGAGGTCCTGCGGCGAGAACTCTCCAAGCTCTTCGACATCGCCCTGGGGCAGATGGAGGAACGCAACAGGAGGAAATCGATCCGGCCGTTGCTGACCGATCCTGCGCGACTCACCACGACCGATCTGAGAGCGGCCCAGGCCATCGCCGTCGACGAGTGGGAGGACAAGCAAGTCCGTAAGGCGGCGCTGCGCGCCCTGGCCGCCCGTCGGGCACTGGACGCGGAGGCGCTGCACTCCCTGCTGGCCAGCGGTGAGCAAGGCGTGCAGCGGACTGCGGTGGAGTTGCTGGCCGACCTGCATCCCGCCCGGCCACCCGACCCGGAGTTGCTGGAGCATGTCGTGGCCGTGGCCAATGTCTCCGACGACGTGGGCATCCCCCGACGCCTCATCCCCGTCCTGCTGGCCATGGACCTGCCGAGAGGGATCGAGGCCCTGACCCTGCTCGACATGGAGGACATAGGCAGCAAGCGCAGGCTGGCCGCAGCTCTGGAGAAATACGAAGACGCCGTCGCCCGCGAGGGGCTCCAGGCCGCGGTCGCGGCACTGCTGGAGAGATGCCTCTCCCAGGTGTCCGAATCGGACTGGAAGACCCGCTGCCGCGACTATCTCGCACGCCTGGGCTTCGAGCCTGCACCACCTGACCACGACGACTGAGCACATCCCCGTCACGGCACTGGAGGCACCATGGGAATTTTCGGACGGCGCAAGCAGCAGCGACCGGCACAGCCCGAGTACATCGGGCGCAAGTTCCACTCCGACGTCGGCGTCGAATCGTCGCTGGCCAACTTCCGCACCGCGCTGGGTCAGCAGATGAGTGTGGAGCCGGTGCTGACCCCGGTGCGCTGGACGGGGCCGGACCCGGCCCCCGAACGGGTCGTCGCCGCCCGCACGGCACAGGGCACGGCCTACCTCGCACTCTGGGTCGATGGGGCGATGCACTTCGTTGCCCCCGACTACCACCAGACGCCGACCCCGCCGCTGGTGGGACTGTGGAAGATGCGGGACGGCTCCTTGCGCGGCACCGGCAGCGTCCAGGCAGACGAGTTCGGAGTCGGCTGAGCCTCCTCGCACACCGGCCGGGGGCCTCGTTCGGGGAGGCCTGCGGCCGGTGTGCGAGGAGGGTCTGTTGCGAGAGTGGATCTTGCTCGTTCGTGATCACGACATGTGGGGCGTGGTGGTCTGACGAAGGGTCGGTGGACTCGGCTTGAACCGTTGCTGCCGACGGGAATCGAGCCGGGCCGTCCGCGGGTGTGGACGCGGCGGCAGCTGGTGGACGGTCGCGTGCGAGATCAACCGCCTTAATGGCCACCGAGCCGTCGTCACCAGATACAACAAACTCGCCGTGCGTTACGAAGCGACTGCGCTGGCCGCAGCCATCAATGAGTGGCTGTGACCAGCACTTTCACAACAGACCTTAGTGACGGTTGATCGGGATCTCATAGACAATCTCGCAATGTGCGGCGGGCACCACGATGTCCGCCGTCTCCACGGGCCGCCCCTCGTCGCTGTAGTACGTCCGCCGGATGTGCGTGACGAGCGCGGCCTTCTGGATACCGAGTAGCGACGCTTCCTCGGCGGTCGCCTGCCGCGGCTCCGGTTGCTCCACGGCATGGCCGACGGTGATGCCGATCGCGGCCATGCGGTTCACGACGCCCGTCCCGGCGTGCGGCCCTCCCTCGGGGAGGACGACGAGAGTGCCGGCGGTGAGGTCGTACGGCTCCCAACTCGTCGACAGCTGCACGGGCCTGCCGTCCGCCAGGAACTCGTACGTCGTACGGACGCACAGCTCGCCCTCGGCGATGCCCAGCCGTGCCGCGATCTCCGTCGGCGCTGGCACCTTGGCGTCGGTCCGGCTCTCCCAGTCCCCTTGCCTGCCGACGGCCTTCATGTCCGCGCGGAAGGGCGACCCGTTGGGCTGCTCGCGCGCCGAGGAACGGACCACCCGAACTCGCTTCCGCGGCTCGGCGACGTACGTGCCCGATCCGGCGCGGCCCTCCAACACACCTTGGGAGATCAGCAACTCCTGAGCCCGGCGCACCACGTTCTCGCCCACGCCGCACTCCTGGCCGATCTGAGCGCGGGAGGGCAGGCGGTCTCCCGGCTCCCACACGTGCTCCGCGATCCGCCGCCGGAGTTCGTCGGCGATGCGGAGATAGGGCGGCTGCTCAGGCATATGGAAAATCTAGTCCACTAGCTCTAATCTAGTTAACTAGCTTCACTCAAAGTGATAGCTGGTGGACGGAGGCTGCCCTGTGCCCGATTCGGGAGTTAGCGCGGCGGTCCTCGCCGCCCGGCTGTCCGCCCTCGGGCTCCTCACGCGAGTGGAGGAACACCCCCGGCACACGTCGGTCGAAGCGGAGGTGCCGGACACGATCTCCGCCGAGTCATGGCGGGAGGTCCTGGACGTAGTGGCGGAGGCCGATCGATTCGGACTCCTGGCTACAAGCATGAACGGCCGCACCCTCTGGGCGGTCGTACGCAAAACGGTCCCCACGACGGGCGATGTCGGGGGACCGGGCCATCAGCGATAGGAGCTGAACAGCGTGCTCAACCGTATCCGCCGTGCCGTCTCGCTCACCAGAGAGCGGCACTTCCCCAGGGGCAGGCACCGCCGCCCCTTAGCGACCTCCGGGCCGTCGGCCGCCCCCGCCTCCTCCCTGTCTCCGGACAGGACGACGGCCGCCCGCCGACGTGCCTCCGACGACGTGGACGACCGGCAAACGCTCAGGGGTGAGGACGTCGCGCTCGTCCGCCCGTACGTACTGGCCTGGGAGAAGCGCATGCGAACGCGTGAAGTGGTCGTCGCCCCCTATCTGCCGGCCGACGCGTGGTCGGCCCTGGTGGGAGTCCGCTGATGCATCCCTGTCGACAGACCCGCGTCACGGACGCTTCGGCCGTCCCCTACCGATCCACCGCATGCCGGATCGGCACCCACCCCGCCTGCGCGGAGTCCTCCCCGGCCTCGGCACCGGTCGACCTGCCGGTGGTCTATGAGGCATGCGACTGCCCGTGCCATGCGTTGCCCGGCCG
This sequence comes from Streptomyces sp. NPDC058335, assembly GCF_042723915.1. NCBI lineage: Bacteria > Bacillati > Actinomycetota > Actinomycetes > Kitasatosporales > Streptomycetaceae > Streptomyces > Streptomyces sp. NPDC058335. The sequence continues at coordinate 96,165 of NZ_JBHXHX010000007.1, read as the reverse complement.
GACAACGCCTTCGGAGGTGCAGCGGTGAGGGAGTGGGCCCCCGGCGGCACGCTGGCATCCAACGTCGAGGTGACCGCGGCCACCGTGCAGCGCGGCGACATCATCGAACTCGGAGGCCGGGCCTGCCGAGTGCAGGATCTCTTCCAGCTCTCCCAAGGGGCGAAGCAAATCCTCTTCGAGTCGGGCGAGTTGCTGACCATACACACGCGGACCCGGCTCGTTGCCGTGCGGATGATGAGGCGGCGGTGATCCGGTCCGTGTCTCCTCGCCACCACGACATCGCCGACGATCTCCGGCACCAGATCACGACCGGCCACCTCAAGCCCGGCGATCGACTCCCGTCCGAAACCGGCTTGGCCGACCGGTACAAGGTCAGCACGCAGACGCTCCGGAGTGCCCTCGCGACGCTTCAGAGCGAAGGCCTTGTCAAGAAGATCCACGGCAAGGGCAACTTCGTCCGCCGCCCTCTCCGCCGGATCATGTACGTCGGCGGCTGGGGAACGCTGGACCCGTGGACCGCCGCTGAAGCGGCCCTACGCGTCACCGTTCGCACCGCTACGGTCCAAGCCGACGGACACCTGACGACCTTGCTGAGGGTGCCGACGGGCAGCCCTGTCGCGGAGTTCTTCTGTGTCAGCCACGAGGGGCAGTCACCGCACGGACTGGCCCGCATCTACATCCCGCGCGACCTGGCACCGGCCGGAGTGCTCGACGACGAGTCCTCGTGCCCGGAGGCAGCCAAGAGATTCGCCGTACTCGGCCCTCCGCCGGCCGCTGTCCGGGAAACGGTATGCGCCCGCCCGCCGACGCCGGACGAGTCATCGACCCTACGGACCAACTCCGTCACGCCAGTTCTGGCGATCACGCGCGTCGCGACCGATCCCACTGGCCGAGTGGTCGAGGCGGCCCTTCTGGTCTTCCCAGGGGATCGAGCCGACGCAGTCTTCACCACCCACCACACGTCCGACGAGAGGCAGACGCCAGGATGACAGCACGGAACGAACTACGCCTCCTCCCGTGGTCAGGCCCGGAGGGCAAGCCCTGCTACCTGAGCACGGATGACAAGGGCGGCTACATGTCCCGCCTAGCGGACAACATTGAGAAAAACCAACTCGACATGGCGGCCATCCTGTTGGAGCACGCCGCGAACACACTCGACGACGAGGGCACGGACTCGGAAGACCTACGCCGGTTGACCCGGGAACTGACCGGCACTCTCCGGGACGTGCTCCGCGTCGCAACGAGCCGCGGTCACCTCTTGGGGATGAGCGAACCGCACCGCTTCTGAAACAGCGGCTGCAAGCAACGCCTGCCACCGACGACCCTCCGTCTCAACCGGGGAGGGGAGCCCGAGCACGACTCGGCTCCCCTCCCCGCTGCGTTATGCCGGCTACCGCTGAGCCTGCGGGCACCGGAGCAGCTGAAGCCGTCTTTCTTCGACGGCCTGAACCTCAGCCGACGACAGCCAGCCACGATGGCGGGTGCGCCGACCTACCACGCACGCGTGTGCCTCGCCGCATCCCAACCGGCCTCAGCCGCGCTGCCGGTGCCGTTGACCAGAGCAGGCCAGCACGTGGCGCACGGCTCCTGAGCCCTTAGCCTGGGAAGCTGCGAGCATTTGGGGCTGGCTCGGGCGCTGACCCAGGTTGACGGCAGGATGGAGGCCTCCTCCGGCTGTGCCGCCTTCCCCGTGATTCCCCGCTGTTCTCCGCCTGATCTGGTGCGCTTGTGGTGCAGCCGGACAGATGTCCAGGCAACCGACGGTAAATGGTGAGCGACGAGACCGCGGTTGGCGGCACCCTGGAGTCATGGGTCGCTGGAAGCTCTACGACAACTGGTACGACGATCTCGCCGGCCTCACCGTCGACCAACTGCGGGAGCGAAGAGCTTTCGCTGCCCAACGCGCTCAGGACGCTGCGGCGCGTGGCATGGGCCGTAGTCCCAAGGCGGCCCGGGACTGGCGTGAGAGGCTGCGCGCTGTCGATGATGAACTGATGCGGAGGGGTACTCAGCAGGCGTAGGCAGGCGCTGGCGGTTGCTGGGGTTGCGGTACTTCGTTGCTGTGCAGGAACGGTTACCAGTCCCGCCAGTCATCTGTGATTTCGGTACGGCTGATGCCTCGCCTCGCCGCCAGAGCAGAGACATCGATGCCGCGCTCCGTCAAGGTCTGACCGATGTAAGGCACAGCTGTTCACGTTCTTCCGTCTCGTAGCCAGCACCGTCGTGATCTTCGTTGATCTCGTTCAGCACCAGAACGACACGCTTGATCGCGTCGAAGACCTGCTCGTCACCCTGGCCCCGGAGCGCTTCTACCTCCGACTCGAACGTGCGCAGGGCCTCATCCGTCGCCGCTAGCAGCGATTCAGGGAAGAGCTCCGCCATGAAGGCATCGCTCGGGGCCCGTGTCCCGACCGCAAGCTCCGTTGCCTCTTCGTCCACACGCGCACGCCAACGTGCTGATGGTCTGATTGCCATGTCCTGGACCGTAAGCCCAGGCTCTGACAACGCTGTTGCTGCGCACGCTTTCCAAATGTGGTGGTGGGGCTTAGAGCGCCTGCAGGGGTGTTCACCTGCGTTCACGGGCGGCCCGCTCGTGGGTTGCAGCCGACTCGTGGTCTCGCCTGAACGGCCGTGAACGGGGCTGAGTGAGACGGAAACTGAGATGGAGGCCGCGCATAAGGCGGGTGACGGTTGGCTGCGGTCGGCGTTAGCGTGCGGCGGTGATCAGCAATGAGGGAGTACGGCTGGGTGCAGAGGCCGCACATCGCCTGGCACAGACGGGCCTCTATGAGTTCGAGGCGGGACTGACGGAGGCCGAGTTCGCGCGCATCGAGCACGAGTATGGCTTCGAGTTCGCGGACGATCACCGAGCGTTCCTTGCGGCCGGGCTACCGATCAACGTCCCTCCCGAGGACGGGCAGACCTGGTCCAGGCCTTGGCGGGAGTGGCGCGGCGGAGATTTGGACAGCTTGCGTCGGCAGCTCGACTGGCCGGTCGAGGGTGTACTGCTCGACGTCAAGCACAACGCGTTCTGGTACGAGGGTTGGGGCGAGCGTCCAGCCGACGCAACGGCGGCACTGGATACGGCGCGGCGTCACCTGGCGGAGGCGCCGGTGACGGTGCCCGTCTATGCCCACCGATACCTGCCTGCCGGCCGAGGAAGCTTCGGGCATCCGGTGCTCTCGATGTGGCAGACCGACATCATCTGTTACGGCCTGGACCTGGCCGACTACATGCACCAGGAGTTCGACGAGGCGCGGGGCGAGGTCGACGACAGCTGGAACCCGCGAGCGACGGCCCCCTTCTGGCGGGACCTTCTCTGACGCTTCGAGGAGCCCTGGGCAGGCGGCGGGCGCCCTCAGCTCGGGTTCCCCGGGGTCGATGGGCTTGACCTGCTGCGGAGCGGACTCATGACCTGAGGGCGTGCTGGATGGGTGGCCGCTGTTCCCTGTGGTGCCCTATCTGGCACGTGCGGTACGGGGGTCATGTTCATGGGGTGAGTCAGCGGCGCCGCGGATCCGGCCGCTGGGCCGAGGTCGGTAGAGGTGGTCAACGAGGAGCTGCGGTCTCCGGGTTCCTGAACGGCGTTGGCATTGGGCCCGGCGCTGCTACTGGCCGGCCGCAGCGAGCTGAACTGAGCCGCTACTCAAGCAACCGAATCGTCGCCAGAATGACTGATATGACGTCATTACTGGCCTTGCTTGCGGCTCCGGTCGTGGCTGTGTTGACCACACTGATTGGCGTGTTCGTCGGGAGCATCGTCAGCAGAAGAGCTCAAGATCGCCACTGCATCAGGGAACAGCAGGCGGCAGCGTGTGTCCGGGTACTGCGGGAATCCTCCTCAGTGCTTGTAGATCTCAGCGACATGGACCGCAACCGACCCGACGGCATCCCGCAAGGCGTGCTGGCCCCGACGACAGTCGACTGGCGCTCCTGGGGCGAGGCCCTCGGCAGCGTTAATCTCGTGCCAGCAGGGACATTGCAGCAGCCGCGCACGCCATTGACGAGCAGATCTGGCGGTTTCACATTGCCATTCGGCGGGGCCTGACTCCCGAGGAGAACTGGATGGAGCTTAGAGGGAGAGTCGTTGCCGCACAGGGGCACTTCATAGCCGTTGCTCGTCGGCATCTCTCGCTCACCGGAGAACCCCTCCAGCGCCTCGACGGACGCCCCGCACCGGACGACCCGATCTGGCAGAGGGGGCGGCTCTAGAGCCCGGCCTGAACTAAGTTGCTGCCGTGCGCGCGCCTCGATGCGAACTACGAGCAGCAAGGTCGCTGAGGTCTGACGCGCTGGTCAGATCCGTCTGCCAGAGCCATAGGTGATCGGTGCCAGTCGCCATAGTTGCTGTACTTCACTGCTGCACCGAACACGGCTCCGCAGGCCGCTTGGGTCCTAGACGACGCAGCAGGTCACGGCCCTGCATTTGGCAGATCGGGCGAGGCGAGTCCACGGATAGGCCACGGCTGGCTGAGAGGATGCGGGGAAGTCTGCAACCTCCCCTGTAGAGCCTGAAGTTTGGAGGCACCGCCCCGTCTCAGTCGGTAGGAAGCCTGTCTGTGCCCATGTCGAGACGCATCGCAGCACGCACAGCGGTCAGGGCTTCCATCACTTCCTGAAATGCGACCTCGTACCCCTCGTCACCGTTCGACATCCCCCTGATGGTTGCCTCCCGTGCTCGACGGACGCTACGAAAGTAGTCCAGCGCCGGCTCAACAACGGCTCGTGGTGCGAAGACCTCCAGTTGGTAGCGAATGTCGTAGCACCTTGCGAAGCTTTGCCTGGCTGCGATCTTGCGCTCAGCTTCTGACATACCGCGATCCAAGATGATGAGCTGAAGTTCGCTCCGTACCTGGGACAGCACCCCGAGATAGGCGCCATACAACTCTCGCTTGCTTCGCCTCCACTCCGTCACTGCTTCACGCCGATCCTTTCGAAGCTCAACTAGCAAGGCGGAGCCCGTAGCGATCGCGGCACCAAGGAGCGTGGCCAGAAGCGGTGTCCAATCCATGTCGGCAAGGTACGAGAGTGCGGTCCCCGTGGACAAGGCGCTTGTGGCCCGTCGCTATCGGGCGTTGGCATCGACAGCAAGCCTGAGTTGGGACTCCCGCTCACCTCGGTTGATCGGCTGACCTACCTGCCCTTTGATGGTCGTGAAGCAAGCACCGCTTTAGGAGAGAGGCTGGCGGATCTTACGGCTGAGCTGCGGCTTCACCGGTCAAGGCGGCAGGCGAGTACTAGACCGCCGGACACTGGTGCTGACCGTGGCTGACCCCTGTATCTGGCACGGTTGTGGCACGGACTTCGCTCATCAACCGCCGTTGGTTCCGGGGCGGGGATCGGCCGATCGGATGCAGTCGTTGAGGGCGGCAAAGGACACTGGTGGACCGGCCGCGCGAACGGTGCTCAGGCTGACGCTGTCCGCGTCTAGGGCAGTGACTGCTGGGCGGGGGAGTACGTAGAACTCCCACTGGGCCGTGTCGAGCGGGTTGTAGGCAGCGTGTTCACGGGCGGTCTGGACGGCGAACACGTAGACGTCGGCGTTGTACGACTTCGCCTCCGAGTAACCGCCCTCGGATGACCATGTGCAAGCGCGGAGCCCATTGAAGCGGATTTGAGAGGGCGTGCGCTGCTCCCAGGCTTGCAGATAGGCACCGGCCTTGACCTCGATGCGCAGTCCGTCGTCAGTCTCGACATCGTGGCTTGCCCACTCCACCCGGGGCTCGTGGGAGCCGACCGCCTGGTGGACCAGGAATTCGGCGAACAGGCCGCGTGTGTTGTTCATGCGGAGGTCCGGCATGGCAAACCGCCAGAAGTCGACCACGGTGGCGTCCGGGACGCCGACGATCGACTCGTCGCCGCGGAGCGGGGGCATGGGACGCGGGGTCAAAGGCAGACGGGCAGGCTGCTTCATGGGTCCGCAGTCTGCCAGCGAGGCGTGGACGCTTGCACATCTGCTGCCGGCAGCCCTTGCCAAGACGCTGGCTGGGTGGTCGCGGAAGTGGAGCCGGGTCCACGCTCTCAGCTTGGGAAGCTCGGGTTCTCGGTGGGGGGCTGCTTGGCTGAACTGCGGCGGAGCGGGCGTGGGGCCTGACTGACCGGCGGCCTGGTCCCCGCCATTCCCCGTGGTTCCCCGCACGATCTGGCACGTGTCTGGCATGGGATCGGCCGTCCGATCTGTACGTCTGCGTTGAGCCACGGACTACTAGTAGTGGTCGCAGTTCGTAGAGCATGTGCGAAGAAGCTCCAGTGACCGGCTGGCGGGCAGAGCACGACCGGCGTTGCTGTACCCGCCGTCCGCATCGTCCAGGTGGTACGGGTTGATCGAGGAAGGCAAACGGCGCACATTCCCAGCCTCGCCAGCGAGGCCAACGCGCAAGGTATGGGCGGACGTTGAGGTCTGGAGGGTGTCCAATGGCGGTCGGCATCCGGCAAGATTGCACAGCACTGGCAAGGTCGAAGTCGGGTTATTCACGACCTTCCAGGGAAAGATCTCGAGTGCATCTCAGTGAGTCGGAGGGGGCTGCTCATGAGCGGTACACCACGGTCGCGTCACGACAGAGCCGGGGCCGCCGCCCGAGCGCGGCTCCAATCGCTTCAGCGACGATCCCCCTGATCCCCTCGCCTCGCTGCTAGCCAAGGTCAACAAGGGGGAACACATTTCGACTCCTGGAGACAACGCGGCCGGCGAAGACCGCGACCCCCATGACGAGGAATGGCGGGAACATGATCGCCACGGCCCCTATGCGCAGGGGCGTCGCCGGAGGAACTAACGCACAGGGCGGAGTCCCCGTCTGCGGCAGCGCAGGCGGGGACTTGGCGTGAGGGCTGCTTACGCGGGCTGGGAGCGGGGCGGCTTGCAATTCGATGAGTAGACGGCGCGCGCCGGGCGACAGCTCGCCCCCGTACCGGCACATGTGGCCCGACCGTCTCAACGCGGTGGCCGACGCTCTCGACGTGAAGCGTCAGTTCATGCCCTCGCGACGGAGGAACTCGTCCCGTTCGCCGGGCTGCTGCGCGGGCTGCTCGATCAGTGTGCAATCGAAGTGGCGGCCCGCGCTGGCCATCTCCTGGAGGGTGTACACAATGTGTACGGCCCCGCCCGGGCAGTCCCAGACGGTCTGTCACGAAACGCCCTCTGAATAGGCGTTTCCCTTGGTACCCCCGGCAGGATTCGAACCTGCGACCCCGCTATAGGAGTTCGTTCCGAGCCCACTTCGGCTGAGGTCGGTGACTGGTACGACGGCCGGTCAGAGACGCTGATGTCCGCCCCCGTCCAGCGTCGTTGATGTCAGCCGTGGATGTCAGAGGCACCCGGGGTTCGTAGCTCGGTGTGGACCCGGCACCTGGTCGTCGAAGTCGACACGGAGCGCTCGCGGTCTGTGGCCTTCGTGGTGTATGCGGTCGTGGCGCTGCTGCGTTGCCGAACAGATGGCCTTGATCGCTCTTCCCCGATGCGTCGCGATTTCGTAGGGTCCGATCATTCGAGACTGGCTCTGGGGGGCGTGTGGCTGTTCCTGTGGCTCGGAGTCGTGTTCTGCGCGTGATCCGCGGCGTGGGTTCGTTCTTGAAGGAACTTCTGGGGGAGCTCGTCGGGGAGGTGGTGCTGATGGTTATTGCCTGCCTCGCCGTGGCCGGTCTCGCTCTGGCGTTCGTCTGGGGGTGGGAGCACAGCCCGCTCGTCACCGGCGGTGTAGGTGGTGCCCTACTGGCCTTCCTCGTCTATGGCGGCTGGGAGCTGCTTCGCCCCTCAAGGCCAGGGCGGCGCGGGCGACTGGCCGGCGCGGCGGCCGCTACGTTTGCCGTGGCGGCCGTATTCATCACCTACGCCTGGTCCTGCAATTGCTCCTGAGCGATCAGGGTAGAGACAAGCCTGACTGTCGTCGCGACGGATGGGCGCGGACCTCTTCGTCCCGAAGCAACTTGGGTGGGTGCGCTGCCTGGTGCTGGTGTGGCTCTCGCCTGCGTTGATGGTCCGCAGACGTTCGCGCTTGTTCGCCGTTGTTCGTCGGCGTTGTCACGCAGCTAGACACTCACCGCTGGTGCGTCCCGTCAGCGCAATACTTGGCAGAGGACCACCTGATCCGTAGCTCCGGGCGGGCATCAGGGCGCCTATACGCCAGGATGCGGGGCAGCACCTCGCGCATGCGTGCCACGTCCGCCGCTGGCGCCCGAAGGCCGGTCGCTGGGGTCCGCTCCGGTTCGCCCTCGTCCGCCACTGTTGGTGTCAGACACTGGTGTTGTCGGTGGTCGGGGCGGTACTTGACGACAAGCTTGTGGGCCTCCTCAGTCGGTGACCCGGTACCAGATAGCCTGTTCGCCGGTCGCGTCCTCAAGCTGGCGTGCGATCTCGGATGCAACCGAGTCCGCCCGCTCAAGGGAGTCGGAGCCTTCGATGGCGACGTACCAGGCCCCAAGAAGCTCCCAGGAAACGCTGACGGTGGCGCCCCCGACGCGGAGAACGAGCACACTGCTGTCGTCCACGACCTCGTATTGAAAAGACTTCGGTGCGAGATAGCTGGAGAGCTTGCCGACGGGTATGACGGGCCAGTCAGCACCGCTCTGCGTACTGATCGTGTACTCGGGCATGGCGCCGCAATCTTCGCCCACCAGTCGGCCTACCCGTCTCTGTTTAGATGATCGACGGGGCCTGCTCAAACCTCAGCCGACGACAGCCAGCCACGACGGCGGGTGCGCCGGCCGATCAGGCGCGCGTGTGCCTCGCTGCGCCCCCACCGACCTCCGCCACGCTGCCGCTGTCGTCGACCAGAGTAAGCCGCGACGGCCGTACCGTAACGACGGTGCATGAGCCCTCAGCTTGGGAAGCTGCGGGTGTTTGGGGGCGGTTTGTGCGCTGATCTGGGTGAACTGTCGGGCTGGAGCTTCGTCGGGCCTACTGGCTATCACCGTGATTTCCCGCTGTTCCCCGCTGGATCTGGTGCGTTTGTGGTGCAGGCCGCACGGTGTCGAGACCACTGCTGGCCGCGTACATGAACCAGGAGGCGTACGGGCCGGAACGGTGACGTACGCGCCGTGGCGGCTGGGGACGACGATCAGGCGCAGCAGCTCCCCGACGACGGCCTGACTGCCAGCCGGCTCGGTGTCGACGACCGCCAGGCCGTCACTGGCTGAGTGCCTCCAGTACGTCTAGGGCTCAGAGGTATCGCTGTGTGCTGATGTCCAGGCTCATTGATGTCAGCTGCGGATGTCAGACGTCGCAAGCCTTACTGGCCGTCGAGCGACGACAGCATGGTGCTCAAGAGCCACGCGGCACCGTTCGCTTGCTCACCATCACCGTGGGCTGCTTCCACCATCGCCATCAGCGCAGCACCCGTGCTGGGGCCGAGGCGGTACACGAGAACCACCCGATCTTGGCGCTTCGGTATCTCGAAGGGAACGTGGCCAAACCCACCCGCCCGTAGGCCAGCAGAGATTTCTGCTACCACGTTCTTCTTCGCACGGGCTGCCCCCACAGCGTTGCGAAGAGTCTTGACGCTGATAGCTGCATAGCCTCTGCCGTCGTCCACGGCCTTCTTAACCTCACTGAGGTCCAACGTTCCCTCCCCTTTAGCGGGCTGTGACCCTACCCGGCGCATCGTGGCCTCATTCGTCTCTGGGTGACTGAGTGTTGGCCGGCCGGGGATGTGGTGAGGGAACGGCTCCGGAGGCCCCTTGGGTTCTGGGTGCCGCAGCAGGTCACGGCCCTGCACGCGGCAGATCAAGCGGGACGAGTCCACGGCCGCGGCTGGCTGAGCACCGCTTAGGAGTTCGATCACTCTGAGGCGCGGCCTACCGAAACGGGGCTAGGTGGTCGCTCTACGATCCGGCTGCGACCGCTTCGGTGCGTCATTGTTCGGTGCGGTTGATGTCAACTGGTGATGTCAGCCCGACGGTCTATGCGCTGATAGACAACTCCTGGGCCCGCTGGCGGGCTTGAGCCCTCAGCCCCGTAAGGCGGCCGTGGAACGCGTTGTGGCGGTTCTGATCCAGGTTCAGCGGCAGGTCGAGCTGAGAGATGAGCTCCGACTCCATGGTCCATGGCTCGTCATGCTCGATCCAACACACTCGGGCGCTCTCCGCCATCCACTGGCTGAGGGTGGCTTCCCCTGCCTTACTGAAGGTCATGCGCTTGCCGCTGCCCACTCGGCGCAGCTCAAGTCCGAGTAGGCAGCCGAGAGTGAGCCGCAGCGTCGAGCCGGCCGCGTTGCCCCGGTAGTGGTACCGCACGCGCTTGCGCAGGTTTTGCGTACTCGTCCGGTTCGCCATGTACCGCGGCGCTATGCCGACGTAGAGCAAGCGTCCGGTCACCAAGTCTGGGTGGGGCGCCTGCTTGAAGTGCCGCCCGTAGACCCCCGCTGTGGTCGGCACGGGACTCGGCCGGCCCACGACCTCTTGTGCTGTCCAGAGTCGGTCCGGGCGGGTGAGGGTCGTAGCATCCATGGATCCTCCGGGACAGGGCTGGGCAAGCGCGCTGCGGGGCAGACTACTTGGCGACCAGACAGAGGAGCCATTGCGCACCTTTCATTGACGGCTATCCAGCCCATTAGGGGGACATGTGAGCTTGGCGGTGCAACTTCCGGCCCTGATAGGCGTAGTGATTGGAGGTGTTGTTTCTTTTGCTGGCAGCGCTCTATCCGAACGCTTTCGGTGGAAGCGTGATGTGCAGCGGGAGTGGAGTCAGCGTCGGTTTGAGGCGTACCGGGAGTTGATACATGTAGCGCATGTCCAGGTTGGGGCTGCACGTTCGCTTGCCACGACAAGGAACCTCCTCGAAGGTCCCCCACCCGTCTCTGTTGAAGATGGGGTCAAAGAGATAGCCGACTCTGATAGGCGATTGGCGCTCGCATACGAAACAGTGCAAATGCTGGGCGATGAGCAAGTCGGTAGAGCTGCACATGCGTTCCGCTCGACCATTTGGCAGCTGAGCGACTATGCCCGTGGAGTGATTGACGCAGACGCAAGGGAGTGGGAAAAAGCGTACAGAAGGTATCGGATGTCGCGCGACAATTTTCATGCGGCTATTCGTCACGATCTCGGGATAGCTGGCCGAGGTTATCAGCGAAATACAGTAAGCCTTTCCTCTCGACCTCCCGTGATAGGGGCCCCGTGACATGTGTGGTCTCTCATCGTTGATCAGTTACTTCTGAAACTCCCTACCCGGAAGCACCGATTTAGGAGAGCGGCGGGGGAATCGTGCCGCCGAGCTGGGGCTTCGATACCTGGCCAGGTTGCCGAGAGCTCGACCGCGAGACACCCTCGTTAACCGTGGCTGACCCTTGCATCTGGCACGACAGTGGCACGAACTTCAGCCGACGACAGTCAGCCACGAGGGCGGATGCGTCGACTGATCACGCACGCGTATGTCTCGCTGCACCCCCACCGGCCTCCGCCACGCTGCCATGCCGTCGACTAGAGCAAGCCCTGCCGGCCGAACCGTGACGACGATGCCTGAGCCCTCAGCTTGGGAAGCTGGGGGCATCTGGCGCCTGTTGCTGGACTGACCTGCGGCGGAGCAGTGTCGGCGCCTACCGGGACGGTCGACTGGTTCCTCACACGATCTGGCACGCGCCTGGCACGACCGCTTCGTCATGAACTCTCGGCCTGACAGCCCTTGAGGGCTGATGGGCATGTCAGCCAACGTCAGAGGGTGGCTCAGGTCAGTTGGTTGGTTGAGGGCTGCTCTATGCCTACGTCCAGAAGTTCGTAGCTGATTCATTCCTCTTCTGTGTTGCGGCGTCAGCCTTAAACTCTGCGGCTTCGATATCAGTCGCAAGTTCGACACTCACCTCGTCCCAGCGAAAAGGAATGCCATCTCTAGGCGGATCGAAAATTTCCCACTGCTTGTCCAAATAGGCTTGAAAGTATTTTGCCCGCTGGATTCGATCTTTGATGCCGTGAACGTCCCTTACATTCCGTCGCACACTTGGATCGACGATGGGGGTATCTACGATCATGGCATCCACGTAACTGAATGAGTGTGCGAGCTTACGGTGCAGATAACTTCCGACACTTGTAGGACGATACGAGCCTCCGTCCACGGAACCGGAAAAGACTAGCAGGTTATTTTTCACGCCCCTGTCCAGTTGTGCGCCGACTTGCTCCTGAGAGAACCCGGAACTCTGACCGAATGAGTAGATGCTTGCTGCTGATACTAGGCCCTCGCTGCCGGCACTTTCTGCGACCCTTTGAGAATGGGCGAGGATATTGGGCAGCAGAAAGTGTTTACGACCATCAGGGGGTCGAACTGTTCCCGCTGGGCCGCAGGTTCTCCGCGCTGGCCGACAACCCCGACACCGCCGCCGAACTGCTCGATGCGCTCGTGGCCCGGATGGCGGACGTCTATCAGCTCATCCGTGCCCAGCAGCGGATCACCGTCGACGTGCCGGACGCGGAGATCGCCGCCGACATCTGGGATCTGCCCGACGGATTGCGTCCGACCCCGGTCGTCGTCCTGGTCGACGAGGTTGCCGAACTCGCCCTGTACGTCAGCAAGGAGGAGGAGAAGCGGCGTGACCGGATCATCACCGCGCTGGTCCGCCTCGCCCAGCTCGGCCGCGCCGCCGGCATCTACCTGGAGATCTGCGGACAGCGCTTCGGCTCCGAACTCGGCAAGGGCATCACCATGCTCCGCGCCCAGCTCACCGGCCGTACCGCCCACCGCGTCAACGACGAGACCTCCGCCAACATGGCCTTCGGCGACATCTCCCCGGACGCCGTCCTCGCCGCTATCCAGATCCCGGCCGAGATGCGGGGGATCGCCATCGCGGGCGACTCCTCCGGAGGCTGGTACCGGATCCGTGCCCCGCACACCTCGCTCCGCCAGGCCGTGAACATCTGTAATCGGCACGCCGACCGGGCCCCCAACCTGCCTGAGCTGGCGCCATTCCGGCCTGCCCTCTCGGGAGCCGCCGCCGCCCCCGTGCCGTCGGCCAAGCCTTCTCCGGCCACCGCCTGATCTCTCACTCGTCCCATCGGTCGGCGGGACCGTCTTCGCGCCAAGTCCCTACCCCTGCCATGCCCGATGAAGGGAGAACCCGCGTCATGTGCCCCGACTGCGAGGACTTCGCCCGCACCGTCCTGCTCCTGGGCCAACTCGCCCTCTACGCCGACACCACCGGCGCCGACCTCGACTTCGTCGACGCCGTCAGCCCCTCTCTGGCCGCCTCGCTCCCCGAGCCGCCGACCGGTGAGGAGTCCTGATGGCTGCCCGTCACGGCCTGCGCGTCGACGCCGTCCTGGTTCAAGCCGTCATCGCCGGCGCCCTGTCCTTCGCCCACCTGCACGACCTGGCCGCCGCTGCGGGACAGAACGGCTGGAAGGCCTGGGCCTACCCGGTCAGTGTCGATCTGCTCCTGGTCGCGGCCTGGCGGCGACTGCGTAATGAGGGTCCGTCCCGGCTGGCCTGGTGCTGGTTCCTCATCGCCCTCTTCGCCTCGCTCGGCGCCAATGTCGCCACCGCCGGGTTTCTCGACCTGGCCGACCCGCCCGCCCTGCTCCGTCTCGGCATCGCCGGGTGGCCCGCGGTCGCGTTCCTCGGTGGAACGCTCCTCGCTCACTCGTCGGCTGCGGAGCCGGAGCCGGTTCCGCCGGCACCCGTCGCGGACACACCCGACGCCGATCCCCGGCTACCGGAAGCAACCGTTCCCGAGCCTGACGCGCTCCAGGACCCGGCCCTGGTCTCGGACCCAGCCCCAGCCCTGGTCTCGACTCCCGCCTCGACCCCCGCGCCGGCGGTCCCCGCCGTCCTCGTCGACCACGCCCGCAAGGTCGCTGACGAGTACCGCGCCCGCACCGGCGCTCCGATCGACACCGACACCCTGCGTTCCCGCCTCGGCGTCCCGCCCTACCTCGCCAACGCCATCGCCGCCCACCTCGCCTGACCAGGAAGGAGACACCTCGATGATGCCCGCCCGCGACAACTTCCACTCCGTGATGCGGATCGGCCCCGTGCAGATCGGCACCCACCGCGACCGCAACGGCCGGACCGTGCACGCCGCCGTCTACACCGCCGACCGCTGCGGCTGGTCCGCCGACTACTCCAGCCAGACCGCCGCCCAGCTCGCCGCCCGCACCCACCGCTGCCGCGTCCGCTAGGAGGCCCACGTGCAGGTCCCGCTCTGGCTCGCGCTCCTCACCGTCGGCTACCTCGGCGTGAAGCTCATCCGCCCGCCCTGGTGGCTCATCGCCGTACTGCTCCTCGGCGGATTCCTCCTGGCCGACAGCGTCTTGGCCCCCGTCATCGACAACGCCGTCAAGTAGCCGTGAAAGGTGAACCGCCCATGTTGCGTCCCAAGATCCCGACCATGCCCCAGCCCACCGGCCTGACGGCCCCGCCCGCCGTCATCGAGCCGACCACCATCACCCCGGTCCCGCCGCCGGTGCCCGTCGTCCCGGCCCCGTCCCGCCCGGTCGTCCAGCTCACTCCCAGCACCATGCTCGCGCTCGTCGGCGCCGGCACGGCCGCGGTCCTGGTCCTCGGTGCCGTCCTGGTCTCTCTGCTTCTGGCGGTCGCCGTCACCGGCGCGTCCGTCGCCGTCTGCGCCGTCGTACTGCGCTCCGTGCTCGCCTCCGAAGCCAAACGACGCTGACCGGCCCCCGGGCGGCCCTGATACCGCCAAGCATCCGCCGCCCGGGAGCCGTCCCCACCGATCAATCTCGTAACCGGAAGGAACCTCCAGCATGGCCCACCGGGCCTCACCAGCGACACCCAAGGTGACCACGTCCGCCCACCCACTCGACCCGATCACCCTCGGAGACGTCCTCCGGGTGGCCTCGGCCTCCGACTACACCCGCTGGGAAGACCAGATCCGCCGCACCGGCGGCTGCTCCGACCCGATCCACTTGACCGGCTGGACGCTCACGAAGGACAAAACAACCGGCGAGACGCTGCACCACTACTCCACCGAGAACGAGCCGGGCGGACGCCTCCGCCTTGCCTGCGGCAACCGCCGTGCCTCCCGCTGCCCGTCCTGCGCCTGGACCTACGCGGGCGACACCTACCACCTCATCCGTGCGGGCCTCGCCGGGGACGACCGCCGGGACATCCCTGCCGACGTCCGCGACCACCCGCGCGTCTTCGCCACCCTCACGGCCCCCTCGTTCGGGCCGGTCCACAACCGGCCCAATCACGGCGGCCTCTGCCGCTGCGGTGACCGGCACGCGTCCGACGCCCCGGAGCTGGGCACCGCCCTCGACCCGGAGGCCTACGACTACGCGGGCGCCGTCCTGTTCAACAACCACGCCGGACAACTCTGGCAGCGCTTCACCACCCGGCTCCGCCGCGAACTCGCCGCCCGCGGCGGCCTGGCCCGCCGGGAACTCGCCGGCCACCTGCGCGTCTCGTACGGCAAGGTGGCAGAGTTCCAGAAGCGCGGCGCCCTGCACTTCCACGCCGTCGTACGTCTCGACGGCCCCGGCACACCGCCGCCCGTCTGGGCCACGGTCGACGTGCTCACCGACGCGCTCCGGGCCGCCGCCGCGCACTCGTACACGTCCGTCTCGGTTCCGGCCGCCGACGACCAGCCTGCCCGGACGTTCCGATGGGGCCGACAGCTCGACGTCCGCCCGGTCAAGGCCTTCGCGGACGGCTCCGACATCACCGAACAGGCCGTCGCGTCGTACGTGGCCAAGTACGCCACCAAGGCGGCAGAGAACACCGGCACCCTGGACCGCCGTATCGGTGAACTCGCCGAACTCGACCGCCACGGCGTCCCCGACCACACCCGGCGGCTCATCACCGCCTGCCGAGACCTCGACGCCCTGTACCCGGACCGACGGCTCTGGGCCTGGGCGCACATGCTCGGCTTCCGCGGGCACTTCTCGTCCAAGTCGCGCACCTACTCCACCACCCTCGGCGCCCTCCGCCAGAACGCGCCGACTTCCGCGCCGCGCAGGAGGCATCCGCCCTCGGTCTCGACGACCGCGAACCGGACACCGTCCTCGTCCTGACCGACTGGCAGTACGCCGGCCACGGCCACACCCCGGGTGAAGCCGCCCTCGCCGCGACCATCGCGCGCGACTTGCACGCCAACCGCGAGACCGCTCGCGAAGTCCTCCAGAGCGAAGGGAACACGGAATGACCACGGCCGTCCGGTCGCGCACGATGCTGACCCTCGCGGAGGTCTGCGAAGAACTGGGCGTCTCGCGCTCGACCTTCTACGACTGGCGGGCGAAGCGGCGTGCGCCACGTTGCATCAAGCTCCCGAACGGCGACCTCAGGATCCGGCGGAGCGATCTCGACCACTGGCTCGACGACCGTGAGGACGCCGCCTGATGGAGACCACGTACGACGTGAAGGTCTACAAGATCCTCACGTACAAGGGCGCCCGGAAGACCACCTACACCGTGCGTTGGGTCGTCGCGGGCAAGGCTTGGCGTGAACCCTTCGCCACCGTCTCACTCGCTGAGGGCTTCCGCTCCGAACTGATCCGGGCCACCGGTAAGGGTGAGGCCTTCGTCATCGCCACCGGGCTGCCGGTGTCCCACCGTTCCAAGTCGGCTTCGATGAGCTGGTACGCGTTCGCCGTCGAGTACGTGGACGCTCGTTGGACCCAGCTCGGCGGCAACAGCCGTAAAAACACCGCCAAGACTCTGACGGCGGTCACCATCGCGCTGCTGCGTGCCCAACCGACCCAGTTCGCCCCGGTTGCCGTCCGGACCGCGCTGCGCGAATGGGCGTTCAACGCGACCCGCCGTGCGGACGCCCCGCGAGACGTGGTGGCCATCCTCAGATGGGTGGAGCGCAACTCCCTGCCGGTCTCGGTCTGGGAGGAGGCAGAGAAGGTCGACGAGATTCTGAGACCCGTCGACACGCGCCTCGACGGCAAGCAGGCGGCGGCCTGGTCCAGGAAGCGCCACCGCCGGATCCTCAACGTCGTCATGAAGCACGCGATCCGGCGGCGCGTCCTGCGGACCAACCCGCTCCCCAAGGGGAAGGAGTCGACGGCCGTCGCCAAGACCAGCAACGCCGTCGACAAGCGGTCGTTGATGAACGCGGACCAGGCGGCGGCACTCCTCGACTGGATCCGGTGCCGGCCGCGTAGAGGACAGCGGCTGCACGCGTTCTTCGCCACGCTGTACTACTGCGCTCTGCGGCCGGAGGAGGCCGTAGCCATGCGTGTGCAGGACGTGACGCTTCCCGGTCCCGACGCGGGGGCCAGTGGTGCGAGCTGCTGATCCACACGGCGACTCCGGAGGTCGGCAAGCAGTGGACCGACACCGGCGAGATCCACGAGGAACGCGACCTGAAGGGCCGTGCCGAGGGCGAGACGCGCACCGTGCCGGGGCATTCCGCCCTGACGCGCACCCTGCGGCAGCACATCGCGGACGAACAGCTCAAGCCCGGTGATCTGCTGTTCCAGGGGGAGACGGGCGGCATTCTCGCGGGGTCGGTCATCCGCCGGGCGTGGCGCAGTGCGCGCAAGGCTGTCCTGCTCCCGCACGTTTTCGAGTCGCCCACCGGGAGGCGGGTGTACGACAACCGGCACACGCGCCTCACGAAGTGGCTCAACGACGGAATTCCACCCGCCCAGGTGGCGGAATGGGCCGGGAACAGCGTGCCGGTGCTGCTGGCCACCTACGCGCGATGCGTCGAGGGGCAGCCGCCTGACCTGAAAAGGCGCCTGGAGGCCGCCGGGGATCTTCCCGAGCTGCCCGACGGAGGCTGAGGCTTCTCACCGAGAAGCGCCGACAACTTCGACACGTATTCGACAGGGCCACCCGCGAAAACCCGGTGACAGCCGGACAGCCCCGGAACCTCCCCTTGATCGTCGGGGGAGTGTCCGGGGCTTCGTCGTGGCGAGTGAAACACGCCGTGACCAGCAAAAATGCCCTCCCAAAGGGAGGGCGGAGACTTGCGCCCCCGGCAGGACTCGAACCTGCGGCCAAGCGCTTAGAAGGCGCCTGCTCTATCCACTGAGCTACGGGGGCCGGGTGTGGTGGCCTCGTACCTGGTGCCCGGGTGTGGGCTGATCCGTGACGTTGCCGGGGACAAGGATAGGGCTCCCGGTTCCTTGTCCTGAGCGCTTCGCCTCCGTGGCTCAATGTGGAGGTTCGGTGAAGCGGTCCTGATAATCGCAGGCAGGTACGAATTGTGCACCGCTTTTGGCGCCTGGAGCGCCGGGTGTTGTGCACTCGTTATGCCTGCGCTGTGCCTCTGTCCCAGTCGCGCCTTGCGTCCCTTCTGTCCCATCGGCGCGCAGGCATGTCTATATGCTTCATAAATCCCCCGAAATTGGGCATTCTTCGCATGTGGTGACCTTGGACGTACGGCCTCAGCTGCTCGACGCACTCTCCGCCCTGCGCGACCGTGTCGCCGCCGCACGCTTTCCGCTGCCCCTGGCGGGGGCTCCACGCGCGCGTGCCAACCGCGACGAACTCCTCGCCCAGCTCGACGACTATCTGGTGCCCCGGCTGAGACAGCCCGAAGCACCTTTGCTGGCCGTGGTGGGCGGTTCCACCGGCGCCGGCAAGTCGACCCTCGTCAACTCCCTGGTGGGGCGGCGGGTCAGTGAGGCGGGCGTGTTGCGGCCGACGACCCGGACACCGGTGTTGGTGTGCCATCCGGAGGACCATCACTGGTTCAGCGGCATGCGCGTGCTGCCCGACCTCACGCGCGTGTGGGTGCCCCATCAGGAGCCCGCGGACGACCTGTTGCTGCCCGGGGAGGACGGCAGACGCCTCCTGCGCGTCGAGACCGCGGAGACCCTTCCGCCCGGCCTCGCCCTCCTGGACGCGCCCGACGTCGACTCCCTGGTCGCCGACAACCGCGTCCTGGCCGCCGAACTCATCTGCGCCGCCGACATCTGGGTCATGGTCACCACGGCGGCGCGGTACGCCGACGCCGTGCCCTGGCACCTCCTGCGCACCGCCAAGGAGTACAACGCGACGCTCGTGAGCGTCCTCGACCGCGTACCCCACCAGGTCGTCTCAGAGGTTTCCCGGCAGTACGGCGCCCTGCTCACCAAGGCCGGGCTGGGCCACGTACCGCGCTTCACCGTGCCCGAACTGCCGGAGTCCGCCTGGGGCGGAGGGCTGCTTCCGGCAACCGCCGTGGCACCACTGCGCGCCTGGCTCGTCCAACACGCGCAGGACCTCGCCGCCCGCCACGACGCGATGGCCCGCACGGCCTACGGCGTCCTCGACTCGCTCAAGTCCCGGATGCCCGAACTGGCCGGCGCCGCCGCCGCCCAGTACGCGGCCGCGCTGCGGCTCACCTCGGCCGTCGACGGGGCGTACGACAGTGAGTACGCGCGCGTGCGGGGCCGGTTGCAGAGCGGCGCCGTGCTCGCCGGTGACGCCCTCAAGCGCTGGCGGGCCTTCCCGCTGGACTGCACCGCCGGGGAACTGCTCGACGCCCTCGTGGAGAGCCTGGCCGCGTTGTTGCTCTGCGCCGTCACCGCGGCCGACGAACGCGTCGACGAGGCCTGGCGCCGCGAACCGGCCGCGGGCGCCCCGGAACTACTCGACCGCGACCACTCCCCGGAGTCCGCCGAACACCGCATCGGCATGGCCGTACGGCGCTGGCGGCGCGAGTTGGAGGAGTTCGCCGAGGACGAGGTGCGCGACCTCGAACGCGGCGCCGTACCCGATTCCGAAATCGTCGCGGCCCTCGTCGCCACCGTCCTGCTGGGCGGCCGCAGGGCCCGTTCGGCGGGCGAGGGGCTCGCCGAACGGATCGGCGCCCACGGCGCGCTGCGGCTGCGCGACCGGGGCGGACGCCTGCTCACCGAGCACCTCGACCGCGTCCTGCACAACGAACGCGAGCGTCGGCTCGCCCCGCTCGACGAACTCGACGTCCACGCCGAACCCCAGGCCGAACTCATCGCCGCGCTGTCCGTACTACAGAAGGAGAGGTGACCGGTGACCGCCGTCACGAACGAGGACCACACCGACCACACCGACCACACGGACCACGTGGAACACCTGGAACACCTCGATCACGGGGAGTGTGGGGGGCAGTCGGGGGCGGTGACCCACGGCGATCACCGGGGGCAGAGCGGCTTGCAGGACTCAGTGGACGTGGGAGGGCTGAAGGACCTCCGGGGCCTCGGGGATCCGCCCGGCGAGTCGGCTCTGCGTGCGGAGGGTGCGGAGGGCGTGGTGGAGGGCGCCGTGGAGGGGCGGCAGCCCGGTGAGAAGGAGCCCGAGGCGGGCGGCGAGGGAGAGAAGCAGGGGTCCGGCGAGAGCCCGGCGGATGCCGGGAGCGGCGACGGCGGAGACGGTTCCCCGGTCGGCCGGCAGGAGGACAGCCGGGTGGACGACCGGGGTGTGCAGGTGGGCGAGGCGGATCGCCTCGCGCGCGTGACCGACGTCAACGGTTCCGCTCGCCCGGCTGACGTCAACGGTTCCGCTCGCCCGGCTGATGTCAACGGTTCCGCACGCCCGGCTGATGTCAACGGTTCCGCTCGCCCGGATGACGCCGATCGTTCCGCTCGCGGGGCCGAAGGGGAACGTCCCACGCGCGTGGGTGAGGACGAGCGTCCCGCCCCTGTGGAGGGTGCCCTGTCCCCGTACAAGGCCGAAGGCGGCCGTCCCGGCAAGGTGGTGGAGGGCGGCTCCGCCACGCCCGTCGGCGAAGGCGAGCACCCGGCGCGTGCGCGCGCGACCGAGGAATCCTCGGGCGGCCGGTCGACGGCCGCGACCGACGAGTCCTCGGGCGGCCGGTCGAAGGCCGCAACCGAGCCGCACGCGCGCGTGCGAGAGGGCGACGCTTCTGCGCGCGTGCGAGAGGGCGACGTTCCCGCGCGCGTGCCGGAAAAGGGACGTCCGGCCCGCGTACCGGAGGGCGACGAGTCCTCCCGTGGCCGGGCGAAGGCCGCAACCGAGCCGCCGGCGCGCGTGCGAAAGGGCAATGCTCCCGCGCGCGTGCGGGACAAGAAGCGCCCCGCGCCTGTGCCGGGTACCGACCGCCCCGCCCGCCCACCGGTGGCCGAAGCTCCCGCACGCGGTCGCGACGGTCGCGGGAGGGACGGTGAGGGTCAGTCGGCGCAGGAGGACCCCGCGTCCGGTGAACCCTGGGGCGACGGTCTCATCGCGCGTCGCGTGAACGAGGCCACTGCCGCCGAGCAGGCCGCCGCGGCCCTGGAGGTTCGGTCCGGCGGGCCTCAGACCACGGCCCCGCTCGCCTACGACGGTGCCCTGCGCTCCCGGCTCGACGCGCTGCGGGAGCTGGTGGGGCTCTCCCGCACCCGGCTCGACAGCCGGACGCTCTCCGAGGCGGGGCGCGTTCTCGACGAGGCGGCGGCCCGGCGCAGGCTCTCCGGGCAGCACACCGTCGTCGCGATCGCCGGAGCCACCGGCAGCGGCAAGTCGCAGTTGTTCAACGCCCTCGCCGGGGTGACCATCTCGGAGACGGGCGTACGACGGCCGACCACCGCCTCGCCGATCGCCTGCAGTTGGAGTGACGGCGCCGCGAGCCTGATCGACCGGCTCGGCATCCCGGGCCGGCTGCGCCGCCGCCCGGTGCAGAGCGCGGACGCGGAGGCCCAGTTGCGCGGGCTCGTCCTGGTCGACCTGCCCGACCACGACTCGGCCGCCGTACAGCACCGTGAGCAGGTCGACCGTGTGCTGGCCCTCGTGGACGCCGTCATCTGGGTCGTCGACCCCGAGAAGTACGCCGACGCCATGCTCCACGAGCGCTACCTGCGGCCCATGGCGGGCCACGCGGAGGTCATGTTCGTCGTCCTCAACCAGGTCGACCGTCTGCCGGGCGAGGCCGCCGAGATGGTTCTCGACGACCTGCGGCGGCTGCTCGACGAGGACGGCGTCGCCCTCGGCGAGTACGGCGAACCGGGCGCGACCGTCCTCGCGCTGTCCGCGCTCACCGGCGACGGCGTGGGGGAGCTGCGGGAACTGCTCGGCCAGTTCGTCGCGGAGCGCGGTGCCGCGGCGCGGCGTATCGCGGCCGATGTGGACGCGGCCGGGTGGCGGCTGCGGTCCGTCTACGCGACGGAGCGGCGCACCGGCCTGAGCGAGGAGGCGCGGGACGATTTCGCCGCCCGGCTCGCGGACGCGGTGGGCGCCACCGCCGCGGGCGAGGCCGCCGAACGCGCCTGGCTGCGCAACGCCAACCGCGCGTGCGGGACGCCGTGGCTGAGGCTGTGGCGGTGGTACGAGGACCGCGGCGATCCCCCCACCGGTCGGCTGCCGGTCCGCTCGCAGGCCGACGAGGAGGCCACGGCGCGCCAGCGTGTGGAGCAGGCCGTGCGCACCGTGTCCGAGCGGGCCTCGGCGGGCCTGCCCGCGCCGTGGGCGCAGGCGGTGCGCGAGGCGGCCGTACGCGGTGCGCAGGGGCTGCCCGAGGCGCTGGACGAGCTGACCGCGCGGGCCGGGGTGCCGGAGGGTCGTCCACCGCGGCCGGGCTGGTGGCCGGTGGCCGTGCTGGCGCAGGCGTCCATGACGGTCCTTCAGATCCTCGGCGGGCTGTGGCTGGTCGGCCAGATCGCCGGAGTCATGTCGCCGAACCTGGGCGTGCCGGTGCTGCTGATGGTGGCCGGCATCATCGGCGGCCCGCTGGTGGAGTGGAGCTGCCGGCTGGCGGCCCGCGGCCCCGCACGCAGATACGGCCAGGACGCGGAACGGCGCCTTCGGGAGGCGGCCGCCGGGTGCGGCAGAGCGAGGGTCCTGGACCCCGTGGCCGCCGAGTTGCTGCGGTACCGGGAGGTACGGGAGCAGTACGGGCGGGTCATGGGCGCGCAGGTGCTGGCCAGGTGAGGGAGGGGCCTGTGGAGCGCGGGCCGTGGCGGTGATCCGGGGTCGGCGCGACGCGCATCCCCCGTCCGGGTGACGGCTTTTTCCACAGGCGGGTGGTGATCCACAGGGCGCGACGGGCTCGGCCCGGCGGAGGCAGTCTGGTTTCGCGGCGATCGCGGCGGACGCGGTCGTGGCGACGGTGGCGGTGAGCGGCTCGGGGCGGATGCCTCGCGGCCGGCACCGCCCCGGCAGACGCAGCCGTACGGGACGGGCCCGTACGCGTATCAGCCCGGCGTGGACGTCCGGGTGAGGGAGGGGTTCTCGATGAACGAGACGATGGTCTGTGCGGTGGGGAACGTGGCGACGCAGCCGGTGTACCGGGAGCTGTCGGCGGGGCCGTCGGCGAGGTTCCGGCTGGCGGTGACCTCGCGCTACTGGGACCGGGAGAAGAGCACCTGGACCGACGGCCACACCAACTTCTTCACGGTGTGGGCCAACCGGCAGCTGGCGACCAACGTCGCGGCGTCGCTGAACGTGGGCGAAGCCGTGATCGTCCAGGGCCGGCTGAAGGTGCGCGCGGAAGCGCGTGAGGGACAGAACCGGACGTCGGCCGACATCGACGCGGTGGCGATCGGCCATGACCTCGCCCGTGGCACCTCGCTCTTCCGTCGCGCGGCCAGGCCCGATACGGCCGCGGCGGCCGGCGTACCCACGCAGCCGGAGCCCGACTGGGAGACCCCGGCGGCGCATCCCGCGGAGCCGGAATCACCGCGGCGACGCGAGCCGGCTGCCGTGACGTGATGTCAGAGAGCGCGCCGTTCTGACGGGTCGACGGCTTATCGGCGGATTCGCCCTGGAAGGGCTGGTGGATTTGTCGATAAGCCCTGCTCGTGGGCGATCTTGGGATAACGATTCCGAGTCGGATCACCCATCGGGCGACCTGACCGGGAAGGCCGGTGCGCCCGCCTCTCTAGGATGCCGAACGTGGCTCACGGGGCTTCTGATTCTGCTGGTGGGACCCATCCCCCCACGACAACGGGTCCTGCTCGAAGGGGAATTACGTGATTTCTTCGTTCTCCGCGCCGTTCGCGCGCGGACGGGGCGCGGTCCGCCTCGCGGCGGGGACGCTGGTGTCCGGACTCGTCGCCGCCGGTGTCCTCGTCACCGCGGGCACGGCCGTCGCCGACACCCCGGCGCAGACGCAGGGTGGAGCGACGGCGACGATAGGCGGCCTCAAGACGTACGGCGCCGCAGTGTTCCACGACGAGAGCGGGGACCAGGAGGTCTCGGCCGGCCTGTTCGAGATGTCCGTCGACGGCGGTGGCACCCTCCACACCTACTGCGTCGACCTTCACAACCCCACGCAGAAGGACGCCAAGTACCAGGAGACCCCCTGGAGCGGCACCTCACTGGGCGTCAACAAGGACGCGGGCCGGATCCGTTGGATCCTCCAGAACTCCTATCCCCAGGTGAACAACCTGGCCGCGCTGGCCAAGAAGGCCGGGATCACCGGAGGCGGTCTCACCGAGCAGGACGCGGCGGCCGGCACCCAGGTGGCGATCTGGCGCTACTCGGACGGCGCGGACGTCGACGCCGTCGACCCACAGGCCGAACGGCTCGCGGACTACCTCCACAAGACCGCCCGCGCCGTGGCGGAACCCCGGGCCTCACTGACCCTCGACGGGTCCGCCGTCTCCGGCCACCCCGGCGAACTGCTCGGCCCGGTCACCGTACGGACCGGCGCGAGCGCCGTGACGGTGACACCGCCGCTCGACGCCGCGACCACCGGTGTACGGATCGTCGGCAAGGACGGCGAGCCCGTCACCTCCGCGCGGGACGGCAGCGAGCTGTTCTTCGACGTACCCGCCGGCACCGTCGCCGGGGCCGCCGAGCTGACCGTCCAGGCCTCCACCACCGTCCCCGTCGGCCGCGCCTTCACCTCCGGGAGCCGCAGCCAGACACAGATCCTGGCCGGCTCCAGCGAGTCGACCGTCTCCGCGACGGCGTCCGCGACCTGGGCCGAGACCGGCGCCGTCCCGGCCCTCTCCGCGGCGAAGAACTGCCCGAAGAACGGCGTCGACATCACCGCGTCCAACGAGGGCGACCAGGCCTTCACCTTCGAGCTGATGGGCGTGCGGCACAGCATCCCCGCCGGCACGTCCCGCACGGTGACGATCCCCCTCCAGGAGGATCAGGCCTACGACTTCACCATCACCGGTCCGCAAGGAACCCAGAGCCGCTTCACCGGCGTCCTCGACTGCCGGACCAGAGCCGACGAGACCGGCCTGACCACCCAGACGCTCGCCGAACCCAGCCCGGCCACGGTGGGCGGCACCGCCTCCTCGGGCACCGACCTCGCCGAGACCGGCGGCTCCGACGCCACCCCCCTGATCGCCGGTACCGCGATCGGCCTGGTCGTCATCGGCGGCACGGTCCTGCTGCTCGTGGGCCGCAAGGAGAACAGGACGCAGGGCTGAGGCAGCCGCCGCGGCACGCACCACGGGGAAGGG
The DNA here is from genome assembly GCF_042723915.1 of Streptomyces sp. NPDC058335. Taxonomy (NCBI): domain Bacteria; kingdom Bacillati; phylum Actinomycetota; class Actinomycetes; order Kitasatosporales; family Streptomycetaceae; genus Streptomyces; species Streptomyces sp. NPDC058335. The sequence continues at coordinate 70,963 of NZ_JBHXHX010000007.1, read as the reverse complement.
GGAGGCCCGCTCCCCCCCCGACCGACCGCCTGTGGCTCCTCGGCGTCCAGGGCGTCGGCCCGGCGCTCCTCGCCCTGCTCACCGTCGGCGGGATCAGGCTCATCACCCGCGGCCATCACCCCCGCGACGACGGAAACGAGTGACGTTCCTCGCCCTCGTCCCCTGCTGGGGGCAGAGTGGCCGTATGAACGCAGACGACAGGAACACCCTGGCCGGGGCGCGGGTGGCGACCAGGCTCCCGGCCCAGGACCTGGACCGGGCACGCCGCTTCTACGCCGAGCGGCTCGGCCTGCACCCCGTGGACGAACGCCCCGGTGGCCTGCTGTACCGATGCGAGGGCGGCGCGGAGTTCGTGCTGTTCCGGTCGATGGGAGCCTCGCCCGGCACGTTCACACAGATGGCCTTCGAGGTCGACGACATCGAGGCCGTGGTGACGGAGCTGAAGCGCCGCGGTGTGGTCTTCGAGGAGGTCGACGTACCCGGCTTCCGGACCGTCGACAACATCGCCGAGATCGACGGAAACTACCCGAGCAAGGGCGCCGGAGCCGAGCGCGGAGCCTGGTTCCACGACAGCGAGGGAAACCTGCTGGGCATCGGCCAACTTCTCACCTGACCCGGCCGCCCCCATCGGTCGAACTGCCGGCGGGTGTGGCGGGTGCGAGCCGGCCGTGCCGGAGCCGGCGCGAGCCACCGGGTTCCCAGCGGGTGTCCACGAGCGGCCGAGACCCATTCGGCACACCTCAGGGATTGGGCAGGTGATCGAGTGCGTGAGCAAGAGTCAGCGCGGCCAGTGACATTCCGTCCTCGATGCGCCCCTGGGCCACCCAATGCCACAGCTCTCGGACGGGGAGCCAGCGCACGGCAGCAACTTCTTGCACATCGACTGTTCGTCCGGTGGGTTCGTTGACCCGCGCGAGGATTACGGCAACCCTGGTCGCCAACATCCCTGAATCCGGTGTCATGAAGCCGAGGAGTTCGAATGCGGCGTCGCGTACGCCAATCTCTTCGTGGAGTTCCGTCCGGGCAGTGACGAGGGGATCGTGATTGTGGGAGAAACCGCGAGGCAATCCCCACTGCCAGGATTCCACAGGATAGCGATATGTCTGGACGAGCCCGACGTTAATCCCATGGACGGGCAATACCACGACGCCTGGACCGTCACCGCGATTGACGATTCTCAGGTACCGGCCAGGAGTGCCGTCCGGGAACTCCACCTCGTCATCGAAGACCTCGGCGAATCGATTGGCATAGGCGCGGACCTCGCGCTTTCGGCGGATGGGATCGAGGCGTCCAGGGTTGCTCAAGGCGGTTAGATCCTCACGTCGACGACTCTTCCGAGTGCATGGGTTCGGCGCCTTGTGCCCTGCCAGCGGCGGACGGATTGAACTCCCTTTTGGGCTACGACGGGAGCAACCGCCCCGAGGGCTATCGCCGGAAATTCGAGGATACGCGGAAATTGCCAGAGTGCGGCCGCGACCGCAGGTCCGGCGGCACCGCTGCCCGTGAGGAACACCTGAACTCCGGATTTTCCTACCAGACCGGCATCGCCCTGACCGCCGAGAACAGCGGCGACGTGGGCGAGATGAGCGTCAAGGGCCTTCCGGGCGGACGCGGAGTCCTCTGCCGCGGCCAACTTGTCCAGCCCTTTCCAGAAGGGCGACCGGGCCCGGCCGGAACCTCCCCGCTGAGCCCGAGCGTCCAGGAGAGCGGCGATGGCGTCCACCGCGCTGTCCCGCAGATTCGACAACTGGTCACGGGTCTGCTTCTCCGTGATGGCGGCTCGCGCATCGAGCCGCACTTCGAACAGCGGATGTTCCTCCGCCTCACCTGTCGCTGCGTCCTGGCGTGGCAGCCAGGCTGCCTGGTGCGCTCCGGAACGATATTGCGCGATCGCGAGCTCCTGCGCGATCGCGCGTGAGCTGAGAACCCTGTCCCCGACGGCTACGTCAGTGCTGAAGGTCGCGGGAGCAATCCCGATGGAATCAACCACGATCACGTTGTACAAGGTGTCGACGAACTCGATCACCAGATCGAGAGTGTGCCGGCTTCCGGCGATTTCCTCTGGCGTCCGGCGGCCCGGATCGTTGGGCCACGGGTCGCGGCTGCGGAGTCGACTGCGTTCGTTGAAAGCCTGCGGGCGCGTGGGATCGAGACGGCGAATCACGTTCACGATCTCTGCGTGCACCTCCCGGAAAGCCGCTGGAAGGGATTGCGCCGCTCGACCCATCGACGAATTCTCCTCGACGGTGGACGCGAGCAGTTGTCCCATTCCCAATGGGGAGGCTGGCGGACTTGCTTTGACTCGCGGGAGACCTCGGAATTCCGCTCGGACATCGTTCAGCGCCTGTGCCCGTTTGTCTCCTATCCAGTCGCTGTTGAGGAGGCGATCGAGGCTCTCGGCCTGCCAGCGAACGTCGCTGGGGTCGAGGCCGTATTCTTCCGGCTTGTGCAGTTCTGGTAGCAAGGAGCTGAGAAATGGGTGATTCTCGTCGAAGGCGCGGCTGAGCATGCTTGCCATGGCGTCTTCGAAGGAATCCGATCTGAAGAGATGGATCCGAAAAGGGTGTTCGTCGATCGCTGCCCTGTTGCGAATCTGGAGTACTGTGCGCGCGACGCTGAGAAATGCAGTGGAATCGAATGCGTAGGACTGGGGGACGACGACATCGCGGCCCAGTGCCAGCGTCATGAGTACTTCGACGAAGACCTGAAGCTCGTGGTCGTCCCGTTGTTCCCGCTCGGAGTCCGAGATGCCGGCCGGGCCTGGCCAGGGCATCCGCACGGAGTCGAGGGACTCCAGATACTGGAGATCGTGACCGCCTGAGAAAGCCATGTTCTCTCCGATATGCCAAATGGGTTCGGCCACTGCTGGACGCTACCGCCAGGCCGTGGAGTGTGTACATGACCACACCGCAGCGGGGCCGAAGAAGCGAAGCCCCTGCGGTCGCAGCCTCGCCGAAGCCGTGTGCGAGGGCCCTGCGGACGAACCGGATCGCACCTTCGACCGGCTCCACGACGAACAGCCTTCGGTCGCCCCTCACCCGCTGTGCGATGCACTCGGCTCCGTGCGAAGACCGGCGGTCGATACCTGGACCGTCCCCCCGTCCGGTGTCCCCTGGTCGCTCTGCGACGAGCGGCAGCGAGGTCAGCCGCAGCCGTCTGCATCAAACCCCCAGGTCAGCGTCTCCCGACGGAACGGGTTTCCCCCCAGGGGTAGCCGTCCGGCAAGATGGGGTGTATCTGCCCACTGCCAGAATTCAAGCTGCCGGACGGTTTCTCTTGGCTGAGTACATCTACACCATGCGCAAGACGCGTAAGGCTCACGGCGACAAGGTCATCCTTGACGACGTGACGCTGAGCTTCCTGCCCGGCGCGAAGATCGGTGTGGTCGGTCCTAACGGTGCCGGTAAGTCCACCGTTCTCAAGATCATGGCCGGGCTGGAGCAGCCGTCCAACGGCGATGCCTTCCTGTCGCCCGGCTACTCCGTCGGCATGCTGCTGCAGGAGCCGCCGCTCGACGAGTCGAAGACGGTCCTGGAGAACGTGCAGGACGGCGCCGCCGAGATCATGGGCAAGCTCAAGCGCTTCAACGAGGTCGCCGAGCTGATGGCGACCGACTACTCGGACGCGCTCATGGAGGAGATGGGCAAGCTCCAGGACGACCTGGACCACGCCAACGCGTGGGATCTGGACGCCCAGCTGGAGCAGGCCATGGACGCCCTGGGCTGCCCGCCCGGCGACTGGCCGGTCACCAACCTCTCCGGTGGCGAGAAGCGCCGCGTCGCGCTGTGCAAGCTGCTGATCGAGGCCCCCGACCTGCTGCTGCTCGACGAGCCCACCAACCACCTGGACGCCGAGTCGGTGCAGTGGCTGGAGCAGCACCTCGCGAAGTACGCCGGCACCGTCGTCGCCGTCACCCACGACAGGTACTTCCTGGACAACGTGGCGGGCTGGATCCTCGAGCTCGACCGCGGCCGCGCCATCGGCTACGAGGGCAACTACTCCACCTACCTGGAGTCCAAGGCCTCCCGCCTCAAGGTGGAGGGCCAGAAGGACGCCAAGCGGGCGAAGCGCCTCAAGGAGGAGCTGGAGTGGGTGCGGTCGAACGCCAAGGGGCGTCAGGCCAAGTCCAAGGCGCGTCTGGCGCGCTACGAGGAGATGGCCGCGGAGGCCGACAAGATGCGGAAGCTGGACTTCGAGGAGATCCAGATCCCGCCGGGCCCGCGTCTGGGCAGCGTCGTCGTCGAGGTCGACAATCTCAGCAAGGCGTTCGGCGAGAAGGTCCTCATCGACGACCTCTCCTTCACGCTGCCGCGTAACGGCATCGTCGGTGTCATCGGCCCCAACGGCGCCGGCAAGACCACCCTCTTCAAGATGATCCAGGGCCTGGAGGAGCCGGACTCCGGCACCATCCGGGTCGGCGACACGGTCAAGATCTCGTACGTCGACCAGAGCCGCGAGAACATCGACCCGAAGAAGTCGCTGTGGGAGGTTGTCTCCGACGGCCTCGACTACATCAACGTCGGCCAGGTCGAGATGCCGTCGCGGGCGTACGTCTCCGCCTTCGGCTTCAAGGGCCCGGACCAGCAGAAGCCGTCCGGTGTCCTCTCCGGCGGTGAGCGCAACCGCCTCAACCTGGCGCTCACCCTCAAGCAGGGCGGCAACCTGCTGCTCCTCGACGAACCGACCAACGACCTCGACGTGGAGACCCTGTCCTCCCTCGAGAACGCGCTGCTCGAGTTCCCGGGCGCGGCTGTGGTCGTCTCCCACGACCGGTGGTTCCTGGACCGGGTCGCCACGCACATCCTCGCCTACGAGGGCGAGTCCAAGTGGTTCTGGTTCGAGGGCAACTACGAGTCGTACGAGAAGAACAAGATCGAGCGTCTCGGTGCGGACGCGGCCCGTCCGCACCGCGCCACCTACAAGAAGCTGACCCGGGGCTGATCTTTCTTGCGGCACATCTACCGCTGCCCGCTGCGCTGGGCGGACATGGACGCGTACGGCCACGTCAACAACGTGGTGTTCCTCCGTTACCTGGAGGAAGCCCGTATCGACTTCCTGTTCCGCCCGGAGAAGGACTTCAAGCAGGGGTCCGTGGTGGCGCGCCACGAGATCGACTACAAGCGGCAGCTCGTCCACCGGCACACGCCGGTCGACATCGAACTGTGGATCACGCAGATACGCGCCGCGTCCTTCACCATCTCCTACGAGGTGAAGGACGGCGACCAGGTCTACGTCAGCGCCTCGACGGTGATCGTGCCGTTCGACTTCGCGGCACAGCGACCGCGCCGGCTCACCGACGAGGAGCGTGAGTTCCTCGAGGAGTACCGGGACGACGACAAGGAGGCCGTCGCCGCATGACGGTGCTCCACCTCGCCGACGAGGGGGAGGCGGCGGATCTCGCGGCCTTCCTCTCCCGGCTGCTCCACTACGACCGTGGAGCAGCGGTCCGGCTCCAGGCGGCCGGCACCGCGCTGGCCGTCTTCGGACGGCCGCCGTCCTTCGAGGTCCTCGCGATCCGGGCGGTCCGGCTGGCGAAGCCGTACGAGAACGGCCTCGACGTCACGCTGGACGTGACCGTGTCCGCCGGGGAGCTGCTGGAGAGCGTCGACGATGCGGCGGCCACGGCCGCGGTGCCCGCCGCGGTCACCGGGCCGCCCTGGGCGGGCGTACTTCCGCCGCGCGGCGGCTGGCGGCCGCAGGCGGGCCTTCCGGCGCCGGACGCGCTGCGCGCGATGGTCGGCGCGGCGGTCGCCGAGTTCCGCCGCCGCATGGAAGGGCTGCCGGACGAGGGGCGTACCCGCGCCGAACTCGACCGGATCGGGCGGGACATCTGGTCCCGGACGGTCGGGGACACCGGCCTGCCCGTGCGGGCCGTGCACGCGGCCCAGTCGCTGGGCTTCCTGCGGCCGGCCACCGCACCCCGGGACGTCGGCCTGTTCTCCTCGGGGGCGTGGCTGCGGCTGCGGACTCCGTACGGCTCGATCGCCGTACGCCGGGCAGGACTCGGCGGCCTGGGGCTCAGCGTGCGCTGAGCGGCCGTACGCCCCCTCAGGCCGCCGTACGCCGGGTCATTCCGGGGTGTTGAGCATGGACGCCGCCGCGTACGTCAGGTAGTTCCACAGCGTCTCCTCGTGCTCCTCGGAGAGCTCCAGCTCGTCCACCGCGTCCCGCATGTGCTTGAGCCAGGCGTCGTGCGCGGCCCGGTCCACGGTGAAGGGCGCGTGCCGCATCCGCAGGCGGGGGTGGCCGCGGTTCTCGCTGTACGTCGTGGGGCCGCCCCAGTACTGGATCAGGAACAGCCTGAGCCGGTCCTCGGCCGGGCCCAGGTCCTCCTCGGGGTACATCGGCCGCAGGACCGGGTCCTCGGCGACTCCCTCGTAGAAACGGTGGACCAGCCGACGGAAGGTGTCCTCCCCGCCGACCTGCTCGTAGAAGGTCTGCTCCTGAAGCGTGCCGCGCCGGATCTCTTTCACGCTCCCCATGGTCTCAGACCCGGGGACCGAGGACTCCAGGCCTAGGACCTCCGGGGTCAGGACCTCCGGGGACCAGGACCCTTGGGCACTCGCCTCGTGCGCTCCGGCGCCGCACAGTGGACGTATGACAGCGCATGCGCTCGGCAAGGAGTTGGAGCAGCTCGCCGTCTCCGAGCGGGCGGCGTTGGTGCGGGAGATCGAGGCGAGCGGGGCCTTCGCCGCCGACCCGGTGTGGCGGGAGGTCTTCGCCACCGTTCCGCGTCATCTCTTCGTGCCCTACTACTACGTCGGCGCCGCGCGCGGGTACGAGCGGTGCTGGGGCGAGAGTCCTGATCGGCGGGCCCGTGAGCGCTGGTTGCGCGGTGCGTACGAGGATGTGCCGCTGGCCACCCGGCTGCGGGACGGGGAACTGCTCTCCTCCAGCAGCCAGCCCTCGCTGATGGCCGAGATGCTGGCCGAACTGCGGGTGCGGGACGGGGACCGGGTGCTGGAGGTCGGCGCGGGCACGGGCTACAACGCGGCGCTGCTGTCGTACCGGCTCGGGGACGAGCGGGTCACCACCGTGGACCTCGATCCGGAGATCACCGAGTCCGCCCGGCGGCATCTCGCCGACGCCGGTTACCGGCCGACCGTCGTCACCGGCGACGGCGCCCGCGGGGTCCCCGAACGCGCCCCCTTCGACCGGATCATCGCCACCTGCGAGCTGGCGTCGGTCCCGCGGGCCTGGGTCGCCCAGTGCCGTCCCGGCGCCCGCATCCTGACCCCGCTCGCCACCGGACTGCTCGCGCTGACCGTCGGAGAGGCCGGGCAGGCCGAGGGGAACTTCCTGTCCACCCCCGCCTACTTCGTCCCGCTGCGCGGCACCGGCCGGCGCGCGCCGGAGCCGGTCGCCCTCGGCGGCGTACCGCCGAGGGCCAGGGAGAGCGACCTGTTCCGCTTCCTGCTGGCCCTCACCCGCGACACCCTCGACCCACAGGAGGCCTACGCGCTGTGGGAGCGCGAGGGCAGGCCCGGACGGGACCGGTACGGCGTCACCGTCGGCGGCGAGCAGACGTGGGCCTGGCTGGACGACCCGGAGGGACCGTACGCCTGGCCCCTGCCGGGTTCGTCGGGACCCAGCCTCGTGGCGCCCTAGCCTCGCCGGACCGTGATCGTCGTCCACGCGCCGACGTGGACCCGGTCGCCGTCCTGCAGCGGCACGGGCACGAAGGGCTGGATCGGCTCGTCGGAGCCGTTGACCGTGGTGCCGTTCGTCGAGTTCTGGTCGACGACGGCCCAGCTGCCGTCGGGCTGCTGGACCAGCACCGCGTGCTGGTGCGAGACGCCCGGGTCCTCCGGCGGCACCGACAGGTCGATGTCGGGGGTCTCACCGGTGGAGTGCCGGCGGCGGCCGATGGTGATCTGGTTGCCGCCGAGCGTGCGCTGCTGCTCCGGGGAGTACGCGGGCAGGTTCAGGCCCGCGGCCTCCGGTCCCGAGCGGTGCATCATCGCCATGAAGTACTCGCGGTCCGGGCCTATCGTCGCCGTCCAGGTCGCCGGCTGCTGCGGGAACGTCGGGCCGGGCGGGGGCGGGGCCTGGTTGCCGCCGGGCTGGGGATAGCCGTAGCCGCCGCCCTGGTTGTTGCCGCCGGGGCCGCCGGGGCCGCCGGGACGGCCGGTGTGGGACGGCGGGGAGAGCACCCAGTCGTCGTCACCGCCGCCGAAGGACGGGCCGGACGGCTGCTGCGGCCGGCCGGTCTCCTGCGGGTAGCCGGACGGGGCCTGCGGGCCGGGCTGCTGGAAGGCCTGCGGGGCGCGGTGGCTGCCGGGGCCGGCGGGACCACCGGGCCCTCCACCGGGACCACCAGGGCCGCCGGGCCCACCAGGCCCGCCATGACCGCCGCCGGGCCGGGGATCCTGCCGGGACGGGTCGGGGCCGTAGCCGCCCTGACCGCCGGGGCCGGAGGGCTCGCGTGCGAAGGGGTCGGCGGACGGGTTCGTGGGGCCGGGGCCGCGTTGCCCGAAGAGGTCACCGGGGGCACCCGACGGGTCACGCCCGTAGGAACCCGCCGGCGATCCGCCACCGGCCGTGCCGCCTGGACCCTGGGGACCGCCGGGCGGACCACCGAACGGCCGACCGCCGCCCTGACCGCCGGGACCACCCGGGCCACCCTGACCACCGGGACCGCCCTGCTCACGCCCGAAGGGCCGGCCGCCCCCTTGACCCTGACCCTGACCCTGACCCGGAGGCCGCGACGGGTCGCCGAACGACGGGATCGGTTCGGCGGGACGATTCACCTGGGACGGACGGGAGCTCTGGTACTCGAAGGAGTCGCCGCCGCCGAAGGACGGGGGCGGCGGCTGGAACCGCGCGTCCGGACCCGCTCCGGGGCCGCCGGGCCCGCCCGGACCGGGCGCGCCGGGTCCCGGCGTGCGCGGGGCGGCCGGGGTGTACGAGGTCGCCGTGTTGGTCAGGAAGTTCCACCGGCACTCCTCGCAGAAAGGCGCGCCGCCCTCACGGGGCGTACGGCACTGCGGGCACAGCTCCGGCTCGGCGTTCGGCACCGTGGACGGATGTCGGTTGTCGGGACGGCCGCCGGCGCCCGGCGGGGGCGGCGGGAAGCCGTACCCTCCGCCGGCCGGGGGAGGCGGGGGAGGGGGCGGAGGTACGGCACCGGCCATGCGGTGACCGCAGACCTCGCACCAGTCGTCGGAACCCGACTGGTGTCCGTTCGGGCAGGTCGGCATGTCGGCGCGTCCCCCTTTCCTTCGGTGTCCCACTGGAGTCCTGCGGGCGTCCTGCTAGGTCACTTCTTTACACGAACAGTCTTTGTGGACCGGGTCTCGAGGGTCATCTCGTCGGCCTCCGCGACCTTCGCCTTCAATCTGACAGTACCTGTCGGGGCGTCGACCACGTCCACCACCTTCGCAAGCAGTTTCGCAGTATCCGCGTTCCCGGACGCGCTCGCGAGCTGAACGGCCCGGCCCAGTTTGGCCGTTGCTCCATCCATATCGCCCGCTTTGCGGAGATCCAGCCCCTGTTGGATAACCTGTGCCAGTTCGGCCTGCCCGGTGTAGTGGGCGACCTGGGGGTTGATCGAGGTCGAGGCGACCATGTCGTCGGTCCACACGGCCCGTACGAGGCCCTGCGCACCCAGGTTCTGCACGCTCCCGTCGGGCTGCGGGATGATCAGGGAGACGCGCGCGGCCAGCATCTCCTGGCCGATGTTCGCCGTCGGGACCTCCACGCACACGTGGTAGTCACGGGACTCGTCGCCCCAGGAACCGGTGGGGTAGTCACCGGAACGCGGCCCCGACTCGGTGCGCCGCCCGGTCAGTTCCTCGACCGTCGGCGCGACCTGCTTGACGAACTTGACGGCCGTGCCGACCGGGGTCCACAGCCGCAGGGCGACGTCCGCGACCTCCTTGCCCATGGCCGTCTCCATCATCTGCGTGAAGTCGGCGGCGAGACCGGCCGGGTCGGCGACGATGTCGGCGGTGCCGAGCAGGGCGGAGGCGATCCCTGTGACTTCTTTCACTTCCCAGTCGGTGCCCACACCGCGTGCGTCACAGGTGAACCGGCCCGCGCAGGAGTCCAGGGCGGCCTTGAGGTCCTCGGGCGACTCGTGTTCGTTGCGGCCGTCGGTGAGCAGGATGCCGTGCCGGATGGCGACGTCGGCGGTGGACAGCAGCCGGTCGGCCAGCCGCAGCCAGGTCCCGATGGCAGTGCCGCCGCCCGCGCTGAGCCGGCGCAGGGCCTCCTTGGCCTGCCCGCGGGTGGCCGAGTCGGCGACCGCGAGCCGCCCGTTGCCCGGATAGACCTCCGTGGCCACGTGCGTACCGCCGATGACCGAGAAGTGCACGCCGTCGCGGAGCGTGTCGATGGCGGCGGCCGTGGCGTCACGGGCGTTGCGCATCTTGGTCGTCGGGTAGTCCATCGAACCGGAACAGTCGACCATGATCGCCACGGCGGCGGACGGGCCGTCGCCGGGCGAGTACAGGTGCGGTGCCGCGACCGCGGTGCCGACGGTGCCGCCGCCGGTGGCGGTGACCGTCACGATCGCGCTGACCTCGCGGCCGCCCTCTGGCAGGTACTCGTTCTGGTAGACGTCCACCGAGAACTGCGGCACGTTCGACTTCGAGAAATTGGCCATGCCTCTTCCCATCCCCCTCGGAAATTCCCACGGCGTGTGGGGTGACGACGTGGACGGACCGGTCCCCTCCGGTCCGCCTCTGCTTCCCCGTGCACCGGCCGGTACTGGGCCTGGGCCGGCCCGTACCGGCCGGGCAGTGCTCTGTCCGTGCGCGGCCTCAGGCCGATCCTGCCCCCTGCGCGGGGGCGGGGAACGGCACGAGGGCCACTGTTACGTTGTCGTGGCCCCCGCCGTCCAGGGCGTGACCGACGAGGACCTGTGCGGCGTGCAGCGGTCGGGCGGCGGCGTCGAGGGGGAGCGCCTCCGCCATCTCCTCGGCCGCCTCCGCGTAGTTCCACAGACCGTCGGTGCACACGATCACCACGCCCGGCCGGTCCGGCTTGAACGCGGCGGTGTGCGGCTCCAGTTCGTAGGCGTCGGCGCCGAGCCAGCCGGTGATCGCGTGGGCGCGTTCGTCGGCGTAGGCCTCGGCCTCGTTCATCAGGCCCGCGGAGACCATCTGGGCGGCCCAGGAGTCGTCCTCGGTGAGCCGGGCGGGCGGTGAACTCCGGTCCGCCGGGACCCAGTAGACACGGCTGTCGCCGACCCAGCCGACGACCAGCAGGCCCGCGGTGACGATCGCGCCGACGAGGGTGCAGGCGGGGGCGTTCTGGTGCGGGGCGTGCTCGCGGGCCGTGGCCGGCTCCTCGGCGAGCGCGTTGACCGCGTGCGAGGCGGCCACGATCGCCTCGTGCATGGCCTGTTGCGGGTGCGCGCCCTGCGGCAGCGCCGCCAGCAGGGTCCGGCCGGCCGTCTGTGCCGCGGCGTACGAGGCGTCGTCGGGGCGGGTCGCGGAGGAGACGCCGTCGCAGACGATCGCCACGAGCGCGGGGCCGCCGTCGGGCAGCGCGGTGTGGCCGACGGTGAAGGAGTCCTCGTTGCGGTGGTGGCGCAGGCCGCGGTCGCTGACGGCGGCGATCGGGCCCGACTCCTGCTCCATGTGGTCGCGTTCGCGCGGCTGGGCGTGCCCGCAGTTCTCGCAGTACCCGTCGTCGTCGACCCGGCCCGCCCGGCAGGCGACACACACCTTGGCGACGGCCAGCCGCGGGTCCGGTGCCTGGAGCGGGTACTCCTCCGGCTCGGCGGGCCGGTCGAACCGGACACCGGCGGCGGGATCCGGTGACACGGAGGCGGCGGGGACCGTGGGCGGGGCGACGGGTGCCGCAGGCGGGGCGGCGGGCGCCTGCGGGGCGACGGACAGCGGCGCAGCGGCCGCGGCCGGACCCGGTGGTGGCGGTGGTGGCGGTGGTGGCGGGCCGTCGGCACCGTGCGCGGCTGGCATCTGCGCACCGAGCGCGGCCGACACCTCCGCGCCGTTCATGGTGAGCGTCGGAGTGTCGTCCGGGCGGGGCGGTACGGCGGACAGGTCGTATCCGCACGCGCCGCAGAAACGGTCACCCGCATCGAGCGGCTCCGCGCAGCTCGGACACGTGGGCAGGGCGGCCTGCCTGGGGATCTGGGACATCAACTACACCCACGTCCGGGGGCGGTAACGATTGGCACGTTCCACCAGGTCGATCCTCTCCTCGGCACCGGTCGCCAGCCGGGCCAGCGTGCGGTACGAACGCTCCAGTCCGAAGCGCAGCCCCCGCTCGTCCAGGTCGCTGCCGAGCAGTTCCCGCGGGGCGTCGGGGCCGGTACTGCCCCGGCCACCGGAGAGTACCCAGTCCAGTGCGCAGCCGAGGACTTCGGCGGACAGTTGCTCGCGGCGCGTCGGATCCAGCCCGTAGGCGTCCAGCGCCCGGATCTGCGCCGCGGCGGCGACGAGGTCCTCCTGGAAGGGTACGTCGGCGGCGGCCGCCGTCCGCTGCCGGAGCCGGGCGCGGACGGCCGCGACGCGGGCGGCGGTGTAGTGGATGGACGACTCCGGCACCGACTCCAGCGTCCGTACGGCGCTTCTGCGGTCGCCCGCCGCGAGCTGGACGCGCGCCAGGCCGAACGCGGCGCTCACGAAGCTCGGATCGGTCGACCACACCAGACGGTAGTACTCGGAGGCGTTGTCCAACTGGCCGAGCACCTCCGCGCACAGGCCGAGGGCCAGCTTCGGCGTGGGCTCGCCGGGGAAGGCGTCGTAGATCGCGTCGAAGGCCAGGGCGGCGCCCTCCTGGTCGCCGGTGACGAGCGAGGTCACGCCCCGGTACCAGACGACCCGCCAGTCGTCGGGACGTTCGCCCTCCAGCTTGGCCAGGGACATCAGGGCGGCCTCGGAGTCGCCGTTCTCCAGCCATGCGCGGATCTGCCGCAGCCGGGTCTCCACCGACGGGGCCGGCGCGGCCGCGAGGGCGGTGATCAGCTCGGCGGGCGCGGAGGCCATCAGACCGGCCAGGAAGCCGGCGTTGGGGTCGGACGGGTCGACATGCGGGACGGGCAGCGCGAGCCCGGCGGCGGGCGCGGGGACGAGCCTGACCAGCCCGGCCGGGGTACCGCCGGAAGCGGCCGGAGCGGCACCGGGCACGCGGGGCGAGGGCACGAGCCCGGCCGGACCGACCCCGCCCGCGGCAGCCGTCTCCCCCGAGCCGCGGCGCGTCGCGGTCACCCGTGACCCCAGCCGCGACACCTCCCCGTCCAGCTTGGGGAACAACTCCGTGTCCGTGACCTTCACCTCGGGCCCGAACAGTGTCGACAGCGCGGGGCGGGGCCGACCCGACTGGAGCGAGACGACCTCGCGCAGGACGCCCGTCAACTGCTCGGCCATCTCCTGCGCGGAGGCGAACCGGCGGGCCGGGTCGGGGTCGGTGGCGCGGACCAGGAGCCGGTAGAAGGACTCGTACCGGTGGAAGACCGCGATGGAGTCGGGGTCGGGCAGGGAGTCCGCGAAGACCGTGGTGTAACCCTGGAAGTCGAAGGTGAGCACGGCGAGGGTGCGGCCGACCGTGTAGAGATCGCTCGCCACCGACGGGCCGACGTCCGCGACCTCGGGCGCCTGGTAGCCGACCGTGCCGTAGATGGCCGACTCGTCGTCGTCCATCCTGCGCACGGCGCCCATGTCGATGAGCTTGAGCTGGTCCTCGGTCTGGATGGCGTTGTCGACCTTGAAGTCGCAGTACAGCAGGTTGCGGCTGTGCAGATGACCGAGGGCCTCCAGGGCCTCGATACCGAACGCGCAGGCCTGCTCCACCGGCAGCGGGTCGCGCTTGCCGTCGGGAGTGCGGCGGGCGTTGGCGATCTCCTTGAGGGACTTGCCGCCGACGTACTCCATGACGATGTACCCGTCCAGGGAACCGGTCCGCTGGTCGAGGTGCTCGACGAAGTTGTAGATCCGCACGATGTTGGCGTGCTCGATCTCGGCGAGGAAGCGCCGCTCGGAGATCGCCGCCGCCATCGCGTCCTGGTCGCCGGTGTCCAGCAGGCCCTTGAGGACGACCCAGCGGTCCGAGACCGCCCGGTCGACGGCGAGGTAGACCCAGCCGAGACCGCCGTGCGCCAGACAGCCCACGACCTCGTACTGGCCGTGCACGACGTCGCCGGCCTTCAGCTTCGGGACGAAGGAGTACGGATGCCCGCACTTGGTGCAGAAGCCCTCCGTCCGGCCCTCCCGCTCGCCGCGCGCCCGGCCCACCGGCGCCCCGCAGTCGGAGCGTGAGCAGAACCGCTTGCGCTCGGGCACCTCCGGGTTGTCGAGGACCATCGCGCGCGGGTCGGGACGCGGCACCTGCGGCACCGAGACCAGGCCCACCCCGAGCCGGGCCCGCCCCGAGGAGCCGGCCGTGGAACCGGAACTGCGCACCGACACCGAACGGCCGGTGGACTTGCCCGACAGCGACCGCGAGAGCCGCCCGGACACCGAGCGGCGCGACTTCGAGGACTGCGAGGAGGTGCGCGAACTGCGGGCGCTGCGCGCGCTGGAGCTGGAACCGCTGCCGGTCGAGCCCCCGCCCCCGCGGGTCAGCCCGGTCGGGGGCGACCCGACCATGCCTCCCCCGGAGGGGGGACCTCCGGACGCGACGACGGGCGCCAGACCGCAGGTGTCGCAGTACAGCTCGCCGCCGCCCACGTCCTCGTACGAGCCCTCACAGCCCGGTCGCTGGCACGTCTGCCCTTCCTGACTCATGACCTCTGCTCCCCCCTGTGGTCCTGAGGTCCGCCCTGCTCGGGCACGCGCGGTGCGGCGAGCAGTTCGGCGGCCGCCTGCTGGTAGCGCAGGACGGCCTGTTCGGCGACGCGCAGATCGCAGGGCGCGCTCCACAGCATCCGCCGGGCCGCGTCGTAGCGCTCGATGAGGAACGGGTCCTCGGCGAGCCCGTGCCGGGCGACCTTCGCCTTGTACGCGTCGAGACGGCCGCGCAGTTCCGCGCGGACCGCGAGCGGCGCGGTGACCGCGGTCAACGACTCGCGGGCGCGCAGCAGTTCGTCCTCCGCCTTGCGCTCCAGGGACTCCAGGAGCGGGGACAGACGGTGCCACTGGCCGTGCCGGCGGTACTCGGAGGCCGCCGCCACCTGCTCCTGGAGCACGGTCGGCGGGCCGCCGACGACCGGCACCTCCGTCGCGGCGATCTTCGCGAGCACCTCGCCGCGCGCGGTGCGCGCCTCGGCGAGGGTCCGGTCCGCGCGGCTGAGCACGTCCCGCAGCCGCATCAGCCGCTGCTCGGCGTCCTGACGAACCGTCAGCACGGCGTCGATCTCCCGGCGTACGTCCTCCAGGGCGCGCGCCTCACGGTCGTACACGGTGGTGTCCGGGCGGCCGCCGCCGGGCGCCGAACTGCCCTGTGCGGGCACCCAGAACGCCAGCGGGTCGGAGATCACCTGCTCGCGCAGCGAGGTCAGGGTGTGGGTGATGCGCTCCAGGTCGTCGCCGGCCGGGTGCTCGCCGGGGCGTACGCCCACGGAGTGCGCGAGCTGCCGGGTGCGCTGGAGTTCCGCGGCCAGGAGATCGATCCGGGCGGGCAGCGCCGACCACACCGCGTCGGCGGCGACGACCAGGTCCAGCGAGGACGCGTACAGGTCGTTCATCCGGTCGACGAGGGTGGCCAGGGAGAAGCTCTCGCTGAGCTTGCCGGTGCCGGCCAGGGTCGGCGCGTTCGCCGTGGCGGTGGCCGAGCCGGCCACCGTGACGGACTCGCCGCGCAGCAGCTCCGTCAGCTCCACCAGGTCCTCACGGCTGGACCAGCGGCGCCGCGAGCGGATGTCCCGCGCCGCGCGCAACGCGTCGCTGTACGCGTCGAAGTACGCCCACAGCAGCGTGATCGACGCGTCGGCGGACGCCCAGCGCTCCTTGGTGACACCGGTCAGCCCGGCGCCTTCGAGAAGTCTGCGGCCCGCGTGGTCCTGGAGGGCGAGGAGCGAGGTCTCGATCGCCTCGTGCTCCGCGCCGAGCCGCGCCAGCGCACGGTCGACCTCGTCCCGGTCCATCACCGGCCCGGGGGGTCCCGTGACGCCCATCGATCACCTCTCGTCGCTGTGTCCGTCTCCTGGTCGGTCCGCCGTCCGCCGGCCGTCCCGTCAACTGGTGCGCAGATACTGCGGCGCGGGCGGCATCGACGTCGCCGAGTCCGAACCCAGTGTCGCCGACAGCCAGTCGGTGTACGACCGCTGCCAGCCGTTCGCCCGGTACTCCACCAGGATCTGGTTGACCCGGCGTACCAGATCGTCTGCGTCCTTCTTCATCGCCACGCCGTAGTACTCGGCCGTGAACGCGGCGCCCTTCAGCTCCACCGTCGGGTCCTGCGCGGCCTGGCTCGCCGCCAGGGCGCCGTCGGTGACCACGGCGTCCACCTCGCCGAGCTGCAACCGCACCAGGCAGTCCAGCTGGTTGGGGACGGTGGTGGAGATGTCGGCGGTCGCGGGCAGCTTCCCGGCCTTCAGGTCGTTGGTCAGCTGGGTGTTGGCGGTCGAACCGGCTGCCGTGCAGATCTTCTTCTTCGCCAGCGTGCCGTTGTAGCCGGTGATCGTCGAGGACTTGGGAGCGAGCACCTGCTGGCCCGTCTTGAAGTACGGCGCGGAGAACGCGACGTCCTTCAGCCGGTCGCAGGTGATCGTCATCGTGCGGACCACCATGTCGACCCGGCCCTCCTGGATGGCCGGGACGCGCTGGTTGGTCGGAATGGCCTTGAACTGGACGGCGTTGCGGTCGCCCAGGATGACCTCGGCGATCCGCCGCACCAGGTCGATGTCGAAGCCTTCCAGCGCGGCCCCCGTGTTGTTGGGGTCGCGGTAGCCCCACCGGTAGCTGTTCTGGTCGACGCCGACGATCAGCTTGCGCTTCTCGCCCGTACGGGCCTTGATCGCGGCGATCGTCGGACCGTCCGTGGCCGAGGGCGACAGCGTCTGTTTCTCGGGGGCCTGGCACGTCGCGTCGACCACCGGAGTGCCCTCGGCGACGCCCGGACCACCGGTGCCGGTGCTGCCGTCGCCCTGCGACTGGGTCCACGGCAGCAGCAGCATGAACGAGAGGGCGAGGACGCAGACGAGCGCCATCGCGCCCACCCCGCCCCAGCCCCGCAGACCGGCCCGCACCCGTCGAGCATGCATCGTCACGCCCCCTTTCACCGGTACTCCGACAGCCTGCGGCCGATGCCGAGGACCGCGCCCGCCGCCGCCAGGATCGCCAGGACCGCCGCGCCCAGCGGCAGCCCGCCCATCGCGTCCAGGCCGTCGCCGGCCGCCTGCTTGAACTCGTTCTGCTCGTGGTCGAGCGCGGTCGCCAGGCTCGCGTCGACGCCGTCGAAGCACTCGCCGGTCGCGCCCTTCGCGCCGATCACCAGGGCCAGCGCCTGCTCGTAGTTGCCGTTGTCGTCCTGTGCGCGGGCCGCGGTGTGGCGCTTCTTCCACTCCGCCATGTTGCTCTCCGCCGTGGTGACCGGCTTCTCGCCCGCCTGGTCGTCGGCGAGCTTCGCCGCCGCCGCGAGGCCCTTGCCGAGGGTGGCGATCTCCTCGGTGAAGTCGTGGTCGTACGCGTCGACCGTCGTCTCACCGACCTTCACCGTTTCGGCGCCGCGGGCCACCAGGGTGAGGTTCTCGTTGCCGCGCGCCTTCAGCGACGCGATGCGGGCGTCGTGCAGGACGTTGAGGGAACGGACACCGTGGTCGTAGGAGTCGTTCAGCCCCGCACGGGCCACGCTGTGACCGACCACCAGCCACAGCAGTACGACCGCGGAGGCCGCGGACGCCGCGACCATGCCGTGGTTGAGGACCCGGTTCGTACGCCGGTAGTTGCGGTGCTGGGCCCAGGCCAGGGCGGACAGCGCGAGGACGCCGAGGGCGATCGCCGCCCACGGGTACGGCTTGGCGGCCGCGTAGTCGTCCTGGAGGCGCTGGTTCTCCTTCTTGTAGAGATCCTCCGCCGCCGGGAGCATCTCGTCCTGCATCTTCTGGTTGGCGTAGCGCAGATACGCGCCGCCGACCGGGAAGCCCTGCCGGTTGTAGGTGCGGGCGCGCTCGACGAGGCCCTTGTACTCCGGGAGCAGCTTGTTGAGCTTCGTGATCGCCGCGGTGGAGGGGGAACCGGCGTCGGAGTTGTTCGCCGCGGTGACGAGTTTCGCGGCGGCCGTGTCGATGTCGTCCTCGTAGCGCTTGCGCGACTCGGCCGTCTCCTGGCCGCCGGCCAGGAAGCCGCTCGACGCGGCGGTGTTGGCGTCCGCGAGGGAACGGTAGATGTCCGCGGCGGCCGTGCTGAGCGGCTGGCTCTTGTGCAGCACGTCGTCGGCGGCGGCCGCGCGGTCGCTCATCTGCCAGGACGTGACGGCACCGAACGCGACGACGAGGAGGGCGAGGACGGCGCCGATGATACGGAGCCTGCCCGGCTCGGTGGTCGCGGCGGAGCGCAACTGGTCCACACCCTCGGCGAATGCCGTCCGGCGGTCGGGCGGTGACGCCGTGATGGTTGTCGGCGGGTTTGCCACGTTTGTCTGACCTCCCCCATGGTCAACTGTCGGCGCCAGTATCGCCGCTTGGCGCGGTGCTGCGCACCGGACTTCGCTGGATCTTGATCAGATCGCAGTTCGGCCCTGCGGGTGAACACGTTGTGGGTGTCTGTTCGGTTCCGCCGCGGGGGTGGGGTTGTGGGACGGGTGCGGGTGATTCGTGGCTGGTCGCGTCCACGCGGCGGAGCCGCACATGGGTACGGCCCCGCGCCCCTTGGCAGGTGCGGTCACGGGCGGGTGAGGCGCCAGGTCCGCCAAGGCGCAGGCGCGCGCGGCAGACAGGCAGGCAGGCCCGCCGAGCCGCGGGCGGGCGCGGCGGCCAGGGCTGTTCAGCCGCGGGCATGCGTGTCGCCTGGGGCGGCACGGGTGGGCGCGGGCGGCGCCCCGGTAGCGCCCGGTTGCGCGGCCCACCCCCCCCGGCGACATTCGCGCCGGTCAGCGCTCGAAGTGGGACCGGACCTTCTCCTGCGTCTCCGGGCCCGCTCCTGCCCGGTCCAGGCCCAGGAGTGCCGCTCCCAGGACCGGGGGCTGGCGTACCACCCTCGGGACCGCCTTCGGGGCTTCGGCCGCCAGCAGTTCGCCGATCGTCTCGTCCAGTCGGGGGTGGCCCGCCGTGAGGACCCCTCCGCCCAGGAGGACCGGGGTTTCCTCCTCGAGGAGGTCCAGGCGGGTCAGGGCGACCGTGGCCATGCTGACGACCTCCGCGGCGAGGCGGTCCACGAGGGCACGGGCCACCGCGTCACCGCCGGAGGCCGTCGCGAAGAGGACCGGGGTCAGCTCGTGGCGCCGGGACGGGGGGAGGCGTTCCAGGTGGAGGGCCTCGATGAGGGCGTACACGGTGGGGAGGCCGAAGTGGGCCGGGAGGGTGTGCGCCAGGGCGGTGGAGGGTCCCCGGCCGTCCTCGGCGCGGGCGGCGTGCCACATGGCCTCCTCCGCGAGGGCCCATCCGCCGCCCCAGTCGCCGGAGATCCGCCCGAGCGCGGGGAAGCGGGCGGTGCGGCCGTCGGGGCGCATACCGACGCAGTTGATGCCGGCACCGCAGACGACGGCCACGCCCCGGGGTTCGGCGACGCCGGCCCGCAGGATCGCGAAGGTGTCGTTGCGGACCTCGACGGTCTCGCCCCACCCGCGCGCGTGCAGCGCCGCCGCCAGTTGTTCCTCCTCGACGGGCAGGTCGGCGTTGGCGAGGCACGCCGAGACATGGGTCACGGAGGTGACGCCCGCGGCGGCGTACGCGCGTGTGACGGCGTCCGCGAGGGCGTCCACGGCCGGGCCCACGCCCACCGAGGGCGGGCGGAAGCCGCCGCCGCGGGCCGTGGCGAGGACCTCCCCGTCGGCCGCCACGACCGCGACGTCGGTCTTGCTGTTGCCCGCGTCGATGGCGAGGACACTTGCGGTCAGGCCCACGCGAGATGCTCCCGGTTGTGTGCGAGGAGTTCGTCGGTCAGCGTCTCGGCGTACGCGTGCTGGCCGATCAGGGGATGGGCGAGGAGGGCCCGGAAGACGCGGTCGCGGCCGCCGCGCAGGGCCGCGTCCAGGGCGAGGTCCTCGTAGGCGGTGACGTTCGCCGTCAGTCCCGCGTACAGCGGGTCGACCGGCGTCACCGGCAGCGGGGTGGCGCCCTTGGGGCCGACCGCCGCCTGGACCTCGATCACCGCGTCGTCGGGAAGGAAGGGCAGCGTGCCGTTGTTGTGGGTGTTGACCACCTGGTAGGGGCTGCCGGAGCCGGTGAGCAGCGCGGCCGCGAGGTCCACGGCGGCCTCGGAGTAGTAGGCGCCGCCCCGCTTCGCCAGCAGCGCCGGTTTCTCGTCCAGGGCCGGGTCGCCGTACATCTCCAGCAACTCGCGTTCCATCCGCGCCACTTCGGACGCCCGGGACGGCTTCGTGCGCAGTTCGCGGACGACCTCGTCGTGGGCGTAGTAGTAGCGCAGGTAGTAGGACGGGACGACGCCCAGCCGGTCCAGCAGGGGGCGCGGCAGGTGCAGGTCGGCGGCGATCGCGTCGCCGTGGCCGGTCAGCAGTGCGGGCAGGACGTCCTCGCCCTCGGGGCCGCCGAGGCGTACCGCCGTCTCCCAGGTGAGGTGGTTGAGGCCCACGTGGTCGAGGTGGATCTCGGGCGGGGTGACGCCCAGCAGCCCGGCGAACTTGCGCTGGAGGCCGATGGCCACGTTGCACAGGCCGACCGCCCTGTGCCCGGCCTGGAGCAGGGCGCGGGTGACGATGCCGACCGGGTTGGTGAAGTCGATGATCCAGGCGCGGGGGTTGGCGCGGCGGACCCGGTCGGCGATGTCGAGGACCACGGGGACCGTGCGCAGCGCCTTGGCGAGGCCGCCGGCGCCGGTGGTCTCCTGGCCGACGCAGCCGCATTCCAGGGGCCAGGTCTCGTCCTGCTGCCGGGCGGCCTGGCCACCGACGCGGAGCTGGAGCAGGACGGCGTCGGCGCCGTCGACTCCGGCGTCGAGGTCGGCGGTGGTGACGATCCGGCCGGGGTGGCCCTGCCGGGCGAAGATGCGCCGGGCGAGTCCGCCGACGAGCTCGAGCCGGTCGGCGGCCGGGTCGACGAGGACCAGTTCCTCGATCGGCAGGGTGTCCCGCAGACGGGCGAAGCCGTCGATCAGTTCGGGCGTGTAGGTCGAGCCTCCGCCGACCACGGTGAGTTTCATATCCGGGCTAACCCTTCACTCCGGTCAGGGTGACGCCCTCGACGAACGCCTTCTGCGCGAAGAAGAACACGAGGATCACGGGGGCCATGACCAGCAGGGTGGCGGCCATGGTGAGGTTCCAGTCGGTGTGGTGCGCTCCCTTGAAGGACTCCAGGCCGTAACTCAGTGTCCAGGCACCGGGGTTCTCGGAGGCGTAGATCTGGGGGCCGAAGTAGTCGTTCCAGGCGTAGAAGAACTGGAAGAGGGCGACGGCGGCGATGCCCGGTTTGGCCATCGGGATGACCACCCGCAGCAGGGTGCGCAGTTCGCCGCAGCCGTCGACCTTGGCCGCGTCGACGTACTCGTTCGGGATGGTCGTCAGGAACTGCCGCAGCAGGAAGATCGAGAAGGCGTCGCCGAACGCCATGGGGACGATCAGCGGCCACAGCGTGCCGGACAGGTCCAGCTGCCTGGCCCAGAACAGGTACATCGGGATCACGACGACCTGGGGCGGCAGCATCATCATCGAGATGACGAGCATCAGCGTCAGATTGCGGCCCCGGAAGCGGAACTTGGCGAGCGCGTACGCCACCGGGAGCGACGACACGACCGTCAGGACGGTGCCGAGGCCGGCGTACAGCAGGGTGTTCCGCCACCAGGTGAGGAAGCCGGGTGTGTCGAAGACGCGCCGGTAGTTGTCCCACTGCCAGGGGTCCGGGACCAGGTTCCGGCTGAGGGCCTGCGAGTCGCTCATCAGGGAGGTGAGGAGCACGAACACGAAGGGGAGGGTGAAGAAGAGTGCGGCGGCCACGCCGAGGGAGTGGACGGCGATCCACTCCAGCAGGGCCCGGCGGCGGGCGGTGCGTTCCGCCGGGGTGGCGGCGGGCGACTCCACCGGTTTGTCGAGTACGTGGGTCATGGGTCAGTCACCTGCCTGGATGAGCCCGCCCCGGCGCCGCATCAGCAACGCGGTGAACGCCATCGACAGGGCGAACAGGACCAGGGCGACCACGCAGGCCGAGCCGTAGTCGAAGCGCTGGAAGCCGAGGTTGTAGACGAGCTGGGGGAGGGTGAGCGTCGACTTGTCCGGGTAGCCGGGCTCGAACAGCGTGCCCGCGCCCTGGATCACGCCCGAGGCGACCTTCCCGGCGACCAGCGGCTGCGTGTAGTACTGCATCGTCTGGATGACTCCGGTGACGACGGCGAACATGACGATCGGCGAGATGTTCGGCAGCGTCACGAACCGGAACCGCTGCCACGCCGACGCGCCGTCCAGCTCCGCCGCCTCGTACTGCTCCTTCGGTACGTCGAGCAGCGCGGCCATGAAGATGACCATCAGGTCGCCGACGCCCCACAGGGCGAGCAGGGTGAGGGCCGGTTTGGACCAGGCCGGGTCGTTGAACCAGCCGGGTGCCGGGATGCCGACGTTCTCCAGGAGCGAGTTGACCGGGCCGGTGCCGGGGTTGAGCAGGAAGGCGAACGCCATGGTGGCCGCGACCGGCGGGGCGAGGTAGGGCAGGTAGAAGAGGGTGCGGAAGACGCCCGTGCCCGTCTTGATCCTGGTGATGAGCAGGCCGACGCCGAGTCCGAAGACGACCCGGAGGGTGACCATCACCAGGACCAGCCACAGGGTGTTGCGCAGGGCGGGCCAGAAGTAGGGGTAGTGCTCGAAGACGTAGGTCCAGTTCCTCGTCCCGGCCCAGGTCGGCGGCTTGAAGCCGTCGTAGTGCATGAACGAGAAGTAGGCCGTGGACAGCAGCGGGTAGGCGAAGAACACCGTGAAGCCGATCAGCCACGGCGACAGGAAGGCGGCGGTGCGGAGCGCCGACCGGCGGTGCTTCGACCTCAGCGTGCGGGACTTCGACGTAGGTGTGCTCACGGCTACTTCGCCTGCGCGATGTCCGTGTCGATCTGCGCGGCCGTCTTCTTCAGGCCGTCCTTGAGGTCCTTGAGCTTGCCGCTCTCGTAGTCGAAGCCGAGCTGCTGGAGCGTCGAGAGGTAGACGCCGCCGTTGACCGAGGCCGGGGAGGTCGTGGAGTTCGGGTTGCCGGCGATGTCGAGGAAGGTCTTGAAACGCGGGTCGTACTTCAGCTTGGGCGACGTGAGGGCGGCGAGCGTCGAGGGCACGTTGTGGATGGCGTTGGAGAAGTTCACGACCGCGTCCGTGTCGGTCGTCATGTACTGCACCAGTTCCCAGGCCGCGTTCTGCTTCTCGCTGGTGGCGGCGATGCCGGCGATGGTGCCGGTGATGTAGCCCTTGCCGTACTGGTCCACCTGGTCGTCCGGGACGGGCAGCGGGGCGACGCCGATCTCGAAGCCGGGCTTGGCGTCCAGGGCCATGCCGAGCCGCCACTCGCCGTCGAGCTGCATGGCCACCTGGCCGGTGTGGAAGGGGTGCTTGGGACCCCACTCGTCACCGAGGCCGGCCCGGTACTTCTCCAGTTTCCGGTAGCCGCCGAGGGAGTCGACGAGCTTCTTCTGGAGGACGAAACCGGCTTCGACGGCCGGGTCGGTGGCCACGGTGGACTTGCCGTCCTGGTCGAAGTACGTCGGCGAGAACTGGCCCAGGTAGTGCTCGGTCGTGGTCTCCCAGCCGTGGTAGTTCGGCATGAACCCGAGCTGCTCGTAGGTGTCGCCCTGGGGGATCGTCAGCTTCTTCGCGACGGCCTCGAACTCGGACCAGGTCTTCGGCGGCCCGCTGATCCCCGCCTTCTCGAAGGCGGTCCTGTTGTAGTAGAGGCCGTAGGCGTCACCCAGCAGCGGGACCGCGCAGCGGTCGCCCTCGAACTGGGTGTACTGGTTCATGGCCTTCGGGAACGTCGTCTCCGGGTCGATGTCCGCCTTCTCGAAGAAGGGGTTGAGATCGACCAGGGCCCCCGACGAGCAGAACTTGCCGACGTTGTTCGTGGTGAACGACGAGATCACGTCGGGCGCCTTCGAACCGCCCGCGCGCAGCGCCTGGTTGATCTTGTCGTCGGTCATGTTGCCGACGACGTCGACCCGGATGTTGGGGTGCGTCTTCTCGAACCCGGCGACCAGGTCCTTCACGGCCTTCACCTCGCCGGGCGCGCTCCAGGCGTGCCAGAAGGTGAGGGTGGTCTCCTTCGAGGCGTCGTCGTCGGCGCCGGAGGAGGCCTGGCCGGTACAGGCGGTGGCGAGCAGGGCCAGGGACGCGGTCAGGGCGAAGGCCGCTTTCCGGGCCGTTTCGGGGATGCGTGTGGGCATGACGGGGCCTCCCAGGGACGGGCGTGGCGATGAGGGTGACGGGGGGTGGGCGCAGGGGGTGGATCAGCGCGAGGTGTCGAAGACCTCGTCGCGGGTGGCCGCCAGCGCGCTCTCCAACGCGCCGCGCAGCACGGGCCGTTCGGTGACCTCGCCGACGACCAGCTTCGGCCGGGACGCGGCCAGCTCCTCCAGTTCGGCCTGGACGAGGGCGCGCAGCACCTCGCCGCCGGCGGTCAGGGAGGCGCCGCTGAGGACGACGAGTTCGGGGTCGAGGACGGAGACGAGGGAGGCGAGACCGGTCGCGAGCCGGGTCGCGTAGGTGCCGAGCAGTTCCCGCAGCGGGCCGTCCTCCTCGGCGGCGGCCCGCGCGACGAGGGCGGCGGCGGTCTCGGCGTACGGCCCCGAGGGGATGCCGGTGACGCCGAGTTCGCGGGCCAGTTGCGGTACGGCCTGCGAACCGGCCAGTTCCTGGTAGCCGCCGCTGTTGGCCCTGGTGACCTGCCGGACCAGGGGTGCGCCCGGCACGGGCAGGAAGCCGACCTCGCCCGCGCCGCCGGTCCAGCCGCGGTGCAACCGGCCGCCGAGGACGAGGGCGGCGCCGAGGCCGCCCTCGTTCCACAGCAGCACGAAGTCCTCGTGCCCGCGGGCGGCGCCGAGCCGCTGTTCGGCCACGGCCACGAGATTGACGTCGTTCTCGTACTCGACCGGCATGGGCAGGGCCGCCGCGAGTTCGTCGAGCAGCGTGGAGGAGTGCCAGCCGGGCAGGTGGGAGGCGTACCGCAGCCGGCCGGTGGTGGGGTCGAAGGCGCCCGGCGTGGCGACGACCAGCCGCCGCACGTCGTCCCGGGCGAGCCCGGCGGCCTTCACCGCACCGTCCAGCGCCCCGGTGACCTGCCGTACGACGGCCCCCGCGGTCTTTCTGCCGGGCGTGGGCACCTCGTACGTGCCCACCGTGCGGCCCGTGATGTCGGCGACGGCGGCGAGGACGCGTTCGGGGGTGACGTCGAGGCCCGCGGCGTGACCGGCGGCCGGGTTCACCTCGTACAGCTGGGCGTTGGGTCCCGGCCGTCCCTCGGTGGTGCCGGTGGCCAGGACCAGGCCCGCCGCCTCCAGACGGGCGAGGAGCTGGGAGGCGGTCGGCTTGGACAGGCCGGTGAGCTTGCCGATCCGGGTGCGCGACAGGGGGCCGTGCGCCAGCAGGAGGTCCAGGGCGGCGCGGTCGTTCATGGCGCGCAGGACGCGCGGGGTGCCCGGCGTGCCGGCGGTTCCTGCCATGGGTCTGGCACCTGCCTCTCTCGGTCGCCCAGCTTCTCATGATCACTGTTAGGAAAGTTTCCTGTTTGGTGCACGGAAGGTAAGCCCGACGGCATGGAGGCGTCAAGGGAGGTGCGGAATCACGAACCGAAGTGCGTCACACGGCCCGATGGTCTTGGATACGGCTCGTGGACCGAAGACTTCTGCTCGCTCGCTGGCGCGCCGTCCTCACGGACAGCGGGCTGTTCGTGGTCATGGCGCTGTGTCTGCTCCCCGTGTGGAAGGACGGGGTCACCTGGCGCAACGCGGCGGAGTCCCTCGTCGTCGGGCCGGGCGTCGTGGCCCTGGCCCTGCTCGTCGCCGTCGGGCAGTGCGCCGACCTGGCCCGACGGGCCCGCGGCAGCGGCCTCCCGGTCACCGTGCACGCGGACGACGACATCCAGACGGTGACCTTCCCGGAGGCCTGGCGCCCCGAGGACCGCGACCGCTTCAAGGCGGCACTGCTGGCGGCCGGACGCACCTCGGGCGTCGAGGAGACCCCGGCCGGCGAACTCCGCTTCCAGTGGCGCCCGCTCCGCTCCTGGCGGTTCGTGCGGGCCACGGTGTCCCGCGACGAGACCACGGGCGGCGTACGGCTGGACATCCGTGGCGGCGAGGAACAGAGGGGCAGGGACGACAGGCGGCGGCAGCCGGGCCGACACGGGTTCCGCCTGCCCCCGGGCAGCAGCTTCGTCGCCCTGTGCCAGCTCGTCCGGCTGGCACGCGGCCGTCACTCCCCGAGGACGGATGCGGCCGCTGTGTCCGGGACGGGCTGACTCCGCTACTTCGCCGCCCCCGGCGGAGTCAGGGGCGTCAGCGGGGAGGCCGCCGCGGACTGCGGGGACGCCGTGTTGGCGTAGACCGACGGGGCGGCGACCGCGGCCGTCGGGTCGAGGGCGGGGTCCTCCTCCGGCGGGACCGTGGCGCCGCCGACGATGCGGATGTCCGCCGCGTCGAAGGCGCGCTTGATCCGCCAGCGCAGCTCGCGCTCGACGGTCAGGGACTTGCCGGGCATCGTCTTCGCGGAGACGCGGACCACCATCGAGTCGATCAGGACGCTGTCCAGGCCGAGCACCTCGATCGGGCTCCAGAGGAACTCGTTCCAGGGCTCCTCCTTGTTCATCTTCTCGGCGACCTCGACGAGGGTGGCCTTGACGCGGTCCAGGTCCTCGGAGGCCTTGACCGTGACGTCCACCCCGGCGGTCGCCCAGCCCTGCGACAGGTTGCCGATCCGCTTGACCTCGCCGTTGCGGACGTACCAGATCTCGCCGTTGTCGCCACGCAGCTTGGTCACGCGCAGGCCGACCTCGATGACCTCGCCGGAGGCGACACCCGCGTCGATCTGGTCGCCGACGCCGTACTGGTCCTCAAGGATCATGAACACGCCGGACAGGAAGTCCGTGACCAGGTTGCGGGCGCCGAAACCGATCGCGACGCCCGCGACACCGGCGGACGCCAGCAGCGGGGCCAGGTTGATCTGGAAGGTGCCGAGGATCATCAGGGCCGCGGTGCCGAGGATGAGGAAGCTCGCCACCGAGCGCAGTACCGAGCCGATCGCCTGCGACCGCTGGCGGCGCCGCTCGACGTTGACCAGCAGCCCGCCCAGAGCCGTGCCGTCGACCGCCTGGACCGTGCGGTTCATCCGGTCTATGAGCTTGGTGATGGCCCGCCGCACCACCACTCTCAGGATCGCCGCGATCACCAGGATCAGCAGGACGCGCAGGCCGATCGCGAGCCACGTCGACCAGTTCTCCTCGACCCAGCCGGCGGCGTTCGTCGCGCTCTCCTGGGCGTCCTGGAGCGACGGGACGGTCACGGCGGTCGGCGACTCCGAAGGGGTCGGCGTCGGCGACGAACCGGCGGCCGGCAGGACGGCGGACAAGGACACGGCAGGTACCTCCAGGTGCGGCGCTGCTCCCTCCGGCGTTGCGGTCAAGGTGGTCCAGGTCACGAAAAGGTCACCGGTGGGGCAGGAGCCCCACACTAACGGGGCATCGTGTGTGCCTCGGCGGGATGTGTGAAGGAGAGACCGTGTTCACCTGCGCTTGAACAGGCGGGGGCGCGGGGGAAGTATCCGGGTGTGGTCGAAAACACTCCCAGCCCGTTACCGGGACATGGTGGCGCGTCCACCAGGCAAGAGGAGAGACTGACGTCAGATCGTCCCGGCGCGAGCCACGCGCCGCCGACGCCCAAGGAGGCATCCGTGCCGCATGTCCTGGTCCTGAACGCGTCGTACGAGCCGCTCGGCGTCGTACCGCTCCGCCGCGCGCTCGTCCTCGTCCTGGAGAACAAGGCAGTCTCCCTGGAGGAGTCCGGCGCCTTCCTGCACAGCGCGACCGTCACAGTCCCCGCACCCAGCGTGGTCCGGCTCAAGCGATTCGTCCGGGTTCCTTACAGAGGGCCCGTTCCTCTCACCCGCCGGGCGCTCTTCGCCCGCGACGGTGGCCGGTGCATGTACTGCGGTGGCGTCGCAACCAGCGTCGACCACGTCATCCCGCGCAGCCGCGGGGGCAAACACGTGTGGGACAACGTCGTGGCGTCCTGCCGTCGTTGCAACCACGTCAAGGCCGACCGCCACCTCGTCGAGATCGGCTGGCGGCTGCGGCACAAACCCGCCCCGCCCACCGGTCTGGCCTGGCGCATCATCGGGACCGGCCATCGGGACCCGCGCTGGCTGCCGTACCTGCAACCGTACGGCGCGGATGACGCCCTGGCCCGGATCGACGGCATTTCCGCCTGACCGATCCGGGCTTTTGCGTGCCCCGTGGCCGGTGCCACGGGGCCCTTCGGGGCGGCTCAGCCGCGTGAGCGCTCCGGGCGGGCGCCCCGCGCCGCGTACAGGGCCGTACCCAGCACGAACGCCGTGACCGCGGTCAGCCATGCCCACGGCCGGTCGCCCGGCTGCACCGGCCAGGCCCACACCGTGACCGCCCGGCCGCCCACCCCGGCCGCCGCCGGGATCACCGCGCCGACGTAGCCGAGGACCGGCAGCCAGCTCAGGCGGGCGCCCAGCAGGACCGCCGCGGCGGCCGTGACGCCGGTGCAGCCCAGCAGGTTGCGGATCAGGGGCGCGGGGCCGAGGGCGAGACCCTCGTCGAGGACGGTGAGCGCCAGCAGCGCGCCCGCGAGGGCGGTCGGGCCGAGCAGGTGCGCCAGCCGACGGGGCCACCAGGGGCGTACCGCGGTACGGTCCAGCTCGTCGAAGGGGGCGTACAGGCTGCCGCCGATCACCGCGGCGGCCAGCATCGGTGCCAGGGCGACCAGGGCGCGCACCCGCCCCGGATCGGGGACGGTGTCCGTCCGCGGCGCCGCCCACCCGGCGAGGGCGACCGTCCCGGCGAGCGCGGCCAGCGCCCAGGGCAGGGCGCGGGAACGGGCGTACAGCAGGGTGCCGGTCACAGCGCGGGCACCCCGTCGGGGACGCAGTCGCCCGCCGTGGCGAAGTACGCCGACAGCCACGTCCGCCGCTCGTCCGCGTCCATCGACGTGAGGCGGGCACGGGCGGCCCGCCGATCGCGCAGCTCGGCGCGGGATGCCTCGTCGCCGTCGGCGTCCAGCTCGTCGAAGTACTCCTGCGCCGGGCTCGGTGCGAGGAGGTTCTCCACCGCGTCGTCCGCGCGGCTCACGCGCGGGTCCAGCGGCCCCTCGCAGTCCCCACGGTTCTGGAGCGCCATCACCGCCTCCCACGCGTACTGCTCCGGATCGGTCAGCCGCCCCCGGACGAACGACCAGCCCATCGGCGTCAGCATCGGCAGCTCCGCCTCGTCGGGGCGGGGCGCGCCCGGCCGGTCCTCGAACCGCGCCGGCAGGTTCCGTACGCCGTCCAGGGAGCCGGTGACACCCGAGAGAGCGGCCGTGACCTGCGGCAACAGCTCGCCGTAGCGGGCGCTCACACAGATCTGCGGAGTCGTCGAGGTGTCACAGACCTGGCGGCCGCCGACCGGATCGGTGTGCCACCACCCGGCCCCGCCCTGCACCAGCAGCGCACCCGCGGCCGTCGCCGCCGCCAGCGGCAGCAGGGCCGTGTACCGGCGCCGCGCCGCGTACGCCAGCACCGCGGCCGCCGCCGGCCCGGCCGCCCACACCGCCGCCGCGACGGGTTGCCACGCCACCGGAACCACGCCCTCCGGGACGGGGAGCGCCGGGTTCAGATAGCGGCCGGCGCCCGCGTCCCCCCGCGACGACAGAGCCAGCAGGACGTACCCGCCCACTCCCAGCAGCGGCGCCGTCGGCCGCCAGGCGACCAGCCGCCCGACCACCTGACCGGCCACCGCGGCGGCCGCCACCGCCACCGCGTCCGCCGGCAGCAGATCCAGATACGGCCGGTCGCCCCGGGCGTACGGCCAGGTCGCCAGCAGCGCCCCGGCCGCCACCGCCACATACCCGGCCGTCACCCACGCCGCCACCGGCAGCGCCGACGCGAGGAACCGCGCCAGCGGCCCCCGCGCCGCCGTCGCCCACAGCTCCTCCGTCCGGCGCCGCCGCTCCCGCCCGCCCTGCCAGCAGCCCGCCGCCGCGGCCAGGGGCAGGACGATCAGCAGGACGCCGTGCAGTTCGGTACGGGTCTCCGCCCAGCCGCCCTGCCAGCGGTCCGCCACCGCGGCCAGCAGCGCGCCGACCGTCAGGAACACCGCGAGCCCGGCCCAGGGGGCGAACCCGCGCACCACCTCGGCGCGCAGGGGGTGCACCCGGACGCGCACGCGCTTCGCTTCCGTCGCCGTGAGGGTCATCGCGCCGCTCCTTCCAGCGGAGTGCGCGAGGCGCGGTGGGCCCGCAGCGCCGCCGTGTAGCCGCGCTCGATCGGGTTGTCGCCGACCCCCTCGTCCTCGCCGGTCTCGCCCAGCGCGCTGAGTGCGTCGGGGGTGCCGCGGTAGGCGACCCGGCCCGCGTCGAGCAGGGTGACCTCCGTGCAGGCGGCGGCCACGTCCTCCACCAGGTGCGTCGAGACGATCACCGTGGCCGAGGCGCCCAGCCTGCGCAGCAGCGCGCGGAACTCGACGCGCTGCTCGGGGTCCAGGCCCGCGGTGGGCTCGTCCAGGAGCAGCACGTCGGGGTCGTTGACGATGGCCTGCGCGATGCCGACCCGGCGGACCATGCCGCCGGACAGGGTCCGGAGCTTCGCGTCGACGCGGTCGCCGAGACCGACCCGTTCCACGGCCCGCTCGACCGCGGCCGGGGTGTCGGCGGTGGGCAGCTCCTTCAGCCAGGCCACGTACGCGACGAACTCGCCGACCGTGAACCCCGAGTAGTGGCCGAACTCCTGCGGGAGGTAGCCCAGTCGGCGGCGGACCGTGCCGCGCCGCCCGGCCTCGCCGACGTCCTCGCCGAGGATCTCCACCCGCCCTTCGGCGGGCTGGGCGACCGTGGCCAGGACCCGGATCAGCGAGGTCTTGCCCGCGCCGTTGGGACCGAGCAGGCCGTGCACACCCCGGCCCAGGGTGAGGTCCACCCCGTCGAGGGCGAGGGTTCTGCGATGCCGGACGCGCAGCCCGGTCACTCGTATCGTGCTCAAGGGATCTCCATCGGACAGAGGTGTGCCGGTCGGTGAGCGGGCGTGCTCAGGGCAACCGGTCGTACACGGAACGGCGGGCGCCCAGCGCGGCGGCGCACAGGACGGCCGCGGCCGCCCAGGCGCCCTGGGCGAGGGGCCCGGCGAGGACGGCGGAGAGCTGCTCGGCCAGCCGGGCCAGTGGGGCGCCGGACGGCGAGACCAGGGCCGGGGCGAGCACCGCGCACAGCCAGCCCCCGCCGGTCACCGCCGCGCCGGCCCGGGGGCCGACGTACCCGGCGAGGGCCAGCGAGGCCAGCGTCAGCGCGAGGCCCGGCAGCAGCCAGGCCGCCGCGCCCGGCGCCCCCGAGCCCGGCAGCAGCAGTCCGGCCAGCGTCAGCAGCGGCAGGCTGACCAGCAGGACGGCGACCGTCCGGGTCAGCAGCAGCCGCAGCCCGCCGGCGGGCGAGGCCGCGGCGATCTCGTGCACCGGGTCGGCGTGCGGCCCGTACGACAGGGCCACCCCGAGCACCGGGACGGCCGGCGCGAGGGCGAGGAGCAACGGCCGTGCCCCGGCCACCCCGGCCCCGTACCCCAGCGCGACCGCCCCCAGCGCCACGACCAGCACGGCGACGGACCAGGCACCGCGCACGGCGGGACCCGCGGCCCACAGGACACGGCCGAGACGGGGGAAACGGCCGGTTCCGGGGATTCCGGACACTCGGGGCACGGTGAACCGGCCGGAGGTACGGGAGGACCAGAGGCGGGCGCGGGGGGTGGGGGCGCTGGGGGTGGGCCGCGCGGGGGCGTCCGGCCGGGTGGTGCCGGGCTGGTCGACGGTCGGCCGGGGCACCGGGGCCTTCGCGGGCCCCCTCCGCGCGGCGGGTGCCCCGGCCGCCGACGACCGGACGGCTTGCCGGGCCGCGCCCGGAACGGACGGGAGAGCCGCCGGCAGGGCGGCCTCTCGCACCCGCGCCGGGGCGCGCGCGGGGGCGGGCGTCGTCGGCAGCACGGCCCCGCTCGCCTCGGCCGACGCCGAGCCCGAAGCCTCCTGCGACAGAGCCTCCCGGAGCACCGCCTCCCGGACCTCCCGCAGCACCGCCCCCGCGGTCCCCGCCCGCACCGCGTGGGACACGCGGGTCGCGCAGGACGTGCAGTGCTCCAGGTGTTTCTCCAGGGACCAGGCGTCGGACTCCGGGAGGGTGCCGTCGGCGTAGCGGGCGGCCAGGGTGTCGGTCGCGTGCCATCGGGGCTGGGTCATGCCGGGCCTCCCGCCGGGGTCGGGTTCAACTGGGCGAGGGCCACGCGCAGTTCGGCGCGGGCGCGCATCGCGCGGGTCTTGACGGTGCCCTCGGGGATGCCGAGCAGCCGGGCCGCCTCGCGGGTGGTGAGCCCGTCGACGACGGTCGCGCGCAGCACCTCCCGCAGCTCGGGCGAGATCCGGTCGAGGGCGGTGCCGATGTCGCCGAACTCCAGCCCGGCCAGCACCCGGTCCTCCGCGGACGGCAGGGCCGCCGCCGGCGCCCGCTCGACCCGGTCGGTGTCCATCGGCGCCGTCTCGATCCGCGCGGCGCGCTCCTGGACCCGCCGCGCGTCGACCAGCCGCCGGGCGGCGATGGTCCACAGCCAGCCGCCGGCCTCCCCGCCGCCGTGTCCGGCCGCCGACCGCCACACGGTCACGAACGTGTCCTGCACCACCTCCCGCACCACCTCGGGATCGGCGCAGCGCCGGGTGAGCCGGGCGTGCAGCCAGCCGGCGTGCCGGTCGTACAGCGTGGCCAGGGCGCGGGCGTCCCCGTCGGCGACGGACCGCAGCAGCGCCGCGTCCGTGTCGCCCTCCCCGTGGCCCCTCATGGGGCGGAACAGTCTCACACCCTCTCTGTCGGCCGGCCCGGCGCCGACGGTTCACGCCGGAAACCGAACGGCGCGCGGTCTGCCGTAATCACCCCTGATTGGGGAGAATGTCAGGGTGAGGAATGTGACGAGATGCGTGTTGTCCGATACGGGGACGTCTGCGGCCGCGCCCGCTGGGTAGGGCTTTGCGGTAACCCGCCAGACACCGTCAGGCGCCGCCCGGCGCCGTACGACGCCGCCGCGCACCCTGCGAAGGCGCCGTCCCCGACAAGGAGGCCACCGTGGTCGCATCGGCACACCAGCTGCTCCCGGACCGTTCCAAACGCCCGGCGGCGCCGTCCGCCTACACCGAGGAACCCCACCTGTACGTGTGCAGCGCGGAGGGCGCCCGTGCCGAGGCCCCGTTGACCAGCGAACCCCCGCTGCCCGACGCCGAGCCCCTCACCAGCGAACCGCCGCTCGCCGCCGCGGACTCCGACTTCACGAGGCCGTAGATGACCGAACCCCTCGGAGAGGACCTCACCCGGCTCGCCGCCCTGCACGGCGTCGCCGTCTCCTTCCGGCCCTCCCCGGACCGCACGGTCACCGCCTCGGCCGCCGCCGTCACCCGCGCCCTGGCCGCCCTCGGCGTGGACGCGGGCACCCCCGAGGCGACCCGTGCCGCGCTGGCCGACCGGGAACGCGAACTGGCCGGGCGCCTGCTGCCGCCGACCGTGGTCCGCTGGAGCGGCGGCGACGGGCCCGACGCCCTCGCCGCCCTCCCCGAGGGCACCCGCCTGCTGATCGAGACGGAGCAGGGTGAGGTCCGCGCCTCCCTCGACCAACTCCCGCCGGGCGTCCACACAGTGACCGCGACCGCGCCCGACGGCCGCACCGCCCGCGCCCACCTGGTCGTGGCCCCGCCCCGGCTGCCCACGCCCGACGGACGCTCGTACGGCCTCCTCGTCCAGCTCTACTCGCTGCTGTCCGGCCGCTCCTGGGGCATGGGCGACCTCGGGGACCTGGCCGAGCTGACCGGCTGGGCCGGACGGGCGCTGGGCGCCGGGTTCGTGCAGGTCAACCCGTTGCACGCGGCCGTGCCCGGCGCCCCCACCGACCCCTCCCCGTACCGGCCCTCCTCGCGCCGCTTCCCCGACCCGGTGCACCTGCGGATCGAGGACGTCCCCGAGTTCGCGTACGTCACCGACCCCGAGCGGATGCGCGGGCTGCGGGAACGGGCCGCGCGGCTGCGCGAAACCGTCCTCGACAAGGGGGCGTTGATCGACCGGGACGCGGTGTGGGAGCTGAAGCGGGAGGCGCTGGAGCTGATCGCCGCCGTGCCGCTCGGGCCGGGCCGGCGCGCCGCCTACTGCGACTTCCTCGCCCGCGAGGGGCAGTCCCTGGAGGACCACGCCACCTGGTGCGCGCTGGCCGAGGTGCACGGCTCCGACTGGCACCGGTGGCCGGAGGGGCTGCGCGACCCGCGCTCCGCCGAGACCGCCCGCGCCCGCCTGGAGCTGATGGACCGCGTCGACTTCCACTCCCGGCTCGCCTGGCTCACCGACACCCAGCTCACCGCCGCCCAGCGCACCGCGCGCGAGGCGGGCATGCCCCTCGGGATCGTGCACGACCTCGCGGTCGGCGTGCACCCCGGCGGCGCCGACGCCTGGGCCCAGCAGGACCACCTCGCGACCGGCATGTCGGTCGGCGCGCCCCCGGACGCCTTCAACGCCCGCGGCCAGGACTGGGGCCTGCCCCCGTGGCGCCCCGACCGCCTCGCCGAGTCCGGCTACGACCCGTACCGCCGCCTCCTGCGCGCCCTCTTCCGCTACGCCGGCGCCCTGCGCATCGACCACGTGATGGGCCTGTTCCGGCTCTGGTGGGTCCCCCAGGGCCAACCGCCGACCGAGGGCACCTACGTCCGCTACGACGCCGAGGCCATGCTGGCCCTCCTGGTCCTGGAGGCCTCCCGGGCCGGCGCGGTGGTGATCGGCGAGGACCTCGGCACCGTGGAGCCCGGAGTGCGCGAGGCCCTGCGCGAACGCGGGGTGCTCGGCACCTCCGTCCTGTGGTTCGAGCGTGACTGGGACGGCGACGGCCGCCCGCTGGCCCCCGACCGATGGCGTGCCGACTGCCTCGCCACCGCCACCACCCACGACCTGCCCTCCACCGCCGCCCGCCTCACCGGTGAACACGTCGAACTCCGCGACCGGCTGGAGCTGCTGAACCGCCCGCTGGAGGAGGAACGCGCGGAGGCCGCCGCCGACACCGGCGAGTGGCTCGACCTCCTCTCCCGGCTCGACCTCCTCCAAGGCGCCGGCGGGGGCGCCGACACCTCCTCGGAGGAGGCCGAGATCCAGGCCGTCCACCGGTTCCTGCTGCGCACCCCGGCCCGCATGATCGGCGTCTGGCTCCCGGACACCGTCGGCGACCGACGCCCGCAGAACCTCCCCGGCACCTGGGACCAGTACCCGAACTGGCGCCTGCCGATCGCGGACGCCGAGGGCCGGCCGGTGACGCTGGAGGAACTGGCGGCGTCCCCGAGACTGCACGCGCTGATGGAGGTGCTGCGGCAGGGGGAGTGACGGGGGGCCGGGGACGTCGGTGCCTCGTACGGCACCCCGGACGCGCGCGCCCGAAGACGGTTCGCTAACTTGGCACCGTGGACACGAAGAACGCCCTGCGCGCCGGCGCCCTGGCTGCCGGTACGACGCTGATGATGCTGCTCATGTCGTCCCCCGCGCTCGCGCTGACCCGCGACGACGGCGACGACCCCGGTCAGGGCCTCAGCGTCGTCGAGACGCTGGGCCTCTATGTGGTGGCGCCCATCGCCCTGTTCGTGGGCATCGCCGGCCTGGTGTGGGTGCTGGACCGCTCGAAGGACCGCGGCGACACCACCAGCTCCAACATCACGGTGAAGGGCGAGGCCGCCAAGACCGGCTGACCCTTCCCGCTCGGCACACCTTCCGAGGGCGCCGTCCCCGACCGTCGTACGCGCACACCGCCGCACGACGTCGGAGACGGCGCCCTCGCGCGTCGTACGGCCCCTGAGGCGGGAGCCGGCCGCCCCTCGCCGCACCCACGGTCGCCCTCGCGCACTTCGGCCGACAGCGAGCCCCTCGGTCTCGACGAGGTCGAGCAGTCACCCGGCCGGCCCTCGGCCGCGACGTCGGGATGCACGACGCCCGCTGGACGTCGCGCTTCCACGGCGACGAACGCCAGGCCGGTACGTCGCCCTGGGCGGCGGACGGCGCCGGGCCCGCGGCGATCGAGGCGGCGCTCGCCGCGCACGTCGGCCGAGCCACCGGCTGTCGGTGCCGGCCGTCGATGCCCGCCGTCGGTGACCTCCGGCGCCTACTGCTCCGTCGCGAGCAGCAACTCTCGTAGCAGGCCGGCCAGCTGGCCGGCCCGTTCGGGGTCCAGGGCCGCGGTCAGGGCCTCCGTCTGGACGGCGAGACCCGCGCCGACCGCCTCCTCGACCACGGCCAGGCCCTGCTCGGTGAGGGTCACCCGGAGGCCCCGGCGGTCGTGCGGGTCGGGGGAGCGGCGCAGGAGCCCGGCCCGTTCCAGTTTGTCGAGGCGGCCGGTCATGCCGCCGGTGGTGAGCATCAGCGTCGCCGACAACTGCCGGGGCGAGAGGGCGTACGGCTCGCCGGAGCGGCGCAGCGTGGCCAGCACGTCGAACTCGCCGCGCGAGATGCCGAGGCCCGCGTAGGCCTTCTCCATGCGGTCGCCCATCGCGCGGGCGAGCCGGGAGACGCGGCCGAAGACCTCCATGGCGGTGGTGTCGAGGTCGGGCCGTTCGGCCGCCCACTGCTCGACGATCGCGTCGACGGGGTCCTTGTGCTGTGCACTCATGCGGGGAGTATCCGCCCGCTTCCGGTCGCCCGCAAGAAAGTAGCTTGACGGCAAGTTGCTTAGGGCTAAGCTAATCACTTACAAGTAATCTTCCCCGCCCGAGAGGGGTGCCGGTCATGAACCGGGCCGCAACCGTTCTGCTCACCGCCCTCGCCCCCCTCTCCTGGGGCACCACCTACGCCGTCACCACCGAGTTCCTCCCGGCCGACCGCCCACTGTTCACCGCCCTCATGCGCGCACTGCCGGCCGGCCTGCTGCTGCTCGCCCTCGTGCGGGTGCTGCCCCGCGGCGCCTGGTGGGGGAAGGCGACGGTGCTCGGCGCCCTCAACATCGGCGCCTTCTTCCCCCTCCTGTTCCTCGCCGCGTACCGGATGCCCGGCGGCATGGCGGCCGTCGTCAGCTCGGCCGGACCGCTGTTCGTCGTCGGGCTCTCGGCGCTGCTGCTCGGTCAGCGGCCCGCCGCCCGCACCCTGCTGACCGGGGTGGTGGCCGTGTTCGGCGTCAGCCTGGTCGTGCTGAAGGCGACCGGGGGACTGGACGCGGTCGGGCTGCTGGCGGCGGTCGCCTCCACGGCCTCGATGTCGGCCGGTCTCGTCCTGGCCAAGAAGTGGGGCACCCCCGCCGGAGTCGGCCCGCTGGCGCTCGCCGGGTGGCAGCTGACCATCGGCGGCCTGCTCATCGCGCCCCTCGCCTTCCTGGTCGAGGGCGCCCCGCCCGCCCTGGACGGCGCGGCCGTCGGCGGCTACCTCTACCTGGCCCTGGCGGGCACCGCGGTCGCGTACTGGCTCTGGTTCCGCGGGATCGGCCGGCTCAGCGCC
Organism: Streptomyces sp. NPDC058335; assembly: GCF_042723915.1. NCBI lineage: Bacteria > Bacillati > Actinomycetota > Actinomycetes > Kitasatosporales > Streptomycetaceae > Streptomyces > Streptomyces sp. NPDC058335. Next base: position 33,302 of record NZ_JBHXHX010000007.1, on the reverse strand, counting down.
ACCCAGGTCACCTTCCTCGCGCCGCTCTCCCCGCTGACCGCCGCCGTGGTCGGCTGGGCGGCCCTCGGCGAGGCACTGAGCGCCCTGCAACTTGCCGGGATGGCGCTGGCGTTCGGCGCGACGGTGGCCGGACAGCTCGCCCCGCGCCGTACCGAGGTCACCGCGACCGTGGACGGCCGCCGGGAGGCGCCGGAGAAGGTCGTCGCCCGACGCGGTGCCGCCGTGGAAGGATGACGCAACCGACACATAACGAGGAGATGACCGCGTGCCTGGCACAAACCTGACTCGCGAAGAGGCGCAGCAGCGGGCGAAGCTGCTCACCGTTGACTCGTACGAGATCGATCTCGACCTGTCCGGTGCGCAAGAGGGCGGGACCTACCGGTCCGTGACCACGGTGCGCTTCGACGTCGCGGAGAAGGGCGCCGAGTCCTTCATCGACCTGGTGGCGCCGACCGTCCACGAGGTGACGCTCAACGGCGACGCCCTCGACCCGGACGAGGTGTTCGCCGACTCCCGGATCGCCCTGTCCGGCCTGCTGGAGGGCCGTAACGTCCTGCGCGTCGTCGCCGACTGCGCCTACACCAACACCGGCGAGGGGCTGCACCGGTTCGTCGACCCGGTCGACGAGCAGGCCTACCTGTACACGCAGTTCGAGGTGCCGGACGCCCGCCGCGTCTTCGCCTCGTTCGAGCAGCCGGACCTCAAGGGGACCTTCCAGTTCACGGTGAAGGCGCCGAGCGGCTGGACGGTCATCTCCAACTCGCCGACGCCGGAGCCCAAGGACGACGTCTGGGTGTTCGAGCCGACCCCGCGGATCTCCACCTACATCACCGCGCTGATCGTCGGCCCGTACCACTCCGTGCACAGCGTGTACGAGAAGGACGGGCAGAGCGTGCCGCTCGGCATCTACTGCCGGCCCTCGCTCGCCGAGTTCCTCGACTCCGACGCGATCTTCGAGGTCACGCGGCAGGGCTTCGACTGGTTCCAGGAGAAGTTCGACTACGCGTACCCGTTCAAGAAGTACGACCAGCTGTTCGTGCCGGAGTTCAACGCGGGCGCGATGGAGAACGCGGGCGCGGTCACCATCCGCGACCAGTACGTCTTCCGGTCCAAGGTGACCGACGCGGCGTACGAGGTGCGGGCCGAGACGATCCTGCACGAGCTGGCCCACATGTGGTTCGGCGACCTCGTCACCATGGAGTGGTGGAACGACCTGTGGTTGAACGAGTCGTTCGCCACCTACACCTCCATCGCCTGCCAGGCGTACTCCCCGGACAGCCGGTGGCCGCACTCCTGGACGACGTTCGCCAACTCCATGAAGACCTGGGCGTACCGGCAGGACCAGCTGCCGTCGACCCACCCGATCATGGCCGAGATCCGTGACCTGGACGACGTCCTGGTCAACTTCGACGGCATCACCTACGCCAAGGGCGCCAGCGTCCTGAAGCAGCTCGTGGCGTACGTCGGCATGGACGCGTTCTTCGCGGGCGTGCAGGCCTACTTCAAGCGGCACGCGTTCGGCAACACCCGCCTGTCCGACCTGCTGGGCGCGCTGGAGGAGACCTCCGGCCGCGACCTGGGCGTCTGGTCGGAGAAGTGGCTCCAGACCGCCGGCATCAACATCCTGCGCCCCGAGATCGAGACCGGCGCGGACGGCGTCGTGACCTCCTTCGCGATCCGCCAGGAGGCCCCCGCGCTGCCCGCCGGAGCCAAGGGCGAGCCGACGCTGCGGCCGCACCGCATCGCCGTCGGCCTGTACGACCTGGACGAGGCGAGCGGCAAGCTGGTGCGCGGGGAGCGCGTCGAGCTGGACGTGGACGGCGAGCTGACGGCCGTACCGCAGCTGGTCGGCAAGCGGCGGCCGGACGTCGTGCTGCTCAACGACGACGACCTGTCGTACGCCAAGGTCCGCCTCGACGAGCAGTCCCTCGCCTTCGTCACCGAGCACCTCGGCGACTTCGAGGCGTCCCTGCCGCGCGCCCTGTGCTGGGCGTCCGCCTGGGACATGACCCGCGACGCCGAACTGCCCACCCGTGACTACCTGTCCCTGGTGCTGTCCGGCATCGGCAAGGAGTCCGACATCGGTGTCGTGCAGTCCCTGCACCGCCAGGTCAAGCTCGCGATCGACCTGTACGCCGACCCGGCCGCCCGCGAGGCGCTGCTGACCCGCTGGACCGACGCCACGCTGGCGCACCTGCGGACCGCCGAGGCGGGCAGCGACCACCAGCTGGCGTGGGCACGGGCGTTCGCGTCCACGGCCCGTACGCCGGAGCAGCTGGACCTGCTGGAGGCGCTGCTGGAGGGCACGCAGACGATCGAGGGCCTCGCCGTCGACACGGAGCTGCGCTGGGCGTTCGTGCAGCGCCTCGCGGCGGTCGGCCGGTTCGACGAGGCGGAGATCGGCGGCGAGTACCAGCGCGACAAGACCGCGGCCGGCGAGCGGCACGCGGCGACGGCCCGTGCCGCCCGTCCGACGGCGGAGGCCAAGGCGGAGGCGTGGGCGTCGGTCGTCGAGTCCGACAAGCTGCCCAACGCCGTCCAGGAGGCCGTCATCGGCGGTTTCGTGCAGACGGACCAGCGTGAGCTGCTGGCGCCGTACACGGACAAGTACTTCGACGTCGTCAAGGACGTCTGGGACTCCCGTTCGCACGAGATCGCCCAGCAGATCGCGATCGGCCTCTACCCGGCCGTCCAGGTCTCCGAGGAGACCCTGCGCAAGACGGACGCCTGGCTGACCTCGGCCGAGCCGAACGCGGCCCTGCGCCGCCTCGTCTCCGAGGCCCGTTCGGGCGTGGAGCGCGCCCTGAAGGCCCAGGCGGCGGACGCGCGCTAGCGGCAGTCGTCCGTACGGGTCGTACGGTGGTGAGGGGCGCCCGGTGTCCGGCCGGGCGCCCTTCGCCGTGCCGGGGGAGCGTTCACAGCCGCAGGGGCAGGCCGAAGGCCGGGAAGAGATGCGGCTCGAAGGACGTGATCTCCACGATCCCGCCGTCCTCGACCCGCAGCACGTCGAGCGCCTGGGCGCGGTACACGTTCGTGCCGGGCCGGCGGAGGTAACCCCCGGCCGCGGGCTGCCCGTTGGCGCGGGCGGGCAGGTGCCGCCAGTGGCCCGGGAAGGCGGTGGAGGCCGGGTCCCGGCTCGGCCGCAGGAAGGCCAGGACGGCGTCCCGGCCCCGGCACCAGTAAGGGTTCGGCGGCGCGGTGAGCAGCACGTCGTCGGCGAGCAGCCCGCCCAGCGCGGCCAGGTCGAGGGCCTCGACGGCGGCCGTGTACCGGGCGAGCAGCGCCGCTTCGCCCTCGGCCGGCCCCTGTGTACGCCCGCCCGGCAGCAGGTCGCGCAGGGCGGGCCGGGCCCGCCGCAGGGCATCGTCGACCGAGACCGGCGTCAGGTCGAGCGTCTCGGCGGTCTCGGCGAGGCTCAGCCCCAGCACGTCCCGCAGGATCAGCGCGGCCCGCTGCCGGGGCGGAAGATGCTGCAACGCCACGAGGAGCGGCAACTCCAGCGTGCCGTACGGCCCGACGGTGTCCCCGGCCGCCTCCGGCAACTCGTCGTCCGGGTAGGGCTGGAGCCAGGTGACGCGCGCGGGCGGTTCACCGGCGCGGCGGTCCGTGCCGGGCAGCGGCGCGTAGTCGTGGGGGCGGCGCGCGGTGCGGCGCAGCAGATCGAGGCAGGCGTTGGTGGCGATCCGGTACAGCCAGGTCCGCACGCTCGCCCCGGCCCGGAAGGTGTCCCGGGCCCGCCAGGCCCGCAGGAAGGTCTCCCGGACGAGATCCAGGGCGTCGTCGAAGGAGCCGGTCATGCGGTAGCAGTGGACCAGGACCGCACGGCGGTGCGTCTCGGTGAGCGCGGCGAAAGCGGCTTCCGGCAGGGCGAGTTCGGGCGGTCCGGCGTCCGGCTCGCCGTACCCCTGGTTGTCGTCCGCCGCCGCGTCCCGTGCCGTCCGGGCCACCCGCCGCAGCCGGTCCACGGAGGCCGTCAGCTCGGCCACCCCGGCGTACAGCGCGGCGGGCTCGCCGGGCGTCAACTCCGCCGCCCCGCGTCCGATGCCGTCGATGAGGCCCTCCACGGTCACCTCACCGCCGGGGCGGGACCCTGCGTCGGTCGAGGCCACGCTCACCTCCAGAAAGTTGAGATCGAGACGACCGTACGCCGGATCACGACCCCGGCAGACCGGGACGGTGAGATGTGCGCGATGTCCGGAACCCGCCGGTGGGACGGCCCGCGACGCGTGAACCTGGAACGCATGACGACCACCACCGCGACCCCGCCGTACACCGCCCGTCCCATCGCCCCCGGCGCCCTGGCGGAACTCCGCGTCACCGACGACGCCGGACGCCCCACGACGCCGTTCACCGACGAGGAGGGCCGCGCCCCGCTGCGCTGCTGCCTGCGCCGCAGCACGCCCGGAGAGCGGATCGCCCTCGTCTCGTACGCCCCCCTGCGCCGCTGGGCCGCCACGACGCGCACCGACCCCGGGGCCTACGACGAACAGGGCCCCGTCTTCGTCCACGCCGACCCGTGCCCGGACCCGGGCCCGGACGGCGGGACCCTGCCCTTCGCGAACGCGCACCGCACGGTCCGCCGCTACTCCGCCGAGGGCCGCATCCTGGGCGGCCGGCTCGTCGAGGACCCCTCGCCGGAGGCGTTCACGCGGGCCTTCCGGGAAGCGTTCGACGACCCGGCCGTGGCATTCGTCCACGTCCGGGCCGTCGAGTACGGCTGCTACCTCTACGAGGTCACCAGGGGCTGACTAGCCCTTCAGCTCCTTCGCCACCAGCTCCGCGATCTGCACCGCGTTCAGGGCCGCGCCCTTGCGCAGGTTGTCGTTGGAGACGAACAGGGCGAGGCCGTTGTCCACGGTCTCGTCCTGGCGGATGCGGCCCACGTACGACGCGTCCTTGCCGGCCGCCTGGAGCGGGGTCGGGATGTCGGTGAGGACCACGCCGTCGGCGTCCGCGAGCAGCTCGGTGGCGCGCTCGGCGCTGATCGGGCGGGCGAAACGGGCGTTGACCTGGAGGGAGTGGCCCGAGAACACCGGGACGCGCACACAGGTGCCGGAGACCTTCAGCGCGGGGATCTCCAGGATCTTGCGGGACTCGTTGCGGAGCTTCTGCTCCTCGTCCGTCTCGTTCAGGCCGTCGTCGACGATCGAACCGGCCAGCGGGATGACGTTGAAGGCGATGGGCCGCTTGTAGACCTGCGGCTGCGGGAAGTCGACGGCCTCGCCGTCATGGGTGAGCCTGTCGGCCTCGGCGACGACCTTCTGCGCCTGGCCGTGCAGCTCCGCGACGCCCGAGAGACCGGAGCCGGACACCGCCTGGTAGGTGGCGACCACGAGGGCTTCGAGGCCCGCCTCCGCGTGCAGCGGCGCGAGGACCGGCATCGCGGCCATCGTGGTGCAGTTCGGGTTGGCGATGATGCCCTTGGGGCGGTTCGCGATCGCGTGCGGGTTCACCTCGGAGACGACCAGCGGCACCTCGGGGTCCCGGCGCCAGGCGGAGGAGTTGTCGATCACGACCGCGCCCTGCGAGGCGACCTTCTCGGCCAGCGCCTTCGAGGTCGCGCCACCGGCGGAGAACAGCACGATGTCGAGGCCGGTGTAGTCGGCGGTCGACGCGTCCTCGACCGTCACGCCGTCCAGCTCGGTCCCCGCCGAACGGGCCGAGGCGAACAGGCGCAGCTCGGTGACCGGAAAGTTTCGCTCCTTGAGGATCCTGCGCATGACCGTGCCGACCTGACCGGTGGCTCCGACGATTCCGACCCTCACGGCGACTCCCTCTGTCTGTGCTTCCACGTGCGTATTGCCTGGCCCAGGCGTTTCCATGATGCGGCCGACATGGCCCCGCCTGTCCAATCCTTTGGCCGGCATGCCCGAGGGCTGGGACACCCCGGGCCTCCACGATATTCCGGAACTCCGTCCACACCCGCGCTGAGCTGGAGGAATTCGCCCGGCGAGGGCTTGCTGCCGCAAGCTGTGCTGCCGGGCGCGGCGGTGTGACGTACGCCTCCGAACGATTTCCCGGCGCCGAGCCGAACGTTTCCGCGGGCTACGGCGTCGTAGAGGTGACGCGGGGAGGGGACGGGTGTCTGTGCTGCGCAGAAAGGCCCGCCGCGGACCGGGGGAGGACACCGCGCACGGTGATCCCCTGGACGCGGCGCAGGAACGCCGGGTGCGGGCGGTGCTCGCGCTCGGCGGGGTACCGCAGGCGGACCTGCCGGACGGGGTGCAGCAGGTCCGCCTGCGGCTGCTGGAACGTGCCGCCAAGGGGGACGAGGCGCCGCGGGACGTCTCGGCGTGGGCGGCCGTCGTCGCCTCCAACCTCGCCATGGACTGGCACCGCGCCAAGCGCCGCCAGGAACGCCTCGGCGAACGGCTGGCCTCCCTGCGCCAGCACGAGCACCCCTCCGGCGAGGACACCAGCGTGCTCTCCCTCGCCGTCGCCCAGGGCCTCGACGACCTGCCCGACGCCCAGCGCCAGGTGGTCGTCCTGCGCTTCTACGCCGACCTCCCGGTGCGCTCGATAGCCGAGGAACTGGGCGTTCCCGAGGGCACGGTCAAGAGCCGCCTGCACACGGCGGTCCGCGCCCTGCGCACCCGCCTGCACGAGGACGAGGTGGTGTGACATGACCGCCGAACACGAACACGAGAGCTATGACGATGGCCGGGATGGCCGGGATGGCCGGGATGGCCGGGATGGCCGGGATGGCCGGGATGGCCGCGAGGGCCCGGAGGCCCGCGGCGGCTACGGCGGCCGGGATGCCGACGGGACTGACGATGGCCGCGAGGCCGGGGAGGCACGCGAGGCGGGGGAGGCCAGGGAGGCCCGCGAGGCGCGGGAGGCACGGGAGGCGCGCGGGGCCGGGGATGGCGGAGAGGCCTGCGACGGCTGGAACGACCGCGACGGCTGGAATGCCCGCGACGGCGGCGAGGCTCGAGAGGCCGGCGGAGCTGGCGATGGCCGGGATGCGCGCGAGGCCGGCGAGGCGGGGGAGGCCCGCGACGGCCGGGAGGTCCGCGACGGCAACGAGGGTCAGGAGGCCGGTGACGGACACGACGGCCCGGTCGGTGCCGATGCCCGCGGCGGCCGGGACGGCCGGGAGGCCTGCGACGGCTACGAGGGTCGTGATGCCCGCGGTGGCTACCAAAGCCGGGACGGTCGCGAGGCCCTCGACGGCTACGTCGCCCGCGGCGGCCGGGAGGTCCGCGACGGCAACGTGGGTCAGGAGGCCGGTGACGGACACGACGGCCGGGTCGGTGGCGATGCCCGCGGCGGCGGGGACGGCCGGGAGGCCTGCGACGGCTACGAGGGTCGTGATGCCCGCGGTGGGTACGAAAGTCGGGACGGTCGCGAGGCCCTCGACGGCTACGTCGCCCGCGGCGGCCGGGAGGTCCGCGACGGCAACGAGAGTCGCGAGCACGACGACGGCCACGACAGCCGGGACGGCGATGACCGTCACGGCGGGCATGGCGGGCATGGCGGCCATGGCGGCGGTGAAAGCGACCGCAGTGACGGGAGCGACGGCAGTGACGGTGGCATGGACCCGTTGATGGCCGCCCTCCTGGGTGCGCCGTTGTCCGTGGAGGCCCGCAGTGACCCGGCCTTCCTGGCCGGGCACCGGGCCGCGACGGCCGACGTGGACCTCCTGCGCGAGCAGTTGGGCGTCCTCGCCGACGCCCTGACCCGGCCGCCGGAGGCAGCCGTGCGGCGACCGGTGGTCGTTCCGCTGCGGCCGTCGCGGCGGCGTCTGTTCCCGCTGGTCCTGAAGACGGCCGGGGTGGCCGCCGCCGGCGCGCTGGTCGTCGGGAGCGGATGGCTGCTCGGCCAGGTGAGCGGGGACGCGAGCGACATCGGCTCGTCCAGCGGTGCCGACAAGGCGGTCACCGACGAGAAGTCCGCCGCGTCCGGCGCCCCGGACAGCCCTCTCGGTGATCCCGGCTATCTGGCCTGCGCCCGGCTGGTGGTCGAGGGGGACGTCACGGACGTCGCCCCGGTGCGCGGCACCTCCCGCGAGCGCGTCACCCTGCACGTGACCCGCTTCCACAAGCCGGAGGCGTCGGCGGAGGACGAGGTCGAGTTCGTGATGGAGCGGGACATGGACCCGCTTGTCGCGGAGGGCGACCACGTCCTGGTCGGCTTCGTACGGGGGTCCGAGGTCCCCGACGTCTGGGCGGTCGGCGAGGCCGACATCGCCGCCGAGCGCTCGGCGCTGGCGCGCGCGCTGCCCGAGGCGAGCGGCACGGTCTGCGAATGAGCGAGGGGCGGGCGCCCGACCGGACGCCCGCCCCCTTGATGCTCACCTCGGTGCTACGGCAGGACCTTCTCGATGGACACGCTGCCGAGGCCCGCGACGGTGCCGCGCGCGTTCACCAGCTGGACCTGGCCGAAGAAGGACCGGCCCTCCGGCGCGGGGGCCGCGGCGGTGACGGTCGCGGAGACCGCCGTCGAGGCCCCCGTGGCCAGCTTCACCGGCGTCGTCTCGTCGACGCCGACCGTGCCGAGCGAGGACGAGAAGAACACGTCCAGGTAGTCGTACGCGGTCGTGCCGGCCGGCACCGAGTAACCCGCGACCTCGATGGTGTACGTCCCGGCGGCGGGCGACGGGATGGACACGGCCTCGTTGGAGTCACCGTCGGCCTGCTGCGCGACCTGGTTGCCGGCCGCGTCGTACACGGTCAGGTCGAGGTCGGCGGAGGCGTCGGAGACACCGCCGATGGAGACGTCCAGGGACTTGGCGCCCGCGGGCACCTCGACCGTGGTCGTCTGGTTCTCGTGGTCCGCGATGGTCGGACGGGCCTGCTTGGAGGAGCCGAGCGGGCCGCCCACCAGCTTGCCGTCGACGGCGGCGAAGTTGTTCGTCACCTTCCAGGAGACGGGGGCCGGGGTGCCGACCTTCGCCTCGGGCACGGTCACGGTCGCCGGGTCGAAGGCCGCGCCGAACACGGTGACGTCCAGCTTGTACGGGTTGTCGAGCAGCGGCGACGTGCGGCGCGACTCGACCTCGATCTCCCAGACGCCGGGCTGCGGGTCGGTGTACGACCGCGCGTCGGGCCGGCAGCCGTTGCCGTCGAGGTAGTTGTTGTAGCAGTAGATGGTGGCGCTGTCCTCGACGGCGACACCGTACGGGTGGATCGAGATGAACCGGGTCTGGCTCTTGTCCTTGAGCCCGCCGATCGCGACCTCCAGCGACGACGCGCCCTCGGGCACGGTCACGAAGTAGTGCTGCGAGCTGTTGCGCTGCACGGTGCTCTTGGCGGAGAACGTGTGCGCCACCGGCGTCGACACGACGACCGTGTTCAGGACCAGCTTGTCGGTGCCCTCGGTCTTCGGGTCGTCGACCTCGAGGATCGCGCTCTTGATGCCCGCGGACTTCGGAGCGGCCTGGATCCTGACGGTCACCGGCTTGTTCAGCGGCAGCTTCACCTCGTCCGAGCCGACGATCCGGAAGGCGCCGGCCGCGTTGTTCTCGAGGTGCAGCTCGTGCCGGATCGCCTTGTCGGCACCGGTCGTACGGGTGATGGTGACGTCGTACGTCTTCTTCTGACCGGCCTTCAGACCGCCCTCGCGGTCGTAGATGCCGGTGCCGAAGCCCGGCGTCTTCAGCGCGGCGTCGAGCGCGGTGTCGACCGGGGCCTTGACCGTGTACTCGTGGGCGGTGGCGCCGTCCTCGATGGCCTCCCAGGCGTCCACGATGTTGATGGCGCCCGCGCCCTCTTCGTAGGCCTGGAGGCCCTTGATGTGGTCGGCGGTCGAGGTGAGCGCCGTGCGCAGGTCGGCCGGCGTCAGCTCGATGCGCTTCTGCTTGGCGGCGCTCAGCAGCAGCGCCGAGGCGCCCGCGGCCTGCGGGGACGACATCGACGTGCCCTGGAGCATCCCGTAGCCGGCCGGCAGGGTGTAGCCGGACTCGGCGACCGGGGCGCCCGGCAGCCAGGTCTGGATGGTGTTGATCGCGGCGCCGGGGGCGACCAGGGTCGGGGTGAAGCCGCCGTCCTCACGCGGGCCGCGCGAGGAGAAGGGCAGCAGCGCGTACTTCTTCGTCACCTGCGAGCCGTAGTTGGCGGCCCAGGTCTCCTTGGAGATGGCCGCGCCGACCGAGATGACCTTGTCGGCCAGGCCGGGGTCGCCGACGGTGTTGGCGCCGGGGCCCTCGTTGCCCGCGGAGATCACCAGCTGGACGCCGTAGGTGTCGATGAGGCGCGTGTACATCTCGGCGCGCGCGTTGTTGCCGTCGTTCAGCGCCGGGAGGCCGCCGATCGACATGTTGACGATGTCGACACCGCGGTTGACGACGAGGTCGATCATGCCCTCGGTGAGCGCGACGTTGGTGCAGCCGGGGCCGAAGACGCAGGCACGCGAGGAGACGATCTTCGCGCCGGGGGCCGCGCCGTCCATCTCGCCGCCGAACAGGCCGTTCGCGGCGGTGATGCCGGCGACGTGGGTGCCGTGCTCGCTGGCGATGAGACCGATGTTGGCGAAGTCGGCCTTCTTGCCGACCCAGTCGCCGCCGTACGGGTCCATCGGGACGTCCTTGCGGACCTCGACGACGAACGGCTGCCGCTCGGCGACGTCGGTCGACGGGTCGTCGGTGCCGAAGTACCCGATCTGGTAGCCGTCCTTGTACGGCTTCATGGCGGTGTCGTCGGTGAAGTCGCCGTTGGCGTTCACATCGACGGTGACCGTGCCCGCGGCGGCGTCGTACAGCACGCCCCAGGAGTCGGTGGTGTCGCCGTCGCGGTTGACGTCGCCCTGGGCGTCGCCGCCCGCGGTGGCCGACTCGCGGAACAGGTTGATCGAGTGGGTGCCCGCCGGTGCGGTCCAGGTGCGGCCGCCGTAGGTGAAGGTGGGCCCGGAGACCGAGTTCACCATGGCGCGCCAGCTCGCGTCGCCGTCCAGGATCGGGTCGGTGGCGGTGACCCAGTCGACGATCTTGCGCTCACCCGTGGTGGTCTTCTGCAGCGCGGGGTGCGCGAGGTCCACGCCGGAGTCCAGCACACCGATGGTGATGCCGCGGCCGTCCGCCTTCGGGTGGTCGTCCACGAAGTCGACGGCGCCCGTCTCGAAGGACGGGTTGTACGGGTTCTCGGCGGGCGTCTTCCTGTTCGGCGCGGGGTAGGTCTTCGCGCTCGAGGTGCCGCCCGCGCTCTTGGCGGCGTCCGCGGTCGGCGTCGGGTCGTCGAGGACGATCTCCTGGCGCAGGTCGATCGCGCGCACCGAGGACAGCTTCGTGGCGGCGGCGATGGCCGAGTCCGCCTTGCCGGTCGGGACGGTGGCGCGGACGTAGCCGAGCTTGTCGTAGGCCAGGCCCACGGAACCGCCCTTGACCGCGTCCAGCTCTCCGGCGACCTGCTCGGTCTGACCGGGTGCCGTGGCGACCATCAGCGTCACGTTCTTGTCGCCGGCGGCCTTGGCCTCGGCGAGGAGGTCGGCGTCGTCGGATCCGAGCTTCTCGGCTGCGGACTTCACGCCGGGGTCGGCGGCGGCCGGGGCCTGGTCGGCGGAGAAGGCCAGGGGTATCGGCCCGGCCGCGGACAGCGCTGCCACCAGACCGGCGGCCACGGCTATCCGGACCACGCGTCTTGCGCCGGGTATCGGTTCGCGCTGGGGGGTGTGGGTCATCGGCATCCCTTGTAGGTAAAGGAACGAGCGTCGCGCGACCGGGCCGTTCCTGCCTGATCGCGAACGTCCGGAACGCGGTCCCGGACGATCGCACAGCCTTGTCCAAGGGACAGTCTTTTGGGGATAGTTGACCGAATCGATATGGATGTATGGGGAAAACCCTCTACGAGTCACCCGTGCAAGGGTTGTGGCCCGTCCGTGTGACGGGGGCCCGGTGTCCGCGTCTTCGTGCGGGCCGGTCAGGCGTCCTTCGTGCGGGCGTAGTGGCGGGACGCCTTCGCGCGGTTGCCGCAGCCGGCCATCGAACACCAGCGGCGGGTGCCGTTGCGCGAGGTGTCGAAGAAGTGCAGGACGCATGCCTCGTGCGCGCAGCCGCGGATCCGGTCGGGCGCGGTGGCGAGGAGTGCCAGGTAGTCGCGGGCGGCCAGCCAGGCCGGCCCCCAGGACTCGTCCGCGAACTCTGCTCGTTCGCCGGGGCCTTCGGCGGTGAGGGTGGGCCGGATGCGCCCGTGCTCCAGCACGGCGTCCACTTCGGCGGTGGCCGCCTCGCGCGTCGCCGCGTCGCCCGTGGCCCCGCCGGCCGCGGTGGGCCCGTCCACGGCCGCCTTGAGCGCGTCGCGCGCCCGCAGGACGTGCCGCAGGGTGGCCGCGTCCGCGGTGAACCGCCCGTCCAGTCCGTTCGCGGCGAGCCACACCGCGAGCCCGGCCGTGTCGGTCAGCAGGTCCTGGAGGGACCCCTCCCGCATCCAGCGCGTGTTGAGCAGGTCGAGCGCGAGGGGCTCGCCGGTGAGGGGGCGCGGGTCGGGGGTGGTGGTGGGCATCGGAACTCCTTCCGCACTAACCACCGAAGAGTACGTGACCGGTTGACGCGACCTCTTCTAACCTCTAACGTGATGAACAAAGGTTAGAACTGTTGAGCTGTTTCCGTCGAAGGGGACACCCGTCATGACCCTGCGCACCGGCCACATCGGCCTGAACGTCACCGACCTCGACCGCTCCCTCGCCTTCTACCGGGACGTCCTGGGCTTCGCCCTCGTCGGAGAGGGCAAGGAGGAGGGCCGGCGGTACGCCTTCCTCGGTGACGGCGACCGGTTCGTCCTCACCCTCTGGCAGCAGGCGCAGGGGCCGTACGACGGAGCCCGCGCCGGACTGCACCACCTCGCCTTCGAGGCCGACTCGGTCGAGCGGGTCCGGGAGTACGAGGCGGCCCTGCGGGCCCACGGCGCCGACTTCGCCCACGAGGGTGTCGTCGCCCACCACGAGGGCGCGGCCTCCGGCGGCATCTTCTTCCACGACCCCGACGGCACCCGGCTGGAGATCTCGGTGTCCGACGGGCTGGACGGAGCCCCGGCGCCCGGCGACGCGTCCGCTCCGACCTGCGGCTTCTTCTAGGCACGGATCAGGTCATGGACCTCTACCACGCAGGCTCGCGCACCCTCCAGGACCGGCTCGGGGTGCGTGACCTCGCCGACCACGTCGGCCGGTCCGTCGGCGAGGGCATCCGGTCCGTCGCCGCCGCCTTCCTGGAACTCCAGCCGCAACTCGTCCTGGCCGCCGCCGACCCCGCGAGCGGCGCCGTGTGGGCCTCGGTGATCACGGGTACGCCCGGCTTCGTGCGGGCCACCGGGCCCCGGCAGATCTCCGTCACGGGAGGGGCGGCCCCGGCCGACCCGCTCGCCACGGCCCTCACCACCCCGCACACCCCCGTCGGCACGATCGCCCTGGACCCGCGCACCCGCCGCCGTATGCGCCTCAACGGGCGGTTGCGGCCCACCCCGCGCGGCTTCGCCGTCGAGGCCGACCAGGTGTTCGCCAACTGCCCCAAGTACCTCCAGAGGCGGGAGACCTACGACACGGTGTCCGGCCGTCTTCCCGGTGCGCCCCGGCGCGGCACCGAACTCACCCCGGACCAGGACGGGTTCGTCGCCGCCGCAGACACCTTCTTCCTCGCCAGCGTCCGCGAGGGCGGCGCCGACGCCAGTCACCGCGGCGGCAACCCCGGCTTCGTACGGGTCGTCTCACCGGGCGAACTGGCCTGGCGGGACTACCCCGGCAACGCCATGTTCCTCAGCCTCGGCAACCTCACCGCGGATCCGCGCGCCGGACTGCTGTTCCTCGACTGGACGACGGGCCGCACCCTCCAGATCACCGGGGAGGCCCGCACCGAGTTCCGCCCCGACGGCGAGCGCACGGTCCGCTTCACCGTGACGCACACCGTCGACACCCCCGCCGCGCTCCCCCTGCGCTGGTCCGCACCCGAATACTCACCTGCCAACCCGGACCCTGGCCGCTAACGTCTCGGTGTGCGCAAGAAGTTGAGGGTGGCGGCCTACGCCGTGTGCGTCCGGGACGGACAACTGCTGCTGGCCCGTTCGCCCGCGCCCGACGGCACCCCGGAGTGGGTGCTGCCCGGCGGCGGCATGGAGCACGGCGAGGACCCGCACGACACCGTCGTCCGGGAACTGGAGGAGGAGACCGGCTACCGCATCGAGGTGACCGGTCTCCTCGGCGTGGACTCCTCCCACCGCACCTTCCGCCAGGGTGGCCTGCGCGGCCCCGTCGACCACCACGGGGTGCGGATCGTCTACGAGGGCCGGGTGACCGGCGGCGAACTCCGCAACGAGATCGGCGGATCGACCGACCTGGCCGCCTGGCACGACCTGACGGCCGTACCGGAACTGACCCGGGTCCGGCTGGTCGACGTGGCGCTGAAGCTGTGGCGCGAGCGGCCCGTGAACGGGCGGGTGTCGGTGCCGCCGGAGGCATGACGCAGCGCGGTGCGCGACCTCGGCCCGCTACGCGAGGAGGGGCCGCCGGGTCGCACCCGATGGCCCCTCCTCTCCCCTCCTGGTACCGCTCCGGTCCGTCACTACCGGGGCAGCACCACGACATACGCCGCCGGATCGCGGTCCCCCGACGCCATCAGCGCCGTGCGCACCACCGCCGCCTGCTGCTCCATCCCGTCCCGGAGCTTCCTCGGTGTGATGTACACGACCGTGATACCCAGCCGCTCCAGATGCTCCCGCTTGCGGGCGTACTCCGACCAGAGCGCGTCCTCGTCCTGACGCGGGGCCCGCGTGTCCAGCTCCACCGCCACCGCCTGCTCCGGCCAGTACGCGTCCAGGCCCCCGAGGTGCGGGCCGCCCGGCAGCCGCAGGTCGACGTTCCACACCGGGTCCGGCAGGCCGAACTCGCGCACCATCGAGTAGAGGCGTTCCTCGGCGATCGCCCGCCCCTCGGCCAGCAGCGAGTCCACCGCGTCCACCACGTGCGGCCGGCTCAGCAGCTTGGCGTTGCTCAACTCCCGTACGACCGTCGCCGGTTCGCAGTGCCCGTCGCGCACCGCCTCCGACAGCAGCCGCCGTACCGCACCCGCGTCCGTCAGCTGGGACACGGCGTCCGCCAGGGCGCGTGGCACCGGCGCCACCGGAACCCCCGTGGCCTCCTCGGGAGCCGGCAGGGACGCGGCGCGCAGGACGTGTGCGCAGCCCGTCGAACGCAGCCGGCGCAGCCGGGGCACCAGGACGTCGATGCGGTCCAGCGAGAGCAGCGGCGGCGCGGAGGTGAAGCCGTGCAGGGTCAGCGCCGCCAGCCCCGTGATCATCGCCTCGCGGTACACGGGCCGGTGCGGCTGCCCCGGCTCCGGCTGGGTGGGCACCCCGGGCGCCGTCACCTCGCGGGCCGCGTACAGCAGCACCGCGTGCAGCCGCTCCTCGCTGGTCGGCGGCCCGGGGTGCAGCAGGTACACGCCCGGCAGGAGCTGCTGCCAGGGGCCGCCGGACCGGCACTGCTCGTCCGTCTCGGCCGGTGACACGCCGTGCGAGCGGAGCTGGGCCGTGGTCAGTAGCCGCCGCTGCACCTCCGAGAGGTGACGCAGGGGACGGGCGGTGGCCTGGGGCAGGGGGGTGTTGTGGTTCATGACCCGGAGATTCCCGTCCCTGATCCCTCCTGTAACCGCTGTTACACGCTCGTCGACAAATCCGGACAAGCTCGTCCTAAAGGATGGGTGTTCGGGTGCCGAGTAGGCGCCGAAAACCCCTGGTCCATTCGGTGGGAGCCAGGGGTTACGGGTCGGATTGACGGAATTCCGTAACGGTCACCGTCCGCCGGATCTCGGGCCAAAGGTCGGGCGGTGCCGGTCGGGATCGGCCGCCGTCAGCCGGTGCCGGCCCCGCCCGCCGCGTCGCACGCCTGTCCGCGCAGCCCCCGCGCAAGGTCGTCCCGCGCCTCCAGCACCAGCCTGCGCAGGGCCGGCGGCGCCGACTCGTGCGCGGCCAGCCACGCGTCCGTCGCCGCCAGCGTCTCCGGGGAGTCCAGCAGGGCCGGGAACAGGCCCTTGACCACGTTCATCGCGATCTGGATGGACCGCTGCTCCCAGATCCGCCCGATCACCGCGAAGTACTTCTCCGCGTACGGGGCGAGCAGCGCGCGCTGCGAGGGCTGCTGGAAGCCCGCGATGGTCGCCTCGACCAGCGCGTTGGACAGCGCGTCCGACTCGACGAGCTGCACCCAGGCCTGCGCCTTGACCGCCGCCGACGGACGGGCGGCGAGACAGCGCACCTGGTGCCGCTTGCCCGACGCGGTGTCGTCACGGGCCAGCTCCGCCGCCAGGACGCCCTCGTCGGCGCGGCCGTGCGCGGCCAGCGGCTCCAGGAACGCCCAGCGCAGCTCCTGGTCCACCTCCAGACCGTCGATCTCCGCCGAACCCTCCAGCAGCCCCCGGAGCAGGTCGAGGTCGGCCGGGCCGGACGCCGCCGACGCGAAGAACCGCGCCCACGCCAGCTGGTGCTCGCTGCCCGGCTCCGCCGACCGCAGCTCCGCCAGCGCGCCCTCCGCGAGCAGCCGCTCGCCGGCCGGCCGCCAGTCGGGCGCCGCGTAGTGCACCAACGCCGAGTCCGCCCACGCGTGCAACATCTGGAGCACGCCGATGTCGCTCTCGCGCCCCGCGAACCGCAGCACCAGCTCCACGAAGTCCCGCGCGGGCAGCAGCGCGTCCCGCGTCATGTTCCACAGCGCCGACCAGCACAGCGCGCGGGCCAGCGGGTCGGTGATGTCCCCGAGGGACTCCCTGAGCGCCGCCAGCGAGGTCTCGTCGAACCGGATCTTGCAGTACGTCAGATCCTCGTCGTTGACCAGGATCAGCTCCGGCGCCTCCGCGCCCGCCAGCTCCGCCACGACCGTCCGCGGCCCCTCGACGTCCGCCTCGGCACGCGCGTAGCGCACGAGACGCCCGTCGACCCGCCGGTACAGACCGATGGCCACCCGGTGCGGCCGCAGCTCCGGGTACGCCTCCGCCGCCTCCTGGAGCACCGCCAGCTCGTCGACCCGGCCCCCGGCGTCCAGCAGCACCTGCGGGGTCAGCGAGTTCACCCCGGCCGTCTGGAGCCAGGACCGCGCCCATACGGCCATGTCCCGGCCGCTGGTCTCGCCCAGTACCGACAGCAGGTCGCCCAGGCGGGTGTTGCCGTAGGCGTGCCGCTTGAAGTAGCGGCGGGCGCCCTCCAGGAACGCGTCCTGGCCGACGTACGCCACCAGCTGCTTCAGCACCGAGGCGCCCTTGGCGTAGGTGATGCCGTCGAAGTTGAGCTTGGCGTCCTGGAGGTCGCGGATGTCGGCGGTGACCGGGTGGGTGGAGGGCAGCTGGTCGGCCCGGTAGGCCCATGCCTTGCGGCGGTTGGCGAAGGTGATCCAGCCGTCGGTGAAGCGGGTCGCGCCGACCAGCGAGAAGGAGCCCATGAAGTCCGCGAAGGACTCCTTCAGCCACAGGTCGTCCCACCACTCCATGGTGACCAGGTCGCCGAACCACATGTGCGCCATCTCGTGCAGGATGACGTTGGCCCGCGCCTCGTACGACGCCTGTGTCACCTTGCCCCGGAAGATGTACTCCTCGCGGAAGGTCACCAGACCCGGGTTCTCCATCGCCCCCAGGTTGTACTCGGGCACGAACGCCTGGTCGTACTTCCCGAAGGGGTAGGGGTAGTCGAAGTGGTCGTGGAAGAAGTCCAGGCCCTGCTTGGTGACGAGGAAGACGTCGTCGGAGTCGAAGTAGGGCGCGAGTCCCTTGCGGCACAGGGCGCCGAGCGGGATCTCCAGCGTCGAACCGTCCTCCAGCTCGCGCGTGTAGGAGTCCGTCACGTAGTGGTAGGGGCCCGCCACCACACAGGTGATGTACGTCGAGATCGGCTTGGTCTCCGCGAACCGCCACACGCCGTCCGCGCGCTCGCCGGTGCCGTTGCTCCACACCACCCACTCCTCGGGCGCCCGCACCTCGAAGCGGAACGGCGCCTTGAGGTCGGGCTGCTCGAAGCCCGCGAACACACGGCGCGAGTCGGCCGGCTCGTACTGGGTGTAGAGGTAGACCTCGCCGTCCTCGGGGTCGACGAAGCGGTGCAGGCCCTCGCCGGTGCGCGAGTAGGCGCACCGGGCGTCGACGACCAGCTCGTTCTCGGCGGCGAGGTCGTCGAGCTGGATCCGGGATCCGTCGAAGACCTCGCCGGGGTCGAGGTCGCGGCCGTTGAGGGAGACGGCCGTCACGCTCGGCGCGATCAGGTCCGCGAAGCTGGACGCGCCGGGCTCGTTGCAGCGGAAGCGGATCGTGGTGACCGAGCGGAAGGTGCGCGGCTCACCGCCCTCGTCGCCGCCTCCCTCGCCGCTCGCGTCGCCGATCGCGGAACGCACGTCGAGGGACACGTCGTACCCGTCGACGGACAGCAGTGCGGCCCGCTCCCGGGCCTCGTCACGGGACAGGTTCTCACCGGGCACGGGCGGTACTCCCTCGATGTGTCTGCGCAAGGGCGATGTGCCCGCGCAAGGGCTGTGGACAGCACCGATCCTGCCATGCGCCCCTGACGCCCGGCAGCGGGGAATGACCGGTGCGGGCCGTGGCGTTCACCAGGGAAACCGTTCCTCCTGAGGAGAGACATGTCGCAGAAGACCCCCGTCGACTTCTGGTTCGACCCGCTGTGCCCCTGGGCCTGGATGACCTCCCGCTGGGTGCTGGAAGTGGAGAAGGTCCGTGACATCGAGGTCCACTGGCATGTGATGAGCCTGGCCGTGCTCAACGAGGACAAGCTCGACGAGCTGCCCGAGGAGTACCGGGACATGCTCGCCACCAAGGCCTGGAAGCCCGTCCGGGTGGTGACCGCCGCCTGGCAGAAGCACGGCGCCGAGGTCCTCGGCCCGCTCTACACCGCGCTCGGCACCCGCTTCCACAACAACGGCGAGGGCCCGACCCTGGAGGCCATCGCCGGCGCTCTCGAGGACGCCGGACTCCCCGCCGACCTCATCGAGTACGCCGAGCAGGAGAACTTCGAGTTCGAGGCCGAGCTGCGCGCCTCCCACAAGGAGGGCATCGACCAGGTCGGCCAGGAGGTCGGCACCCCGGTCATCGCCGTGCCCGGCGCCGACGGCGAGCAGATCGCCTTCTTCGGCCCGGTCGTCACCCCCGCCCCCAAGGGCGAGGACGCCGCGCGGCTGTGGGACGGCACCCTCGCGGTCGCCTCGGTGCCCGGCTTCTACGAGATCAAGCGGACCCGCACCAAGGGCCCCGACTTCAGCAACCTGTAAACCCCGGCCCACCGACGTGGATGCCCCCGCGAGCCGCGCCCGCGGGGGCACCATGGTCTACGGCCGTCGCAGCAGGCCCCGGTCCAGCGCCACCACCACCGCCCGGGTCCGGTCGTTGACGTCCAGCTTGGCGAACAGGCGCAGCAGATGCGTCTTCACGGTGGCCTCCGTGATGACCAGCCGGCGGCCGATCTCTGCGTTGGTCAGCCCGTCGGCCACCGCGTTCAGCACCTCGCTCTCCCGCGCGGTCAGCGGGTCGTGCACCGGGCGCCGCAGCCGGGCGACCAGCTTCTCCGCCACCCGCGGCGCCAGCACGGTCTCCCCGCGCGCCGCCGCCCGGATCGCGTCGACGAGCTGCTCGCGCGTGGTGTCCTTCAGCAGATATCCGATGGCCCCGGCCTCCACCCCTCGCTCGATCTCCGCGTCGGTGTCGTACGTCGTCAGGATCAGCACCCGGGTGCGCGGATACCGGGCGACGATCTCGGTGGTGGTCGCCACCCCGTCCAGCACCGGCATCCGCAGGTCGACGAGGGCCACGTCCGGGTCGTACCGCTCGACGAGGTCGAGGGCGGCCCGTCCGTCGCCCGCCTCGCCGACGATCTCGATGCCGTCCTCACCGGCCAGCAGCGCGATCACCCCCGCCCGCATCACCGTGTGGTCGTCGACCACGACCACACGCAGTCCCGCCTCGCTCATGCCGTCCCCTCCGTGCCCCCGGCGAGGGGAACCGTCGCCAGGATCCTCGTCCCGTCGCCGACCGAGCTGGTGACCGTCAGCCGCCCGCCCAGCTCCGCCAGCCGCTTGCGCATCCCGTCCAGACCGAACCCGGTGGACTCCTCCACCACGAACCCGGTCCCGTCGTCGGTGATCTCCAGCTCCACCCCGTACGGCAGCCGCGCCAGGACCACCCCGACCGTGGAGGCACGGGCGTGCTTGCGCACGTTGGCCAGCGACTCCTGCGTGCAGCGCAGCAGCGCGATCCGGGTCTGCTGGTCGCACTCCGGGTCCGCCAGATCGGCGTCCACGGCGAGCCCGGTGTCCTCGGCGAACCGGTCCAGCACCCGGCGCAGCGTACCGGCCACCGACCCCGCCGCCACCTGCCCCTGACTCCCGCCCGAGCCCACCAGCTCCCGGGCCTCCGCGAGGTTCTCGCGGGCCGTCGACTCGATCGACCGCAACTGCTGGGCGCTGCGCCCCGGATCGGCCGCCAGCCCCGCCCGCGCCGCCTCCGCGAGGACCACGATGGACGCGAAGCCCTGCGCCAGGGTGTCGTGGATCTCCCGCGCCAGCCGCTCCCGCTCGTCGGCAGCGCCCTGCCGCTGGTGCGCCGCCGACAGCTGGGCCTGCGCCCGCTCCAACTCGTCGATGAGCCGGGCCCGTTCGGTGCTCTGCTCGACCACCGAGTGCGCCCACAGGCCGATCAGCACCCCGACCGCGACGACGATCAGGGTGGACACGGCCGTCTCGCCGAGGAACTCCGCCGACCAGCCCAGCTGGAGCCAACTGCCCAGCAGGGTCGTGAAGGTGGCGAGCCCGAGGAACCCCATGGAGATCCTCGGGGTCCGCCCGAACATCCAGTAGTGCGGCAGCGTCACCATGAACAGCGCCGCATAGCTGGTGCGCAGATACGCCAGCCCGCCCAGCGCGAGCGCCAGCACGGCGAGATAGCCGTGCGGGCGGACGATCCGGTTGCCGGGGAAACGGTCGAGGAGCGCGTAGCCGAGCACCACGCAGCCCAGCAGGCCGAGCGCCCCGTACATCTCCCCGCCGGGCCGGCCCATCGCCGCGATCCCGAAGGCCATCGCGGCGAACAGCACCCAGCACACCGTGTTCCAGCGGCGCAGGGACGTGGCCCAGAAGGTGGCGGCGGAGGGGCCGGTCAGCGCGGTCATACCGGTCAACGTACGTCGACCGCCGCCCGCTCCGGAGCCGTTCGGCCCCGCGGGGCCGGTGCCGCGGGCCGTACCGGCCACCAGGTGCGCTCGCCGAGCAGCAGCATCGCCGACGGCAGCACCAGGATCCGTACGACGAAGGCGTCCAGCAGGACGGCCGCGGCGAGGACGAAGCCGATCTGCTTCATCTCGATGATGTGCAGGAAGACGAAGCTCACGAACACCGTGGTCATCACGACCGCCGCGCTGGTCACCACGCTCGCCGAGCTGCGGATCCCGTCGAGCACCGCCTGCCGGGTCGGGGCGCCGGCGAGGACGGCCTCGCGGATCCGGCTGACCACGAACACCTGGTAGTCCATGGACAGGCCGAACAGGATCACGAACAGGAACAGCGGGACGCGCGAGCCGATCGACCCGGTGGAGGTGAAGTCGAGAAGCCCTTCCGCCCACGTCCCCTGGAAGACGAGGACGAGCAGGCCGAGCGAGGCCGCCGCCGACAGCAGGTTCAGTACGACGCCGATCAGGCCGAGGACGACCGAGCGGAACGCGTAGAGCGTCATCAGGAACGTGACCAGGAGCAACGCCCCCAGCACCAGCGGGAGTTTGCCGTTCTGGTGGGCCGGATAGTCGGCGTAGCGGGCCACGTCGCCGCTCACGCCGTACTCGGCGCCGGGGACCCGGCCGACCGTGGCGGGCAGGTAGGTGTCCCGCAGGTGGTCGAGGGAGGCGTGGGCCTCGTCGGAGTTGCCGAGGTGGGGCACGTTCAGTTCGAGGGTGCTGGTGCGGTGGTCGGCCGAGCCGCGCAGCCGGGATGTGCCGGTGAACAGCGGGTCGGCGTCGGCCCGTTCGGCCAGCTCGCGCAGGGCGCCGGTGACCTGGGCGGCACGGGAGGCGTCGGCGCGGACCACGACCTGGTGGGTGACGCGCCGCTCGGGGAACGTGTCGTTGAGCCGGTCGTACACCCGCATCGCGGGGATGTCGCGGGAGTGCGTGTCGCGGCTCATCTCGGTGATGTGCAGCCCGGCCAGCGGGACGACGAGCGCGAGCAGGGCGAGGACGGACAGGCACAGGGTGGCCAGCGGATGCCGGGCGGCGGGGCGCAGCAGTGCCGTCCAGAGGCGGCCGCCGCCGGTGGCACGGGTACGCCGGGCCGGCTTTCCGCGCGCGGCCCGCCGCTCCGCTCGGCGCTCGGCCCGCCGGCCCAGCACGGTCAGCAGCGCGGGCAGCGCGGTCAGGGAGCTGGCCACGGCGACCAGGACGACCACGACGGTGCCGGTGGCGAGGGAGGAGAAGATGACGTCCGACGCCAGGTACAGGGTGGCGGTGGAGGCGACGACCGCGAGCCCGGAGACCACGACGGCCCGGCCCGAGGTGGCCGCCGCCAGCTCCACCAGCGCCTCGGCGCTCAGCCGGCCCTCGCCGCGGGCCCGCTCCTCGCGCTCCCGCTTCAGGTGGAAGAGTGTGTAGTCGACGCCGACGGCGAGACCGATCATCAGGATGACGTTGGTGCCGACGCCCGCGTCGGGGGAGAGGTGCGAGGCCACCATCGACAGGCCGACGGCCGCCGCGATCGAGGACAGCGCCAGCAGCAGCGGTACGGCGGCCATGGTGAGCGAGCCGAAGACGACCAGCAGGGTGAGCAGGGTGACCGGCAGCGTGATCTTCTCGGAGAGGGCCAGGTCGGCACTCCGCTGGGCGTCGACCCCCTTGCTGATGGAGGGACTTCCGGTCTCCTCCAGGAGCAGGCCGGGATGGAGCTCCTGGACGGCGGCCGTCTGCGCGGTCAGGGCGTCGACCTTGTCCTTGGCGTCCCGTTCCTCGCCCTTCAGCGCCACCTCGACCAGCAGGGTCCGGCCGTCGGCGGAACGGACGGGCGCGGCGACGTCCGCCACGTCCGGGAGCCGTTCCATGCGGGCGGTGAGATCCCGTACGGCCGCCGCCGAGGCCCGCTCGTCCAGGGCACCCGACCGGGCCGAGATCAGCACCTGCTCGGTGGATCTGCGCTCCAGCAGGCCCTCGGCGGCCAGGGCCTCGGCGCGGCCGGCCTCGCCGACCCGGTAGTCGGCGGTCCGGGCGCTGTTCGTGCCGACGGCGCCGCCGACGCCCAGGCACAGGGCCACGAACACCAGCCAGCCGACGATCGCCCGCCAGGGGTGCCGGGCACTGCTCCGTGCCATGCGCACAGTGAGTGAGTTCATGCCCCAAAGCCTTGTCGGCGGGGGCGGTCGGCCGACAGAGGTGACCGGTGGAACCCGTCGTCCACCGATCGGTTGACCTGAGGGAGCGGGAAACCCCCGCGAGTCACGTCCTCGCGGGGGTCTCCTTCCTTCCGCCCGCCGTCGTGAAGGGTGAGAAGACGATCACGAGGCGGGACGTTGAGCGGCGCCCTACGGCACGAGCAGCAGCACGTCGGCGCGGGACTTCGCGGCCAGGTAGCGGCGCTGTACGTCCTGCCAGTTGACGACCTGCCACATGGCCTCGATGAAGTCGACCTTCTGGTTCTTGTACTGGAGGTAGAAGGCGTGCTCCCAGGCGTCGAAGACGAGGACCGGCACGGAACCCTGGCCGACGTTGCCCTGGTGGTCGTAGACCTGCTCGACGATCAGCCGGCCACTGAGGGGCTCGTAGGCGAGGACGCCCCAGCCGGAGCCCTGGGTGGTCGCGGAGGCCTTGGTCAGCTGGGCCTTGAACCCGGCGAAGGAGCCGAAGGACTCGGTGATGGCGTCCGCCAGCTCGCCCACGCCGTCCGCCGCGAGGGGCTCGCCGCCGCCCTCGCCGGTCATGTTCTGCCAGTAGACCGAGTGCAGGATGTGCCCGGAGAGGTGAAAGGCCAGGTTCTTCTCCAGCCCGTTGACCGAGCCCCACAGCTCCTTGTCCCGCGCCTCCGCGAGCTGCTCCAGCGTGTCGTTGGCGCCCTTCACATAGGCCGCGTGGTGCTTGTCGTGGTGCAGCTCGATGATCTCGGGGCTGATCACGGGGGCGAGCGCGGAGTAGTCGTACGGCAGTTCAGGAAGCGTGTAGACGGGCATGGCGGGGTTCCCCTCCGAACCTTATTGCAATGAGGTTGCAAGTGCAGGTTAGCAACAACAAGGATCCCACGGGCAAGCAGGACGCAGGCAGACGGCCGGCCGTGGCCAACGGAAAGGCCCCCACGTGTCGCTCACGTGGGGGCCTCGCGCCTGACGACCGTCTCAGAGCTTGGCGCGTGTCCGCTGCCAGGCGTGTCCGCCCAGCGCCAGCGCCGCCGTCATCGCGCCCGTCGAGTACAGCTGCACCCGTGTGCCGGGCTCCCGAGCCATCAGGACGAAGATCGCCGCCATGCCGGCCAGCGCGATCCACGTCAGCACCGGGAACGCCCACATCCGCACGACCAACTGCCGCGACGCCTCGCGCTCCAGCCGTCGGCGCAACCGCAGCTGCGACACCGCGATGAAGATCCACACGACGAGGATCACCGCGCCGATCATGTTCAGCAGCCAGGCGAAGACGTCGTCGGGCCGCCAGTAGCTGAGCAGCACGCAGCCGAAGCCGAACACGCACGACACCAGCACGGCCGTGCGTGGGACCCCGCCCGACACCCGGCCCAGCGCCTTCGGCCCCTGCCCCCGCTCCACCAGCGAGTAGGCGATCCGCGAGGAGCCGTAGATGTTGGCGTTCATCGCGCTCAGCAGCGCGGCCAGGACGACGACGTTCATGAGCTGACCGGCGCCCGGGATGCCCAGCTGGTCGAGCGCGGCGACGTACGGGCCCTTCTCGACGACCGCCTCCGAGTCCCACGGGACGAGGGTGACGACGACCGCCATCGAGCCGATGTAGAACAGCGCGATGCGCCACATCGCCGTACGGACCGCGCTCGCCACGCCCTTGACCGGGTCCTCCGACTCGGCCGCCGCGATGGTGACGGTCTCCAGGCCGCCGTACGCGAACACCGAGGCCAGCAGGCCGACGACCAGGCCCTCGCCGCCATGGGGCAGGAACTCCGTCAGATGCGAGGTGCCGGGGGAGTCGGTGCCGGGCAGGACGCCGGCGATCGCCAGCACGCCCAGCACCAGGAACAGGCTGATCGCGCCGACCTTCAGCGCCGCGAACCAGAACTCGAACTCGCCGAAGTTCTTCACGGCGGCCAGGTTCGCCCCGCAGAACACCACCATGAACAGCGCCACCCACGCCCACTCGGGCGTGCCCGGCAGCCAGCCGGTGACGATCTTCGCCGCGCCGATGCCCTCCAGGCCGACGGCCGTGCACAGCAGGACCCAGAACGACCATCCCGCCGTGAAGCCCGCCCAGGGGCCGATCGCCCGCTCGGCGTGCGCCGAGAAGGAGCCGGAGGAGGGATACGCGGCCGACATCTCGCCCAGCATCCGCATCACCAGCATCACGAGGAGGCCGGAGAGGGCGTAGGCGAGGACGATCGAGGGACCGGCGGCGGCGATGCCCGCCCCGGAGCCGATGAAGAGGCCGGCGCCGATGACGCCGCCGAGGGCGATCATCGACAGATGGCGTTGCTTGAGGCCGTGCGAGAGGGAGACGTCGTCGGACTCCGGGGGAGTCCCGACCGTGGTGCTGGGCATGGGCGCGGCTCGTCCAATGCGTGAGAGGGCAAAAACGCCCACAGTCTGGGCAGCCCGTTCGCTCACCGAACGGACTGCCCACTATCCGGACACATCCGGAACGGGCTGTGTCTACGCCGCTACGGAGGTGTAGTGCGCGGCGTCACCCTCCACCGGCCGGCTCTCCCGGCCGTCGATGCCCACCGGGACGTCACCGGCCACGGTCACCCGGTGCAGCCGGCGCGGCCGCCGGTCGTAGTTGTCGACGGCGTAGTGCTGGGTGATGCGGTTGTCGAACAGGACGAGCTGGTTCGGCGACCAGCGGTGGCGCAGGATGTTCTCCGGCCGGGTGACATAGGACTGGAGCAGGTCCAGGATCGTGCGGGACTCGCCCACCGACAGCCCGACGATCCGCTGCGCGAACCCGCCGATGAACAGCCCGCGCTCACCGGTCAGCGGATGGACGCGGACCACCGGGTGGGCGGTGCGGTACTTGATGGACGTGAACCGGGCGCGCTGGGCGGCCCGTTCCTCGTCGATGTCCTCGGCGGGCACCGCGTAGTCGTAGTCGTTGGTGTGCTCCGCCCACAGCCCGTCCGCCAGCCGCCGCAGCGGCTCGGGCAGCTGCCGGTAGGCCGCCGCCGAACTGGCGATCAGCGTCTCGCCGCCGTACGGCGGGAGGGTGAGGCTGCGCAGGGTGCTGGCCTGCGGCGGGTTGAGGACGAAGGTGACGTCGGTGTGCCAGTGGTTGGCGCTGCCCTGCTCGCTGTCGACGGGCAGCACGTTCGGGGCGCCGTCGACGGCGGGCACGGTCGGGTGGGCGGTGGTGAGGTCGCCGAAGTGGCGGGCGAAGGTCTGCTGGCCCTCGTCGTCGAGGTGGACGTCGTCGAAGACCAGCGCCTTGTGGACGTTGAGCGCCTCGCGGAGCGCGGCGACCGTCTCGCCGTCCAGCGGCTTGGAGATGTCGACGCCGAAGACATGGGCGCCGATGTGCGCGGTGACCTTGCGGAGGTCGAGGGTCATGACAGGACGTCCTTTCAGACGAGGGCGGGAGCGGGGGCGGCGGCAGGGAACCGGGTGTACTGGTTGGCGGGGCGCGGGAGGCCGTACCTGTCGCGCAGGGTCCGGCGGGGGCCGTACTCGGTGCGGAGCAGACCGCGGGCGCGCAGCAGCGGGACGACGTGGTCGACGAAGGAGTCCAGGCCGGAGGGCAGCAGCGCGGGCATGATGTTGAAACCGTCGGCGGCACCGCGCGTGAACCAGGTCTCGATCGCGTCGGCGACCTGCTCGGGCGTCCCGGTGAAGGTGAGGTGCCCGCGCCCGCCGCCCAGCCGCCCGATCAGCTGCCGCACGGTGAGCCGCTCGCGCCGGGCCAGCTCCACCACGAGCGTGTAGCGGCTCCTGGCGCCCTCGATGGCGTCCTCGGGCGGCAGATCCGCGGGCAGTTCCGCGTCCAGGGCGAGTGTGCCCGGCTCCAGCTGGAGGAGCTGCTCCAGCCGCCGGACGCCGTGCGCGTGCACGATGTGCTCCTCCAGCTCCCGCTCGTGCGCCCGCGCCTCGGCCTCCGTGGAGCCGATCACCGGGACGATCCCCGGCAGCACCTTGATGTGGCCGGGGTCCCGGCCCGCCCGGACGGTCCGTGCCTTGAGGTCGGTGTAGAAGGCCTGCGCGTCGGCGAGGGTCTGCTGCGCGGTGAACACCGCCTCCGCGTACCGGGCGGCGAACGCCTTGCCGTCCTCCGAGGAGCCCGCCTGCACCAGCAGCGGGTAACCCTGCGGTGTGCGGGGCACGTTGAGGGCCCCCTCGACGCTGAAGTACGTTCCCTGGTGCCGGGGCGGGTGGATCTTCGTGTCGTCGCCCCAGACGCCGGCCGCCTTGTCGGCGACGATCGCGTCGTCCTCCCAGCTGTCCCACAGCTTCAGCGCCACGTCGAGGAACTCGGCGGCCCGTGCGTACCGTTCGGCGTGGGCGGGCTCCGCGTCGAGCCCGAAGTTGCGGGCGGCCTCGGCACCGGCGGTGGTGACGATGTTCCAGCCGGCCCGTCCGCCGCTGACGATGTCCAGCGAGGCGAACCTGCGGGCCAGGTTGTAGGGCGAGTTGTAGGACGTGGACGCGGTGGCGATCAGGCCGATGTGCTCGGTCGCCGTGGCCAGCGCGGTCAGCAGCGTGAGCGGCTCCAGCGCCCCGGCGGGCCGCTGCGCGACCGTCCCCCACAGCTGCGGCCCGTCGGCGAGGAACAGCGAGTCGAAGGTGCCGCGTTCGGCGATCCGCGCCAGGTGGACGTAGTGCGCGAGGTCGACATGGGCGTACGGATCGCTCTCGGGGAGCCGCCAGGACGCCTCGTGGTGGCCGGTGTTCATCAGGAACGCGTTGAGGTGGAGTGTTCTCGTGGTCACTGGTGGTCCTCCGTGACGCCCAGGGCGGCGAGCAGCCGTTCGCGGTATTCGCCGAGCAGCGGGTCCCGGTACGAGCGCGGGTGCGGGCGGTCGATGGTCAGGTCGAGGCCGATACGGCCCTGGTCGAGGACGAGGACCCGGTCGGCGAGCACGATCGCCTCGTCCACGTCGTGGGTGACGAGCAGCACGGACGGCCGGTGCCGCTCCCACAGTTCCCGCAGCAGGGCGTGCATCCTGATGCGGGTGAGGGCGTCGAGCGCGCCGAACGGCTCGTCCGCCAGCAGCAGTTCGGGCTCACGCACCAGGGAGCGGGCCAGCGCCGCACGCTGGGCCTCGCCGCCGGACAGCTCGTTGGGCCAGGCCCGCTCACGGCCCGCGAGACCCACCTCGGCGAGCGCCTCCCGGCCCCGCTCCCCGGCCGCCTTGCCGTCGAGCCCGAGCAGGACATTGGCCAGCACCCGCCGCCAGGGCAGCAGCCGGGAGTCCTGGAAGACGACGGACACCCGCTCCGGGGCAGTCAGCCGCCCGCTCCCGGTCACCTCGTGGTCGAGTCCGGCGACGGCCCGCAGCAGGGTGCTCTTGCCGGACCCGCTGTGCCCGAGCAGGGCCACGAACTGCCCTGCGGGGATGTCCAGGTCGACGC
The DNA here is from genome assembly GCF_042723915.1 of Streptomyces sp. NPDC058335. Lineage (NCBI taxonomy): Bacteria > Bacillati > Actinomycetota > Actinomycetes > Kitasatosporales > Streptomycetaceae > Streptomyces > Streptomyces sp. NPDC058335. Next base: position 4,642 of record NZ_JBHXHX010000007.1, on the reverse strand, counting down.
CGTCGAGGACGGTACGCCCCTCGAAGGACCGGGTGAGGCCCTCCAGCCGTACGGCGGTACGGGTCAGTTGCTCAGTGTGCGGCGCCATGACAGCACCCTCCGTTCGACGAGACGGACCACGCTGTCGGAGACCAGGCCGAAGACGCCGTAGACGACCAGACCGACGAGGATGACGTCCGACTGGCCGTAGTTCTGGGCCTGGAACATCAGATAGCCGAGGCCGCTGGTGGCGTTGATCTGCTCCAGGACCACCAGCCCCAGCCATGACCCGGTGACCCCGAGCCGCAGCCCGACGAAGAAGCCGGGCAGCGCGCCGGGGACGACGATCTCCCGGATGAAGGCGAGCTTCGACAGGCCCTGCACCTCGGCGAGTTCGACGAAGCGGTGGTCGATGCCGGACAGTGCGGCATGCGTGTTCAGGTAGATCGGGATGTAGACGACGATGGCGATGATCGCGATCTTGAAGGTCTCGCCGATGCCCAGCCAGAGGATGAACAGCGGGATCAGACCGAGCGTCGGGATCGCCCGGTTGAGGTTGACCGTCCCGTCGATCAGCGCCTCCCCGGTCCGGGTCAGCCCGGACGCCAGCGCCAGCAGCACCCCGGCGGTCAGCCCGATCGCGAAGCCGGACCCGGCCCGTTGCAGCGAGGTCAGGACGTCATCGGTCAGCGTGCCGTCGGTCCACAGGCGTACCCCGGTCTCCAGCACCGTCCAGGGCGCGGGCACGGCACCGGGGTCGAGCCGCCCGGCGGCCGAGGCGGCGGCCCACAGGGCGAGCAGCAGCAGCGGTCCGCTGAGCCGGGCGGCGGGCAGACGTTTGCCGGGGGCGAGCCCGCGGCGACGGGTGCGGGGCCGCTCGTCGGCGACGGCAGCGGGGACGGTCCTCTCCGAAGGAGCGGTGGTCACGGTGGTCGTGGTGGTCGTGGTCATGGCGGTCACTTCCGGTACTCGGCCGGTACGGACGCGGCGGCGATGCCCTCGAAGCGGTGGTCGAAGAGCGTGCCGACGTCGAAGCTCTTCACGAAGCCGCCCTCGGCGAGCAGATCGGCGGTCTCCTGCTCCCAGGCGATCGCCTCCGTCCAACTCGGCGGGAACAGCGGCTTGTTGGCGAGGGCGGTGATGGACCGGGCCTGGGGGAGCGTGAGGTTCTGCGTCTTGACGTAGAACTCCTCGTTCCAGACGTCCGGGTGCTCGTACTGCCAGACCTGGCCCTGCGCCCACCGCGGGACGTACGCGGCGACCGCGGCCGCCTTGGCCCGGTCGTTCAGCACGGAGACCGGCGCCCACAGCAGGCTGAGCAGGTCCACGACATCGGTGGTGATCGTGCGGGCGCCCTTGGACTCGTACTGCGCCAGGTACGCCGGTGCCTGCGTGTTGCCCAGCGGGGCGATGTCGACCTGGCCCGACTGGAGGGCGGTCAGGAACTGGTTGCTGGTCAGCGGGACCAGGTCGACGTCGTCGTACTCCAGGCCCGCCTTCTTCAGCGCCCGCAGCAGGACGACACCCTGCGCCTGCCCCTGCGAGAAGGCGAGTTTGCGGCCCTTGAAATCCGCGATGCTCCGGATGTCGCTGCCGGGCTTGGTGGCGAAGAGATAGTTCGGCTTGCGCGTGATGTTGATCGCGACGATCTTCGCGTCGAATCCCTGGTAGTGCGCCTGGATCGGCGGAATACCCGCATTGTTGGCGACGTCGAGGGACTTCGCGCGGAACGCGTTGATGACATCGGGACCGGCCCCGATGTTCAGCCAGCCCGACACCTTGAACGGCGGATCGGGCAGCTTCGCCAGCTTGAACTGGAGCTGCTGGACATTCTGGTAGGAGGCGATCTTCAGGCTGGTGCCGGCGGGCACCTTGTCGGCGAGCGGGGCCGTCGACGCCCCCTCGGACCCGGCGGCCGCACTGCTCTCGGCGCAGCCGCTCAGCCCGGCGGCAGCGGCGGTGACCCCCAGCAGCGAGGTGAGGAAGAGGCGCCGGTCGACACCGGACGCACGGGAAACGGGCATGACGGGACTCCCTGAGGGAAAGGCAGGACAAAGCGCCGTACGAAGGCGGGAAAGCGTGCGTGATTCCGGGCCGGAAAGGGCCCGCGAAGGGAATTCACGCAGGAGAAGATGAGCGCTCGGGGCGCGTCAACGCGTCAGCAACAAAGGGTGCGACAGCTCATGAGGAAGATGCTCCTGTTCCCGGACCGTGCCTGTCAACATCCGGAGTTTTTGAATTAATTCGGCTGAGGTGGGGCGGCCGGGGAATCCCCGCGCAACAGGTTCAGCGGGTCCCGGTACAGCACGTCCAGGGCCACCGCTCCGCCCGCCACCGCGAGCACGGCGTCCGGAAAGCTGGTCGGCGACACCGACGCCGCCCGCTCCGCCCCGACCTCCGCCCGCAGCGCGGCCAGACAGTCCGCCCGGAACATGGCCCCCACCTCGGTGACGACCACGCTCTCCGGGTTGAGCACGTCCAGCAGCAGCCCGGCCGCCCGCCCCGTCATCCGCGCCCGCTCCAGCAGCAGCCGTACGGCAACCGCGTCACCGTCGGCGGCGGCGGCGACCACGTGCATCGGGTTCGTCCCGTCGATCAGCCCGGCCGCCCGTGCCCGCCGGCACAACGTCCGCTCGCTCAGTTCCACCTGGAGGCAACCGGTGCGCCCGCAGTCGCACGGCTCGCTGCCGCCGGCCAATGGCAGATGGGCGATGGCGCCCGCCTGCGAACGCGGCCCGTGATGCACCTGGTCATGGGTGGCGAACGCCGCGTCGACCACGTTCCCGACGAACAGGTGCAGCAGACTGCGGCTGCCGCGCGCCCGCCCGAACAGCCGCTCCGCGTTGACCAACGCCCGCGCGTGCCCGTCCACATGGACCGGCAGCCCCGTACGAGCGCCGACCAGCTCCCGCACCGGCACGTCACGCCAGCCCAGCAGCGGATGTTCGACGACGGTCCCCGAATCCCGGTCCACCCAGCCGCCCACGGCCACCCCCACCCCCAGCGGGCGGCGGCCGGACCCCTCGGCGCACAGCGCGGCCAGCCCCTCGGCCGCCCGCGCCAGCACCCCGGCCGGCCCGGTGCCGCGGTGCTTCAACTCCCGCCGCGCCAGCACCCGTCCCCGCAGATCGAGCAACGCGACCGTCGTGTACGGCACGGCCACATGCACCCCGCCCACCACGAACCGCGTGCCGTCCAGGTCCACGGGGACGTGCGGCCGGCCGACGCCGTTGCTGCGCCGCGGCAGATCGGCCTCCCGGACCAAGCCGAGCCCGGCGAGGCGCGCGCAGTGGTCGGTGACCGAGGCGGGGGACAGCCCGGTCAGCCGGGCGATGGTGCTGCGCGCCACCGGCCCGTGCTCCAGCACGGACCGCAGGATCACACTGGCGCTCGTACGCCGCCGGTCACGGTCGGCGGCACGGGGAACGGGGTTGAAGGCAAGGGGAACTGTCGCGGTACGGGGCATGGAGATTCCTCACGGGCCGGTCCGACACTGCGCCGTCGTCGTACGAGGCGCCACGGATCGGCTCCGCCCGCCTCAGACCGGAGGGCGACAGGCGGCCGCGCCCACGCGTCGCAGATCGACGTGGCGACGCGACGAGAAGTTCAGGGCCTGGGCAACCATGCGCCCGAAGCTAACAAAGCCGCCGACGTCTGCCCAGACGGCGACCGACGGGTGAGACGGCGGCGGCCCGCTGCCGGGACGGCTGCCCGCGCGCCGCCGAGACGCCGGTCGGTCCGATGGGCGAAACACCACAGACGCCCGCCACACCCCCCGCGTTGCCGTCGCCACGGCACCTCAGTGACCAGGGTCACGCCGCACCGCGTGTAACCGCCAACCTTTGTCCGGAGCCCACCAAGCCCCCGCTCGCCCGTTTGTCGACCACTGACGGTGATCGGGCCGAGTCCCCTGGGATAGCGTCACGGTGTCCCGAACCGCACCTACCTCGCGGAGTCCCCATGAGCACCGCCGCCACCCCCGTCAGCCCCGGACGGGTCCTCGCCGACCTGATCCCGGCCTCCCGTGTCCGGGATGTCACGCTCGTGCTCGGCGGCGCCGCGCTCACCGGACTCGCGGCCCAGATCGCGGTCCCCGTACCCGGCTCCCCGGTGCCGGTGACCGGCCAGACCTTCGCCGCCCTGCTGGTCGGCACGGCCCTCGGCGCCCGGCGCGGCTTCCTCTCCCTCGCCGTCTACGCGCTGGTCGGCATGGCGGGCGTGCCGTGGTTCGCGGAGGGCGGCTCCGGGGCGGGCGCGGTCTCCTTCGGCTACGTCCTCGGCATGATCCTCGCCTCGACGGTGGTCGGCGCCCTGGCCCGCCGCGGCGCCGACCGCTCGGTCCTGCGCATGGCGGGCACGATGCTGGTGGGCGAGGCGATCATCTACGCGATCGGCGTGCCCTACCTCGCCTACGCCGCCGACATCTCCGCCTCCGCCGCGATCGCGGCCGGACTGACGCCCTTCCTGATCGGCGACGCCCTCAAGGCGGCCCTGGCGATGGGTCTGCTGCCCACCGCGTGGAAGCTCGTCAACCGCTGAGCCGAGGGAAGTTCACCGGAGAGGGGGGGCGGGGGGCCCCAGGGGGGGCACCCGCCGACCCGAGACCGAGGGCACCCCCGGCGGGGGCGCCGAGGCCGACGGCGCGCGGCGCGCGCAGGGGCAC
>NZ_JBHXHX010000006.1:184481-459234 GCF_042723915.1 Streptomyces sp. NPDC058335 | reverse complement strand
CAGGGTCGGCCGCGGCCCGTCCCCGGGTTGTTGGAGACCCTCCTTTCATAGCTGGTGGTGGGGCCGCCGCTTTATCACCGGGCGCCCCCCCTCCTCGTACCGCTACCGCATCCGCATACCGCCTACTGCTCACCGCTTACGCGATGTGGTCATCCTGAAGCTCCGCCGTGTGGCGGTTGGTGAAGCGGGCCACCAGGCGGTCGGCTTCGCGCTGCGGGAGCGTGGTGCCGAACGTCGCCTCCACGTCGCCCCTGAACTGGCCCGAGGTCGGATAGCTGCCGTCTATCGACTTCTTGAAGACCAGGTAGAAGTCCTCCTCGTCCGGCTCCGGAGAGCCGCCGCCCTCACCCAGCTCACGGGTGCGGCCGGGAGCCACCGGGATCGGGAAGCTGCCCGTCTCCTCCGGAGAAGGCTCCTGCGACGGAGGTTCCTGCTGGTACTGCTGCTGGTACTGCTCCGCCTGGAGCTGCTCCTGGTACCACTGCTCGTACTGTTCCTGCGGGTCGTACATGGGGTCGTAGCCACCCTGGTAGGCGATCTCCTGGGCGGGCGGCTGGAACCACGGGCTCTGCTCCTGCTCCGGGTCGTTCTCCGGATGACCGGGGTCCGGGGCCGGGACGGGGCGCTGCCCGCCGGGAGCCGCCGCGGCGGCCGGTACCTGCGGGGTCTCCGCCGGCGTCAGCGCCTGCTGTGCCTGCTGCGTCTGCAACTCCTGCCTCGGAGCCGGCGGCAGCAACGCCGGCTCTATGCCCGCCGCCGCCAGGCCCGAAGGGGCCGTCTCCGCCAGGGGAACGCCGTAGCGGGCCAGGCGCAGGGGCATCAGGGATTCCACCGGAGCCTTGCGGCGCCAGGCCCGGCCGAAGCGCGAGCGGAGGCGGGCCTGGTAGACGAGACGTTCCTGCTCCAGCTTGATGACCTGCTCGTAGGAGCGCAGCTCCCACAACTTCATCCGCCGCCAGAGGAGGAACGTCGGCAACGGCGAGAGCAGCCAGCGCGTGAGCCGCACGCCCTCCATGTGCTTGTCGGCCGTGATGTCGGCGATCCGGCCGATCGCATGGCGGGCCGCCTCGACGGACACCACGAACAGGATCGGGATCACCGCATGCATGCCGACACCCAGCGGATCCGGCCACGCGGCGGCACCGTTGAACGCGATCGTCGACGCCGTCAGCAGCCACGCCGTCTGCCGCAGCAGCGGGAACGGGATACGGATCCACGTCAGCAGCAGATCCAGGGCCAGCAGGACACAGATACCCGCGTCGATGCCGATCGGGAACACGTAACTGAAGTTCCCGAAACCCTTCTGCAGAGCCAGCTCACGGACGGCCGCATAGGAGCCCGCGAAGCCGATCGCGGCGATGACCACGGCGCCGGCCACGACCACACCGATGAGAATGCGGTGCGTCCGAGTCAGCTCGATTGGCGCTGCCACCCGTACTTCCCTCCCCTTGCGTGTTGTTGCGCGCAACAGGGTGGCACATGTGTGCGGCTCACGCGTTGCCGGTACGTCAGCTCTTCTTCGCGGCCGACGCCGACGCCGATGCGGAGGCCGAAGCCGAAGCCGATGCGGAAGCGGAAGCCGACGGGGACTTCGACGACGTCTTCGACGGCGCCGGCGACGAACCACCGCCCGCACCCTCGCCGTTGGCCGCCTCGACCGCCGCCACCGCCTCCTTCGCCGCCAGCTCCGCCGACTTCACCAACGCGGCCGCGTCCGGCGTCTTCTCACCCGCCAGTCCCGCACCGTTGTAGTCAACCGTGACCACCACGTTCTCCACACGCGAGACGACCGTCTGCTGCTTGAAGGCGCCCTCCGACTTCTTCAGGTCGTACCGCACCGTCGTCGCCTGGTCACCCGTACCCGCGAGCGCCTGCGACTTCGCGTTCTTCGCACCCGCCGTCGCCGCCACGTCCTGGACCTGCTTGGCGTAGTACTCCTGCGCCTGCTGCTCACCACTGCTCGCCGCGTCCGTCTCGAAACGGACCAGAGACACGTTCAGCCAGCGGAACTGCGAACCCTTCACACCGTTGTTGTCCAGGCTCGACCAGGAGCACGAGGCCCGCGCCGCGGTATCACTCGACGCCCCCTCCTTCCCCTTCGCCGGGGCCTTCGGCACCAGCGCGGTCAGGGTCTTCGTCGACAACACGCCACACGCCTCGGGCAGCGCACCGTACGCCGCCGCCTGCACGGTCGGCTCGGCACTCGGGGACGCACTCGCGGACGCGCCGCCACTCTTCTGCGCCGCGGCGTCGTCACCGGACCCGGAGTCTGAGCCGGAGGAGCAGCCTGCGGCGATCAGCATCACGGGTACTGCGGCCGCCGCGGCCAAGAGGCGGTTCAAGCCTCCCGCACGCATCGTTCGCCGGGCTCGCTGGTCGTCTCGCTGGGCTCGTCGCTGCATGGTTCCTTCACTCATGACGCTCGTGGTTCCTGCGGTCGGATCGGGGTCCGGGGGGCCACGGTACGCGGTGAAGAACCTGTGCGTTTCCGCTTCCAAGTCACCGGACACGAGGGGTTCGTGTGCGTGAAGTGGCCTCAGCCGGCCAGGGAATCGGCGAGCTGCGCCGCCAGATTCCGGGCCCTGTCCTGCATTTCCTTGCTGTCCGGGACGACGCCGACCGACGCCGCCTGCTCCTCGTACTCGATCGTCACGATGACGTTCGACGTGCGGAACGCCACAGTCACCATGCGCTGTTTCGCCGTCGAACCGGAGCTGGCGAGCACGTCGTTCAGGAAGGCCTCGTCACCGAGATCGTCGAGGAGACGGGGCTGGAGGTCGGCGGAGGCGGAGGCGGAAGCAGAGGCGGATGCCGATGCCGATGCCGATGTGGAAGGGGAGGGGGAGGTGGCGGCGGAAGCAGGAGCGGCGGGTGTCGTCGCCGTCGGACTGCCGGACGGGCTGGGCGCCGGGAGACCGGCCGCCGTCACCTTCCCGGCGAACAGCGTCTCCGCCTGACTGTCGTCACTGACCGCGTTGTCGTACGACACCACGCGCTCGAGGTCGACGCTCAGATGGTCGATGGCGTCCGTGGACTCCACCTTCCAACGGCAGCCGGCCTTGCGGTCCGTGTCGAACGTCAGCGTCGCCTGGCCCCGATAGGCGTTCTCGCGCTGGGTCTCGTCGGGGATCCGACGGATACCCGGCAGGAGAGAGTCGAGAGTGCTGCGGCCGACCGCTCCGCAGGCCTCCGGCAGGGCGTCGTAACGGCCCGGCTCGGCGGCGGCGGTCACGGTGCCCGCGTCGCCCGGATTGGAGTTGTCCGTCGCGCCGCCGTCGTCCGAACTGCTCGTGCAGCCGGCCAGCAGCGCCGCGAGGAGTGCGGCGACGCCGGGTACGTACGCCTTCCGCTGCACGGTCGGCTCCTCTCGACGGTCACATCGTGGATGGCAGTTCCAGTGTCCCCACTGGTTAATCGCTTGCCGGACGGGGGCGGCCCCAGCAGACAATGTGTATCGCACGCAACACCGTGGATGCCGGTCCGCCGTCCTAATTGGCCACCTTGGCACCGGTTTTGCGATTTATGACTTCTGTTGGTTTCCGGGGGAATGAGGACGATATGTCGTACGTGGAAATGCCGGGCGCGAAGGTTCCCATCCGCATGTGGGCCGACCCCACGACGGTCGAGGACGGGGCGCTCCAGCAGCTGCGCAACGTCGCCACCCTGCCGTGGATCAAGGGCCTGGCCGTCATGCCGGACGTCCACTACGGCAAGGGTGCGACGGTCGGTTCGGTCATCGCGATGCAGGGCGCGGTGTGCCCGGCGGCGGTCGGGGTCGACATCGGCTGCGGGATGTCGGCGGTCAAGACGTCCCTCACGGCGAACGACCTGCCGGGGGACCTGTCCCGGCTCCGGTCGAAGATCGAGCAGGCGATTCCGGTGGGGCGGGGGATGCATGACAGTCCCGTCGAGCCGGGGCGGTTCCATGGGCTGGCCACCGGGGGGTGGGACGGCTTCTGGGGGCGGTTCGACGGGGTCGCTGAGGCGGTGAAGTTCCGTGAGGAGCGGGCCACGAAGCAGATGGGGACGCTCGGATCCGGCAATCACTATATCGAGCTGCTGTTCGATGATGAGGGTTCGGTGTGGCTCACGCTGCACTCCGGCTCGCGGAACATCGGCAAGGAACTCGCCGAGTTCCACATCGGTGTGGCGCAGAAGCTCCCGCACAACCAGGGCCTGATCGACCGCGATCTCGCCGTCTTCGTCTCGGACACCCCGCAGATGGCGGCGTACCGCAACGACCTGTTCTGGGCGCAGGAGTACGCGAAGTACAACCGCACGATCATGATGGCGCTCCTGAAAGACGTGGTCAGCAAGGAGTTCAAGAAGGCGAAGCCGACCTTCGGGCAGGAGATCTCGTGCCACCACAACTACGTGGCCGAGGAGCGGTACGAGGGCATGGACCTGCTGGTCACGCGGAAGGGCGCGATCCGGGCGGGCTCCGGTGAGTACGGGATCATCCCCGGTTCGATGGGTACCAGCTCGTACATCGTGAAGGGGCTCGGAAACGAGAAGGCCTTCAACTCGGCCTCCCATGGGGCGGGTCGGCGGATGAGCCGGAGCGCGGCCAAGCGTCGCTTCACGACGAAGGACCTGGAAGAGCAGACGCGGGGCGTGGAGTGCCGCAAGGACTCCGGCGTCGTGGACGAGATCCCGGGTGCCTACAAGCCGATCGAGCAGGTCATGGACCAGCAGCGGGACCTCGTCGAGGTAGTGGCGAAGCTGAAGCAGTTCATCTGCGTGAAGGGTTGACGCATGATGCCCCCGGGAACCGGGGGCATCATCGACTCGCAGGTAGCTGGGCATGGGCATGGGCCTGGGCACGTGGCCAGGTTCACTCCTGTGAGTTACCTGCCCGCTGAGGGCTCCAGGAGGTTCGCGCGCAGGGTCGCGGAGAGCGTCTCCGGGTCCAGGCCGAGGGCCTTCTCGACGTAGCTCTCCGTGGAGCCGTAACGGGAGGTCAGTGCTGCCAGGTACAGGCGCATCACCGACTCGGGGGCGGACAGGTAGTACGGCCAGGTGGGGGAGTTGCCGTGGTGGCGGGTGCGCCAGTCTGCGAGGAGGGCCGTGGTGGCGAGTTCGGTGAGGGTGTAGTCCTCGATGATCAGGTCCTCGTCGATGCCCAGGAGGCCGAGGATCAGGGCGGCGAGTTGGCCGGTGCGGTCCTTGCCGGAGGCGCAGTGGAAGACCAGGGGGGCGTCCGTCTCGGCGATGAGTCGCAGGGCCTCGCGGATCTCCTTGGTGCCGTCCTCCGCGACTTCCATGTACCGCTCGGCGAGGTAGGGGCCGGGCTCGACGTCGGGTGTCTGTGCCGACTGGTCGTAGTAGCGGTGTTCGATGCTGAGGTTGCGGTACGTGAGGGAGGGGTGGGCCGGGACGCGGCCGGCGCGGTCCGCTTCCCAGGGGTGGCGAAGGTCGATCACGGTGCGGATGCCGAGGGAGAGGAAGCGGTCCCAGTCGGGGGTGTCCGGGGTCAGTTTGCCGAGGGAGTCGGAGCGGAAGAGGCGGCCCGTGCGGATGCGGTGGTGGCCGTCCGGGGTGCCGTAGCCGCCCAGGTCGCGGAAGTTGTGCAGGGTCTCGAAGGGGAGGCGTCTGTCCATGCCGGTAAGGACTTGCGGCGGCACGGGCTCAGTTCCCGTGCTTGACGGCATAGATCATCACGAAGGCGATGATGTGGATGCCGAAGAGGAAGTACGCGAGGAAGTACCAGACCTTGCGTTCGTCCTTGCTCTCCTGGGCCAGGCGGCGTTTCTCCGCCGCCCGCTCGGGGGTGTCCCGGCCCGCGTCGTCGCCTTCGTCGGTCGTCACGGTTCCCGGTGGACCTTGGTGTTGGAGGCCTGGGCGCGGGGGCGCAGGACCAGGAGGTCGACGTTGACGTGGCTGGGGCGGGTCACCGCCCAGGTGATGGTCTCGGCGACGTCGTCGGCGGTGAGGGGCTCGGCCACGCCTTCGTAGACCTTCGCGGCGCGGTCCTCGTCGCCGCCGAAGCGGGTGAGGGCGAATTCGTCGGTCCTGACCATGCCGGGGGCGATCTCGATGACGCGGACGGGCTGTCCGACGATCTCCAGGCGGAGGGTCTCGGCGAGGACGTGGGCGCCGTGCTTGGCGGCGACGTAGCCGCCGCCGCCCTCGTAGGTGCCGTGGCCCGCGGTGGAGGAGACGACCACGACCGTGCCGTCGCCGCTCGCGACCAGTTTGGGGAGGAGGGCCTGGGTGAGGTTGAGGGTGCCGATGACGTTCGTCTCGTACATGGTGCGCCAGTCGGCGGGGTCGCCGGTGGCGACCGGGTCGGCGCCGAGCGCGCCGCCCGCGTTGTTGACGAGGACGCCGATGGTGCGGAACGCGGTCGCGAACTCGTCGACGGCCGTCCGGTCGGTGACGTCGAGCGGGTACGCCGTCGCGGAGCCGCCCGCCGCGGTGATCTCCTCGGCCAGCGCCTCGATGCGGTCCTTGCGGCGGGCGGTGAGGACGACGCGGTAGCCGGCCGCGGCGAGCTGCCGGGCGGTGGCGGCGCCGATGCCGCTGCTCGCACCCGTGATGACGGCGATGCGGGACGCGGCGGACGGGGCGGCGGTGGCCATGGGGGCTGCTCCTCGGTTCCTCGGGCGGGGACCCTGTGAAAGTGCGGAAGGTCGAAAGCCTGCCCGGCCAGGATAGGGGGGTCCGGTCCGCGGACGGCCCGTGATCTCGGTCTCCGGACGGGCCCCTGGTCCCGCCCTCCCGCGAGCCTGAGCGGTGCCCCGGTGGGAGACTTGAGGTGGGTGATCCTCTGTTCTGGAGGTGGACCGATGGGGCAGGCGCGTGAGGTCATGGACCGGCTCACCGAGGCGCTGACCACGCGGCGGGATCTCGAGGTGATCGGCGAGCTGTACGCGGAGGATGCCGTCGCGGTGACGCCCGACGCGGGGGAGGTCCGGGGGCGGGACGACATCGTCGAGTACTGGCGGCAGATGACGGACGCGGTGCCCGAGGCCACGTTCGAGTCACTGGCCGCGTGGGAGGTGGGCGACACGGCTGTCGACGAGGGCTGGTTCAGCGGGCGCAACACCGGGCCGCTCCGGCTGCCCGACGGGGAGACGCTGCCCGCGACGGGGAGGGAGTTCAGGATCCGGGGCGTGGACATCGCGACGGTGGAGGACGGGCGGATCGTCAGCTACCGGCTGTACTTCGACCAGATGGACTTCCTGGGGCAGCTGGGGCTGCTGTCCGACGAGACGCCCTGAGCGGGGGGAGGGGAGAGGGAAGGCGGTCCGGTTCACTGTCCGCGTGGTGCCCACATGATCACGGCCATGCCGGCGAGGCAGATCAGGGCGCCGGTGATGTCCCAGCGGTCGGGGCGGAAGCCGTCGGCGATCATGCCCCAGGCCAGTGATCCGGCGACGAAGACACCGCCGTAGGCGGCGAGGATGCGGCCGAAGTTGGCGTCGGGCTGGAGGGTGGCGACGAAGCCGTAGGCGCCGAGGGCCATGACGCCGGCGCCGATCCACAGCCATCCGCGGTGTTCCCGGACGCCTTGCCAGACGAGCCATGCGCCGCCGATCTCGAAGAGCGCGGCGACGGCGAAGAGGGCGGCGGAGCGCAGGACGAGCATGGCAGCAGCTTCGCATGGGGCCTCTGCCGGCCTGTGGTGGGTGGTCGCGCGGTTCGTCGGGCGGGTTCGGGTACGTCGTACGATCTGCGGACGGCGCTACGAAGGGGTGTGCGGGCGATGTCCGGGAACGTGCGGTCGCGGTTGCTCGGCGAGCTGTCGGTCGTCTCCCGTCGGTACGTCGCGGCGTTCGCGTTGTTCAATCAGGCCGTCGCGGACCGGCTGGGGCTGCACCCCACCGACCTGCAGTGTCTGAACCTGCTCTCGCTGGAGCGGGAGGCGGTGACGACGGGCCGGGTGGCCGAGCTGACGGGGCTGACCACGGGGTCGGCGACGCGGCTGGTGGACCGGCTGGAGAAGGCGGGGTACGTCGTGCGGGAGCGGGACGCGGCCGACCGGCGGCGGGTGCTGGTGGCGACGGTGCCGGAGCGGATCGCGGAGTTCGGGCGGACCTGGGAGCGGCTGGGCGGTGACTGGAGTCCGCTGTTCGATGATCTGGATGACGCCGAGCTGGCCGTGATCGTGCGGCACATGAGGCGGACGGTGGAGTTCAGCGGGGAGCAGGTCGTGCGGCTGCGGGGAGGGCTGGTCTAGGCATGCGGGCGGTAGAGGACACCCGAATAGACGTAGACGCGCAGATGGCCGGGGAGACGCCGGAGGCGGTCGCCCGGCGTGGGCTGCCGCGGAGCTGGCCGTTGCTGCTGGTCGGTGCGGCCGTGCTGCCGGGTGCGGTGCTGGTGCTGGTCGGGCGGTCGCTGGACGAGCCGGCGGTGCAGGCGTGGCGGACGGTGTGTCTGGCGGTGACGGTGCAGGCGCTGCCGTTCCTGTTGCTGGGTACGGCGCTGTCGGGGGCGATCAACGCGTTCGTGCCGGCCAGTGTGTTCAACCGGCTGTTGCCGAAGCGCGCGGTCTTCGCGGTGCCGGTGGCGGGGGCGGCCGGGGTGGTGCTGCCGGGTTGTGAGTGTGCGTCGGTGCCGGTGGCGAACAGTCTGATCGGGCGGGGGGTCCCTCCGGCGGCGGCCTTCGCGTTCCTGCTGTCGGCGCCTGCGGTGAATCCGGTGGTGCTGACCGCGACGGCGATCGCGTTTCCCGGCAGTCCGGAGATGGTGCTGGCCCGGCTGGTGGCCTCGTTGATCACGGCGGCGGTGATGGGCTGGCTGTGGCTCTGGCGGGGGCGTGAGGAGTGGCTCAAGCCGGCGGTACGGCACACCGGGCACCGGCCGGGGCAGAGTCGCTGGACGGAGTTCCGGCGCGGTTTCCAGCACGACTTCCTGCATGCGGGCGGTTTTCTGGTGGTGGGGGCGATGGCGGCGGCGACCTTCAATGTGGCGGTGCCGCGCTCGGTGGTGGACACGTTCTCGGACTCGGTGTGGCTGTCGGTGCTGTTCCTGGCGGTGCTGGCGATCGTGCTGGCGGTGTGTTCGGAGGCGGACGCGTTCGTGGCGGCCTCGCTGAGCGGGTTCTCGCCGACGGCCCGGCTGACGTTCATGGTGGTGGGTCCGATGGTCGACCTGAAGCTGATCGCCCTCCAGGCGGGGACGTTCGGGCGGGCCTTCGCGGTCCGGTTCTCCAGCGTCACGGCGGTCGTCGCGGTCGTGTGCAGCGTGATCGTGGGAGGGGTGCTGCTGTGAGGCGGTTCGTGCAGGTGGGGCTGCTGGTGCTGAGCGGTCTGGGGCTGTTGCAGACCTCGCTGTTCACCGAGGCGTATCTGAGGTACGTGAAGGAGGGGATGCGGCCGCTGCTGATCGCTTCCGGGGTGCTGCTGATCCTGCTGGGGGCGGCGGAGGCGTGGTCGGCGTGGCGGTCGGCGGGGCGGCCGGAGGAGGACGACGACGGTCACGGTCATGGTCATTCGGGTGTGCCGCGGGTCGCCTGGCTGCTGTTTCTGCCCGCGCTGAGCCTGCTGTTCTACGCCCCGCCGGCGCTGGGTTCGTACACGGCGTCCCGTGAAGGACCGAAGGCGGTCGCGGTCGTCGACGAGGACGGTTTCGATCCGCTGCCGGCGACCTCGCCGCTGCCGATCACGCTGACCGACTTCACGCAGCGGGTGCAGCAGGACAAGGCGCGGTCCATCGACGGGCGCACGGTGCGGATGACGGGGTTCGTCACGCCCGCCGGCGGGGGTGAGGGCTGGTATCTGACGCGGATCATGCTGTCGTGCTGTGCGGCGGACGCGCAGTCCGTGAAGGTGCGGGTGTACGGGGTCGAGGCGCCGAAGGCCGACACGTGGGTGACGGTGACGGGGACCTGGCACGCGCAGGGCACGCTGGGTACGTCGTCGGCGGCGGTGGCGCTGGACGGCCGTACGGTCGGGAAGATCGAGCGGCCGGTGAACGGCTACACGGATGCGTTGCCGCTGCCGCTGGGCTCGTAGGGCTTCGGGGTGGCTGGTCGTTGGTCGAGGGTGCGGGCCGGTCGTGGCTGGTCGCGCAGTTCCCCGCGCCCCTAGGTGGGTTGGGGTAGCTCGCTGCGTCGTTCCGGGTGCCCCTAGCGGGACGCGTACGCCGTCGGTGGTACTCCCACCGTTGCCTTGAAGTCGCGTACGAGGTGGGCCTGGTCGGCGTAGCCCAGGTCTGCCGCCAGGGCGGACCAGTCGAGGGCGGTGGAGGTCTCGGCTCGCTCCAGGGCCTCGTGGATGCGGTAGCGGAGGATGACCCATTTCGGGCCGACGCCCACGTAGGTGGCGAAGAGGCGTTGCAGGTGGCGTACCGATACGGCTTCCGTTCTCGCGAGGTCCGCGACGCGGCGGATCGTGCGGTCGGCGCGGATGCGGTCGGTGAGGGCCATCGCATGGTCGGCCTGGGGGTCGGGCCGGGGGTCGAGGGCGAGGAGGTGGGCGTCGAGGGCGGCGACGCGGGCGTTCTCGTCGGCGGGGGAGAGGACGGGTGCCGGGTCGGTGCCGGGGAGGCGGACGCGGCGGCCGGTCCACTCGGAGACGGGGTGGCCGGGTGCGAAGGGGCGGAAGCCGCCGGGGCGGAACTGCACTCCGCAGACCCGGCCCCGGCCGGTCAGTGTCTGGGTGAAGAGGCCGAGGCCGATGCCGGAGATCTCGGCGAAGGGGTTCTGGTTCTCGAACTGCTGGAAGACGAGGTTGACCGAGGGGTGGGGGACGACGTGGGAGGCGTACGGCCGGTCCAGGTCCCAGTCGATCAGCCAGTAGTGCTCCAGGTAGGGGCGCAGGGGTGGGGCCGGTTCGCGGCGCCGGAAGCGGACGCGCGCGAGCAGCTCGGCGGCGTCGACGATGCCTCGGGTGTCGCGGCGTGGTGCTGCCATGTCGGGATCGTAGGGCGGGCCACTGACATCGATGCTGATACCCACCGGCGGAATACGGGGGGTGGGCGCACTGTTGGGACGGTATGGTTGAACGGTCAACAACTTTGGAGGTTGAGCGACCATGCAGTTCGGGATCTTCACGGTCGGCGATGTGACGCCGGACCCCACCACGGGGCGTACGCCGACCGAGCGCGAGCGGATCAAGGCCATGGTCGCCATCGCGCTGAAGGCCGAGGAGGTCGGCCTGGACGTCTTCGCCACGGGTGAGCACCACAACCCGCCGTTCGTGCCGTCGTCCCCGACGACGATGCTCGGCTACATCGCGGCGCGCACCGAGAAGCTGATCCTGTCCACCTCGACCACGCTGATCACCACGAACGACCCGGTGAAGATCGCCGAGGACTTCGCGATGCTCCAGCACCTGGCCGACGGGCGCGTCGACCTGATGATGGGCCGCGGCAACACCGGACCGGTCTACCCCTGGTTCGGCAAGGACATCCGCGAGGGCATAAACCTCGCCGTCGAGAACTACAACCTGGTGCACCGGCTGTGGCGCGAGGACGTCGTGAACTGGGAGGGCAAGTTCCGCACCCCGCTCCAGGGCTTCACCTCGACGCCCCGGCCGCTGGACGGCGTCGCGCCGTTCGTCTGGCACGGCTCGATCCGCTCGCCGGAGATCGCCGAGCAGGCCGCGTTCTACGGCGACGGCTTCTTCCACAACAACATCTTCTGGCCGGCCGACCACACCAGGCAGATGGTCGAGCTGTACCGGGCCCGCTACGCCCACTACGGGCACGGCACGCCGGAGCAGGCGATCGTCGGCCTCGGCGGGCAGGTGTTCATGCGGAAGAACTCGCAGGACGCGGTGCGCGAGTTCCGGCCGTACTTCGACAACGCGCCGGTCTACGGGCACGGGCCGTCCCTGGAGGACTTCACCGACCAGACCCCGCTGACCGTCGGCTCCCCGCAGCAGGTCATCGAGAAGACGCTGTCCTTCCGCGAGTACGCCGGTGACTACCAGCGCCAGCTGTTCCTGATGGACCACGCCGGACTCCCGCTGAAGACCGTGCTGGAGCAGCTCGACATGCTCGGCGAGGAGGTCGTGCCGGTGCTGCGCGAGGAGTTCGCCAAGGGCCGCCCGGCCGACGTGCCGGACGCGCCGACCCACCGGTCGCTGCTGGCCCGGAAGACGGACGCTGTGAACAACGCTCAGGACAAGGAGACCGTCGCATGAAGCTCGTCGTCGTCTCGGCGGGACTGAGCGTCCCGTCGTCCACCCGCCTGCTGGCCGACCGGCTCGCGGCCGCCACCGTCGGGCGCACCCCGGCCGACGTGCAGGTCGTCGAGGTGCGCGACCTCGCCGTGGAGATCGCCCACCACCTCACCAACGGGTTCCCGGGCCGCAAGCTGGCCGCCGCGCTGGACGCGGTCACGGGAGCGGACGGGCTGATCGTGGTCACGCCGGTGTTCTCGGCGTCGTACAGCGGGCTGTTCAAGTCCTTCTTCGACGTGCTCGACAAGGACGCCCTGACCGGGAAGCCCGTGCTGGTCGCGGCCACCGGCGGCACGGCCCGGCACTCGCTGGTGCTGGAACACGCGCTGCGGCCCCTGTTCGCCTACCTGCGCGCCGTCGTCGTCCCGACCGGCGTCTACGCCGCCTCCGAGGACTGGGGTGCCGAGGGCCTGCCCGAGCGGATCGAGCGGGCCGCAGGGGAGCTGGCCGCGCTGATGAGCGGCCTGGCGGTGGCACGGCCGCCGGCCGCGAAGGACGAGTTCGCGGTGGTGCCGTTCGCCGAGCAGCTCGCGGCCCTGCGGCCGGCGGGCTGAGCCGGGCGGGGTGGCCGGGCCTGCCGGGGTGGGTGAGAGGCACGTAAGAAGGGCGCCCGGTGAGCCGCTCGTCACGCCGTGGGAGCGTGACGGCTGGGAGACTGGGCGCGTGCCTCAGAAGCTGCTGCTCGCCGAAGACGACCGCGCCATCCGTCACGCCCTGGAACGCGCGCTGACCCTGGAGGGCTACGAGGTCACCGCGGTCGCCGACGGCGTCGAGGCACTGGCGCACGCCCACAAGTCGCCGCCGGACGTCCTCGTCCTCGACGTGATGATGCCCGGCATCGACGGCCTCCAGGTCTGCCGGGTGCTGCGCGCCGAGGGCGACCGTGTCCCGATCCTGATGCTGACGGCGCTCGTGGAGACCGCCGACCGGATCGCGGGCCTGGACGCGGGCGCCGACGACTACGTGGTCAAGCCCTTCGACGTCGAAGAGGTCTTCGCCCGGCTGCGCGCGCTCCTGCGTCGTACCGGCGGCGGCGTGCCGCCCGAGGCACCGAAGCCGTCGGCCGCGGCGGCCCCCGCGCGGTACCTGGAGGCGGCCGGGCTGCGGATGGACCCGCAGGCGCGGCGGGCCTGGCGCGGCGAACGGGAGCTGGAACTGACCCGCACGGAGTTCGAGCTGCTGGAACTGCTGGTGCGCAACGCGGGCATCGTCCTCGACCACTCCACGATCTACGACCGTATCTGGGGCTACGACTTCGGCCCCGGCTCCAAGAACCTCGCCGTCTACGTCGGCTACCTCCGCCGCAAGCTCGACGGGCCCGGCGCCCCGCAGCTGATCCACACCGTGCGGGGCGTGGGCTACGTGCTGCGGGAAGACTGAGGCCACCCCGTGTCCGGCCGCGTACGGCGGTGGGTGTCCCGGCGGCGCCCGAAACTCGGCTCGCTGCGCACCACGTTCGCGGTGTCCTTCGCGACGGTGACGGCGGCCGTCACCGTCCTCGTCGGCGTCCTGTCGTACAGTGCCGCCGCCCGTCTGGTGCGGGTGGACCAGGAGTCCGTCTTCGACGAGGTCGTGCAGGACCTGCGCGACGAGGTGCGCGACCGGGCGATGGACCCCGCCGACTTCTCCTCCGCCGCGCCCGGCCACGACATCGTGCGCCCGGCCCGCACCGACGTACAGGTGCTGGGGGCGGACGGGAAGGTCTTCGACCCCGGGAACCCGGGGCTGCCCGTGAAGGACGCCGACCGGGCGATCGCCGCGGCGCCGCGCGCGGGCACGCTCGCCGAGCACAAGGACGTCGACGTCGGCAGCGACGTCTACCGGGTCGCCACCGTCGCGCTGGGCGGCGGCCGGGGCGCGGTGCAGATCGCGCAGGAGTTCAGCGACACCGAGGACCTGCTGCGGGCGCTCCAGCAGCGCACCCTGATCCTGATGGCCGCCGTCGTGACGGCGGCCGGGCTGTTCGGCTGGTGGCTGGCCCGGCGCATCACCCACCCCCTGGTCATCCTCACCGCCGCCGCCGAGGACGTCGCCCGAACCCGCCGGCTCGGCGTCCAGGTCCCCGTCACCGGGTACGACGAGGTGGGACGCCTCGGCCGCGCCTTCGACCGCATGCTGGGGCGCCTCGCCCAGTCCGAGGAGGACCAGCGGCGGCTGGTGCAGGACGCCGGGCACGAACTGCGTACGCCGCTGACCTCGCTGCGGACCAACATCTCGCTGCTGCGCCGCATCGACGAGCTGCCGCCCGCCACCCGGGACGAACTCGTCGCCGACCTCGGCCAGGAGGCCCGTGAACTGACCGACCTGGTCAACGAGCTGGTGGATCTCGCCGCCGGGCAGTCGGACACCGAGCCGCCGCAGCGGATCGACCTCGCCGACCTCGCCGAGGACGTGGCGGGGCTCGCGCGGCGCCGTACCGGGCGGCGGATCGTGGTCCGGGCGAGCGGTGACACCAGCACCGACGGGCGGCCCGGCATGCTCCAGCGGGCGCTGTCCAACCTGGTGGAGAACGCGGCCAAGTTCGACCGTGAGGGACTGGCGCCCATCGAGATCAACGTGACCGGCCCGGCGCGGCCCGGCACCGTTCGCGTGGAGGTCCTCGACCGCGGGCCCGGCATCACCGAGGCCGACCTCACCCGCGTCTTCGACCGCTTCTACCGTGCCGCGGACGCCCGTTCCCTGCCGGGCTCGGGGCTCGGTCTGTCGATCGTGCGGGAGGTCGCGCTGGCGCACGGGGGAGCGGCGTTCGCCTTCCGGCGGGCGGGCGGCGGGGCGGTGATCGGGTTCACGGTGGGCGGCGCGGACTGAGGGCCGCGCGGTCCCGTGTATGCGGGAGGGGCGGACCGAGCAGGTATGCGGGGGCGGGGTGGCGGGAGTGGCCCGTCGCCGGTGGAGGGAGCCGGGTGTGCTGAGTGGGCAGGAGGCCGCCGCGCTGGCGGCGATCGACGAGGCGGCCGTGGGGCGGACCCTGCTGGAGCTGATCGCGATACCGAGCGTCACCGGCAGCCCGGCCGAGTCCGAGCTGCAACACCATCTCGCCGGGCGGCTGGAGCGGCTCGGCCTGGACACCGACCTGTGGGCGATGGACCTGCCCGAGCTGTACGCGCACCCGGACTTCCCCGGCACGGAGGCCCCGCGGGAGGAGGCGTGGGGCCTCGTCGGGCACACCCCGGACGGCGGTGACGGGCCGACGCTGATCCTCCAGGGGCACGTGGACGTCGTACCGCCGGGGGACCCGGCCGCGTGGGACGGGGACCCGTTCGTGCCGCGGGTGCGCGGGGACCTCGTGCACGGCCGCGGGGCCTGCGACATGAAGGCCGGGCTCGTCGCGCACCTGGCCGCCCTCGCCGCGGTCCGGGCGGCCGGGTTGCGGCTGCGCGGGCGGGTCGCCGTGCACTTCGTCGTCGGCGAGGAGGACGGCGGCCTCGGCACCTTCGGCACCCTGCGACGCGGCTACGGCGGTGACGCCTGCCTCATCACGGAACCGACGGCCGGCACCGTCATCACCGCCAACGCGGGCGCCCTGACCTTCCGGCTCACCGTCCCCGGCAGGGCCGCCCACGCCAGCTCGCGGGAGGCGGGGGTCAGCGCCGTCGACGCCTACCTCCCGCTGCACCGGGCCCTGGCCCGCCTGGAGACCGACCGCAACCGCGCCCCCGACCCGCTGCTCGCCGAGTACCCGATCCCGTACTCCCTCTCCGTCGGCACCGTGCGCTCCGGCGACTGGGCGAGCAGCGTCCCCGACCTGCTGATCGCGGAGGGACGGCTCGGCGTACGGCTCGGCGAGGACCCCGCCGCGGCGCGCGCCGAGCTGGAGCGGTGCGTCGCCGAGGCGTGCGCGGCCGACCCCTGGCTGGCCACGCATCCGGCGACGGTGACCTGGCCGGGCGGGCAGTTCGCGAGCGGACGGCTGCCCGCCGGGCATCCGCTGCGGGACGTGGTGGGGCAGGCGCACGCCGACGCGACCGGCTCGGCGCCGCCGAGGGAGCGCGGGGCGACGTACGGCAGCGACCTGCGGCTGTACGCCGCGGCGGGGATCCCGGCGTTGCAGTTCGGACCGGGGGACATCGCCGTGGCGCACAGCGCGGCGGAGCGGGTGTCGGTGCGGGAGGTCGTGGAAGTGGCGCGGGCGGTGGTGCTCACGGTGCTGCGGACGGTCGGGACGAAGTAGCCGAGGCGGGGGCGGATGCCGTTCCGGGGCTACCCGATCGGCCAGTGGGTGATGCCCACGCCCTGGCCGCAGTCGGTGGTGTCGGTCGTGCCCCGGCACACTCTCAGGGTGCCGGTCACGGTGTACGTGTAGCTCTTGGTGGCGGTGAAGTCGACGGAGCCCGCACCGCAGATCTCGGCGTGCTTGGTGTACGGCAGGACGACGAAGTCGTGGACGAAGCGGGTCCAGACCGAGTAGCACCCGGTGCCCGTGTTGGTGAGGGTGCCGTCGAGGACGAGCTTGCCGCTCGCGAGCCACCGGTCGCCGGCCGCCGAGGCGGTGCCGTGGGAGGCGGACCAGGGGACGGTGGCGGCGGCGGTCGTCTCGGCGGCGGTCGTTCCGGCGGCGGTGCTCGCGGAGGCCGGAGCGGCGCCGGAAAGGGTGAGGGCGGCGGTGGTGGCGGTGGCGAGTGCCGCGGTCGTGGTGATCGCTCGGGTACGCGTGCGCAGGGACATCGGGTGAGCCCTCTTTCCGGGGGGTGTCCGTCGGTGGTGTCCGTCGGTGTCCGTGTGGCGGTGGTGCGACGTTCGCGTCGTGCGCGTGTCGTGCCGCGAAACGGGATCATCGTGCCCATGACACGCGAGGTCTCACCAGGACGTTTCTTGACATAACTCCGCGGGCGTGACGAGAACCCGCCACCCCCCCCCGCGGGGCGGCGGGCCGGGCCCGGACCCAGACCCTTCAGGTCAGGACCACGCACCCACGCCGTTCCAGCTCGGCGGACAGCTCCCGCGAGGGCTCGCAGGGGTTCCAGCGCAGGTCGAGCTTCTCCAGCGCGGGCAGGGTGGCCAGCCAGTCCGGGAGGTGGGTGAGCCGGTTGCTCCGTACGTCGAGGTGGCGCAGGCGGGGCAGGGCGGCGAGCGGCTCCGGGAGGGCGGTGAGGGAGTTCTCGCGCAGGTCCAGATGGCGCAGGTCGTGCAGCGCCGCCGTGGAGGCGGGCAGTCCGGTGACGGCGTTGCCGCGCAGCCAGAGTTCGCGCAGCCGGTGCAGGCCGCCGAGGGAATCGGGGAGGGTGGCCAACCGGTTGTGCTGGGCGCGGAGTTCGACGAGGCCGGTCATCCGGCCGAGGGTCTCCGGCAGCTCGGTGAGACTGTTCTCGCCGACGTTGAGGTAGCGCAGCCGGGTGAGGTTGCCCAAGGTGGCCGGGAGGCGGGGCAGTTGGTTGTCGTGGAGGTAGAGGCACCCGTCGAGCCCGGTCAGGTCGCCGAGGGTGTCGGGCAGTGAGGTGAGCCGGTTGTGGCCGAGGTCGAGGGTGGTGAGCCGGGCGAGCCGGCCGATCTCGGGCGGCAGGTCGGTGAGCCCGGTGTCGGCGAGGATCAGCACGTCGAGGTCGGTGCGCTGCAAGACCGACTCCGGTACGGCGTCCAGTCGCTGACGCCAGAGGTTCAGAACGTGGGGCATGCGGGCGTCTCTCCGGTCAGGGGGGCGGCGTTCCCTCAAGCATGAGGCGTCCGGCCCGTCCGTCACCCGACCGCACGGAGGTCTCCGCGTCCGCCGGAAGGCGCCTCCACAGCAGGAGCGGCAGGTTCGGCGCCGGGGAAGAGAGTGTGGCGACGGGCGTGCCGGGGCGGTGACCCACCGAGGCGCCGGTGGCGTCCGTGGCAGCGAACTCCGCGGCCTGCGCGGACGGTTGGGCGTGTCCCCGGGCCACCTGTCGCGGCGCCGTCGTGTCGAGGGCCTCGGCCGCGCCCTCCCCGGCGAGTACGGCGCCGAGCGGCCGCGGGGTTCCCGGCGCGTGCTCGGCGTCCCAGCAGTGCAGGAGCGCCTCCAGTCACCGGCGCCGCTGCCGGAAGCAGACGGTGAGCGGCGGGTGGAACGTCCACGCGGGCCTGCCGGGATCGGCGTCCAGCGCCTCGGCCGGCTTCCGGGACGTGTCGTCGAACCACTGCGGCAGCGCGGCCCCGTTCACACGGCACGTTCGCGCGGCCCGCCCACACGGCGCGGGCGGTGCGTCGTAGTCCATGGGGCGAACCTGCTGGGGGTACCGGGAGAACCGTCCGGTGTCAGTGCCGCTTCACGCCTTCCGCGTGGCGTCGATCTCGGCGATCAGGGCCTCGATGCGCGTCCTGATCTCGTCGCGGATGGGGCGGACGGCCTCGACGCCCTTGCCCGCCGGATCTTCGAGGGCCCAGTCGAGGTACCTCTTGCCGGGGAAGATGGGGCAGGCGTCGCCGCAGCCCATGGTGATGACGTAGTCCGACGCCTGGACGGCGTCGGTGGTGAGGATCTTGGGCTGGGCGTCGGCGATGTCGACGCCGACCTCCTTCATGGCCTCTACCGCGGAGGGGTTGACCTGGTCGCCGGGGATCGAGCCGGCGGAGCGGACCTCGATCCGGTCGCCCGCGAGGTGGGAGAGGAACCCGGCGGCCATCTGTGACCGGCCGGCGTTGTGGACGCAGACGAACAGCACGGAGGCGAGCGGGCTGGAGGACATCGGTTCTTCCTTAGGTCGAGAGCGTCATGCGTGGGGACACGGGTCCCGCTCGGCGGGGCGGGGATAGTGATCAGTCCCAACTGGTATCAGCTCAGAGTGATGTGACAGTATCAGGCCATGATGATGTCAGTCGACACTGATCTGATGCGGGTCCTGGCCGACCCGCTCCGCCTCCAGATCGTCACCCTGCTCGCCAAGGAGACGCTCTGCAGCACCCACCTGATCGAGGAGACCGGGGCCAGACAGACCAACCTCTCCAACCATCTGAAGGTGCTGCGCGAGGCCGGGGTCGTGGACACGGAGCCGTGCGGCCGGTTCACCTACTACCGGCTCAGGCCCGACGTCATCGCCTCCCTCGCCGGTCAGTTCGCCGACCTCGCGGAGACCGCGCGCGCCACGGCCGAGAACAACACGAAGCGGTCCTGCCCCTGAGCAGCCCTGTCCTGCCCTGTCCGCCACTGACCTGGCTCTCGTCCTGCCGCATGCCGCCTGCCGCATGCCGCATGCCGCATGCCGCCTTCCGTACGACGTACGACGTACGCACCGAGGAGTCCCGTTGACCGCCACCGAGGCCACCGAGGCCACCGAGGCCACTGAAGCCACAGGGCCCACCGAGCCCGCCGGAGTCGGGGAGTCCTCCACGGCCGGTGCCACCCCGCCCCAGGCTCAGGCTCCTCCGCTGATCGCCAGGGCCGCGGCCGAACTGATCGGCACCGCGGCGCTCGTCGCGGTCGTGGTCGGCTCCGGCATCCAGGCCACCGACCTGACCAGGGACGTCGGGCTCCAGCTACTGTCCAACTCCACGGCCACCGTCTTCGGCCTCGGCGTCCTGATCCTGCTCCTCGGCCCGGTCTCCGGCGCGCACTTCAACCCGGTCGTCACGCTCGCCGAGTGGTGGACCGCCCGACGCGACGGCGCCGGAGTCACGCTCCGGGAGGCGGCGGCGTACATCCCCGCCCAGATCGTCGGCGCCGTCGCGGGCGCCATCCTGGCGGACGCGATGTTCGGCGAACCGCTGGTGAAGTGGTCCACGCATGACCGCTCGGCCGGAAACCTCCTCCTCGGCGAGGTCGTGGCGACGGCCGGGCTGATCCTGCTGATCTTCGGCCTGGCCCGCACCGACCGCCTCCGCTTCGCCCCCGTCGCGGTCGCCTCGTACATCGGCGCCGCGTACTGGTTCACCTCCTCCACGTCCTTCGCCAACCCGGCGGTCACCATCGGCCGCGCCTTCACCGACACCTTCGCGGGCATCGCGCCGGGCTCGGTCCCGGCCTTCATCGGCATGCAACTCGTCGGCGCCGTGGTCGGTCTGGCGCTGGTCGCGCTCGTCTTCATGCGTGGAGCCGGGCGCGGATTCGAGCGTGGAGCCGAGCGTGGAGTGGTGCGCGAAGTCGAGCGCGAAGCCATGCGCGGAAGTCCGGCCGAATGAGCCGTACCACGCAGGTGGTGGTGATCGGCGGGGGCCAGGCCGGGCTCGCCGCCGGCTACCACCTGCGCCGCCTCGGCGTCGACTTCGCCGTCCTCGACGCGCAGGACCGGCCCGGCGGCGCGTGGCGGCACGCCTGGGGCTCGCTCAGCCTGTTCTCCCCGGCCGCCTACTCCTCGCTGCCCGGCCGTCCCATGCCCGCGCAGGTGGGGGCGGTCCACCCGGACGCGGGCCATGTGGCCGCCTACCTCACCGACTACGAGCGCCGGTACGGCCTTCCCGTGCACCGCCCCGTACACGTCACCGGCGTCCACCGCGACGGCCGCTTCCTCCGCGTCGAGACCGGCTCCGGCGACTGGCGTGCCCAGGCCGTCATCAGCGCCACGGGCACCTGGTGGCGCCCGTTCCTGCCCGCCGTTCCCGGCCGGGCGGATTTCCGCGGACGGCAGCTGCACACCGTCGGGTACGGCAGCCCGCGCGACCTCGCGGGTCTGCGGGTCGTCGTGGTCGGTGGTGGCAACTCCGGCGCTCAGATCGCCGCCGACCTGGCGTACGGCACGGAGCTGACCTGGGCCACCCGGCGCCCGCCGCGCTTCCTCGCCGACGACATCGACGGGCGTGCCCTCTTCGACGCGGCCACCGCCCGCCGGCGTGCCCTCGACGAGGGCCGCACCGACACCGGCGGCGTCGCATCGCTCGGCGACATCGTCGCCGTACCGCCCGTGCGCCAGGCCCGCGACGCCGGCCTGCTCAAGGCGGCGCCCATGTTCGTACGCCTCGACCGTGGCGGGGTGGTGTGGGCCGACGGCACCCGTGCCGACGCGGACGCGGTCGTCTGGTGCACCGGTTTCCGCCCGGCGCTCTCGCACCTGGCGCCCCTGGGCCTGCGCGGCCGACGGGGCCGTATCGCCATGGACGCCTTGGAGGGGACGCGGTCCGTGGCCGAGCCGCGTCTGCACCTGCTCGGCTACGGCGACTGGACGGGACCGGCCTCGGCCACCCTGATCGGCGTGGGCCGGCCGGCGAGGGACGCGGCGCGGGCGGTCGCCGATCTCGTCCGCTGATCCTGAGCGGAGGTCTGTCGGCTGTCCCGTGCGGATGATGCCGGTGATCAGCCGGTGATCAGCCGGCGATCAGCCGGTGATCAGCCGGTGATCAGCCGGCGATCTTCAGCATCTGCCCCATCGCGGCCACCACGGACGGCTCCACCCGGTAGTACACCCACGTGCCGCGCCGCTCGGAGGTGAGCAGTCCGGCCTCGCGCAGCTTCTTCAGGTGGTGGGAGACCGTCGGCTGGGAGACGCCGACGTCGGAGATGTCGCAGACGCACGCCTCGCCGCCCTCGTGCGAGGCGACCAGCGAGAACAGACGCAGCCGGACGGGGTCGCCGAGGGCCTTGAACATCCCGGCGGTCCGCTCGGCCTCCTCGGCCGTCAGTGGCCGTTCGGTCAGCGGCGGGCAGCAGGGCACCACGGACTCCGGGGCCGGCTCGCGCTCCAGCAGGGGCAGTGCCTTGACGTTCGACATGCATCTATGTTGACACACGTCGAAGTAGTTCGGGCAAGAGGTCGAGCAAGCTGCGTGAAGTCGCGGATTCGATAACTGTCTATGTTGACGCCCGTCGATGCAGGTGGGATCCTGGCGGAGCAAGGAGATCGACAGATGTCGAAACAAAGGGGAACCGTCGTGAGCGCGTCCAACATCGGCCACCTGCCCGCAGTGGTCGTCGGAGCAGGCCCGATCGGCCTGGCCGCAGCCGCCCGCCTCGTCGAGCGCGGTCTGGAACCGCTGGTCCTGGAGGCCGGCCCGTCCGCCGCCACGGCCGTGCGGGGTTGGGCGCACGTGCGCCTGTTCTCGACCTGGGCGGAGGTCACCGACCCGGCCGCCGAGAAGCTGCTCGCCCCGACCGGATGGGTGCGCCCCGAGAGCGCCGCCTACCCCACGGGCGGCGACTGGGCCGAGCGCTACCTCCAGCCGCTCGCCGACGTCCTCGGCGACCGGGTCCGCTACGGCGCGACGGTCACCGGTGTGGCCCGCGCGGGCCGGGACCGCATCGTCGACTCCGGCCGCGAGGAGCAGCCGTTCACCGTGCATCTCCGCACCGCCGACGGCCACGAGGAGCGGGTCACCGCCCGCGCGGTCATCGACGCCTCCGGCACCTGGTCGACCCCCGGCCCGATGGGCGCCGACGGTCTCCCCGCCCTGGGCGAGAAGTCGGCGGCCGCCCACATCTCGTACCGCGTCCCGAACCTCGCCGACCCGGCCGTACGCGCCCGTCACGCGGGCAGGCGCACCGCGGTCGTCGGCTCCGGCGCCTCCGCGTTCACCGCCCTCGCCCACCTGGCCGACCTGGCGAAGGAGGAGGCCGGCACGCACGCGGTGTGGATCCTGCGCCGCGGCATCGGGGCCGGCACCTACGGCGGTGGCGCGGCGGACGAACTGCCCGCCCGCGGCGCCCTCGGCCTGCGCGCCAAGGCGGCCGTCGAGGACGGATACGCCTCCGCCGCGACCGGCTTCCGCACGGAGGCCGTCGAGCGGGACGGCGACCGGCTCGTCCTCGTCGCCGACGACGGCCGCCGCCTCGACCCGGTCGACGAGGTGATCGTCCTGACCGGGCTCCGCCCCGACCTCTCCTTCCTCTCCGAGATCCGCCTCGGCCTGGACGAACGCCTCCAGGCCCCCACCGCCCTCGCCCCGCTCATCGACCCGAACCTCCACTCCTGCGGCACGGTCTACCCGCACGGCGTGAAGGAGCTGTCCCACCCCGAACAGGGCGTCTACCTGGCCGGCATGAAGTCCTACGGCCGCGCGCCCACGTTCCTCGCCCTGACCGGCTACGAGCAGGTCCGCTCCATCGCCGCGGCACTCGCGGGCGACCAGGAGGCCGCCGAGCGAGTCGAGTTGACCCTTCCGGAGACCGGAGTCTGCGGCGGCGCGGGCCTGTTCGACGAACCGGGCAACGCCGAACAGTCGGGCGGCGGCTGCTGCGCCACCCCCACCACCCTCCAGATCGGCACCGGCACCGGCACGAGCACCGGCGGCTGCTGAACCAGCCACCCACCCAAGGAGGTTCGCCATGACATCTCGCGTACAGCTAGCCCTCCGCGTCCCCGACCTCACCGCATCCGTCGCCTTCTACACGAAACTCTTCGGCACCCAACCCGCCAAACTCCGCGACGGCTACGCCAACTTCGCCATCGTCGAGCCCCCGCTCAAGCTCGTCCTCATCGAGGGCACGGCAGGCGAGGCGACCCGCATGGACCACCTCGGCGTGGAGGTCGACAGCACCGACGCCGTCCGCACCGCCACCACCCGCCTGACCGAAGCCGGCCTGCCCACGGCGGAGGAGACCGACACCACCTGCTGCTACGCAGTCCAGGACAAGGTGTGGGTCCACGGGCCCGGCCAGGAACCCTGGGAGGTGTACGTCGTCAAGTCCGACGCCGACACCCTGGCCAAGCAGCGGGGCAGCACCTGCTGCACGACCCCGACCACCACGGAACGCTGCTGCTGACCACCTCGGCACCAGCGGGGCCGCGACCGGGACGGGGGACCGGCCACGGCCTCGCAAGCCCGGCGGGACGAGTCAGGGAGTGCCACTGCCAGTGCCAGTACCGGCGTACCGGACGGGCCACGAGGTGCGCCCCTGCTCTGCGGGCGATCGGCCTCGGCGGCCACGACCTGGGGGTGGCGACCACGGCCGCCGACCTCTACCACGCCGGCCTCGTCGTCACCGTGGTGTTCAACGGCGGCACAGCCCCCAACCACCCGCGCCCGCAAGCCGTACCAGGTACGCCGCTCGTACCCGACCTGCCGCAGGCTGTGGCCCGAGGCCGAGGCCATGCGCGCTTCCGAGCCCCTGGAACTGGACGCCACCGACCAAGAGGCCCCGCAGGGCCGAGCGGTCCACCCCGGGAAGAAATCCGTCAGCTCAGGGCCACACCAGGCAATAAGGCTGATGCCCCGCCTCATGCAGCCGGTGGCTGAAGTCCTGCCACTCGTGCAGCAGCTGGTACACGTTGAACGCGTCCCGCGGGCCGCCCCGGTCCGGGACCGTCGACCAGATGAAGGCTGCCGCGCCGACCGCTTCCTCGCCGATGTCGCGGAGGGGGTCGACGACCGTCATGGGGAGTTTCACGACGGCGTAGTCGGGGTGGAGGACGACGAGTTCCAGTGGGGGCACCTTGTGCAGGGGGACGCCCTCGATGCCGGTGAGGACCATTGCGGCCATCGTCTCCGGCTTGATCTTGGTGAACATGCCGTTCATGCCCAGCTCGTCGCCGCCGAGTTCCTCGGGGCGCATCGAGATCGGGACTCGGGCCGCGGTCGCGCCGTCCGGTGCGCCGAAGTACTTGTACGTCACCCCCACCCGACCACCGTTCCCGCTCCCCGCCCGGAGCCGGTCGACCGTACGGTCGAGCCGCTCGGACTCACTCGGTACGCCAGGGGCACCAGGGACGCCCTGTGTCTGACGTGCTTCGTTGGCTTCCTCCGCGTCGCGCCGGTGCTTTCCCCGCCGGGCACGTCGAGGACCCAGGCCATCGGTCCCCTCGCCCAGTCCGCCACCGCGATGCATATCTCCACCCGACTGCTTTTCTAGGACGCGCGGACCCCGCCGCGCAACCCGATCATCGTGTCAGTGACCTCCCCCACGGCCGCACGCCGAAACGTACGCTGAAACACCTGTCCGCAGGATCTTCGCAGCCCCTCGACTCGCTGTCGGTGTGAGCTACGTCTATCAGGCTCAGTCCGTTTCAGTTTCGCAGATGACGAAGCTTCCGGGACCGGCCCGCCGGACCGGGTGGGCACGGTACGGGCGGGGCACGGGCACGGCAGAGGCCCCGCTGCCCTCGGGCGCCCCTGGCCTACCCTGAGGAGGTCACTGGCAACCGGAGTCCGAGAAGTCGGAGAAGTCGCAGGTCATGAGCGAACTGCCCTATTCATACGAAGCGCCTGCCTCACAGGCACTGTTCGACCGTGCGGCCGTCGTCACGCCGGGCGGCGTGAACTCCCCGGTGCGCGCCTTCCGCGCCGTCGGCGGCACGCCCCGGTTCATGGTGTCCGGCACCGGCCCGTACCTGACGGACGCGGACGGCCGGGAGTACGTCGACCTCGTCTGTTCCTGGGGCCCCATGATCCTCGGGCACTCGCACCCCGAGGTGATCGCCGCCGTCCAGGACGCCGTCTCGCGCGGTACGTCCTTCGGGACGCCCGGTGAGGGCGAGGTCACGCTCGCCGAGGAGATCGTCGCGCGGGTCGAGCCCGTCGAGCAGGTCCGGCTGGTGTCCAGCGGAACCGAGGCCACGATGTCCGCCATCCGGCTCGCCCGCGGGTTCACCCGGCGTTCCAAGGTGATCAAGTTCGCCGGCTGCTACCACGGCCACGTCGACTCGCTGCTCGCCGCGGCCGGGTCCGGCGTCGCCACCTTCGCCCTGCCCGACACGCCCGGCGTCACGGGCGCCCAGGCCGGCGACACCATCGTCCTGCCGTACAACGACCTCGAGGCCGTGCAGGAGGCCTTCCACCGGCACCCCGGTGAGATCGCCTGCGTCATCACCGAGGCCTCGCCGGGCAACATGGGTGTCGTACCGCCGCTGCCCGGCTTCAACCAGGGACTCAAGGACGCCTGCCAGAACAACGGCGCCCTCTACATCTCCGACGAGGTCATGACCGGGTTCAGGACCAGCCGTGCCGGATGGTTCGGGATCGACGGGGTCAAGCCCGACCTGATGACCTTCGGCAAGGTCATGGGCGGCGGCTTCCCGGCCGCGGCGTTCGGCGGCCGTGCCGACGTGATGGCGCACCTCGCGCCCGCCGGGCCCGTCTACCAGGCCGGCACCCTCTCCGGGAACCCGGTCGCCACCGCCGCCGGTCTCGCCCAGCTCCGGCTCCTCGACGACGCCGCGTACGCGAAGATCAACGCCGTGTCGGAGCAGATCCAGGCCCTGGTGTCGGACGCGCTGTCCAAGGAGGGCGTCGCGCACACGCTGCAGAGCGCCTCCAACATGTTCTCCGTCTTCTTCACGGACCGGCCCGTCCGCAACTACGAGGACGCCAAGGCGCAGGAGTCGTACCGCTTCACCGCCTTCTTCCACTCGCTGCTGGCGAACGGCGTGTACCTGCCGCCCTCGTCGTACGAGTCCTGGTTCGTGTCCACGGCCCACGACGAACGGGCCGTCCAGCGCATCGCCGACGCCCTTCCGGCGGCGGCCCGAGCGGCTGCGGAGGCCAGCGCGTGAGCACCGACAACAGCACCGGCAACAGCACCGGCACCACCGATCTGACCGTCGTCCACCTGATGCGGCACGGCGAGGTCGCCAACCCGGACGGCATCCTCTACGGCCGTCTCGCCGGCTACCACCTCTCCGACCTGGGCCGGCGGATGGCCGACCGGGTCGCCGAGCACCTCGCCTCCCGTGACGTGACGTACGTCTGCGCCTCCCCGCTGGAGCGGGCGCAGGAGACGGCGACCCCGATCGCCAAGGCGCACGGGCTCGACATCGCCACCGACGCGCGCCTCATCGAGGCCGGCAACGTGTTCCAGGGCAAGACCTTCGGCGTCGGCGACGGGGCACTGCGCCGGCCAGGGAACTGGCGGCACGTCTACAACCCGTTCAAGCCGTCCTGGGGCGAGGCGTACGTCGACCAGGTGGTGCGCATGATGGGCGCGCTGGACGCGGCGAAGGACAAGGCCCGCGGGCACGAGGCGGTGCTCGTCAGCCACCAGCTGCCGATCTGGATCGTGCGGTCCTACGTCGAGCGGCGCCGGCTGTGGCACGACCCGCGCAAGCGGCAGTGCACGCTCGCCTCGCTGACGTCGTTCACGTACCGGGGCGACACGATCGTCTCCGTCGGCTACTCCGAGCCCGCCCGCGACCTGGTCCCGCCGCACCTGCTGGCCGGCGCCAAGCCGGTGAAGGGGAAGGGCAAGGCCTTCGGGGCGTGAGCCCCTGATCCCTTCGGGGCGTGAGCCTCGGAGTCGGCCTCGCCCCGTTTCCGTAACCGCTTGCTATCGCCCCCTCCCGCCTCCTGTTACGTAATACGTACAAATGATCGGAACCTCCCCGTTCGACGCGTCCTCTGACTGGGTGACCAACAGAGCACGCGACGAACGGGGATGCCATGCGCACTCTCACCCGCAGGGGAGCACTCGGACTGGGCGCGGGAGCCGCGGCAGCCGCCGGCCTCGCGGGCTGCGGCACCTTCACGGGGTCCGACGACCCGAGGCCCGGCCGCGGTTCCGGCGGGGCGGGCAAGGGCGGTTCGGCCTCCCCGAAGCCGACGGCCACCGTCCGGCCCATCGGTGACGGCTCCACCTCCTTCACCGGGAAGCAGCCGCACCAGCCGGAGAAGCCCGTGCCGCTGGAGCCGGGGCAGGAGCCGCCGCAGTTCGTCGTCTTCTCGTGGGACGGTGCGGGCGAGGTAGGAAACGGACTCTTCCCGCGTTTCCTGGACCTCGCCAAGGAGCACGGCGCGGCCATGACCTTCTTCCTCTCCGGGCTCTACCTCCTGCCCGAGTCGAAGAAGCGGCTCTACGACCCGCCCAACAACCCCCGCGGCGCTTCAGACATCGGTTACCTCACCGACGACCACGTCAAGGCGACGCTGACCAACGTCCGCCGCGCCTGGCTCGAGGGCCACGAGATCGGCACCCACTTCAACGGGCACTTCTGCGCCGGTTCCGGGTCCGTCGGCAACTGGACCGGGAGCCAGTGGCGCACCGAGATCGACCAGGCCAAGTCGTTCGTGAAGGAGTGGCGCACCAACACCGGGTGGACCGACCTGCCCGCGCTGCCCTTCGACTACGACAAGGAACTCGTCGGCGGCCGTACGCCCTGCCTCCTCGGCCAGGACGAGCTGCTGCCCACCGCCCGCTCGCTCGGCTGGCGCTACGACGCCTCCTCGCCCGGCGGCCGCCAGGTCTGGCCCGACAAGAAGCAAGGCATGTGGGACCTGCCGTTGCAGCAGATACCGTTTCCCGGACGCGGTTTCGAGGTCCTGTCGATGGACTACAACATGCTCGCCAACCAGTCGATCAACTCGACGAAGGCGCCCAGCCACAACTACCCGGGCTGGCGGCAGCAGTCGGCCCAGGCGTACATACAGGGATTCCGGCGGGCATTCGAGACGAACCGTGCGCCCTTCTTCGTGGGCAACCACTTCGAGCAGTGGAACGGCGGCATCTACATGGACGCCGTGGAGGAGGCGTTCAAGCACATCGCGCGCGAGAAGGAGAAGGGCGCGGACGTGCGCATGGTCTCCTTCCGGCAGTTCGTCGACTGGATCGACGTACAGAAGCCGGAGGTCCTCGCCAAGCTGCGCACGCTCGACGTGGGGCAGGAACCGGCCGGTGGCTGGAAGGAGTTCCTCGCGGCGGCCCCGAAGACCGCCGCCGGTACCGCGACGGGCTCCGGAAACACTGCCTGAAATGCGGGTTTCTCCCCGCAAGGGGGGTGCGCAAGATCCCCAGAACGGGCATGCGAAACTTTTCACATGAGTGCCGCCAGCCGCACCCCCCTGTCTGTCGCCGTCGCCGTCGCCGCGGCGACGCTGTTGTCCGCGTGCACCTCCGGAGGCACCTCCGGCGGGGGCGGTGACACCAACTTCGTCATGGGCGAGAACGGCATTTCGACCGTCGAGAAGGGCGAGCGCACCGCCGCTCCCGACCTCTCCGGCAAGACCATCGACGGCAAGCAGCTCGACGTCGCCTCCTACAAGGGCAAGATCGTCGTCCTGAACGTGTGGGGCTCCTGGTGCGCACCCTGCCGTGCCGAGGCGCCCAACTTTCAGAAGGTCTCCAGTGACCTGAAGGCGAAGGGCGTGCAGTTCGTCGGCATCAACACCCGCGACACCAGTACCTCCAACGCCCGCGCCTTCGAGAAGGAGCAGGGCGTCACCTACCCCAGCCTGTACGACCCGACCGGCCGGCTGATGCTCCGCTTCGAGAAGGGCACGCTCAACCCGCAGGCGATCCCCTCCACGCTCGTCCTCGACCGGGACGGCAAGATCGCGGCCCGCTCGCTGGCCGCGCTCAGCGAGGAGAAGCTGCGCGCGATGATCGACCCGGTCCTCGCGGAGAAGTGACGTGAGCACCGTCACCGTGCTGGCCGCAGCGACCGACCCGAACCAGACGGTGATGAGCGGCGCCCTGCTGCTCGCCGTCCCGATCGCGTTGCTCGGCGGCCTCGTCTCCTTCTTCTCCCCGTGCGTCCTGCCGCTCGTCCCCGGCTACCTGTCGTACGTCACCGGTGTCACCGGCAGTGACCTGGCCGAGGCCCGGCGCGGCCGGATGGTCGCGGGTGCCTCCCTGTTCGTGCTCGGGTTCACCGCCGTGTTCGTCTCCAGCGGGGCCCTGTTCGGCTACTTCGGGGACAACCTCCAGGATCACAAGGCCGTCCTGTCCAGGGTGCTGGGCGTGCTCATGGTCCTCATGGGTGTGTTCTACATGGGCCTGATGCCCTGGTTCACCCAGCGGGAGTTCCGTCTCCACAAGCGGCCCGTTACCGGGCTGGTGGGCGCACCGCTGCTCGGCGCGCTGTTCGGGATCGGCTGGACGCCCTGTCTCGGCCCGACCCTGACCTCCGTGATCGCGCTCTCGTACAACGAGGCCAGCGCGGGGCGCGGCGCCCTGCTCACCGTTGCCTACTGCCTCGGTCTCGGTGTGCCCTTCGTGCTCGCCGCGGTCGCCTTCCGCAAGGCGCTCGGCGCCTTCGCCTGGGTCAAGCGGCACTATGTCTGGGTGATGCGGATCGGCGGCTCGATGATGATCGTGACCGGTGTGCTTCTGCTGACCGGCGTCTGGGACCACCTGGTGCAGGATCTTCAGTCCTGGTCCAACAGCTTCACTGTGGGGATCTGATCGATGAGCAAGACCACCGCCGGCGAACCCACGGACGCCGCCGCCCCGGAGGACCTGGACGTCGGCGTGGCCGGCTCACAGTTGTCCACCGCGCCCACGGAGTCGCTCGGCGGCGTCCCCGCCATGGGCGTCATCGGCTGGGCCCGCTGGTTCTGGCGGCAGCTGACCTCGATGCGGGTCGCCCTGCTCCTGCTCCTGCTGCTGGCGCTCGGCGCGATCCCCGGTTCGCTGATCCCGCAGACCGGCACCGACGCCACGAAGGTCGCCGAGTTCGAGAAGGCCCACTCCACCCTCGCGCCGGTCTACGAAAAACTCGGCCTCTTCCACGTCTACAGCTCGGTGTGGTTCTCCGCCATCTACATCCTGCTGTTCGTCTCCCTCATCGGCTGCATCGTGCCCCGCACCTGGCAGTTCGTGGGCCAGCTGCGCGGTCGTCCGCCGGGCGCGCCCAAGCGGCTGACCCGGCTGCCCGCGTACACGACCTGGCGCACGGGGGCAGAGCCGGAGCAGGTGCGCGAGGCGGCGCTCGCCCTGCTGAAGAAACGCCGTTTCCGCGCACACCTGGCCGGTGACGCGGTCGCCGCCGAGAAGGGCTATCTGCGCGAGGTCGGCAACCTGGCCTTCCACATCGCGCTCATCGTGATGCTGACGGCCTTCGCCTGGGGCCAGCTGTTCAAGATGGAGGGCAACAAGCTGGTGCTGGAGGGCGACGGTTTCTCCAACACCCTCACCCAGTACGACGACTTCAAGTCCGGCACCCTCTTCGACGCCGACGATCTCGCGCCGTTCAGCTTCAACCTGAAGGACTTCACCGGCACCTACGAGGTCTCCGGCCCCAACAAGGGCACTCCGCGCACCTACCAGGCCGCCATCACCTACTCCGAGGGCGCCTACGGCAAGGAGAGGAAGACCACCGTCAAGGTCAACCACCCGCTGGAGATCGGCGACTCGAAGGTCTACCTCACCGCCCACGGTTACGCACCCGTCGTCACCGTCAAGGACGGCAGGGGCAACGTCGTCTTCCACGACGCCGTACCGCTGCTGCCGCTCGACTCCAACGTCACCTCCTCCGGTGTGATCAAGGTGTACGACGGCTACCGCGACGCCAAGGGCGCCAAGGAGCAGCTCGCTTTCCAGGCCTTCTTCCTGCCCAGCTATGCCGAGGGCAACGAGGTCGCCTCGTCCTTCCCGGCGCTGCTGAACCCGGTGCTGAACCTGGAGCCCTACCACGGCGACCTCGGCGTCGACTCGGGCATCCCGCAGAGCGTCTACCAGCTCGACAAGCGGAACATGAAGGCGTTCAAGGACTCCAAGGACCTCCAGCTGCGGGAGAACCTCAAGCCCGGCGAGACCATGACCCTCCCGAACGGCGCCGGCACGGTGACCTACGAGGGCACCAAGGAGTGGGCGAACTTCCAGGTCACCCAGCAGCCGGGCAGCGGCTGGGCGCTGGGCGGCGCGATCGCCGCGATCTTCGGCCTGGCCGCGTCCCTGTTCATCCAGCGCCGCCGCGTGTGGGTGCGCGCGGTGCGGGGCGCCGACGGCGTGACGGTCGTCGAGATGGCCGGGCTCGGCCGCAGCGAGTCCGCGAAGGTGCCCGAGGAACTCGGCGAGCTGGCCGGGATCCTGTACGACCGGGGTCCCGGAGCCCCCGGAGCCCTCGAAGACGCCGACACCCCCGAATCCCCCGATCCCCGAGCCGTACCTGCCGAAGGGTCTGAGAAGTGACTCTCGCCGCCGCAACCGACCTCGCCGGCGCGGTGAATCTCGCCGCCGCGACCAACGAGAACCTCGCGAACATCAGCAACACGCTGATCTACTCCGCGATGGCCGTCTACACCCTGGCCTTCTTCGCCTACATCGCCGAATGGACCTTCGGCGGCCGCAGCAAGGTCGGGCGCACCGCCGCCGCGCTCACCGCCCAGGCCGCGGCCAAGAAGGCGGCCCCGGCCGTCACCGTGCAGAAGGCCGGCGGCACCGCCGTCCTGGAGCGGCCGAAGGTCGTGGTGCGGTCCGCCGCCGGTGCCCGCGACGTGCCCGACGGTCCGGGCGCGCACGGCGGGGACGAACAGGGCGACCTCTACGGCCGTATCGCCATCTCCCTCACGGTGCTCGCCTTCGCGATCGAGTTCGGCGGGGTGCTCACCCGCGCGCTCTCGGTGCAGCGGGCGCCCTGGGGCAACATGTACGAGTTCAACATCACCTTCTCCACGGTGGCCGTCGGCGTGTACCTCACGCTGCTGGCCCTGAGGAAGAACGTGCGCTGGCTCGGACTGTTCCTCATCACCTCGGTCCTGCTCGACCTCGGCCTCGCCGTCACCGTGCTGTACACGGCGAGCGACCAGTTGGTCCCGGCCCTGCACTCTTACTGGCTGTACATCCACGTCTCCACCGCGATCTTCTGCGGCGCGGTGTTCTACGTCGGTGCGGTCTCCACGATCCTGTACCTCTTCAAGGACTCCTACGAGAACAAGCTGGTGAGCGGCGGCAGGCCCGGGAAGTTCGCCAACTCGGTCCTCGACCGGCTGCCCGCCGCGTCGACCCTCGACAAGTTCGCCTACCGCGTCAACGCGGCCGTCTTCCCGCTGTGGACGTTCACGATCATCGCGGGCGCGATCTGGGCGGGCGACGCCTGGGGCCGCTACTGGGGCTGGGACCCCAAGGAGACCTGGTCCTTCATCACCTGGGTCGCCTACGCCTGCTACCTGCACGCCCGCGCCACCGCCGGCTGGAAGGGCCGCAAGGCCGCCTACCTGGCCCTGGCCGCCTTCGGCTGCTGGCTGTTCAACTACTACGGCGTCAACATCTTCGTCACCGGCAAGCACTCGTACGCCGGCGTGTAGGGCGTAACCCCCGGTAACAGCGCGAAAGCGGTTCCCGGGGGTCACGCTGGTGTCATGAGCGGTTCCATCGAACAGGGCTCCAGCCAGACCCACGGGAACACGCACATCCTGCACTTCCTGGTGCGGCTCCCGCGACCCCTGGACGCGGTCTGGCCGGTCCTCTCCACCGCGGAGGGGCTCTCGGGCTGGTACGGCCCGGTCGACGTCCTCGAACCCCGGCTGGGCGGCGTGATCGGCCTGCCCGGTCTGGGGGCCGGCCAGGTCACCGCCTGGGACGTGGAGCGGGTCGCCGAGTACGCGGTGGAGGGCGGCGGCCGGATGCGCTTCCATCTGGAGCACGACCGCGAGGGCGGCACCTCCCTCCGCTTCACCCACGAGTTCCAGGGCGAGGGCGAGACGGAGGCCCGCTGGCGGGCTAGATTCGAACGCCTGATCCAGCGACTGGAGCGGGAGCGGTAAGGCCGTGGCAGGCACTCCTTCGTCGGCGGCTTCCCCCCCCGGCCACGCGATCCGCACGAAGCGGGAGCCGCCCTCGGGTGTCGGCTCCACGATCGGTACGGCCTTGTCGTACGGGTTGCCGTGCACGTCAGGCGGATCCAGCCGTCCCGAGGTCTCCGTCCCCTCCGAGTACCCGTTGGCCTCCGCCCCCGGCCCCGGCCGGCCGCGCCCGCCGACCTTCGCGGCACAGGCCTGCTTGACGTCGGTGGGGAGGACGAAGAACGCCCGCGCCGCCTCCCGGATGCGGTCGCGCGGGCCGGAGTCCATGCCGTGCCCGGGGACCAGCAGGAACCCGTCCGTCCGCAGGGCGTCGTCGACGGTCCGGGCGGTGGCGGCGCGGGCATCGGGTTCGCCGGAGAGCCACCGGCGCGAGGTCGATGGTCGGGATACGGCGTGCCGGGGTGGCGTCACTCACCGATGTCCTCGTTCCACAGAGCCGGGTTCTTCCCGATGAAGTCGCGCATCATCGCGACGCACTCGGGGTCGTCCAGGAGCACGATCTCCACACCGTGTTCGGCGAGCCAGTCGTGGCCGCCGTGAAAGGTGACCGCCTCGCCGATCACGACCCGGGAGATGCCGAACTGGCGGACCAGCCCGGAGCAGTACCAGCACGGCGAGAGCGTCGTCACCATCGTCGTCCCGCGGTACGTCCCCTGCCGCCCCGCCGCGCGGAACGCCGCCGTCTCCGCGTGCATCGAGGGGTCGCCGTCCTGCACACGCCGATTGTGCCCGCGGCCGAGGAGCGTCCCGTCGGGGCCGTAGAGCGCGGCGCCGATCGGAACACCCCCCTCGCCGAGCCCGGCACGGGCCTCCCCGACAGCGGTGCCGAGCCAGTTGCGCGCCGTCGCCCGATCCATCTCGTCCATGCCCTCACTCTGGCCGGAAACCGTGAGAAACATGCGGAAACGGCGTTCCCGACGGCCCCGGGCAGCCCTCGGCCGGCGCGGCGCAGGCCGACCGGTTCAGCGCAGCGTGACGCGGCTCGGGCCGTTGTACGGGGCCAGGCACAGCACCGTCTCCGGCGTGCGCAGTTCGTCCTCCGCCGCGAACAGCCGCCGTGCCGTGTCGAGGTCCACGTCGTCGGCGGTCACCCGGGTGGCCAGGTCGTAGACCCTGCGGGCGGTGTCCGTCATCGGGGGCGGGTCGCCGTCCGTCGCGTCCTCCGTCCAGGCGTTCGCCTCCTCGCCCCAGAGGTCCCACAGCAGGGTCTCCACCTTGTTGAGGGCGGCGAGGTCGAGCCGGATGTTGCCCGCCACGAACCGCTCTCCCCACAGCGGCCCGTCCTCCGGCGGATGCAGCCCGAACGTCCGGGGGTCGGCTCCCTCCTCGCGGATGGCCCGCCAGGCGCGTCCCGCGACCAGGAATCGGTCGCGCGGTACGTCCATCGGGTCGAAGTCCGCCTTCCAGTGGTCGGCGACGTACGGATCGGCGAGCTGGGCGTCGGCCAGCAGCCAGCCGCGTCGCTCGTCCCAGTACTCGGTGACGACGTGGTCGCCATGGAAGCTCCCGGAGCCCTCCGAGCCCCCGGAGCCGTCGAAGTAGTCGGCGAAGCCGGACCGGATGCGGGCCGGGGTGCCCGTGTGGCGCAGGAACGAGCAGAGCAGCAGCGAGAAGTCGCGGCAGACACCGACGAACCGGTCGCCGACCTCGCGTCGCCGCGTCAGCGGGGCGTCGTCGCGGGCGACGAGGATCCGCAGGATGCCGTCGACGTAGCGGGTCTCGGCGTCGTTGTGGAGGCGGTCGGTGGCGTGGGTGAGCCCGAAGATTCCGCCCTCCAGCCGGTGGACGAGTAAGTCCCGAGCGATGCGGGCGAGTTGGGCGGGCTCGCTCGGCAGTCCGGTGTAGTGGTGGGCGAGGTCGCCGGGCTCGGAGAACGTGCTGTGCGCCGTGTGGAAGGCGAGGGACACGAGGGCTCCCAGAAGGTCATCGACCACATGTTCGATTCTGGGCCGGTGTCCCCAACCGTGTCAAAATCCCCCGGAAAATGTCCAGCGGCGGGTCAAGTAACCTGTGCCGATCACCGCCGCAGGCGCGGCAGTTGAGCCCCCGGCGGAAGGAAAGATCATGGTTGCTGCTCCCGTTCTGGAGGAGCTGCGGGAGGTCTGCCAGCCGCAGGCCAAGCTGGCGAGCCGCAACGGCGAGCACTGGGCCGGCCGCCTCTACATGCGCCGCCTCTCGCTGCGCTTCACCCGCCA
This sequence comes from Streptomyces sp. NPDC058335, assembly GCF_042723915.1. Lineage (NCBI taxonomy): Bacteria > Bacillati > Actinomycetota > Actinomycetes > Kitasatosporales > Streptomycetaceae > Streptomyces > Streptomyces sp. NPDC058335. The sequence goes on along the minus strand of NZ_JBHXHX010000006.1, from coordinate 423,635 downwards.
GCTGGTGCGCACCCCGGTCACCCCCGACCAGCTCACCTGGACGATGGTGGTGTGCGGGGTGCTGTCCGGCGCCGCGCTGCTGATCCCGGGGCTGACCGGCGCAGTCCTGGCCGCCCTCCTCATGCAGCTGTTCCTCCTCTTCGACTGCGTCGACGGCGAAGTCGCCCGCTGGAAGGGTCAGAACAGCGCGACCGGCATCTACGTCGACCGGCTCGGCGCCTACCTGGCCGACGCGGCGCTGATGATCGGCTTCGGCTTCCGGGCCGCCGAATCCGGGATCGTCGGCGGCTGGGCGGGGTTCAACGGCTGGGTCTCGCTCGGCCTCGCGACCGCGCTCGGCGTCGTCCTGCTGAAGGCCTCCACCGACCTGGTGGACGTCGCCCGCGCGCGTCGGGGGCTGGCCGTCGCCGACGACGAGGCGACCCGGCCGCGGTCCCAGGGGGTCGCCTCGGTACGCCGGCTCGCGGCCGCCTTCAAGATCCACCGGGTCACCAACGGCATCGAGGCCTCGCTGGTCCTGCTGGTCGTGGCGGTGGCCGACGCGATGAGCGGCGGGGTGGAGCCGACGCGCTGGGCGCTGGGCGCGATCGCCGTCATCACGTGGGTGATGGTCCCGGCACACCTGCTGTCGATCCTGGCGTCCTCACGCCTTCGCTGAGCCGAGCCCCTCGGTGAGGTACGCCGACAACGCCCCCGCAGCCGCCAGCATGGCCTGGCTGCGGGTCGTCAGGGACTCGGCCCGAGCCGTCAGTGCCTTGCGCAGGGACTTGGTGCCGCCCTCCCGGCGCAGGTCCTCCAGCACGGGGCGGATCTGGTCCAGGAGGTAGTGGCTGCGGCGCAGGCTGTGGATCACCCGCGCGTCCCGCAGCTCGGCGGGGCCGTAGACCCGGTAGCCGGTGGGATGTTCGCGCGGTGGGGCGAGGAGGGCGGCCGCCTCCCACACCCGTAGCGCCGACGGGCGTACGCCGAGCAGCGCGGCGACCTCTCCGATGCGCAGGCCGGACCGCTCGCGGGCGTCCGGGGTGTCCTCGGCGAGGGTCTCCAGGGCCTCACCGGTGGCCCGCAGCGCCGCCCGTTCCTCGTGCAGCGCGGCGTGCGCGGCGTCGACGAGGGCGAGCGCGCCCGGTATGTCACCGGCGTGCACGGTCCGCATGATCCGCGTCGCCTGCACCGGGCCGTACCCGGCGAGCAGGGCCCGGTACGTCAGCAGGGCCCGCCGGTGCACGTCCCCGAAGGTGCGGTAGCCGGACTCGGTGCGTCCGGCCGGGGGCAGTACGCCCGCCTCTTCGTAGTTGCGGATCTGCTGGGTCGACAGCCCGGCGAGGCGGGCCAGGTCGACGGTGCGCAGGCGGCCGCCGCGCCCGTCGGTGTCATCGTTCCGGGGTGTCTTCATCGTGATCGGCACCACGGTAGCGGGCGCTCGTCAGGCGCTCGTACGGGCGGTGTTTCCGCGGGCGCGCTCCGGGTGGCGGGACGATCGCGTACGGTCCCGAGGGCGTTTGCTCAGGCGTTTCGGGAGGGGGACCGGTGGACACGGAAGAGGACCGGCGGCTGGGGCCCATCACCCCTGACAACGCCCAGATCACCGTGGACCTGCTGCGCCGGGTCGTGGGCTCCGTCCTGAGGACCGGATCCCGCAGGAGGCACTGAACACGGCCGACGACGTGCTCGCCGGGTACGGCACCGACGGCCTGCGGCTCCTCGTGGTGGGCCTCACCGGCTGGGCGGCGATCGGCATCGAGCGCGAGGCGCACGACTCCGGCCGGTCGCTGGAGGCCGTCATGGACGAGACGGACCTGGTCCGGCTGGAGGCCGTGGCGTCGGAGCTGGGAGAACTGCGGAGGCCGGGGGAGCCGGGGGCCCCGGACGGGCAGGACGGTGCCTGAGGGCGCGGGCGCCCCCGACCCTCGTCAGCTCTCGTCCCCCTTGCCCTTCCCGTCGTTGCCCTTCCCGTCGTTCTTCTCGTCGTCGTCGAGCGACTTCAGGAAGTCGGGGTTGTCGTCCGGGGCGATCCACTGCCGCTGCTGCGCGCGGCCCTCGCGGACGCCCGACCAGCCTTCGGCGGCGGGGCTGCGCTTCTTGCCCGCGACGAGCCAGGAGATCGAACCGACGAGCGGGAACAGCAGGACGAGGATCGCCCACAGCGGCTTGGGCATGTGGCGGATCTCGTCGTCCTTCGTGCTGATGCAGTCGATGAACGCGTAGACGCTCAGCGCCAGCGGTACCAGGAACATCAGTACCCGCAGCATGGGGTCTCTCCAGCGCAGAAGGCGGCGGGGCCACGAGGACGGGCCCCAGGTACGGGGTCAGGGTAGCCCCTCGGGGATACTTGGCCGCATGGCTTACGACGATCTTCGCTCCCTGCTCAGGTCACTGGAGCGCGAGGGCGACCTCAAGCGCATCAAGGCCGAGGTCGACCCGTATCTGGAGGTCGGGGAGATCGTCGACCGGGTCCAGAAGTCCGGCGGCCCCGCGCTCCTCTTCGAGAACGTGAAGGGCTCGGCGATGCCCCTCGCGATGAACGTGTTCGGCACCGACCGCCGCCTGCTGAAGGCGCTCGGGCTGAAGTCGTACGCGGAGATCTCGGAGCGGATCGGCGGGCTGCTGAAGCCGGAGCTGCCGCACGGTTTCGTGGGGGTCCGCGAGGCGTTCGGCAAGCTGGGCGCGATGGCGCACGTCCCGCCGAAGAAGGTGAAGGACGGTCCCGTGCAGGAGGTCGTCCTGCGCGGTGACGAGGTGGACCTGGACCGGCTGCCCGCGCTGTTCACCTGGCCACAGGACGGCGGGTCGTTCTTCAACCTCGGCCTGACCCACACCAGGGACCCGGAGAACGGGGTCCGCAACCTCGGTCTCTACCGCCTCCAGCGCCACGACAAGCGCACGATCGGCATGCACTGGCAGATCCACAAGGACAGCCGCAACCACTACCAGGTCGCGGCGCGCCGGGGCGAGCGGCTGCCGGTCGCGATCGCCTTCGGCTGCCCGCCGGCCGTCACGTACGCCTCCACCGCCCCGCTGCCCGGCGACATCGACGAGTACCTCTTCGCCGGTTTCCTCGCGGGCAAGCGCATCGAGATGGTCGACTGCAAGACGGTCCCGCTCCAGGTCCCGGCGCAGGCGGAGGTCGTGCTGGAGGGCTGGCTGGAGCCGGGCGAGATGCTCCCGGAGGGCCCGTTCGGCGACCACACCGGTTTCTACACGCCGCAGGAACCGTTTCCGGCGCTGACGATCGACTGCGTGACGATGCGGAAGCGTCCGCTGCTCCAGTCGATCGTGGTGGGCCGCCCGCCGACCGAGGACGGCCCGCTGGGGCGCGCGACGGAGCGGTTCTTCCTCCCGCTCCTCAAGATCATCGTCCCGGACATCGTGGACTACCACCTGCCCGAGGCCGGCGGCTTCCACAACTGCGCGATCGTCTCGATCGACAAGAAGTACCCCAAGCACGCGCAGAAGGTCATGCACGCGGTGTGGGGCGCCCACATGATGTCCCTGACCAAGCTGATCGTGGTCGTCGACGCCGACTGCGACGTCCACGACCTGCACGAGGTCGCCTGGCGGGCGCTGGGCAACACCGACTACGCCCGTGACCTGTCGATCGTCGAGGGCCCCGTCGACCACCTCGACCACGCCTCCTACCAGCAGTTCTGGGGTGGCAAGGCGGGCATCGACGCGACGAGGAAGTGGCCCGAGGAGGGCTACACCCGCGACGGCGGCTGGCCGGAGATGGTCCTGTCGGACCCGGAGACGGCGGCGACGGTCGACCGCCGGTGGAAGGAGTACGGACTGTGAGTTCGGCATCCGCAGCTCTCCCGCAGCAGCCGGGACGCACGAAGGCCTTCCTGCGCCTGGTGATGATCGAGCACTCGGTCTTCGCCCTGCCCTTCGCCTACATCGCCGCGCTGACCGCGATGTTCGAGCTGGACGAGAACATCCACTGGGGCCGGCTGCTGCTGGTCACCGTCTGCATGGTGGGACTGCGCACCTTCGCGATGGCGGTCAACCGGATCATCGACCGCGAGATCGACGCGCGGAACCCGCGCACCGCCCACCGTGAACTCGTCACCGGTGCCATGTCGGTGAAGCACGCCTGGACCGGCGCGCTCATCGCCCTGGTGGTCTTCCTCGGCTCGGCGGCCCTGCTCAACCCGCTCTGCCTCGCCCTGGCCCCGGTCGCCGTGATCCCGATGGTGGTCTACCCCTACGGAAAACGCTTCACGAACTTTCCGCAGGCCATCCTCGGAGTCGCCCAGGCGATGGGCCCGATCGGCGGCTGGCTGGCGATCACCGGTGAGTGGTCCTGGGACGCGGTCGTCCTGGGAGTGGCCGTCGGTGTCTGGATCGGCGGCTTCGACCTGATCTACGCCTGCCAGGACGTCGACACCGACCGCGAGATCGGCGTCATGTCGGTCCCGGCCCGCTTCGGCATCCCGGCCGCGATCTGGGGCGCCCGCGCCTGCCACGCCGTCACCACGGCCCTGTTCGTCTGGTACGCCCTCGCCACGGACGCGGGTGCCTTCTTCTGGCTGGGCCTGCTGATCGTCGCGGGCGCGTTCGGCTACGAGCACACCATCGTCCGGCCGCACGACCTGTCCCGCCTGAACAGGGCGTTCTTCTCCACGAACGGCTTCATCGGCATCAGCCTCTTCGTGTGCGCGCTCATCGACCTGCTGGTGCGCGGCCTCACGGTGTAGTCCGGTCCGGAGCACCTCCCCGTTCGCCGGTACGCTCAAGGTGTGAACGCAGGAGAAACGCAGCGCGTGCCTTGGATCGTGGGGGTGTCCGGGGCGTCCGGTACGCCCTATGCCGCCGCCGTGCTGCGCGCGCTGCTCGCCGGGGGCGAGAGCGTGGACCTGGTCGTCAGCCGGGCCTCGCGGCTCACGCTGCTCGACGAGACGGGGATCTCGTTCCGGGACGCGCACTGGCGGGACGACTTGCGGGACTGGCTCGCGCGGGGTGCCGACGGGAAGCCGGACACCTTCGACGTCGACGTGGACACGGACGCCGTGCGGTACTGGGCCGCCGGTGACCTGGCGGCGGGGCCGTCGTCGGGGTCGTACCCCGCGAAGGGGATGCTGATCGTGCCCGCTTCGACGGCCTGTGTCGCAGGAGTCGCGCTCGGGCTGTCCAAGGATCTCCTCCAGCGGGTGGCGAGCGTGACGCTCAAGGAGCGCCGCACGCTCGTCGTCGCCGTCCGGGAGACCCCGCTGGGCGGGCAGACCCTGCGGCACCTCGTCGCCCTGGACGACGCGGGCGCGAGCGTCGTACCCGCCTCCCCGGCCTTCTACGCGGGCGCCACCCACATCCAGGACCTGGTCGACTTCGTCGCCGGCCGGGTCCTCGACGCGGCGGGCGTGACGCACGGCCTCTACCGCCGCTGGACGGGCGAACTCGGCGGCGGCACACGCCCCGCCTGAGCGACGGCGGACGGCCGACGGCCGACGGCGGTAACAACCAGCACCAGTTTCAGTAACTCTCAGACCTCTTCGTCGGAAGGCTCGATCGCATGGACGCGGTGGACAGGCAGCTCATCCAGGCCCTGAGGGAGAACGGCCGGGCCTCGTACGCGGAGCTGGGGCGCCTCGTCGGCCTGTCGGGACCCAGCGTCACCGACCGCATCAACCGGCTGGAGGCGGCCGGCGTCATCACGGGCTACCGGGCCACGGTGAACGCCGCACAGCTCGGCCTGGGCGTCACCGCCCTCATCGGCATCTCCCTCTCCGACGCCGCCGATCACGAGGACGTGGCCGCGCGGATGAAGGACCTCAGCGAGATCGAGGACTGCTGGTTCATCGCCGGCGACGACTCGTTCATGCTCAAGGTCCGGGCGAACGACGTCGACGGACTGGAGAAGATCATCCGCCGGCTGTCCGGCACGAAGGGCGTGTCCCGCACCCGTACGACCATCGTGCTCTCCACGAAGTGGGAGAACCGGGTCGGGGAGCTTCCCGAAGAGGTCTGATCGGTGAGGCGTACGGTTGACGAAGTCTGTCCCAGGGCGAACGGAAGAGGTAGCGGCATGGACGTCGGGCTCAAGCGCGAGCTGGAGCAGAAGGTCAGGGCCGGTGAGCGGCTGACCCGTGAGGACGGCATCGCGCTGTACGAGTCGGACGACCTGGCCTGGCTGGGCGGACTCGCGCACGAGGTGCGGACGCGGAAGAACGGCGACGTCGTCCACTTCAACGTCAACCGCCACCTCAACATGACGAACGTGTGCACGGCCTCCTGCGCGTACTGCTCCTTCCAGCGCAAGCCGGGGGAGAAGGACGCGTACACGATGCGCATCGAGGAGGCCGTCAAGCTCGCCAAGGCGATGGAGTCGGAGAACCTCACCGAGCTGCACATCGTGAACGGCCTGCACCCGAACCTGCCGTGGCGCTACTACCCGCGCTCCCTGCGCGAGCTGAAGGCCGCCCTGCCGCACGTGTCTCTGAAAGCCTTTACGGCAACGGAGATCCACCACTTCGAGACGATCTCGGGTCTGTCGGCGTCGGAGATCCTCGACGAGCTGATCGACGCGGGCCTGGAGTCGCTCACCGGCGGCGGCGCGGAGATCTTCGACTGGGAGGTCCGCCAGCACATCGTGGACCACCGCACGCACTGGGAGGACTGGTCGCGGATCCACCGGCTGGCGCACGAGAAGGGTCTGAAGACCCCGAGCACCATGCTGTACGGCCACATCGAGGAGCCCCGCCACCGCGTGGACCACGTCCTGCGGCTGCGCGAACTCCAGGACGAGACCGGCGGCTTCCAGGTCTTCATCCCGCTCCGCTACCAGCACGACTTCGTGGACATGAAGGACGGCAAGGTCCGTAACCGCCTTCAGGCCCGTACCCAGATGGCGACCGGCGCGGAGGCCCTCAAGACCTTCGCGGTCTCCCGCCTCCTCTTCGACAACGTCCCGCACGTCAAGGTCTTCTGGGTCATGCACGGCGTCCAGACCGCCCAGCTCGCCCTCCAGCACGGCGCGGACGACATGGACGGCTCGGTCGTCGAGTACAAGATCACCCACGACGCCGACAACTACGGCACCCCCAACAAGCTGACCCGGGAAGACCTCCTCGACCTCATCCGAGACGCGGGCTTCCGCCCGGTGGAACGCAACACCCGCTACGAGATCATCCGCGAATACGACGCCCCGGACCCGGCCCGCCGGGAGTCCCCGCAGCCGATGAGGCTCTGACCCGGACGGCCCCCGTCCCACCTGAGGGACGGGGACCGGACCCGAGACAGGGTTGGGCACCACCCACCCAGGGGCGGGGACTGTACCGATCTGCGGCTCCGCCGCAGGGCCGGGCCCGCCCCCGAGGCCATTCCCCGCCCGGCGGGGGCCTGCCTGGATACACGGGCTAGCCCGTCCCACCCGGGGCCCGGGGCTCTATCGATCTGCGGCTCCGCCGCGCGCGACCGGCCCTCGGCCGCCTGCGCTCGACGTCGTGCGCCGCCCGGCGGGGCTGCGCGGAAACACGGGTTGTGAGGTCCCGCCCAAGGGGCGCGGGGCTGTATCGATCTGCGGCTCCGCCGCGCGCGACCGGCCCTCGGCCGCCGGCGCTCGACGTCATGCGCCGCCCGGCGGGGCTGCGCGGAAACACGGGTTGTGAGGTCCCGCCCAAGGGGCGCGGGGCTGTATCGATCTGCGGCTCCGCCGCGTGGGCTCGACCCGCCCCCACCGGCCCGGATCCGAGACCGTTCAGCCCCCACGCGCGTGGGTACCCGGCGCCCGTGACCTCCCGTACGACCCCCGCCCCCGAGGACCAGTACACCGCCGCCCCCTTCGTCCCCGAAGGGAACGTCACCCTCCTCGCGCTGCGTGAAGCCGCCGCCGCCTGCCAGGGCTGCCCCCTGCACAGGAACGCCACCCAGACGGTGTTCGGCGTCGGCAAGGCCACCGCCAGGGTCATGCTCGTCGGAGAACAACCCGGCGACCAGGAAGACCGCCAGGGCAAACCCTTCGTGGGCCCGGCCGGCAAGCTCCTCGACCGCGCGCTCGAGGAGGCCGGTCTCGACCCCGCCGACGCCTACGTCACGAACGCGGTCAAGCACTTCAAGTTCACCCAGTCAGAACCCCGCAAGCGCCGGATCCACAAGGCCCCCACCCTCCGTGAGATGACCGCCTGCGCCCCCTGGCTGGCAGCCGAGCTGACCGTCGTCGAGCCGGAGCTGATCGTGATCCTGGGCGCCACCGCGGGCAAGGCACTGCTCGGCTCCTCCTTCAAGGTCACCGAGGTACGGGGGACGGTCCTGGAGAGGGAGATCCACGGCCACCCCGAACGTCTGGTCCCCACGGTCCACCCGTCCTCGGTACTCCGCTCCGACGACCGCGAGACCGCCTACCAGGGCCTGGTGGGAGACCTGAAAGTAGCGGCACGGGTCCTGTCGTAAAGGACATTAGGGTAAGGATTACAATCCCCACGTGTCCCTTACCTTCTCACTCGACCCCGCCGTCACCCCCGACCTGCGCGACGGCATCCTGGACCTCTGGACGGACGTCTCCAACGCGGGCGGAGCCGTGGGCTTCGTGCCGCCGGTGACCCGCGAGGTCGTCCGCCCGGAACTGGTCCGCCACCTGGTGCAGATGGCCGAGGGCCGCACGCACCTGCTCATAGGCCAGGACGAGACCGGCGAGGTGGCCGCGACCGCGTTCCTCACCTTCAACACGCACCGCCTGATGACCCACTGGCTGTGGCTGTACACGGTGATGGTGCACCCCCGCCACCAGGGCAAGGGCTACGGCCGCGACCTGCTCACCGCCGCCGCGGACGCGGCCCGCACCTTCGACGGCATAGACGCGATACGGCTCACCTGCCGAGGCGGCCTGGGCCTGGAACGCTTCTACGCGTCCTGCGGATACAAGGAGGTCGGCCGGGTGCCGGACGCCATCAGGGTGGCCCCGGGCGACGACCGTGACGACATCACGATGCTGCTGCCCCTGGCCTGAGGCCTCGCCCCGCCCCCGCTGCAAGATCCGGATCCGGGCGTGCTTCACTGGACGGTGCCCCTTTGGGACCCTTCGGGACCTTCGGACCGTACGAGACGGAAGAACGGATTGAGATGCTCCGCTACACGCTGATGCGCCTCGGTGTCTTCGTAGGCTGCCTCGCGGCCGTCTGGGGACTCGTCCACTTCGGTGTCTTCCCGCGTGGCCTGGGCGACTCCAACGGCATGTGGATCGTCCTGCTGTCGCTGGTGCTCTCCGCTCCGATCAGCTTCGTCCTGCTGCGCAAGGAGCGCGACCGCGCCTCGGAGACGGTCGTGCGGCGCGTGGACCGGATGAAGGCGGGCCTGGAGTCCAGCCGCTCGCAGGAGGACGAGGCGGTCGACTCCGCCCACGCCCAGGGACAGCCCTCGTAAGCGAGTGCCGAGGTAAGCGGGGTCAGGTAAGCGGGGTCAGGTAAGCGAGGCCACCGTGAGCCAGGACTTCGCAGGGGAGTTCGACCCCGTCGGCCGCAACTAGTCTTTCCCCATGGGTGCCGTGAAGACCAAGCGGATGCCGCGTGCGGTCCGTGAGCAGCAGATGCTGGACGCCGCCGTGGAGACTTTCGGGCGGCGCGGGTACATGGCCGCGTCGATGGACGAGATCGCCGAACTGGCGGGCGTGTCCAAGCCGTTGGTCTATCTCTACCTGAACTCCAAGGAAGACCTGTTCACCGCCTGCATCCGGCGTGAGGCGGAGGCGCTCGTCGGGGCGGTGCGCGCGGGCGTGGACACCGGACTGCCGGCCGACCGCCAACTCTGGGACGGCCTGCTGGCGTTCTTCGCGCACACCGGCCGCCATCCGCACGCCTGGTCCGTCCTGCACATCCAGGCCCGCACCCACGGCGAGACCTTCGCCGCCGAGGCCGCGGCGATGCGCGCGGAGATCGTGGCGTTCGTGACCCAGCTGATCGTGATCGCCGCCCGTGAGGCACACCGTGACCCGGACCTCCCCGAACGGGAGGTGGCGGGCCTGGCCGAGGCCCTGGTGGGCGCCGCCGAGTCCCTGGCCGCCTGGGCGAACACCGCCGAGTCGGTCACCCCCCGCCAGGCGGCGGCGACGCTGATGAACTTCGCCTGGGCCGGCCTCGGCAATCTCATGACCGGTCACCCCTGGTCCCCGCCGGAGTCCTGAACCGGGCGTTCGGTCAGGCCGGCGTCACCGCCTCCACCCGTCCCCTCACATGCACCCGCTCCTCCCCGTCGCCCCCCGCCCCCCGCAGCTCGAACCGCCCTCCCTCCGCCGCGAAGGCCACCGTCCCCGGCAGCAGGACGGGCGCCCGGAAGTCGACGTGGACGTGTGCCGCGGCCGGTGTCCCGTGGGCGGCGAGGCAGCGGGCCGCGGTCCACATGCCGTGGGCGATGGCGCGGGGGAAGCCGAAGAGGCGGGCGGTGAGCGGGGAGAGGTGGATCGGGTTGCGGTCCCCGGAGACGGCCCCGTACCGCCGCCCCACATCCGCACCGAGCCGCCACTCACCCACCACGGGAAGGGAGGGCCCGGCCACGGTACGGGAAGGCCCGGCCACCGGAAGCGGCGGTTCCACGCTCTCCGGAAGCGGATCGGGCCCCTGCCCACCCGTACGGTGCCGAGCCAGGTACGTGCTCTCCGACTCCCACACCACCTCCCCGGCCTCCCGCAGCTCGGTCACGACGACGGCCTCCGTGCCGCGCCGGTGCGGGGCCAACCGGTCGACGTGCACGGCGAGTTCGTACGTCGTCCCGGTGGCCGGGAGGGGTCGGTGCCGGGACAGTGCGATCGAGGTGTGGACCAGGCCGAGCAGTGGGAGGGGGAACGCGCGGCCGCTCATGATGCGCATGGCCAGCGGGAAGCCGAGGACGTGCGGGTAGGTGATCGGCAGGGCGTCCTCGCCGGTGGGGAAGCCGCAGACCCGCTCGTAGGCGGCGAGCCGGGCGAGGTCGACACGCAGGCCGGGCAGGACGAGCCGGTCGCCGGAGAAGGAGGCGCCGGGCCGGGGCCGTTTGAAGGGCGACCGGAGCGCACCGAGGGCGAGCAGCGGGCCGAGGGCGGGGGGTGCGGTCAGGGGCGGGTTCGTCACCGTGTCCGCCCCTCGCTGCCGAGACGCGTGTTTCGGTCGGCCATGTCCATCTTTCCCGCCCTCTCGCCTGCCCTCTGCGAAGTCATTACTCTGGAGTAAGGTTACCGCCGGTAAATCCACCGGCAAGCCCACTCGGCAACCCCGCGAAACACCTCGCCACCAGCGAACCTGAGGGTCACTCACATACCCCTGGAGGCTGCACATCCCCGGCCCATGAGCACCTCCGAACCCGCACAAGCCCCACACGTCAGCCCCGTACGATCCCCATCCTGACCGGGGGTAACCCCTTTCTGCGGTTCCGTCCCGGTTGAACGCCTCGACGCGCGAGGCACGTACTTCATGCAGCAAGCAGTTCGATCGCTGCACGCCCAGGGAGCCGCCCGTGTCCACCCCGTATTCATCCTCCACGCCGGCCTTCGCCGGCTACGACGCTCCCCCCGCCCTCGTGGAACCCGAGACCCGCAGGCTGGACGGCGCCGTACGGGAGGCGTCAATGCCGGTGTTCGCGCGTCCCATGACGTACGGCTCGCTCGCGGAGCTGCCGTTCGACAACGCGGGGGCGGCCCCCGACGCCGTGGTCCTCAGCCGCAGGGACGCGGAGGGCCGGTGGGCGGACGTGACGGCACAGCAGTTCGCCGCCGAAGTCCTCGCGGTGGCCAAGGGGTTGATCGGGGAAGGGCTCGCGCCGGGCGACCGGATCGCCATCATGGCCCGTACGACCTACGAGTGGACGCTGCTCGACTTCGCCGCCTGGGCGGCCGGACTGGTCACCGTCCCCGTCTACCCGACCTCCTCCGTCTTCCAGACCCGGTGGATCCTCCAGGACTCGGGCGCGGTCGCCCTCGTCACCGAGACGCTCGGGCAGGCGGCGGCCATCGGCCCCGAACGCGACCGGCTGCCCGACCTGCATCACATCTGGGTGATCGAGAAAGGCCATGTGGACCGCCTCGCCGAACTGGGCGAGCAGCACGTCCCGGAGTCCGAAGTCGAGGTCCGTCGGGGCATGTTGGTCCCGGACACCCTCGCCACCCTCATCTACACGTCGGGCACCACCGGCCGCCCCAAAGGCTGCGCGCTCACGCACGGGAACTTCTTCGCCGAGATCGACAACGCGATCGAGCTGCTCTACCCGGTCTTCAAGTCGTCCACCGACGACCTCTCCGTGCTCCTCTTCCTCCCCATGTCCCATGTCTTCGGCCGGATGGTCGCCATCGCCTGCATCCGCGCCCGCGTCCGCCTCGGCCACGCCCCCAGCCTCAAGGCCGACCAACTCCTCCCGGATCTGGCGGCGTTCAGACCCACCTGCCTGCTCGCCATCCCGTACATGCTGGAGAAGATCTTCAACACGGCCCGTGCGAAGGCGGAGACGGGCGGCCGGGTGTCCACCTTCGACCGGGCGGTGAACACGGCCATCCGCTACGGCGAGGCCGTCGAGGCCCACAACGCCGGCACCGGAAGCGGCCCCGGCGCCACCCTCCGCGCGGCCCGCGCCCTCTACGACCCGCTGGTCTACCGCCGCATCCGCAACGCCATGGGCGGCCGGGTCCGGCACGCCATCTGCGGCGGCTCCCCGCTGGGCCGCCGCCTCGCCGCGTTCTACGCCGGCGCGGGCATCGAGATCTACGAGGGCTACGGCCTCACCGAGACCACCGGCGCCTCGACCGTCACCCCGCCCATGAAGCCCCGCCTGGGCACGGTCGGCTGGCCGCTGCCCGGCACGAAGATCCGCATAGCGACCGACGGCGAGATACTCATCGCCGGTGACCACGTCCTGCGCGGCTACTGGGACCCGGCCGCCGGCGGAGTCGTCCCCGCCGCCCCCGACGGCTGGCTCGCCACCGGCGACATAGGCGAACTCGACGACGAGGGCTACCTCACGATCACCGGCCGCAAGAAGGAGCTGATCATCACCTCCGGCGGCAAGAGCGTCGCCCCAGCCCCGCTGGAGAACTGGCTGCGCTCGCACCCCCTGATCTCCCAGGCCATGGTCCTCGGCGACGGCCGCCCCTACGTCTCCGCCCTGCTCACCCTCGACCGCGACGGCCTCACCCACTGGCGCCAGATGAACGGCAAGCACCCCGTCCCGGTCGAACTCCTCCTCGACGACGACGATTTGCACGACGTCCTCCAGCGCGCGATCGACGAGGCCAACAAGCTCGTCTCCCGCCCCGAGTCGATCCGCCGGTTCACCATCCTGCCCCGCGACTTCACCGAGGCGGAGGGCCACCTCACCCCCTCCATGAAACTCCGTCGGGAAGCGATCCTGCGCGACTTCGCCGACGAGGCGGAGGGGCTGTACCGGCAGTAGACGGTTCCGTAGTAAACGGTTCGCGGAACAGGTCCACGGCCAGGGAGGATGCCGCCCGTGAACGCCATCGAGTTCTTCCACTACCCCTGGGCCGACAGCCCGACCTGCCCGGACTACCTGGTGTGGGGAATCAGGGTCGACGGGACGGACCTGCGCACGCTCGTCGGCGAGGCGACCTACCCGCTGTGGCGGGCCGAACTGGCGGGAGAGTTCGACGACGAGGCCGAGGACGAGAAGGAGACCGCCGAGCAGGTCCGCGCCCAGCACGACGGACTCGGCGTCCCCGAGTTCGAGGACCACTTCCGCACCGCCGGGAACACCGTCCCCCTGCTCGGCTGCCCCTGCGGCATCTGGGGCTGCTGGCCCCTCATGGCCAAGATCACCATCACCCCCACGACGGTCACCTGGTCCACCTTCCGCCAGCCGTACCGGGAGGAGGAATGGGGGGAACTCGCGATGGGCCCCTACGAGTTCCCCCGAGACGCCTACGAGACCGCGGTGGGCGCTCCGCCGGTGCTGGGGGAGGATCCGCTGCCGTAGGGGAGGAAGTGCGCCCAGGCGGCGGGGGAGAGGCCCAGGGTGGGACCGGTGGGGTTCTTGGAGTCACGGACGTGGATGGTGTGGGGGCAGGCGGCTACTTCCAGGCATTCGCCGCCTCCGCCGCTGCTGTGGGGCGACTTGCGCCAGGTGTAGGCGGCTTCGACGCAATCCCCGCCTTCGCCGTCGCTGTAGCTGGACTTGAACCAGGTGAGGTTCCCGCTGCTCATAGCTCCTCCAGCTTCTTCTCGATCAACGTGCGGGTTTCTCTGGGCGAGAGAGCCATCGCTCGCATGATCCCATAGCGTTCGGCGATCTTCCGGACCTCCTCCGGGTCCGTGATCAGCCTCGGGTAGCCCGCTCCACCCAGATCTCCACCCCCCTCGGGGAACTGACCCTCCGCCTCAGCTCCACGCCGAGGGGTGCCCGGCTGGCCCGACGGATGACGGCGCAGCAGCTCGACGCCTGGGGACACCCGCACGACGGGGACGCCAACGACACCGCGCAGCACGTCGTCGCGGAGCCGGCCGCGAACGCCGTCACGCACGGCCGGGTGCCGGGACGGGACTTCGAGCTACGGCTGCTGCTGCTCCCGGAGGGCACGCTGCGTGTCGAGGTGAGTGACACGCGCGGCGACCGGAAGCTGCGGATCGTGACGGACCCGGACGCGGAGGGTGGCCGGGGCCTGGTGCTGGTCGCCGTACTCGCGAGAACGTGGGGCGTCGACGAGCGTGACGTGGGCAAGACGGTCTGGGCCGAGGTTCCGCTCACGGCACGGGGGAAACGCTTGTGAGGGAAGGGACACTTCGCCATGGAGGAAGAAGACGCGCTCGACCGGGCCGAGGCGCTGCTGCGTGAGCTGGGCGCGGGGACGCTGGCCCACCCCGGCGGCACCCTCCTCGCCCATCTGCTCCGCGTACGGTCCCGGCTCGCCGGCTGGGGTGCGCGCCCCGCCCTCCGGCTCGCCGGCCTCTGCCACGCTTTCTACGGCACCGACGGCTTCCCCTCGGCCCTGCTCCCGCTGGACCGCCGCGGTGAACTCGTCGCGGCGATCGGCGAGGAGGCGGAGGCGATCGTGTACTTCTACGCGAGCTGCGACCGGGAAGCGTCCTATCCGATGCTGGCCGGATCCGATCCGCGCTTCCAGGACCGCTTCACCGGCACCCGCCGAATCCCCGCGCCTTGCCTGCTCCGTGACTTCGCCGACCTCACCGCGGCCAACGAACTCGACCTCGCCGACCTGGACCCCGCCTTCCGCGAGCGGTGGGGGCCCGGTCTGCTCGCCCTGTTCACCCGCTTTCGGCCGCTGCTGAGCGGGGCCGCCTGGGACGACTGCCGCAGAACGCTCGACTCCGCCGCGTAGGCGGTGAGGGCCTCCGGATGCGGCGCGGTGACGGGGTCGCCGGCGACAGGCATGTGTGCCGGCGTCTCAGCCTTCCTTGTCGGGTTCCTCGTCGTCCCCGCGCCGACGGAGCACTCGCTCGGCGATCCCGCTGGAGAGCTTGCCCGTCACCGATCTGGCGCGGCCGAGGGTCTCGTTGCCGAGGCGCCTGGCGGCATTGACGCCTTCTGCGCCCGTCTCGAGCACCCTGTCCCTCGCATCCACGGCGGCTTCCGCCCATCGTCTCGCGTCCAATGACTGTCGGCCGCGCTCGATCCCGAGCCGCCCGTGGAAGTCGACGACGGCGATCGCGACATGGTTGCTCGAATGCACCACAGCCGGGGATGCGGTCGGGTGGAGCAGCACCTTCGTGTTGGCCGTGCCGACAGCCGCGTCCACGTGGGCCATCAGACGCTCGGTGCTCCGCGAGATGAGTTCCATCCGGTTCTGCCGGGCAACCCGAAGCGCGAGACGATGCCGGTCCAGCTCATCCGGAGACGCGTCCAGCACGCGGTCGAGTTCGAGCACGGCGACCGCGTCGTGCAGTTGGAAGCAACGAGCCAGAACGGCGAGCCACTCCCGAACGGTGGACTCCGCGTCCCTGGACGCCTTGGCGAGATCACCGATCTTGGACTTGCGCTCCATCTTCTCGGCGAGCGCGTCGAGTTGGCGCAACGCGTAGACCTGGGTCCGTGCGATCGTCATCGACGTGTTCTGCACCTTCGACCACGTGATCCCGGAGACCCGACCCACCTGCTCCCGGACGGTCATGGCCTCCTCGATGACGAGGCCCGCTCCGATCATGTCCGCCAACACCGCGTCCTTCTGGGCGCGGAGCACGTCGTCGACCTTCGCGTCGATCGCGGCGAGATAGTCGGTGATCTCGTCCATGGTCTGCTGCATCGCAAGCTGCGCCATGAGCCCGGCGACACCGGACAGCCGCTCCGGACTGGTCAGAAACGATCCGGGTGTCCTCGCCACTTCGAGGAGTCCCTTGATCTTGCCGTTCTTCGTCAACACGGCACGGCTGACGCCCGCATGCGAACCCTTCATCAGGTCGTACTTCTTGAGAGCCTGCGCGGACTGCTCGGTCAGCTTCACCCAGCGGCCCGAGTCGGCAGCGATCTCGGAACCTGTCTGCGCGGCTCCAGCCACGGCACCGAGGACCGATCGGAGCCTTGGCAGTCCGAGGTCCTTCGACGGCAGTCCTTCGGAGACGAGGAAGCGTTCGACGGCCGGCGGACTTCCGATGACCGCCAGGCCGTCGCCGTCGCTGATCAGCTGAATGTCGTCATCCATCGTCGGCTCCTGGAGTGGCTCTTCGCAGTTGAGGGCGTCGGCGGTGGCCGGGTAGGCGGCGAGGTCTTCCGGTGATGGAAGTTCTCACACTGCCCATCTGGAAGACCTCGACGGGCCTGACGCTACCTTCGTCCGCCCTGACCTGACCAACGTTCTGTCGCCTCGACGAGCGTCGCGCAGGCCCCGACTCCACAGAACCGGAACTGGTACCGACCCTCACCGCGCCCACGACGGGACCCCCGCCCCCGTGCCCCGCCCCGCCGGCGGTCTCCTCGTCACGGTCCGGCTTCCCGGCCCGCCTGTCCCCTGGCGGGGCCCACCGGACAACCCTCAGGCGCGGGCCACCAGGTACGCCTGCGGCACCTTCTCGTCGAGTTCGGGCTCCGGTGCGCGGACCGTTCGGGAACGTACGGAGAAACCGGCTTCGGCAAGCAGCTCGGCCATCCGCTCCGGTGTGCGGCGGTGGAAGTCCAGGGACACCGGGTGACCCCACGGCCGGTCGTGGTGCTTGGGCTCGTCGCCGACCTGGAAGGCGAGGAGGGCGTGGCCGCCGGGCTTCAGGACACGCCGGAACTCGGCGAAGAGGTGGGGGAGTCGGTCCGCCGGCGTGTGGATGGACGAGTACCAGGAGACGACCCCGTCCAGCGATCCGTCCTCGTGCCGCAGCTCCAGCATCGAACCCCGCTCGAACCGGAGCCCAGGATTCTCCCGCCGCGCCACCGCCAGCATCGAGTCCGACAGGTCCAGCCCGGACATGGACAGCCCCAGCGACGCGAGATGCCCGGTCACCCGCCCCGGCCCGCACCCGAGATCGGCCACCTTCCCGCCCGCGCCGACGAGTTCGGCGTACAGCGTGAACACGGCACGGTCCCAGGGGAGCTTCTCGTGCAGGTCACGGAACCGGTCGGCGTAGTCCTCGGCGACGGCGTCGTAGAAGGTGCGGGTGGCGGTGAGGAAATCGGAGGCTTCGGTCATGCGCGGGACCGTAGCCGGTACCACTGACAGCCCTCCTACTCCGGGGGTTCGCCCGCCTCCCGGGGCGTCTCCCCGGCCTTCTCTGCCTTCCCGCGCTCGCGCGCGACGCCCGCACCCGCATCGGCTCCCGCGCCGATGGCCACGCCCAGGCCGATGCCGAGGGAGAGTCCGAGTCCGAGGTTGTGGAAGACGGTCAGCCCGAGAGCGACACCGACGGCCGTGCCGATCCCCAGTCCGGCCGCGAGGCCGACCGGCACGGCGGCCGAGGCCCCGGCGCCGTCGGAAGTGCCGCCTGTTTCGTCACCGTTTTCCATGTGATCCCCCGTTTCCCATCCTGTTTCCGTCGCGCCCGGTCAAGTGCGCGCACTCACATTGTCGCGGCTCAACTGACGCCCAACGCCCGCAGCCCCGCCGCCGTCACCGCCGCTCCCAGCACCACCACCGGGAACGGCGCCCGCCGCCACGCCAGGGCCACCGCCACCAGCACCCCCGCCGGACGCGCCCACCCGGCGAAGCCACCGCCCTCGGTCAGGGCGCCGGTCGCCAGCAGCGCGGCCAGCAGCACCACCGCCCCGGCCGACAGCAACTCCCGTACCCGCGCGGGCAGGACGACCCGCCCGTGCAGCGCGGGCCCCACCAGCCGGAACGCGTAGGTCCCCACCGCCAACACCAGGATCACGACGACCGACGCACTCATACGGCGGCTCCCTCACGGCCGTACAGAAACAGCCCGGCGAGTGCCAGCAGGACCGGCACCCCGGCCGGGACGGCGGGCGTCAGCGCCAGGGCCAGGGCGGCGCCGAGTGCCGCGGAACGCCGTAGCCGGGCGTCCTCGCGGAGCGCGGGCAGTACCAGGGCCACCAGAACGGCGGGGAAGGCGGCGTCGAGGCCGTACGCGGCGGTGTCGCCGAGGGCGCCGCCGGCGAGCGCCCCGGCCAGCACACCGAGGTTCCACACGACGAACAGCCCGAGCCCGGAGATCCAGAAGGCCGCCTTGCGGCGAGCGGGGTCCGGCTGGGCCAGCGCGAGGGCGACGGTCTCGTCCGTGACGAGGTGCGCGCCGAGAAGGCGGGTCGCGCGACCGGGTCCCAGCAGGTCGGCGACGGCCAGCCCGAAGGCGGCCGTCCGGGTGTTCAGCAGCAGCCCGGTCGCCGCCGCGGCGAACGGCCCGCCCCCGGCCAACAGCACGCCCACCGCGCTGAACTGCGCCGATCCCGCGTACACCAGCACGGACATCGCCACCGGCACCCATACCGGAAGCCCTCCGGCCACGGAGATCGCCCCGAAGGACACGCCGACCACCCCGCTGGCGAGCCAGACGAGTGAACTGTCGCGGACGAGGGCCCGTTGGACGGCCGATACACGGGGTGTTCGGTTTGGCGAACGCATGTTTTCTACAATGAACAGAGCGACAACTGTTCGTCAAGCCGAACGTCCGTACCGATGGAGCGAACGCCATGTCCGACGCCGCGCCCCCGCAGCCCTCCCGCCTCCCCCTCGACTGGATCGCCGCCTCCCTGCGTCGCGAACGCACCCGAGCCGGGCTGTCCCTCTCCGAGCTGGCGAAGCGCGCCGGCATCGCCAAGTCCACGCTCTCCCAGTTGGAGGGGGCGAGCGGGAACCCGAGCATGGAGACGATCTGGGCGCTCGGCGTGGCTCTGGGCGTCCCGTTCAGCGCGCTGGTGGAGCCCCCGGTCTCCGCCGTACGCGTGATCAGGGCGGGGGAGGGGCCGACGGTCGCCTCGGAGCAGGCGCCGTACGTGGCGACCCTGTTGTCCGCCAGTCCGCCGGGTGCCCGGCGGGACCTGTACCACCTCCGGGCCGAACCGGGCGCGGCCCGCGTCTCGGAGCCGCACATTCCGGGCACGGTCGAGCACCTGATCGTGAGCACCGGGCGGGTGCTGGCGGGGCCGGTCGGGGAGACGGTGGAGCTGGAGCCCGGCGACTACCTGACGTACCGGGGTGATGTGCCCCACTCGTACGAGGCGTTGCTGCCCGGGACGACGTTCGTGCTCGTCATGCAGCACGTGTAGGGGCGGGGACCGTCACGGAAAGGCAGGAGCCCCGTCGCCTTGCGGCGCGGGGCTCCTTGGGTACTGCTCTCAGAGACTTGCGATCTCAGGGTGTGATGCGATCAGGCGATCAGACGGGGGTGACGTTCTCCGCCTGCGGGCCCTTCGGGCCCTGGGTCACGTCGAAGGAGACCGCTTGGTTCTCCTCGAGCGAACGAAAACCCTGCGCGTTGATCGCGGAGTAGTGGACGAAGACGTCGGGGCCGCCGCCCTCTTGGGCGATGAAGCCAAAGCCCTTTTCGGCGTTGAACCACTTCACGGTTCCGGTAGCCATAAGCCCTCCTTGGGCCCAAAGGGTTGCCCTGCTCCAGAACCCTGCAAGCGTGAAAGCAAGTGCCGCACAACTGCATACGTCTGAAAACGTCAAGAGCCTGCGGTTACATGCTCCGCAGGCTCTGTACTGCAAGGGAAACCAAACTGCAACTTGCGGCGAGCCTAGCATGCAGGCACCGGAATGCAATAGAGGTCAAGATCACGTCACCCGGATGTTTGAAGATCCGGAAAAGGGGTTGACGGCGGACCCGTGCGGGGTCGGAGCGAGGTGTGGAGCGGGGGCCGGAGGCCGCACGTCACCGGGCGGGGTCTATCGTCGCGATGTGGACAATTCTCGCACCCGGCCGCGCGTCGGCCACATCCAGTTCCTCAACTGCCTGCCCCTGTACTGGGGGCTCGCGAGAACCGGCACCCTCCTCGACTTCGAGCTGACCAAGGACACCCCGGAGAAGCTCAGCGAGCAGTTGGTGCGGGGGGACCTCGACATCGGGCCCATCACCCTCGTCGAGTTCCTGAGGAACGCCGACGAGCTGGTCGCCTTCCCCGACATCGCCGTCGGCTGCGACGGTCCCGTCATGTCCTGCGTGATCGTCTCCCAGGTGCCGCTGGAGGAACTGGACGGCGCCCGCGTCGCCCTCGGCTCCACCTCACGCACCTCCGTGCGCCTGGCCCAGCTCCTGCTGTCCGACCGCTACGGCGTCCGGCCGCAGTACTACACCTGCCCGCCCGACCTGAGCCTGATGATGCAGGAGGCCGAGGCGGCCGTACTCATCGGCGACGCGGCGCTGCGGGCGAACCTGCTCGACGGCCCCAGGTACGGCCTCCAGGTGCACGACCTCGGCGCGCTCTGGAAGGAGTGGACCGGCCTGCCGTTCGTCTTCGCGGTGTGGGCGGCCCGCCGGGACTACCTGGAGCGCGAGCCGCTCATCACCCGCAAGGTCCACGAGGCCTTCCTCGCCTCCCGCAACCTCTCCCTCGAAGAGGTCACCAAGGTCGCCGAGCAGGCGGCCCGTTGGGAGGCCTTCGACGAGGAGGTCCTGGAGCGGTACTTCACCACGCTGGACTTCCGCTTCGGGCCCGCCCAGTTGGCGGCCGTCACCGAGTTCGCCCGCCGCGTCGGCCCGACGACCGGCTTCCCGGCCGACGTCAAGGTCGACCTTCTGCAGCCGTAACGACGGCACTAGGCTGCTGGCGGGCCTCGGGGCCCACGGGCCCACGGGGGGCTACGGGGGAGGGGTGGACGTCATGCAGCCGCTCGGTGTCGACGAACCCACCGAGGTGGGGCCCTACCGGCTGCTCGGCCGGCTCGGCTCCGGCGGGATGGGCCGCGTCTACCTGGGCCGCAGCGCCGGAGGCCGCACGGTCGCCGTGAAGATCGTGCACCCGCACCTCGCGCTCGACGAGGAGTTCCGTGCCCGCTTCCGGCGCGAGGTCGACGCCGCCCGGCGGGTCGGCGGCGCCTGGACCGCGCCCGTCCTGGACGCCGACCCGACGGCGAACGTCCCCTGGGTCGCCACCGCCTACGCGGCCGGACCCTCGCTGGCCGCGGCGGTCGCGGGCGGCGGCGCACTGCCCGAGCACACCGTACGGGTGCTGGGGGCGGGCCTCGCAGAAGCGCTCGGCACCGTCCACGGACTCGGCCTCGTGCACCGGGACGTCAAGCCGTCCAACGTCCTCCTCACCGTCGACGGGCCCCTGCTCATCGACTTCGGCATCGCCCGCGCGACCGACGGCACCGCGTCCCTCACCTCGACCGGCGTCTCCGTCGGCTCCCCCGGCTACATGGCCCCCGAGCAGATCCTCGGCAAGGGCGCGGGCGGCGCCGCCGACGTCTTCTCCCTCGGCGCGGTACTGGCGTACGCGGCTACCGGCGAACCCCCGTTCCCCGGCGACTCCTCGGCCGCCCTGCTGTACAAGGTCGTCCACGAGCAGCCCGCGCTGGGCCGCCTGGACGGAGACCTGCTGGACCTGGTCACGGCCTGCCTCGCCAAGGACCCCGCCGCCCGGCCCACCCCCGCGGAGGTCGCCCACCGTCTCGCCCCCGAGGGGGCGGCCCGCCTGGTCGCCTCGGGCTGGTTGCCGGGGCGGCTGGTGGAGCAGGTGGGGCGCAGCGCCGTACAGCTGCTGAACCTGGAGGTGACGGGGGCAGGGGCCGGCGCCGGGCCGGTGTCCGGGCCGGTGGGGTTCAGCAGCGCCTCGGTGGGGGAGGCGGAGGGGCCGTCCACGGTGGGGGAGGCACAGGCTCCCGCCACGGTGGGGGAGTTCGGACCGGCACCGGTGATGCCCGCGCCGCGGGACGCCCGGCGGTCCGCGACCGGCGGTGAGCGCCCCGGCAAGCTGTCCCTCTCCCTCGCGGCCGCCGCGACGCCCGGCGAGGGCGGGCGCGGGCGCCGGCTGAGCTGCACCGTGGCCCTCGCGGTCGCGGGCGCGCTGGCGGCGGTGACGGTCGGCTCGGTGTTCGTCCTCGACCTGATGCCGGGTTCGGGCTCCGACGAGAACGACAGCGCCGCGGGCAACGACGCGTCCTCCCAGGCCCCGGCGGCGACCCCGTCCCCCGCCGCGACCGGTGCGGTCCCCGCCGCCTACGTCGGCACCTGGGAAGGCCAGGGCAGCGGCCTGGGCGGTCAGCTCCCGATGGGCACCTTCCGGCTGACGGTGAAACAGGCCGCCGTAGGAACGGAGTTGGGGCGCCTCCGTCAGACCGATGTGCTCGGCGGTGTCTGCCTCGACGTCCTCACCTTGAAGAAGGTGACCCCGAAGGAACTGATCACCACCTCGGTCGGCGCGAAGACCAACCACGGCGGCTGCAACCCGGCCGCCCACACCGTGCGGTTGACGCGGACGGGCGACGATCTGACGTACCGGTCGGAGAGTTCGGCCGAAGGGAATCCGGTCGCGCGGATGTCGCGGGTCGACTAGCGGGCGGCGTAGGCACAGGCAGCGAGCGGCGCAGGCGACGAGCGAAGAGAGAGGCGGAGTTCCTTGACCGTCGCACCGATCGACACCGTGCTGATCGCCCTCGCCGTGGTGTGGGGGGCGGTCGCGGGAGCGGTGCTGCCACGGGCGGCGTACCGGTTCTCGGTGGAACTTCCGGAACTGGAGGAACTGGAGGGGGCGGATGCGGGGGAGGCGGCCGGAGTCGTCGACCCCGGCCGGCGCCGTACCTGCCCCGAGGGGCACCCCTTGCGCGGCTGGCTAGGCCCCGCCCGCTGTCCCGGCTGCCCCGGCACGTCGCCGCCGTACGGCTCCGGCGCCCTTCGCTTCTCCCTCGTCACCGCGCTCCTCTGTGCCGGGCTGGCGCTCGCCACCGGCATCCGGCCCGAGCTGGCCGTCTGGCTGCTGCTGGCGCCCGTCGGAGTGCTGCTCGCGGCCGTCGATCTGCGGGTGAAGCGGCTGCCCGATCCGCTCACGCTGCCCCTCGCGGCCGTAGCCCTCGCCCTGCTGGGGGTGGCCGCGCTGCTGCCCGAGCACGCCGGTGACTGGACGACGGCCCTGCTGGGCGCCCTCGCGCTCAGCGCCGGCTACCTCGTGCTGCACCTCGTCAACCCGGGCGGCATGGGCTTCGGCGACGTGAAACTCGCCCTCGGCGCGGGCGCGGTCCTCGGCTGGTACGGCTGGGCGACGGTCATGCTGGGCACCTTCGCCGGGTTCCTGTTCGGCGCGCTGTACGGCGGCGCGCTCCTGCTCACGCGCAGGGCCGGACGCAAGACGGCGATCCCGTTCGGGCCGTTCCTGATCGCCGGTGTGTACGCCGGTGTGCTGATGGGCGCGTACGCGGCCTGAGGTGAGCCGTTCGGAGGCGCTGGCGTAGGCTGGCCGGGTCCGTCCACAACCCTTGACGAAAGGGACGCTCCGGTGACCGAGAAGGCCGACCTTCAGTCCGTCCTCGACCGTGCCGCCGAGGGTGGGCGGATCACTCCCGAGGAGGCGCTCGACCTCTACCGCGACGCGCCCCTGCACGCGCTGGGCTCCGCGGCCGACGCCGTACGCCGCCGTCAGTACGCCGGCATCGAGCACATCGCGACGTACATCATCGAGCGGAACATCAACTACACGAACGTGTGCGTCACGGCGTGCAAGTTCTGCGCCTTCTACGCGGCGCCGAAGGACACGGCCAAGGGCTGGACGCGCGACCTGGACGACATCCTGCGCCGGTGCGCGGAGACCGTCGAACTCGGCGGCACCCAGATCATGTTCCAGGGCGGACACCACCCGGACTACGGCGTCGAGTACTACGAGAAGCACTTCTCCGCCATCAAGAAGGAGTACCCGCAGCTCGTCATCCACAGCCTGGGGGCGAGCGAGGTCGAGCACATGGCGCGGATCTCGAAGGTGTCCGTCGAGGAGGCGATCCGGCGCATCCACGCCGCGGGTCTCGACTCCTTCGCCGGGGCCGGCGCCGAGCTGCTCCCCGCCCGCCCGCGCAAGGCGATCGCTCCGCTGAAGGAGTCCGGCGAGCGCTGGCTGGAGATCATGGAGACCGCGCACGACCTCGGTGTGGAGTCCACGTCGACCATGCTGATGGGTACCGGCGAGACCAACGCCGAGCGCATCGAGCACCTGCGCATGATCCGTGACGTACAGGACCGGACGGGCGGCTTCCGCGCCTTCATCCCGTACACCTACCAGCCCGAGAACAACCACCTGAAGGGCCGCACCCAGGCGACCCTCTTCGAGTACCTGCGGATGATCGCGATCGCCCGCCTCTTCCTCGACAACGTCCGGCACATCCAGGGCTCCTGGCTGACCACGGGCAAGGAGGTCGGCCAGTTGTCGCTGCACTACGGCGCGGACGACCTCGGCTCGATCATGCTGGAGGAGAACGTGGTCTCCTCGGCCGGTGCCAAGCACCGCTCCAACCGCCTGGAGATCATCGACCTGATCCGCAAGGCGGGTCGCGTCCCGGCGCAGCGCGCGACGACGTACGAGCACCTCGTCGTGCACGACGACCCGGCGAACGACCCGGTCGACGAGCGGGTCGTCTCGCACATCTCGTCCACCGCGATCGAGGGCGGCACGGCACACCCCGAACTGAAGCTGCTGGCCTCCAACTGACCTCGCCGTGCTGACGATCCACGCGGCCGACGAGGTCCGTCACGTCTGGGACGACGACCCGGAGCCGATCAAGGGCGGTGCTGTCGCCGTCCAGGGCATCCGGGTCGCGGGTGTGGGGCCTCTCGCGGAGCTGGAGCAGCGGTTTCCCGGCGCGCGGGTCCGGCGCTGGCCCGGTGTGCTCGGTCCCGCGCACATCCACGAGGGCCCCCTGCCGGACGCCCCGAGCCCACGCGAGCGTGTCCACGCGGTGCTGAAGCTCGGCGCGGTGGCCGTCCTCGCCGAACACGCCGGCTCGTCCGAACTCCGGGCCGCCGCCGAGCGCAACGACGTCGTCGTGCTGGCGCGGGCCCGGCCGACCGCGATCACCGAGACCGGCCGCGCCGACCTCGCCGTCTTCGACGAGAGCGGCGCGTGCATCGCGACGGTGTGCGCGGGACGGCTGGTGCACAGGCGGCGCTAGCCGACCGGGTGTCACGTCAGCCGGAGAAGGCTTCCGCGAACGCGCCCGAACTCTGCTCCACCCCACTGCAGTTGGTCAGCGCGTCGTCCGCGTCGGTGCCCTCCTCGCACTGCTGGTCCCGGAACGTCGACCACATCGACACCCAGGCGATGCCCTTGTCCTCGGCGAACGCCCGCACCTCCGCCGCGTCCGCGAGCGTGAACGTCTCGTTGTCGACGTCGTTGACGCCGATCATCGAGGTGAGCGCCATGCCCTTCCAGGCGTCGGCGTCCGCCGTGCCGAAGATCCCCTTCAACTGGGTGTGCGCGGCGGTGGCCGAGGTGATCGCGTACCCGCCCATGTCTCCGGCGTACGACTCGCCGTAGTTCATCGTCATCAGGTTGACGGCGGACACCTGGACGTCGTACTTGTTCGCCGACGTGAGCAGCGCGAGGCTGTCGGAGTCCAGCCCCGACGGCATCACCGGAAGGGTGAACGAGACCTCCAGGTCCGGGCGTTCCTCCTGGAGCGCGGCTATCGCCTGGGAGCGCAGGGCGACCGAGTCGGCGTCGGTCAGCTCCTCGCCCTCGATGTCGAAGTCGGCCTGCGTGGAACCGGCCGCGTCGAGCGCCGCGCCGTAGGCCCGCGTCAGCTCGGCCACGCTGTCGCAGGTGGCCGCCAGTTCCTTCCCGGACGCCCCGCCGAAGGAGACCCGCACCGAGGCGCCCGTCTCCGTGAGCGCGGAGACGCGCGAGGCCACGGTCGTGTCGTCCACCGCGTACTGGCCGTTCCACTCCGGGGTGCAGCCGCTTCCGTCCGATATGACGAAGGCCAGGTTGTACGCCGCCGGGGAGCCCGCCGCGTCATTGGCGGAGGTCTCCGCCGCGTTGACGTAGGGGGCGTACGTCGTACTGGACGCGGCGTTCTGCGGCGCGGCGCTGGTGCTCTCTCGCGGTGCGGTGGGTGTCGCGGGTGCCGCGTCCGACGTGCTGTCGGACCCCGCGGAGCATCCCGCCGTGGCCAGGGCAAACAGGCAGGTGAGCCCGGCCGCCGGCCTCAGGAAACTCCTCATTGCGCATGCACCCGCTCTCGTGATTTCTGTCTCAGGACGGAAACAAAGACCGTTCCCGAACTGGAAATGTCTCACATGCGAACGGCCCGCGCCGGAACAGTAAACACACAGACATTCCATGGACGGATATGGTCAAAGCGGGGCGATCTGGGGTCCAAAAGCGGCAATCGGCCCAGTACCTCCAAGGGTCGGCCGCGCAGGCTCATGCCCTTTCTCTCAGGCAAGAGACAGTTTCGCCCGTTCCTCATGGCTCTCTCACAAGAAGACCAGAGTTTAGGGCACATAAAGGCTCCCTAATATCCGGGGAATGCATTCCGAGCCTGCCATCGAAAGCCGTGCCGCCGCTCGCGGTCGCCGTCGCAAACGCGGCAACGACTCCGCCGCCGAGGGGCCCGTGTTCGTTGACAACTCCGGACGCCGGTCCAAGCTGCTGCGCCGGATCGGCGTCCTCATGGGCGTCGGCTGCCTCGGCTACGCCGTCGTCCTGGGCGCCGCCTTCATGGGCTGGGGCACCTCGCTGACCCCGTCCTCACTGCTGCCGTTCGGCGGCAACGCCCAGGGAGGCCAGGGCCCCGGCGGTGTGCGCCCGGACGGCGGCCTCGGCAACCCGGTCGGCCTGCCGGGCGGCACCCCGCCCACCGGCACCGTCTCCCCCTCCTCGTCCCCGTCCGTCTCCGCCTCCGCGGCGTCCAACTGACCGGAACGCAGCCACCCACATGACGACGACTCCCTCCCGCGGCCGGCGCCGCGCCCCCTCCCGTATCGAACGGGCGGCGGGCAGGGCCGCGGCCCTCCAGAAACCCCGTGTCATCCTCGCGGCGCTGATCCTGCTGGCGCTCACCAGCGTGATGCTGCTCGACGGCTATCTGCGCGCCGAGGTCGGCGGGGACCAGCGCGTTCGCACCGGGGCCAGCGCGAGCAAGGTGCCCGACGACATCCTCGACGGCGGCCCGATCCTCACCTTCCGGGGCGGCCAGGCCACCACCGTCTCGGTGCCGGACAAGACGATCGCGCTCACCTTCGACGACGGCCCCAACCCCACCTGGACGCCAGAGGTCCTGGAGATCCTCGAGAAGTACGACGTCCCCGCGACGTTCTTCCTGGTCGGGTCGATGGTCTCGCGCTACCCGGACATCGTGGAGGACCTGGTCGAGCAGGGGAACGAGGTGGGCATCCACACCTTCACCCACGTCGACCTCTCCTATCAGAGCGACGCCCGCGTCGACCGCGAGATGGAGCAGACCCAACTGGCGCTCGCGGGCGCGGCCGGCATCACCACCACGCTGTTCCGTGCGCCGTACTCCTCGGAGACGGACGCCATCGACAACTACAGCTGGCCCGTCTACCAGCGGCTCGGCGAGGACGGTTACACGAGCGTCTTCGTGGACACCGACAGCGACGACTGGAAGCGGCCGGGCGTCTCCAACATCATCAAGTGGGCCACGCCGGAGGACGGCAAGGGCGCCTCGGTCCTCTTCCACGACGCGGGCGGCGAGCGCTCACAGACGATCGCCGCGCTGCCGACGTACATCAAGAAGATGAAGGCGGCCGGCTACACCTTCACCACCATCAGCGGCGTGATGCAGGAGGAGAACGCGGCGGCCCGCGAGACCTCCGGGCAGCAGGCAGGCGGCACCGTGCCCGGCGGCCAGGCCGACGGGGCGACCGGCGGGGCAGGTGCGGCTGCCGGGACCGTCGACCGGCTCCAGGCCGCCCACCGGGAGGCCACCGGCGTGACCCTGTACGAGGGCAAGGCGCTCGTCGCGGCGGTCACCGTCGCCGAGTGGACGGTGCCGACGCTCTCCGTCGGGCTGGCCGTCGTGGGCGTGGCCGTCATGGGCCGCTTCGGGATGATGCTGATCCTCGCCCGCCGCCACTACAGAAAGCGCAACAAACGCCGCTTCAGCTGGGGACCGGACGTCACCCGGCCGGTCAGCGTGATCGTCCCGGCGTACAACGAGAAGGAGTGCATCGCCAACACCCTCGAGTCACTGGCGCGGAGCACCCACCCGATCGAGATCATCATCGTCGACGACGGCTCGACGGACCGCACGTCCGAGATCTCCCGCGAGGCCGCCGAGGCCCTCGGCATGACGAACGTCCGCGTCATCCGCCAGGAGAACGCCGGCAAGCCCGCCGCCCTCAACAACGGCGTCCGGAACGCCAGTTGCGACATCGTCGTGATGATGGACGGCGACACCGTCTTCGAGCCCGACACCGTACGGCAGCTCGTCCAGCCGTTCGCCGACCCGAAGGTCGGCGCGGTCGCCGGCAACGCCAAGGTCGGCAACCGCGACACGATCATCGGCGCATGGCAGCACATCGAGTACGTGATGGGCTTCAACCTCGACCGCCGCATGTACGACCTGCTGCGCTGCATGCCGACCATCCCCGGCGCGATCGGCGCCTTCCGCAGGGACGCCGTCCTCGAGGTCGGCGGCATGAGCGAGGACACCCTCGCCGAGGACACCGACATCACCATCGCCATGCACCGCGCGGGCTGGAACGTCGTCTACCAGGAACACGCCCGCGCCTGGACGGAGGCCCCCGGCTCCCTCAAGCAGCTGTGGTCCCAGCGCTACCGCTGGTCCTACGGCACCATGCAGGCACTCTGGAAGCACCGCAAGTCCCTCACGGACAAGGGGCCTTCGGGACGCTTCGGCCGCGTCGGCATGCCGCTGGTCGTCCTCTTCCAGATCGTCACGCCGGTCTTCGCGCCGCTGATCGACGTGTTCACCGCCTACTCGATGATCTTCATCGACTTCAAGGCGGCCCTGCTGGCCTGGCTCGCGGTCCTGTCCGTCCAGCTCGTCTGCGCCGCGTACGCCTTCCGGCTCGACCGCGAAAAGTACCGCTACCTGCTGATGATGCCGCTCCAGCAACTCGCCTACCGCCAGATGATGTACCTCGTCCTCATCCACTCCTGCATCACCGCCCTCACCGGCGGCCGCCTGCGCTGGCAGAAGCTGAAGAGGACCGGCGAGGTCGGGACCCCGGCCGGGGTGAGCTGAGTGGGGGCGCACAGCAGGGGCACGGTCCGGCGGGCCGCGGTGACGGTCGCCCCGGTCGCCGCCGCCTCCGGCACCGCCACCGCCGCCGCCTCCGGCACCGCCCCGTTGCCGGAGGCTCCCGGCCGCGACCGCTACTTCGACAGCCTCCGGGCCCTCGCCCTCGTCCGTGTCGTCGCCTACCACACGTTCGGGTGGGCCTGGGCGGGCCTGGTCTTCCCCTCCATGGGCGTCATGTTCGGCCTGGCCGGCACCCTGATGGCGAAGTCCCTGGAACGCCCGGCGCTCAAGGTGGTGCGCGGCCGTCTCCGCCGGCTCCTGCCGCCCTTCTGGTTCTGGGGTGCCTTCGTGGTCGTGGCCATGCTGGTCCACGACTGGATGCCGGGCTGGCAGATCGTCTACTGGATCGTGCCGCTGGGCGATCCGCCGGGCAACGCCTGGGGCGAGCAGGCCTGGGAGATCCTCTGGTACCTGCGCACCTACCTGTGGTTCGTGCTGCTCTCGCCGCTCCTGCTCCGGCTGTTCCGCCTCGCCCCGATCCCCGTCCTCATCGCGTCCCTCGCCCCGATCCTGGTCCTGAACTTCGCCTGGGCGGGCCCGGACAACCGCGTCGGCACGGCCCTGTGGGACCTGTCGGCGTACCTGTTCTGCTGGATGCTCGGCTTCGCCCACCGCGACGGCGTGCTCCAGCGCATGAAGCCGGCCCTGGTGGCCGTCCTCTCCCTCGCCGCCATGGCGTACGGCGGCTGGTACGCCTTCTCGCAGCGGGCCGGGTACGGCACCTACGACCTGGACGAGAACCCGCTCGCCCAGGCCTTCTGGTCGGCCGGCTTCGTGATGCTGCTGATGTGGGCCAAGGCGTACTTCCGGATCGACCTCGCCGGGCTCACCCGGCTGCGGCGCACGAACCGGCTGGTCACCGTCTTCAACGCGCGCGCGGTGACGATCTACCTCTGGCACGAGATCGCCCTGGTGCTGGCGGTCCCGCTGATCGACCGATTCTGGGACGTGCCCGCCTTCGAGGCGTATCTGCCGCTGGAGAGCCAGTGGTTCCTGTTCGCCGTGGGCTGGCTGCTGATCGTGGTGTTCGTGCTGCTGTGCGGCTGGGTAGAGGACGTGGCGGCCCGCAAGAAGCCGAGGCTGCTGCCATGACGGGCGACCCCCTGCTGCCACAATGGGCGGGTGACCCGTGCTTCCCTGAACAAGCAGCCCCACGAAGTCGCCTCGATGTTCGACCGCGTGGCGGAACGGTACGACCTCACCAACGACGTCCTCTCCCTCGGCCAGGACCGCAGGTGGCGCAAGGAGGTCGCGCGCGCGGTCGACGCCCGTCCCGCGCAGAAGGTCCTCGACCTGGCCGCCGGTACGGCCACCTCCTCGCTGCCCTTCGCCCGGACCGGCGCCTACGTCGTCCCCTGCGACTTCTCCCTCGGCATGCTCCAGGTGGGCAAGCAGAAGCACCCCTGGCTGCCGCTCACCGCGGGCGACGCGACGAAGCTGCCGTTCAAGGACGACACCTTCGACGCCGTCACGATCTCCTTCGGGCTGCGCAACGTGCAGGACTTCGACACGGCCCTGCGCGAGATGCACCGGGTGACGCGGCCCGGCGGGCGGGTCGTGATCTGCGAGTTCTCGCACCCGACCTGGGCGCCGTTCCGTCAGGTGTACACCGAGTACCTGATGCGCGCCCTCCCCCCGGTCGCCCGCGCGGTCTCCTCGAACCCCGACGCGTACGTCTACCTCGCCGAGTCCATCCGTGCCTGGCCCGACCAGCCCGCCCTCGCCGAGCACCTGCGCAAGGCCGGCTGGTCGAAGGTCGCCTGGCGGAACCTGACCGGCGGCGTGGTCACCCTGCACCGGGGCTTCAAGGAGAACTGAGCGACCGGCCCGCCCCCGGCGGCTACCTGTCGATCGCCTCGAAGGGACCTTCCGGCGGCGGGTCGAGTTCGCGCTGCAGCCCACCGCCGCCCGGCGACGGAAGCCGAGGCTCGCGGACGCCCGCGCCTCCGCCGCCCTCTCCCTCGGTGAAGTCGAACCACACGGTGACGACGGCCCCGCGCGGCACCTCGACTCCGGGCGGCGGGTACTGCCGTACGACGTAGTCGACGACGGTGCGGTGGAAGTCGGGCCGGTCGGGCGCGGCCAGCAGCACTCCCTGTGTGATGGCGGCTTCGCGCGCGTCCATGGCCATCAGTCCGACGAGCTTCGGTACGCGCACCTCGGGTGTTTTGGGCCGTATGAGCACAGATGTCACCCCCAGCGGTACTGGAAGGGTAACCGCCCGAGGGGGGCGTCCGGAAGCGCCGGGTGTCTTTCCGTGACAATCGGCTACTCACCGTCACTGAACCGGAGTTGGGGCTTCTACAGGTCCAGCCGGTAGCAGTGCCCCTGCCGCCCCGACTCCGGGGTGGTGAACACCTGGGCGAGCCGCATGCCGAGCCGCTGGGTGACGGCGATGGACCGGGTGTTGCCCGCGACGACCATGGCCACCACGCTCGGCACCCCCGCCTCCCGCACCCGCTCCAGGGTCATCCGCGCCGCCGCCGTCACGTACCCCTGGCCCCAGTACTCCCGGCCGAGCCGCCAGCCGATCTCGATCTCGCCGGTCGGGCCCCACTCCCGGTCCCACGGCTGGGCGCCGGTGAAGCCGATGACCCGCCCCGACTCGTCGAGCATCGTCCACAGGCAGAACCCGCGCTCGGCGTCGTGCCGGCGCTGGCGGGCGGTGAGCTCCTCGTAGACGGACAGCCCCGCGGAACGACCGCCGTGGAACTCCATGACATCGGGGTGGTCGAAGACCCGTTGCCACGCCACCGCGTCCTCGTCCGTGGGGACGCGCAGCCGCACTACGGGCAGAACTCGGTTCACGGGGGCAGCCCTTCAGCAGGTTGATCAATTCTCCTGAATAGACTGCCCGTGTCCAGTGCCGGTCGGCACGCGATTCCGAACTTGGGGAGAACCCGCCGTGACCGAGCCCCTCTCCGAAAACACCGCCGATGTGATCGTGGTCGGCGCGGGGCCGGCCGGCTCCACGACCGCCTACCACCTCGCCAAGGCCGGGCTCGACGTACTCCTGCTGGAGAAGACCGAGTTCCCGCGCGAGAAGGTCTGCGGCGACGGCCTCACCCCGCGCGCCGTCAAGCAGCTCGTCGCCATGGGGATCGACATCTCCGAGGAGGCCGGCTGGCTGCGCAACAAGGGCCTGCGCATCATCGGCGGCGGCGTCCGCCTCCAGCTGGACTGGCCGGATCTCGCCTCCTTCCCGGACTACGGCCTCGTCCGCAAGCGCGACGACTTCGACGAGCAGCTCGCCCGCCAGGCCCAGAAGGCGGGAGCCCGGCTCTACGAGCGCTGCAACGTCGGTGCGCCCGTCGTCGACGACCGCACCGGCCGGATCACCGGCGTGCACGCGAAGCTCGGGGAGGAGAAGCGCGAGGTCACCTTCCGGGCCCCGCTCGTCGTCGCCGCCGACGGCAACTCCACCCGCCTGTCCCTGGCGATGGGCCTGCACCGCCGCGAGGACCGCCCGATGGGCGTCGCCGTGCGCACCTACTTCACCAGCCCCCGCCACGAGGACGACTACCTCGAGTCCTGGCTCGAACTCTGGGACCGGCGAGGACCGGGCGAGGACCGCCTCCTGCCGGGCTACGGCTGGATCTTCGGCATGGGCGACGGCACCTCCAACGTCGGCCTGGGCGTCCTCAACACCTCCGACTCCTTCAAGGAACTGGACTGGCGCGAGGTCCTGAAGGCCTGGTGCGCCTCCATGCCGGAGGACTGGGGCTACACCCCGGACAACATGACCGGCCCCATCCGCGGAGCCGCGCTGCCGATGGCCTTCAACCGCCAGCCGCACTACACGCGCGGTCTGCTGCTCGTCGGCGACGCCGGCGGCCTGGTGAACCCCTTCAACGGTGAGGGCATCGCCTACGCCATGGAGTCCGGCCAGCTCGCCGCCGACGTCATCGTCCAGGCCCACGCCCGCTCGACCCCCTCGGGCCGCGAACTGGCCCTCCAGCGCTACCCGCGCGTCCTCAAGGACACCTACGGCGGCTACTACACGCTGGGCCGCGCCTTCGTGAAGCTCATCGGCAACCCGAAGGTCATGAAGATCGCGACCCAGCGCGGCCTGACGCACCCGCTGCTGATGAAGTTCACGCTCAAGATGCTCGCCAACCTCACCGACCCCACGGGCGGCGACGCGATGGACCGCATCATCAACGGCCTGAGCAAGGTCGCTCCCAAGGCCTGACCCGACAGGCGGACACGGTCACGGTCCCGCGACCGTGGCGGCGTGATCAGGCGGTGAGCGTCCGCTGCCTGGCGGCCCGGCGGGCGAACACCTCGTCCCGCCGGTCCGCCACCTGCCGCAGCGCGTCCCGGCGTTCCCGCCGGGAGAGCCGGTCCAGATACACGTGCCCGTTCACATGGTCGGTCTCGTGGGCGAGGCAGCGCGCGAAGTACCCCGTGCCCTCGATGAGGAGCGGCTCCCCGTCCTTGTCGAGCCCGCGCACGGCGGCCCGGTCCGGACGCGGTACGTCCATGACGGCGCCGGGGACGGACAGGCAGCCCTCGCTCTCGTCGAGCAGCCGCCGGTGGGCCGGGTCGAGCGGTTCCAGGACCGGGTTGACGATGTGTCCGACATGTCGGACACCGTCGTCGTCCGGGCAGTCGTAGACGAACAGTCGCAGGCCGACCCCGACTTGGTTCGCCGCGAGGCCGGCTCCCTCGGCGACGTACATCGTGAGGAACATGTCGTCGATGAGCGCGGCGAGATCGGGCCCGAACTCGGTCACGTCCCGGCACGGCTTGTGCAGGACTCCCTCACCGGTCTCGGTGATCCGCCGCACCGAGCCGCGCCCGGCCTCGGGCGCGAGCGGGGGATAGGAGGCGACGGGGCGTCCTTGGACGAAAACACTGGGCATGGGTGTCTCTCCTTCAACTCGCGGACGGCCGGTGGGGTTCCACCGGTCCGACCCGAGGATGACAGGAGAGCCCGAAGGGCCGCTGCCCCCGAGCGGCTGCGGCCCTTCCGGTGATCCGTGCGTCCGGATCGGTGCGCCTCAGAGCACGCGCACCGCGCCCGACGCCGGGTAGCCGGAGAGATCCTGGATCACCACACCCTTGGAGGGGTTGGCCGCGTCGAGGTACTGGCCGTCGCCGATGTAGACGCCCACGTGGTACGCGGAACCCTTGCCGCCCCAGTACAGGATGTCGCCGACCTGGAGATTGGACAGCGACACGTCCGTGCCGGCCATCGACTGGTCCTGCGAGACGCGCGGAAGGTCCACGCCGACCTGCTTGAACGCGGCCTGCACCAGGCTGGAGCAGTCCCAGGCGTTGGGGCCGGTGGCGCCCATGACGTAGGCGTCGCCCAGCTGGGCCTTGAGGAAGGAGATGACCGTCCCGACGCTGCCGCTGGCCGGAGCGGAGGCGGTCGTCGAGGTGGAGAGGGTGGTCCGCTCCGTGGAACGGGACACGGCGGCCTCGGCGGCAGCCTTGCGGGCCTCCTCGGCCTTCTTCTTCGCCTCGGCCTTCTTGGCGGCGGCGAGGTCCTGCTTGGCCTCCTTGGCGGCCGCGGCGGCGGCCGCGTCGCGCTCGGCCTCCAGCTGGTAGTTCGCGGCGGCCTGCTGCGTGGCGTTCGCGGACTGTGTGACCTGTGCGGCCACGTCACCCGTCAGGACGGGCAGTTCGAGCGTCTGAGTCACCGGCTCGGCGGCGTTGGCCGATCCGGCCGCGGTGGCCACGGCCAGCGAGCCGAGTACACCACTGGCGACTCCGGCCCGCATCGCGATCGTCGACGCGCTGCGGCCGGGTTTCCGGTGGCTGCGTATGTGAGCGGTGTGGGACATGAGTACAACCGGTATCAGGGGGTCCTCCATACCTTCAAGAAACGTGTGCTGCGCCACAATTACTCAATGGGGACCCCGAACACCTGCCGCACCACCCTTTATTGACGCCGTAACGGACATTGCGGACGCGGGTGATCAAGCCCGTGATCATGGACTTTCGTTGTTACGTCCGGATTGCCCCGCGCCTAGCACTGGTTGAGATCGTTGGCCAAGCCCGGCTCTCGGGCGCCACTCGTGAGTGTGGCGGAGGTCACGGAACGATTAACGGAAGGCCCGCGTCCGGTGCGCGCGGCGCGACCGGCTCCGCTCGTGAACGCGTGCACGCGTCCACATCGGCCCCGAGACTCCCCCTGATGTGTGAACGCGTCCTCTATCAAGGCACCCCGCCCAACACCAATTTGCATGCAGCGGAATCCTCTTGATATAGAGACGCCGCCATCCACCTGCGGTGACGCGCATAAATGTCACTTCTTGTGATCACTCTGACGCTTCGCGTACGAAGATCACCGCTGATATGACTTCATGATCCTTCGTCAGGTGGTGGAGATCACAAAGCTTGTGCAATACCCCGTGTCGCAGATCACAGAGCGGCAGGCATAGGATGCGAGGCAGTTGGGCTTGTGACCTGCTTCACATGTTCGCGATCTTCGTCGGGGCCGGCGGAGTTCGTGAGGCCGGTGAGACGGATGTGAGCCCACACCATCGCCAGCAGTCAGTGCCGACTGAGAGGAGCGAGGAGCGGTGAACGCGTATGCGCCCATCCTCGTACTGGGAGCCCTCGGGGCAGGCTTTGCGATCTTCTCCGTGGTCATGGCCACGTTGATCGGGCCGAAGCGGTACAACCGCGCCAAGCTCGAGGCCTACGAGTGCGGTATCGAGCCGACCCCCACGCCGGCCGGCGGCGGGCGCTTCCCCATCAAGTACTACCTGACGGCGATGCTCTTCATCGTCTTCGACATCGAGATCGTCTTCCTCTACCCCTGGGCCGTCACCTTCGACGCCCTGGGGGTTTTCGGGCTCGTGGAGATGTTGCTCTTCGTGCTCACCGTCTTCGTCGCCTACGCCTACGTGTGGCGGCGCGGCGGCCTGGAATGGGACTGAGGGGCCTTTAAGTCATGGGACTCGAAGAAAAGCTGCCGAGCGGATTCCTGCTGACCACCGTCGAGCAGGCCGCGGGCTGGGTGCGCAAGGCGTCCGTCTTCCCCGCCACGTTCGGCCTCGCCTGCTGCGCCATCGAGATGATGACCACCGGCGCCGGCCGCTACGACCTGGCGCGCTTCGGCATGGAGGTCTTCCGCGGTTCGCCCCGCCAGGCGGACCTGATGATCGTGGCCGGCCGGGTCAGCCAGAAGATGGCGCCGGTGCTGCGGCAGGTCTACGACCAGATGCCGAACCCGAAGTGGGTGATCTCCATGGGGGTGTGCGCCTCCTCGGGCGGCATGTTCAACAACTACGCGATCGTCCAGGGCGTGGATCACATCGTCCCTGTCGACATCTATCTCCCCGGCTGTCCGCCGCGCCCGGAGATGCTGATGGACGCGATCCTCAAGCTCCACCACAAGATCCAGAACACCAAGCTGGGCGTGAACGCCGAGGAAGCGGCCCGCGAGGCCGAGGAAGCGGCGCTCAAGGCCCTGCCCTTGATCGAGATGAAGGGGCTGCTGCGGTGAGCGACGCCAACGGCACCGGCGCAGGGGCCGAGGGAACCAACCCCGAGAAGGACCTCTCCGCCTCCAACCTCCCCGGTCAGCGAGGCCAGGGCGGTGAGGAGATCCGCGTCCAGCGAGGCATGTTCGGTGCCGACAACGGCGGCGACACCTCCGGTTACGGCGGCCTGGTCCGCTCGGTACGCCTCCCCGGACCGACCGCCCGCCCCTACGGCGGCTGGTTCGACGAGGTCGCCGACGAACTCGAGGGTGCGCTGGAGGAGCAGGGTCTCCTCCCCGGCAACGCGATCGAGAAGACGGTCGTCGACCGCGACGAACTCACCTTCCACATCGAACGCGAACACCTCGTCCGCGTCGCCCGCACCCTGCGAGACGACCCGGCCCTGCGCTTCGAGCTGTGCACGGGAGTGAGCGGCGTCCACTACCCGAACGACAAGGGCCGCGAACTGCACGCCGTCTACCACCTGCGCTCGATCACCCACAACAGGCTGATCCGGCTCGAGGTCAGTGCCCCGGACTCCGACCGGCACATCCCGTCCCTGGTCTCCGTCTATCCGACCAACGACTGGCACGAGCGCGAGACCTACGACTTCTTCGGGATCGTCTTCGACGGTCACCCGGCCCTGACGCGGATCATGATGCCGGACGACTGGCAGGGCCACCCGCAGCGCAAGGACTATCCCCTCGGCGGCATCCCCGTCGAGTACAAGGGCGCCCAGATCCCGGCTCCGGACCAGCGGAGGTCGTACTCGTGAGCACTCAGTCAGCATCGGCGCGCGAGACCACCGAGGGCACCGTCTACACGGTCACCGGTGGCGACTGGGACGAGGTCGTCCAGTCCGCGGCCCGCGCCGACGACGAGCGCATCGTCGTCAACATGGGGCCCCAGCACCCCTCCACCCACGGTGTGCTCCGCCTGATCCTGGAGATCGACGGCGAGACGGTCACCGAGGCCCGCTGCGGCATCGGCTACCTGCACACCGGCATCGAGAAGAACCTCGAGTTCCGTACGTGGACACAGGGCACCACCTTTGTGACGCGCATGGACTACCTGACGTCCTTCTTCAACGAGACCGCCTACTGCCTCGGCGTCGAGAAGCTCCTCGGAATCGAGGACCAGATCACCGAGCGAGCCAAGATCATCCGGGTGCTCCTGATGGAGCTGAACCGGATGTCCTCCCACCTGGTGTGCATCGCCACCGGAGGCATGGAACTCGGCGCGACCACGATCATGATCTACGGATTCCGTGATCGTGAACTGATTCTCGACATCTACGAACTCATCACCGGCCTGCGCATGAACCACGCGTACATCCGCCCCGGCGGACTCGCCCAGGACCTGCCGCCCGGCGCGGTGGACCAGATCCGCGAGTTCGTGAAGAAGATGAAGAAGAACCTCCCGGAGTACGACAAGCTCGCCACCGGGAACCCCATCTTCAAGGCCCGCATGCAGGACATCGGCTACCTCGACCTGGCCGGCTGCATGGCCCTCGGTGCCACCGGCCCGGTGCTGCGCGCCACCGGCCTGCCGCACGACCTGCGCAAGAGCCAGCCCTACTGCGACTACGAGACGTACGACTTCGACGTCCCGACCGCCGATTCCTGCGACGCCTACGGCCGCTTCCTGATCCGCCTGGAGGAGATGCGCCAGTCGCTCAGGATCGTCGAGCAGTGCCTGGACCGGCTCCAGCCCGGCCCGGTCATGGTCCCCGACAAGAAGATCGCCTGGCCCGCCCAGCTCGCCCTGGGCCCCGACGGCCTCGGCAACTCCCTCGACCACATCAAGAAGATCATGGGCACCTCCATGGAGGCCCTGATCCACCACTTCAAGCTGGTCACCGAGGGCTTCCGGGTCCCGCCGGGGCAGGCCTACGCGGCCGTCGAGTCCCCCAAGGGCGAACTCGGGGTGCACGCCGTGTCCGACGGCGGCACCCGCCCCTACCGGGTCCACTTCCGCGACCCGTCCTTCACCAACCTTCAGGCCATGGCGGCGATGTGCGAAGGCGGCCAGGTCGCCGACGTGATCGTCGCCGTGGCGTCCATCGACCCCGTGATGGGAGGCGTCGACCGGTGACCACCTCTTCTTCGGAGCGGGGCGTCAGCCTGGGCATGCCCCAGTTGCCCGCGCCCGCCTACCCGGACGACGTCCGAGCCCGGCTGGAGACGGACGCGCGCGAGATCATCGCCCGCTACCCCGACTCCCGCTCCGCGCTCCTGCCGTTGCTGCACCTCGTGCAGTCGGAGGAGGGACATGTCACGCGCACCGGGATGCAGTTCTGCGCGGACGTACTGGATCTGACCACCGCCGAGGTCACCGCGGTCGCGACCTTCTACACCATGTACCGGCGCCGGCCGAGCGGTGACTACCAGGTGGGCGTCTGCACCAACACCCTCTGCGCGGTGATGGGCGGCGACGCCATCTTCGAGGCGCTCCAGGACCACCTTGGCGTCGGCAACGGCGAGACCACCGATGACGGCAAGGTCACCCTGGAGCACATCGAGTGCAACGCGGCCTGCGACTACGCGCCGGTTGTGATGGTCAACTGGGAGTTCTTCGACAACCAGACCGTGCAGAGCGCGAAGCGCCTGGTGGACGACCTGCGCATCGGCCGTACCGTCTCGCCCACGCGCGGGGCTCCGCTGTGCACCTTCAAGGAGACCGCCCGGATCCTGGCGGGCTTCCCCGACGAGCGCGAGGGCGCCGTCGAAGCGGGCGGCAGCGCGGGACCGGCGTCGCTGGTGGGTCTTCGCCTGGCAAGGGGAGAGACCGCACCCGCGCGCGTGGTCCATCCGCGCGACGGCGGACCGCACGACGCGCCGCAGGACCTGGCCGTGCACGACCCGTCGCCGACCGAGCACCTCAGTTCGCATGACGCGCCGCAGGACACGTCGGCCTCCGACCCGGCTCACCCGGCAGGGCCTACCGCCGAGGAGGGGGAGTGATGACCTTGGCACCCGAGCTGAAAGACACCGGCCCCGAGAAGCTGCTCGCACCCGTACTGTCGGCCTTCTGGGACGAGGACAGGTCCTGGACGCTGGACGTGTACCGAAGGCACGAGGGCTACGAGGGTCTCCGCAAGGCACTCGCCATGTCGCCGGACGACCTGATCGCGTACGTCAAGGAATCCGGGCTGCGTGGCCGCGGTGGCGCGGGATTCCCCACGGGAATGAAATGGCAGTTCATTCCCCAGGGGGATGGAAAACCGCACTATCTAGTTGTCAACGCCGACGAGTCGGAGCCGGGAACCTGCAAGGACATCCCGCTCCTCTTCGCGAACCCGCACAGCCTCATCGAGGGCATTGTGATCGCGTGTTATGCCATCAGGTCGTCTCATGCATTCATCTATCTGCGTGGTGAAGTCGTCCCTGTTCTGCGACGGTTGCACGAGGCCGTGCGCGAGGCCTACGCGGCGGGCTACCTCGGCGAGAACATCCTGGGCAGCGGACTCGACCTCGAACTCACCGTGCACGCGGGTGCGGGCGCGTACATCTGCGGCGAAGAGACCGCGCTGCTGGACTCGCTCGAAGGCCGCCGTGGACAACCGCGGCTGCGTCCTCCTTTCCCTGCTGTCGCGGGCCTCTATGCGTGCCCGACTGTGGTGAATAACGTCGAGTCGATCGCGTCGGTTCCCGCGATTCTGCAAAACGGAAAAGAATGGTTCAGGTCGATGGGAAGCGAGAAGTCCCCGGGCTTCACGCTCTACTCGCTCAGCGGCCATGTCGCCAGCCCCGGCCAGTACGAGGCCCCCCTCGGCATCACCCTCCGCCAGCTCCTCGAGATGAGCGGCGGCATGCGACCGGGCCACCGCCTCAAGTTCTGGACGCCGGGCGGCTCCTCGACACCGATGTTCACCGACGAGCACCTCGACGTCCCCCTTGATTACGAAGGAGTGGGCGCCGCGGGTTCCATGCTCGGCACGAAAGCACTCCAGTGCTTCGACGAGACGACCTGCGTCGTGCGGGCCGTCACCCGCTGGACCGAGTTCTACGCCCACGAGTCCTGTGGCAAGTGCACACCCTGCCGCGAAGGCACCTACTGGCTGGTGCAGTTGCTGCGGGACATCGAGGCAGGCAAGGGCGCCATGTCCGACCTCGACAAGCTCAACGACATCGCCGACAACATCAACGGCAAGTCCTTCTGCGCCCTCGGCGACGGTGCCGCCTCGCCGATCTTCTCCTCGCTCAAGCACTTCCGCGAGGAGTACGAGCAGCACATCACGGGCCGCGGCTGCCCCTTCGACCCGGCCAAGTCGACGGCCTGGGCCGACCGCACGGAGGTGAACGCATGACGGTGACCACCAGCGCTCCCTCCGGGGGCGGAGAGGCGGCTCTCCCGCCGGAAGATCTCGTGTCGCTGACCATCGACGGCGTGGAGATCAGCGTGCCCAAGGGCACCCTGGTCATCCGGGCCGCCGAGCAGCTCGGCATCGAGATCCCGCGCTTCTGCGACC
Source organism: Streptomyces sp. NPDC058335 (assembly GCF_042723915.1). Taxonomy (NCBI): domain Bacteria; kingdom Bacillati; phylum Actinomycetota; class Actinomycetes; order Kitasatosporales; family Streptomycetaceae; genus Streptomyces; species Streptomyces sp. NPDC058335. The sequence goes on along the minus strand of NZ_JBHXHX010000006.1, from coordinate 382,219 downwards.
ACCCTCTCCTCGACCCGGCCGGCGCCTGCCGCCAGTGCATCGTCGAGGTCGAGGGCCAGCGCAAGCCGATGGCGTCCTGCACCATCACGTGCACGGACGGAATGGTGGTGAAGACCCACCTCACCTCCCCGGTGGCCGAGAAGGCGCAGCACGGTGTGATGGAGCTGCTCCTCATCAACCACCCGCTGGACTGCCCGGTCTGCGACAAGGGCGGCGAGTGCCCCCTGCAGAACCAGGCCATGTCGCACGGCAACGCCGAGTCCCGCTTCGAAGGCCGCAAGCGGACCTACGAGAAGCCCGTCCCGATCTCCACGCAGGTGCTGCTCGACCGTGAGCGGTGCGTGCTGTGCGCCCGGTGCACCCGGTTCTCCAACCAGGTCGCGGGCGACCCGATGATCGAGCTGATCGAGCGGGGCGCGCTCCAGCAGGTCGGCACCGGTGAGGGCGACCCCTTCGAGTCGTACTTCTCCGGCAACACCATCCAGATCTGCCCGGTCGGCGCGCTCACCTCGGCGGCCTACCGGTTCCGCTCACGGCCCTTCGACCTGATCTCCTCGCCGTCCGTCTGCGAGCACTGCTCGGGCGGCTGCGCGACGCGCACGGACCACCGGCGCGGCAAGGTCATGCGGCGCCTCGCCGCCGACGACCCCGAGGTCAACGAGGAGTGGATCTGCGACAAGGGGCGGTTCGGGTTCCGGTACGCGCAGCAGCGCGACCGGCTGCACACCCCGCTCGTGCGCAACGCCGAGGGCGACCTCGAACCGGCCTCCTGGCCAGAGGCGCTGCAGATCGCGGCCCAGGGACTGCTCGCCTCGCGCGGCAGGACCGGCGTCCTGACCGGTGGCCGCCTCACCATCGAGGACGCCTACGCGTACAGCAAGTTCGCGCGCGTGGCGCTCGGCACCAACGACATCGACTTCCGCGCGCGCGTGCACAGCAACGAGGAGGCCGACTTCCTGGCGTCCAGGGTGGCGGGCCGCGGCCGTGACCTCGACGGCAGCGGCATCACGTACACGACGCTGGAGCAGGCGCCCACCGTCCTGCTCGTCGGGTTCGAGTCCGAGGAGGAGGCGCCCGGCGTCTTCCTGCGGCTGCGCAAGGCCTGGCGCAAGCACGGGCAGAAGGTCTTCTCGCTGGCCACGCACGCCACCCGCGGCCTGGAGAAGGCCGGCGGCACGCTGCTGCCGGCCGCTCCGGGCACCGAGACCGAGTGGCTCGACGCGCTGTCCAGCGGGGTCGGCCTGGAGGACGAACCGGGTAGCCGGGCCGCCGAGGCGCTGCGCGCCGGGGGCGCGGTGATCATCGTCGGTGAGCGGCTCGCCGCCGTCGCGGGCGGTCTGACCGCCGTCGTACGGGCGGCCACCGCCACCGGGGCGGAGCTGGTGTGGATTCCGCGCCGGGCGGGGGAGCGGGGCGCCATCGAGGCGGGTGCGCTGCCGTCGCTGCTGCCGGGCGGGCGCCCGGCCACCGACCCGCGCGCGCGGGAAGAGGTCGCGGCAGCCTGGGGCGTCGCCGAACTCCCGCTGCGCTACGGCCGGGACACCGGGCAGATCATCGATGCCGCCGCGGGTGGTGAGCTTCAGGCGCTGCTCGTCGCCGGGGTGGAGGTCGCCGACCTGCCCGACCCGGCACGTGCGCGTGTGGCGCTCGACGAGGCCGGCTTCGTGGTGTCGCTGGAGCTGCGGCCCGGCGAGGTCACCGCCCACGCCGACGTCGTACTGCCCGTCGCCGCGGTCGCCGAGAAGGCGGGCGCTTTCCTCAACTGGGAGGGCCGGGTGCGCTTCTTCGAGGCCGCGCTCAAGCCCGACCAGATGACGCGCCGCCTGGCACCGAGCGACGCGCGCGTGCTGCAGATGCTGGCCGACGCCATGGACGTCCATCTGGGCCTGCCCGACCTGCGCACCGCGCGCGCCGAACTGGACCGGCTCGGTGCCTGGGACGGGCCGCGGGCCACCGCACCGCTGGACACCGCGGGCGTCCTGCCGCGGCCCGCCGCCGGTGAGGCCGTGCTCGCCGGGCACCGCCTGCTGCTCGACCAGGGCCTCCTCCAGCAGGGCGACGAGGCGCTCGCCGGGACCCGGCACGCCGCCCACGCGCGCGTGTCCGCCGCCACGGCCGCCGAAGCGGGCGTCGAGGACGGCGAGGCACTCGCCGTGACCGGCACCGCCGGAACGGTCGAACTGCCCGTCGAGATCACCGAGATGCCCGACCGGGTGGTGTGGCTCCCGCTGAACTCCACGGGTGGGGGCGTCGCCTCCGACACCGGGGCCCGGCCCGGCTCCCTCGTCCGCATCGGCCCGGCGACGTCCGCCGCCGACGCTCCCAAGGAGGTAGAGGCATGAGCCCGTACCTCGCCGCTGAAGACCTCTCGATGTTCGGCCGCGACCCCTGGTGGCTGGTCGTCGTCAAGGCGGTGTTCTGCTTCGCCTTCCTGATGCTGACCGTGCTGTTCTCCATCGTCTGGGAGCGCAAGGTCGTCGCCTGGATGCAGCTGCGCGTCGGCCCCAACCGGCACGGCCCCTGGGGCATGCTCCAGTCGCTCGCCGACGGCATCAAGCTGATGCTGAAGGAAGACCTCATCGTCAAACGCGCGGACAAGGTGGTGTACGTCCTCGCACCGGTCGTCGCCGCCATCCCGGCCTTCATGGCGATCGCGGTGATCCCCTTCGGTCCGGCCGGCAACGAGGTCTCGATCTTCGGCCAGCGCACCACGATGCAGCTCACCGACCTGCCGATCGCGATGCTCTACATCCTCGCGGTCGCCTCGATCGGCATCTACGGCATCGTCCTGGCGGGCTGGAGTTCCGGATCGACCTACCCGCTGCTCGGCGGCCTGCGTTCCTGCGCGCAGATGATCTCGTACGAGATCGCGATGGGCGCCGCGTTCGCCTCGGTGTTCCTCTACTCCGGGTCGATGTCGACGTCGACGATCGTCGAGCAGCAGCAGGACCGCTGGTACATCCTCCTGCTGCCGGTCTCCTTCATCCTCTACATCGTCACGATGGTGGGCGAGACCAACCGCGCCCCCTTCGACATGCCGGAGTCCGAGGGCGACCTGGTCGGCGGCTTCAACACCGAGTACTCGTCGATCAAGTTCGCGATGTTCATGCTCGCCGAGTACGTGAACATGGTGACGGTGTCGGCCGTGGCGACCACGCTCTTCCTCGGCGGCTGGCGGGCTCCCTGGCCGGTCAGCACCTTCTGGGAGGGCGCGAACCATGGCTGGTGGCCGATGCTCTGGTTCGTCGTCAAGGTGCAGCTGCTGCTGTTCTTCTTCATCTGGCTGCGCGGCACGCTGCCACGGGTCCGCTACGACCAGCTGATGAAGCTCGGCTGGAAGGTCCTCATCCCGGTCTCGGTGACCTGGCTGATGCTCGTCGCGACCGTGCGGACCCTGCGCAACGAGAACTACGACTTCGCCGACATCGCCCTCTACGTCGGCGGCGGTGTCCTGGCCCTGCTGCTGCTCTCCTTCGTCGCGGACATGTTCCGCGACCGCGGCAAGGACGAGCAGACAGCCCCCGCGGAGCCCGCCGGCTTCGACCCGATGGCGGGTGGGTTCCCCGTACCGCCGCTGCCGGGACAGGAGTTGCCGCCGGTGCCCAGGCGCGCTTCGCGCCGGGAGCGGGAGCTGATTGTCAGTGGTGGGCCCGATACTCAGAGTGACGGATCGCTGGATGGAAAGGAGGCGTCCGATGGCTGAGGAGCCCAAGGAGACCAAACCCGGTTTCCAGAACCCGGTAGCCGGCTTCGGCGTGACCTTCAAGGCCATGTTCAAGAAGCGGCTCACCGAGCAGTATCCCGAGCAGCAGAAGACCACCGCTCCGCGGTTCCACGGACGGCACCAGCTCAACCGCCATCCGGACGGCCTGGAGAAGTGCGTCGGCTGCGAGCTGTGCGCCTGGGCCTGCCCCGCCGACGCCATCTACGTCGAGGGAGCGGACAACACCGAGGAGGAGCGCTACTCGCCGGGCGAGCGGTACGGGCGCGTCTACCAGATCAACTACGCCCGCTGCATCCTGTGCGGCCTGTGCATCGAGGCGTGCCCCACGCGCGCGTTGACGATGACCAACGAGTTCGAACTGGCCGACAGCAGCCGCGCCAACCTGATCTTCACCAAGGAGCAGCTGCTCGCCGGCCTGGACGAGGGCATGGTCGACGCCCCGCACGCCATCTACCCCGGCATGGACGAACAGGACTACTACCGGGGCCTGGTGACCGAGGCCGCGCCCGGCACCGAGCGGCAGGTCGCCCTCAGCAAGGGCGAGGTTCCGCAGGAGGCCGCCTCCACGTTCGGCCAGGACGAGCCCGCCTCCGGGGAGGTGATCGGCCGATGAGCGCACAGCTCGCCGCCTACTCCACCTCGACCGGCGAGGCGTTCCAGTTCTGGGTGCTGGGCACCGTCGCGGTGATCGGCGCCCTGTGCACCGTCTTCATGAAGAGGGCCGTGCACAGCGCGCTCTGCCTCGCCGGAACCATGATCATCCTGGCGGTGTTCTACCTCGCCAACGGCGCCTACTTCCTGGGCGTCGTACAGATCGTCGTCTACACCGGCGCGATCATGATGCTGTTCCTGTTCGTGGTGATGCTCGTCGGCGTCACCGCCGCGGACTCCCTGACGGAGACCATCAAGGGCCAGCGCTGGCTCGCCCTCGTCTGCGGTCTCGGCTTCGGCATCCTGCTGGTCGCAGGCATCGGCAACGCCTCCCTGACGGAGTTCGGCGGCCTCGCCGAGGCCAACGCGGGCGGCAATGTGGAGGGCCTCGCGGCCCTCATCTTCACCAAGTACGTCTTCGCCTTCGAGATCACCGGCGCCCTGCTCATCACGGCCGCCGTCGGCGCCATGGTGCTCACCCACCGCGAGCGCACCGAGCGGGCGATGACGCAGCGCGAGATGTCCGAGAAGCGCGTCCGCGAGGGCGTCCACCTGCCGCCGCTGCCGGCGCCCGGTGTGTACGCGCGGCACAACGCCGTCGACATCGCCGGCCTGCTGCCCGACGGCACGCCGTCGGAACTCACCGTCAGCAAGACGCTGCGGGAGCGCGGCCAGATCCGGGACGTGTCCGCCGAGGCGCTCAACGACCTCAAGGCGCTCGAGCAGCGCGCCGAGGAGCGCCTGGACCGCACCCCGATCGAGCCGCCGACCTTCAAGCGGGCCGAGGAGGCGTCGAAGTGAACCCCGTCAACTACCTCTACCTCGCCGCCCTGTTGTTCACGATCGGCGCGACGGGCGTGCTGATCAGGCGCAACGCGATCGTCGTGTTCATGTGCATCGAGCTGATGCTCAACGCGTGCAACCTCGCGTTCGTCGCCTTCTCCCGCATGCACGGCAATCTCGACGGCCAGATCATCGCCTTCTTCACGATGGTCGTCGCCGCAGCGGAGGTCGTGGTGGGACTCGCGATCATCGTGTCGCTGTTCCGTTCCCGCCACTCGGCCTCGGTCGACGACGCCAGCCTGATGAAGCTGTAAGGGGTCGGAAGAATCGTGGAGAACCTGATTGCGCTGCTGATCGCGGCGCCCCTGCTCGGAGCGGCCGTCCTCCTGGTCGGTGGCCGGCGGCTCGATGCCGTCGGCCACTGGCTCGGCACCCTGTTCGCGGCCGCCTCCTTCGTGATCGGCCTGGTCCTCTTCGCCGACCTGCTCGGCAAGGACGCCGAAGACCGGACGCTCACGCAACACCTGTTCAGCTGGATCCCGGTCGAGGGCTTCCAGGCGGACGTCGCCTTCCACCTCGACCAGCTGTCGATGACGTTCGTCCTGCTGATCACGGGTGTCGGCTCGCTGATCCACCTGTACTCGATCGGGTACATGGAGCACGACGAGCGCCGCCGCCGCTTCTTCGGCTACCTGAACCTGTTCCTGGCGGCGATGCTCCTCCTGGTCCTCGCCGACAACTACCTGCTGTTGTACGTCGGCTGGGAGGGCGTCGGTCTCGCCTCCTACCTGCTGATCGGCTTCTGGCAGCACAAGCCCAGCGCCGCCACCGCCGCGAAGAAGGCCTTCCTGGTCAACCGCGTCGGCGACATGGGCCTGTCGATCGCCATCATGCTGATGTTCACCACCTTCGGCACCTTCGCCTTCGGTCCCCTGCTCGGCACGCACGAGGAGGCGGGACTCGTCGGAGGCGCCTCCGAGGCCACGCTCACCGGCATCGCCCTGATGCTGCTGCTCGCGGCCTGCGGCAAGTCCGCCCAGGTGCCGTTGCAGTCCTGGCTCGGGGACGCCATGGAGGGCCCGACCCCGGTCTCGGCCCTCATCCACGCGGCCACGATGGTGACCGCGGGCGTCTACCTGATCGTCCGCTCCGCGGCGATCTTCAACCTGGCGCCCGACGCACAGCTCGTCGTCACCGTCGTCGGCGCTGTCACGCTGCTGTTCGGTGCGATCGTCGGTTGCGCGAAGGACGACATCAAGAAGGCCCTGGCCGGCTCGACCATGTCGCAGATCGGCTACATGGTGCTGGCCGCCGGCCTCGGCCCCATCGGCTACGTCTTCGCGATCATGCACCTCGTGACGCACGGCTTCTTCAAGGCCGGCCTGTTCCTCGGCGCCGGTTCCGTCATGCACGGCATGAACGACGAGGTCGACATGCGCAAGTACGGCGGCCTGCGCAAGTACATGCCGGTCACCTTCATCACCTTCGGCCTCGGCTACCTCGCCATCATCGGCTTCCCCGGTCTGTCCGGCTTCTTCTCCAAGGACAAGATCATCGAGGCGGCCTTCGCCAAGGGCGGCACCGAGGGCTGGATCCTCGGCGGCTGCGCTCTGCTGGGCGCGGCCATCACGGCGTACTACATGACGCGCGTGATGCTGCTGACGTTCTTCGGTGAGGAGCGTTGGAAGAACCAACCCACTCGCTCTCCGGAGGCACCGAGCGCCGAGCCCGCCGCCGCGGCCGCATCCGGTCACGTCGCTGCCCCGACGGGGGCACCGCACCCGCACGAGTCCCCGAAGTCCATGACGATCCCGATGATCGCGCTGGCCTTCGGATCGGTCTTCGCGGGCGGGTTCTTCGGCGTCGGCGACCGCTTCCTGCACTGGCTGGAGCCCGTCACGGGACACAGCCACGGTCACGCTCCGATCAGCGCCCTCACCGTCACCCTCGCCACCATGGTGGTCCTGGTGATCGGCGTCGGCGTCGCCTACGCCCAGTACGGCCGCCGTCCCGTCCCGGTCGTCGCCCCGCGGGGGTCCCTGCTCACCAGGGCCGCCCGGCGCGACCTCCTCCAGGACGACTTCAACCACATCGTCCTGGTCCGCGGCGGCGAGCACCTCACGCGGTCCCTGGTGTACGTCGACCACACCATGGTCGACGGCGTCGTCAACGGCACGGCGGCCTCGGTCGGCGGTCTCTCCGGGCGCATGCGCAAGCTCCAGAACGGCTACGCGCGGTCGTACGCGGTCTCGATGTTCGGCGGTGTGGCGATCCTCGTCGCCGCGACCCTGCTGATGAGGGCGGTCTGATACCGATGTCCTTTCCTCTGCTGACAGCGACCGCGGCGCTCCCCGCGATCGGGGCGATCGCCACGGCCGCCGTCCCGGCCGCGCGGCGCAACGCCGCCAAAGCGCTGGCGCTGTTCTTCTCCCTCGCCACGCTCGTCCTGGCGATCGTCATCCTGGTCCGCTTCGACCCTGACGGCGACCGTTACCAGCTCACCGAGTCCCGCTCCTGGATCGCCGATTTCGGCGTCCGGTACGAACTCGGCGTGGACGGCATCGCGGTGGCGCTCATCGCGCTCACGGCGCTGCTGATCCCGTTCATCATCCTCGCGGGCTGGCACGACGCCGACCCGCTGGAGACCGGCAACAAACGGTGGCGGCCGACGCAGGGCTTCTTCGCCCTGATCCTCGCCGTCGAGGCGATGGTGATCATCTCCTTCGAGGCCACCGACGTCTTCCTCTTCTACATCTTCTTCGAAGCCATGCTGATCCCGATGTACTTCCTCATCGGCGGCTTCGGGGACCGGGCCCACGAGCACGGCGAGGAAGCGGCCGCCACCCAACGGTCGTACGCGGCCGTGAAGTTCCTGCTCTACAACCTCGCCGGCGGACTGATCATGCTGGCCGCGGTGATCGGCCTGTACGTCGTCGCCGGGAACTTCTCGCTGACGGAGATCGCCGAGGCCCGCGCCAACGGCTCGCTCGACATGGCGACGAACACCGAACGCTGGCTGTTCCTGGGCTTCTTCTTCGCCTTCGCCGTGAAGGCGCCCCTGTGGCCGCTCCACACCTGGCTGCCCAACGCGATGGGGGAGTCCACCACCCCGGTCGCCGTCCTCATCACGGCCGTCGTCGACAAGGTCGGCACCTTCGCGATGCTCCGCTTCTGTCTCCAGCTCTTCCCGGAGGCCAGCAAGTGGGCGACGCCCGCGATCCTCGTCCTCGCCGTGATCAGCATCATCTACGGCGCGCTGCTCGCCGTCGGGCAGCGGGACATCAAGCGGCTGGTGGCGTACGCGTCGATCTCGCACTTCGGCTTCATCATCATGGGCATCTTCGCGATGACCAGCCAGGGCCAGTCCGGCGCGACGCTCTACATGGTCAACCACGGCATCTCGACGGCCGCCCTGATGCTGGTCGCCGGCTTCCTGATCTCGCGGCGCGGCTCGCGGCTCATCGCCGACTACGGCGGTGTGCAGAAGGTGGCCCCCGTGCTCGCCGGCACCTTCCTGATCGGCGGCCTGGCGACCCTGTCGCTGCCGGGGCTGGCGCCGTTCGTGAGCGAGTTCCTGGTCCTGGTCGGGACGTTCTCCCGCTATCCGGTGATCGGCATCATCGCCACGTTCGGCATCGTCCTCGCCGCGCTCTACACCCTCGTCCTCTACCAGAGGACGATGACCGGTCCCCTCAAACCCGAGGTCGCCTCGATGCCGGACCTCCGCGCGCGTGAGCTGATGGTCGTCGCCCCGTTGATCGTTGTGCTGATCTTCCTGGGCGTCTACCCGAAGCCCGTCACGGACATCGTCGACCCGGCGGTCAAGCAGACACTGTCCGACGTACACAAGAAGGACCCCCAGCCCGAGGTGGAGGCGGCCAAGTGAGCACAGCAGTCGTCCACAACCTGTGGACAACCGCGGCCGACCCGATCTCGAAGATCGACGCGCCGAAGATCGAATACGCGCAGCTGTCGCCCACCCTGATCGTCGTGGGCGCGGCCGTCGTCGGGATCCTGGTCGAGGCATTCGTGCCGCGCAGATCCCGCTACCACGCCCAACTGTTCGTCTCCGTCGTCGCCCTGGTCGCCGCGTTCGCCGCGGTGGTGGCGCTGGCGGCGGACGGGTACGGCACCACCAAGGCGCACATCGCGGCCATGGGCGCGATCGCGGTCGACGGACCGGCCCTGTTCCTCCAGGGCACGATCCTGCTGTCCGCCCTGGTGGGCCTGTTCACCTTCGCCGAACGGCGACTCGACCCCGAGACGCACGGCAACCGCGTCGACTCCTTCGCCGCCCAGGCCGCATCCGTGCCGGGCAGCGACAGCGAGAAAGCCGCGGTCAAGGCGGGTTTCACCACCACCGAGGTGTTCCCGCTGCTGCTGTTCGCGGTCGCGGGCATGCTGGTCTTCCCGGCGGCCAACGACCTGCTGACCCTCTTCATCGCCCTGGAAGTCTTCTCGCTGCCGCTCTATCTGCTCTGCGCGCTGGCCCGCCGCAAGCGGCTCCTGTCGCAGGAGGCCGCGGTCAAGTACTTCCTGCTCGGCTCCTTCGCCTCGGCGTTCACCCTGTTCGGCATCGCCCTCCTGTACGGGTACGCCGGCTCGGTCTCGTACGCGACGATCGCGCAGGTCGTCGACGGCACGGTCACCAACGTCAGCCCGGCCCTCGCGGACACCATGGGCAACGACGTGCTGCTGCTCATCGGCGCCGCGATGATCGTCATGGGGCTGCTGTTCAAGGTGGGCGCCGTGCCGTTCCACATGTGGACGCCGGACGTCTACCAGGGCGCGCCGACCCCCGTCACCGGCTTCATGGCCGCCGCCACCAAGGTGGCCGCCTTCGGCGCCCTGCTGCGGATCCTGTACGTCGTGCTGCCGGGCCTGCGCTGGGACTGGCGGCCGGTCATGTGGGGCGTCGCGGTCGTCACCATGCTGGGCGGCGCGATCGTCGCGATCACGCAGACCGACATCAAGCGGCTGCTGGCGTACTCGTCGATCGCGCACGCGGGATTCATCCTCGCGGGTGTCATCGCGACGACGCCGGACGGTGTCTCGTCCGTCCTCTTCTACCTGGCCGCGTACTCCTTCGTGACGATCGGCGCGTTCGCCGTGGTGACACTGGTGCGGGACGCCGGCGGGGAGGCGACGCACCTGTCCAAGTGGGCGGGGCTGGGCCGCCGGTCGCCGCTGGTCGCGGCCGTGTTCGCGGTGTTCCTGCTGGCCTTCGCCGGTATCCCGCTGACCTCCGGGTTCGCCGGGAAGTTCGCCGTGTTCAAGGCGGCGGCGGAGGGCGGTGCGGCGCCGCTGGTCGTGGTCGGTGTGATCTCGTCGGCGATCGCCGCGTTCTTCTACATCCGCGTCATCGTCCTGATGTTCTTCAGCGAGCCGCGGCCCGAGGGCCCCACCGTCGCCGTCCCGTCGCCTCTGACGATGACGACGATCGGAGTGGGCGTGGCCGTCACCCTGGTGCTCGGCGTGGCACCGCAGTACTTCCTGGACCTGGCGAGCCAGGCAGGGGTATTCGTGCGCTGACCTGCGGAGCTTGTGCGACGGGCCCCGGTTCCCTGCGGAGGGGAGCCGGGGCCGTCGTCTGCGCCGAGCGCGTACGGCGGGTGTCTGCGGCGAGCGTATGCGGCGGGTGCTCGCCCTTCGGTCGCCTGTGCGATAGCGGCCGTTCTGGGCCGGCCGATCATGCCGAGCCTGTGGATAACTCCGGCGGTGTCACTCCGGACCCCTATCGTGGACGCAGTGGTCGAGGGACCACGTACGGGGGACGGGACGATGCGAGGGACGGGCGGGATCAGGGAGATGCCAGCAACCACCGAGATGCCGGGCACGGAGAGCGAGGCGCTGGCCACGCTCCACCGGGTCTTCGGGTACGAAGCCTTCCGAGGTGAGCAGGGCCAGGTCATCGAGCATGTCGTGGCCGGCGGGGACGCGGTCGTCCTCATGCCGACCGGTGGCGGCAAGTCGCTCTGCTACCAGATCCCCTCCCTGGTCAGACCAGGTACGGGCGTCGTCGTCTCGCCGCTGATCGCGCTGATGCAGGACCAGGTGGACGCGCTGCGGGCACTGGGCGTGCGTGCCGGGTTCATGAACTCCACGCAGGACTTCGACGAGCGGCGCACGGTCGAGGCCGAGTTCCTGGCCGGTGAGCTGGACCTGCTGTACCTGGCGCCGGAGCGGCTGCGCCTGGACAGCACGCTGAACCTGCTGTCGCGCGGCAAGATCGCGGTCTTCGCCATCGACGAAGCCCACTGCGTGTCCCAGTGGGGGCACGACTTCCGCCCCGACTACCTCGCCCTCTCCCTGCTGGGCGAGCGCTGGCCCGACGTCCCGCGGATCGCGCTCACGGCCACGGCCACCCACGCGACGCACCAGGAGATCACACAGCGGCTGCGCATGCCGACGGCCCGGCACTTCGTGGCGAGCTTCGACCGGCCCAACATCCAGTACCGGATCGTGCCGAAGGCCGACCCCAAGAAGCAGCTGCTGAGCTTCCTGCGCGAGGAGCACGCGGGCGACGCGGGCATCGTCTACTGCCTGTCGCGCAACTCCGTGGACAAGACCGCCGAGTTCCTCTCCCGCAACGGCATCGAGGCCGTGCCGTACCACGCGGGCCTGGACGCGGGCACGCGCGCGGCGCACCAGTCGCGTTTCCTGCGGGAGGAAGGCCTGGTCGTGTGCGCGACCATCGCCTTCGGCATGGGCATCGACAAGCCGGACGTGCGGTTCGTCGCCCACCTCGACCTGCCCAAGTCGATCGAGGGCTACTACCAGGAGACGGGCCGTGCGGGCCGTGACGGACTGCCCTCGACGGCCTGGATGGCCTACGGCCTGAACGACGTCATACAGCAGCGCAAGATGATCGAGTCGAGCGAGGGCGACGAGGCGTTCCGGCGCAGGGCCGCAGCCCACCTCGAGTCCATGCTGGCGCTGTGCGAGACGGTCCAGTGCCGCCGGGGGCAGCTCCTGGCCTACTTCGGCCAGGAACCGGACCCGAAGGGCTGCGGCAACTGCGACACCTGTCTCGCACCCCCGGAGACCTGGGACGGCACGGTCGCGGCACAGAAGGTGCTGTCGACGGTGGTGCGGTTGCAGCGGGAGCGCGGCCAGAAGTTCGGCGCGGTGCAGATCGTCGACATCCTCATGGGCAAGCGCTCGGCCAAGGTGATCCAGTTCGACCACGACCAGCTGTCGGTGTTCGGCATCGGCGATGATCTTTCCGAGGGCGAATGGCGCGGTGTCGTCCGCCAGTTGCTGGCACAGGGGCTGCTCGCGGTCGAGGGGGACTACGGCACGCTGGTGCTGACGGACTCCAGCGGGGAGGTGCTGCGGCGCGAGCGGGAGGTGCCGCTGCGCAAGGAGCCCAAGAAGCCGGTGACGGCGAAGACGTCGGGCTCCTCCTCCGGCAGGGGCAGGGCGAAGGCCGCCGCGGTCGAACTGCCCGAGGCACTGCTGCCCGCCTTCGAGGCCCTGCGCGCATGGCGCGCCGAACAGGCCCGGGAACAGGGCGTTCCGGCGTACGTCATCTTCCACGACGCCACACTGCGGGAGATCGCCACGGAGTGGCCGACGTCCGTACGGCAACTGGGCGGGATCAGCGGAGTCGGCGAGAAGAAGCTGGCGACGTACGGGGAGGGAGTGATCGGCGTGCTGGCGTCGCTGGGCGAAGCCCCGGACCCGGCTCCCGTCGCCGCTCCTGACCCCGGGACGGGGCCGGGGACGGCTCAGGGTTCCGCGCCTGCCGCGGGCGGGGTGCCCTCTTCGGACGCCGGGTCCGACGACTACTGGCCCGAAATGGACGCGGAGCCGGAACCGGAGGACTGGATATAGGCGGCCGGATGGGGGGGACTGGACGCGAGCGACCGGGGAGGGGATCGCCGGGGCGGGAGCCGGCCCCGGTAGGCGTTCAGCTCAGTGCGGTCAGGCCCGGCGCGAAGGTGATCAGCAGCGGGAGCAGGGGGACCAGTGCCGCCACGGTCGTCGTCAGGGCCCGGTGCCGGCGCAGCAGCCGTGGGGGCGGCTGGAGGAGGCGGTCCACGCGTTCGCCCAGGAGGCGGTGGGAGGACGCGCAGGACAGGACGCCCCGGTGCTGGTTCAGCTCGATCAGCGCCAGGGCCGTCGTGAGATGACCGCAGCGGCGGGACGCCGTGTCGTCGGCGGAGAGTTCGACCAGGCGGTGGGTCTGGTCGCAGAAGTGGGCGAACAGGGGGACGCGCGGGAAGCCGGTCGCCAGGGCCGTCGACAGGTGCAGCAGCCAGTCGTGGTGGGCGCGGGCGTGCCCCCGTTCATGGGCGAGGACCGCGTCCATCTGACGGGAGGTGAGGCGGTGCAGGGCACCGGTGGTCACGATCAGCTGGGGTGGGTTGCCGGGCATCCACCAGGCGTCCGGGTACTCGTCCTCGAGCACGAGCAGTGGACCCCGGGCGGAGGGCAGCCCCGCCGGCAGGTCGGGGGCGCGTTCGCGCAGGTGGGCGCGGGTCTGGCCGCGGCGCCGGCGGGTCTCGACCAGCTCGCGGGCGAGCATGGCGGTGGTCCAGGCGGCCCCGCAGGCCAGCAGCAGCGTGAGGGCCGTCGCCCACAGCGGGGCGGTGGAGAGGTCGTAGGCCTCCGTCACGGCCGGCGGCGCGGGGGCGAAGACCTGGCTGCGGACGGTGTGGAAGACGGCGGCGGCCCCCAGGACCAGCGCCGTCAGACAGCACAGCAGCACCGTGGCGACCAGGCACTGCCACACCCACAGGGCGACCACCGGCTCCCGCTCGGGCCACTCGGCCCGGGTCAGCGCACGCGGGACCGGCACGGCGGCGGTCAGGGCGACGACGCTCAACAGGAGCAGGCAGAGAGTCATTGCCACGGGCTCCGGATCCTGGTCGGAAAGGACGGTGGGCAAACGGGTCGGAGCGGCGGACGGGGCCGTGCTCCGGGAAGGTGCGTGCGGCGGGCCCGGTACGGGGACCGTTCCCGCCGCCAGTATGACGGCGCGGGCCGCCGGAGTCAGCCCGCGAGAACCCGCCCGCTCACCTCGCCCAGCCCGACCCGCAGCCCGCCCGGACCCGGGGCCCAGGCCGACAGGGTCACCACGTCCCCGTCCTCCAGGTACGTCCGCTTGCCGTCGGGGAGTTCCAGGGGGTCGCGGCCGTTCCAGCTCAGCTCCAGGAGGGAGCCGCGCTGGTTGTCGGCCGGGCCGCTCACCGTGCCCGAGCCGTAGAGGTCGCCGGTGCGCAGGGAGGCGCCGTTGACCGTCAGGTGGGCAAGTTGCTGGGCGGCCGTCCAGTACATGGTGGAGAAGGGGGGTTCGGAGACGACGTGGCCGTTGACGGCTACCGAGATGCGCAGGTCGTAGCCGGCGGGCTCGGTGGCGGAGTCGTCGAGGTAGGGCAGCAGGGGATGGGTGCGCTCGGGGGGTGAGAGCCGCGCGTCCTCCAGCGCCTCCAGCGGGGTGATCCACGCCGACACCGACGTGGCGAAGGACTTGCCGAGGAAGGGGCCGAGGGGGACGTACTCCCAGGCCTGGATGTCGCGGGCCGACCAGTCGTTGAGGAGGCACAGGCCGAAGACGTGCTCGCGGAAGTCGGTCAGCGGGACCGGGTGTCCCTGCCGCGACGGCGTGCCCACCACGAAGCCGACCTCGGCCTCGATGTCGAGCCGCTGGGACGGGCCGAAGACGGGGGCCGGGTCGGTGGGCGCCTTGCGCTGGCCCGACGGGCGGACGACGTCCGTGCCGGAGACCACGACCGTGCCGGCGCGGCCGTGGTAGCCGATCGGCAGGTGCTTCCAGTTCGGCAGGAGGGTGTCCGTGGCGTCCGGGCGGAAGATGGCGCCCGCGTTCCGGGCGTGGTGCTCGGAGGCGTAGAAGTCGACGTAGTCGGCCACCTCGAAGGGGAGGTGCAGGGCAACCGAGGAAAGGGGATGCAGGAAGGGGAGCAGCGTCTGCCGGCGGGAGGGGTCCGTGACCCACTCGGTCAGGGCGCGGCGTACCTCGGACCAGGTCGTGCGGCCCGCCGCCAGCAGCGGGTTGAGGGTCGGGCGGCTGAGCAGGTCGGCGTGCGGGGAGCCGAGGGCATGGGCCGCCGCACCGGCGTCCAGCACATGGTCGCCGAGCCGGACACCGACCGTCCGCTGCCCGGAGCCGGACGCGGACCCGGCGTGAGGGCCGGTGTCGGAGCCGGAGCCGGGGTCGGCGTCGGGGCTGGGGAGGGAGAAGACGCCGTACGGGAGGTTGTGCGGGCCGAAGGGGTCGCCCTCGGGGAGGTCGAAGGGGGCCAAGGGGGGCATCGGGTGCTGCCTCACTTTCGTGCTCTCCATCTGTTCGCCGGGTCTGCACATACGTTCGCCATGGCCGGGTGCCGGCCATGCGCAGGTGCTCCGCGAGTGCTCTGCGGGTGCGCCGAGTCGCGGCACACGTTACGGCTGACCTCGCAGGAGGGACACCGGGGCGACACGAGAGTGACACAGGAGGTGAGAGATGAGGTGTCGCGGTCGGAGCGCTCCGCTTCCGTTCGTGTACGGCAAGTTGTCCACAGGCCGGTCCGCAATCTTGACGGAGCGGTGCGAAAGGGGCGACTCTGGGCGGGTGCTGGAAGGCCTCGGGGAGGGGGCGTTCCCATGGCACATTTGGGGGGCAGATGGCCACAGGGGAGGCCGGCCTCGGGTCGACGCGGCATGCTTCACGGCCGAAACGGCTGGAAGAGACCATGCGCGGCAGACTCGGCCGGGAATGCGTGTACGTGCCGTCGTGCCGGTTCGGGCTGTTCGTGGCCTTGCGCCACTGGTGCCCGCCGGGCGGACGGGTGTTGATGTCGCCGGTGAACGACGACGTGATCTTCTTCGTCGTGCTCGCGGCCGGACTCAGACCCGTGCAGGCGCCGTTGCACCCGCTGGACGCGTCGATCGACGTCGACGCGGTGCCGGACGAGGTGTGGGGCTCCCTGTCCGCGGTGCTCACGACGAACCTGTACGGCAATCCGGACGACGCACCGCGACTGCGGGCGAAGTGCGACGCGCTGGGGATTCCCCTGTTCGAGGACGGGGCGCACGCCATCGGCAGCGAGGTGGGCGGCCGGCCGGTCGGCGGCTGGGGCGACGCTTCCGTCTTCAGTCTGTCCAAGCACGTCGGCGCCAAGGCCGGCGGTTTCCTGTCCTGCGCCGACCCGGGCCTGCGCGAGGCCCTGGAGAAGACCTGCGAGGACCTGTTGCTGCCCGGACGGCTGACGGCCGAACTGGCCTACACCGTCCGGCCGTACGCGGAGGCGGCCGTCCGTGGGCTGCGGCTGCGGCGGGCCGCGTGGGCCACGATGCGGATGCTCGGGCTGATGGAGCGCGAGGAGGTCCGGATGCCGTTGCGGGCGGAGGAGCTGGTCCGGGCGGTCGGTGCGGCGCCGGACCTCACCGCGAGCGACTCCTGGGTCCGGGTCGACATGCACGACTACCGGTTGCGTTCCGGCGGGCTGCGCCTGGGCCGGATCGGCCGCAGGCTGGATCACCTCGACGAGGTCCTGACCGCCTGCCGGGCGGGCACGGAGCAGTTGCTGTCCACCCGGTGGGCACGGCCGGTCCCGGGGGGCGGCGCGGGTGAGGCGGACGGATCCGGTGCGGGACCCGGACGGCCGGCTGCCGCCCCGCCCGCCGCCCGCCCCGTCAGCCGGCCCGTTGCCCACCGCATCACGCAAGCCGTCACGCAAGCCGTCACGCAAGCCGTCACGCAACCCGTCGCCCAACCCCTGTTCCGGGTCCCCCTGTTCGTCGCCGACCGGGATGCCGCGATCGCGGCTCTCGCGCGGCGGGGCATCGTCGTCGGGTATCTCTACGACCCGCCGCTCGACGACTACGCGGGCGTCGGCTTCACCGACCTCTCGCCGGATCCGGAAGGGGCCCGCTGGTTCGCCCGGCACGCGCTGCCGGTCGATCCGTTGCGGGCGCGGCAGGCCGTCGACGTACTGGAGGAGTCCGGCGCGCGGCCGGCCGAGGCGCCGGGAGGGCTGGAGCCGACCCGTGGCTGACACGCAGGCCGGAACACACGCCGGGACCTTGGCCGAAACACAGGCCGGGGCCGAAGCCGGGGCACCCGTCCGACCGGGGACCGCGACCGGGGCGCCCGGCGGAAGCGGAACCCCGATCGAGTCACCGGCGCCGACCGAGGCAGAGCCGGGCGGCTCCGGTGGCGGCGGGCGGGATTCCGACTCGCTGTTCCGGAACGCCTACTTCCTGATGCTCAGCACCGGTGTCTCCGCCGTGCTCGGCCTCGGCTTCTGGCTCGTGGCCGCCCGCTACTACACCGAGGAGGCCGTCGGACAGGGCTCCGCCGCGATCGCCGCGATGCGCCTGCTGGCCAGCATCACGGCGACGACGATGATCGGCGCGGTCGTCCGCTTCGTCCCGCGCGCGGGACGGGCGACCGGCGCCCTGGTGTGGCGGGCGTACGCGGCGAGTTCAGTGGTCGTCACCATCGCCGCCGTCGTCTTCCTGCTCACGCTCGACCTGTGGGGGGCTTCGTACGCGCCGCTCGGCACGACGGCCGCGGGGGCGGCGTTCGTCGTCGCCTGCGTGGCCTGGGCGTTGCTCACCCTCCAGGACGGCGTGCTGACCGGACTGCGCAGATCCGGTTGGGTCCCGATCGGCAACGCGGTCTTCTCGATCGGCAAGCTGATCCTGCTGATCATCTTCGCCACCGCACTGCCCGCGCTCGGCATCTTCGTGTCCTGGGCCGCCGCGATCGCCTTCTCGACATTGCCGCTGGGCTGGCTCATCTTCCGCAAGCTCATCCCGCGCCAGACCGCGGCCGACCGCGACCTGGAACCGCCCAAGGCCCGTGAGATGGGCCGGTTCCTGGCCGGGGACTCGCTCGGCGCGCTGTTCAGCCTGGCGATGATCAACCTGCTGCCGGTGATGGTCGCCGTCCGCTTCAGCGCGGCGGAGAACGGCTACTTCTACGTGGCGTACACCGTCGGCGGCACGATGGAGTTCCTGGCCATCAACATGGCCTCCTCCCTCACCGCGCACGCCTCGCACGACCCGCGCCGGCTCGCCGACGGCGTCCGCGGGGCGCTGCGCCGCATGACGCTGCTGCTGGTGCCGGTGGTCCTGGTGCTGGTGGTGTTCGCGCCGCAGATTCTGCTGCCGTTCAACGAGGACTACGCCGAACACGGCACCACCGTGCTGCGGCTGCTGGCCGCCGGGGCGCTGCCGCGGGTCGTGGTGGAGATGTACATCGGGGTGCTGCGCGTACAGGGCCGCACCGGTGTGCTCGCCGCGCTCCAGGGCGCCATGTGCACGCTGGTCCTGGGCAGCGCCGCCGTGCTCTTCACCCCGGCGGGCATCGCGGGCGCGGGCTGGGCGGTGCTGCTGAGCATGTCGCTGATCGCCGTCGTCTCGGTCTTCGGGCTGAAGGCGGCGCTCCGGGAGACGAGCCGGACGCCCGCCACCGTGCCGGCCGACGCCCCGCCCGCCGACCGGGCCGCCCCGGCCACCGCCCCCGACGGCACGCCGCCGGAGGACGGCGCCCGCTGGGCCCGCCTGAATCCCACCGCCGGGTACGGCACGAGCTGGGCGCGCCGGGCGGCGTACGAGCACGGGGCCTCCGACGAGGACACCGTCGCGCTGTTCATAGGGCGCCCCGGCTACGAACGCGAGGCACTCCAGGCGGACACGCTCGCGGTGATCGTCCGCCCGCACAAGGGCACACCTCCGACGGAGCGCGGAGAGGCACCGAGCACACCGGCGCCCGGCCACGAGGGCGACGGCCTCTGGTCCGAGCGCGGCCAGCGCCGGCTGCGCGCCGGGCTGTGGTGCCTCCTCGGTATCGCCACGGTGTCCTACGTCGTGGCGTTGCGGAACCTGCCGTGGCTCGGCGGACGGCTCTCGGGCGGTCTCGCGGAGTCGTTGAGCGGGCGGGGGATGCTGGGCCTGCTGCCCGGCCCCGCGCTGCTCGCCGGGGGAGCGCTGCTCCTGCTGTTCGTCGCCACCGTGACGCTGGGAGTGCGGCACGACGCGTGGCTGCCGGGTACGGCGCTGGGAGCCGTCGCCCTCGCGCTGTACGCCGTACCTGTCGCCCTCGGACGGGAACCACGGGCACTGGGTGGGGCGTTCTACACCCAAACGGCGGATTTCTTCGCGCAGACCCTGGGCCTCCCCGGGCCCGAGCCGCTGCTGCGCTGGGTGCCGCCCGTCTGTCAGCTGCTCTGTCTCGTGCTGCTGTGGCTGCTGCTCGACCGCGTCGGTCGGCGCTTCGGCGACCGTCCGGGCGGGCGGCTGCCGTGGGCGGCGCGCTGGGGGATCGTCTATCTCGTCGCCGTGGGGGGCTGGGCGGGGAGAGAGACGCTCGCGCCCGCCGCGCTGCCGCTGCTCGGCCTGCTGTTCCTGCTCGTCCTGCTCCTGTCCCTCCACCGTGCCGAGCCGCCGGCGCAGCCCGCGCCGGATCCGCACCTGTCACCGGTGAGCGACAGAAGGGCCGTCAGCAGCCCCGTCACCACCCGAACCAGCGACCCGTCCAGCGACTGATCAAGCACAGAGTCGAACCGCCAGGGGGGAACCGCCGTGCGTCCGCCAGCCACTCCACGAGAGAGATCCGAGCCGGAGCCCGTGACCGTTCCGGCCGCACCAGACCCGGCAATCCGGGCCGGCGGTGAGCCCGTGAGCGACCTCTCCGACCTGCCGCCCGGACGCCCCTGGTGGCACGCCGCGTCGCACCCGGCGCCCGCGCTGCTCGTCGCGCTCGCCCTGTGGGGCTGGGCCGTGACGCACACCGACGTCTCCGACCTCGACGACTTCGGCCTCGTCACCGCCGTGCACCCCACCTTCTGGGCGGGCCTGGCGCTGCTCACCGTCGGCTTCTGGGTCACGCTCCGCGGCCCCCGCCGCCACCCCGCCTGGGCGCCGGCGTACGTCGTCGGTCTGCTGGTGATGGAGCGCGCCACACAGGCGGTGCTCTACCCGACACCCCTGTACGCCTGGGCATGGAAGCACGATGCGGTCATCGACCACCTGCTGACGGCGGGCCGGCTGGAGAACGCGGACGCGATCGGCGACATGGCCGTCTACGACCAGTGGCCCGGCTTCTTCGCCGCCCAGGCCACGCTGGTGCGGCTGCTGGGCGTGGACTCGGCCGCACAGTTCATGGCGTGGTGGCCACTGGTCTCCGGCCTGATGCTGCTGCTCCCGCTGCTGCTGCTCTACCGCACCTTCACCGAGGACCGGCGGCTGATCTGGACCGGCGTCTGGCTGTTCTGCGTCGCCAACTGGGTCGGCCAGGACTACTTCTCCCCCCAGTCCCTGGCCTTCGCCCTGCACCTCGGCGTGCTGGCCGTCGTCCTGCGCCGCTACGGCCGCCCCGACCAGTCCGCCGCGCAGCAACGCCAGGCCGTGTGGACGGTGCTGCTCACGGTGCTGGTGGTGGCCCTCGTCATCTCGCACCAGCTCACGCCGGGCATGCTGATCGTCTCGCTGGCCGCCCTCTTCCTCACCCGCCGCTATCGCGACAAGGTCCCGCTGATCACGACCGTCGTGATCTTCCTGGCCTGGTGCCTCACGGCCGCCCTGCCCTTCCTCTCCGCGGCGCTGCCCGACATGCTCCGCTCGATCGGCGACATCGGCGGCAACGTCTCCACCGGCTACGGCGCCACCCCCACCGGCACCGGCGCGGTGACGACGTCCTGGGTCGCCCGGCTGCTGTCGGCCTCGGTACTGCTGCTCGCGGTGGTGGGCGTGCTGCGCCAGCCGGTGCTGCGCCACCGCGCGATGCCGCTGCTGCTGATCGCGGCGGCCCCCCTGCCGATGCTCGGGGCGAGCAGCTACGGCAGCGAGATGATCTTCCGGGTGCTGATGTTCATGCTGCCCGGCGCCGCCTTCTTCGCCGCGGCGGCCCTGCTGCCGCAGGTGCGCACCCTGACGGCGATGGAGAAGACCAGCCAGCCCGAGCCACGCCGCTACCTGTGGCTCCCGCCGCTGGCCCTCCTCGCCGGCACCCTCGCCTTCGTGCCGAGCTACTCCGGCAAGGACCGCATCAGCTACTTCCCGCCGGCCGAGGTGGACCTGGTGCGGCAGGTCATCGACCAGGCACCGGACGACTCCCTGGTCGTCGCGGCCGACCGCAACTATCCGCTGGCGTTCGCCGACTACTGGAGAGTGGACCACTACTGGTTTCTCGACGACGACCGGCAGCACGTCGACACCATCGTGCGCGATCCGGCGGCCACCCTGGCCCGCGACATGTCCGCCGTGGAGTCGCCGGGCCGCGCCTATCTGCTCCTCAGCCGCGGCCAGTTCGCCGACTCCGAGATGAACGGGCTGCTCACGAAGGGTCAGTTGGACCGCATCCGGCAGTCCGTCGACGCCTCGCCCCTGTTCGAGCGGGTGGCGGGGAACGACGCAGGGGTGGCCTACGTTCTGAAGGAGACGGGCCGATGACACCGCAGGAACTGGTCGTCCGGATGCTGCCCCCGTTCGGCGGCTGGCTGGCGCTGTCCGCACTCGCGCTGCCCGACGGCTCCGTGCTGCGGGGCGCGGCCATGATCGCCTTCCTGGCGGCGGGGCCGGGCGCCGCCGTGCTGAGAATCTGCGGTCCCGCGCTGGCCGTGGTCCCCGCCGCGGGGCCCGTGGAGCGTCGGGACCCGGCCTTCGAGCACCACTCCGACCTGCTCGAACGGCTGATGCTGGCCGTCTTCGTGAGCGTGGCCCTCGTGCTGCTCGCCGGGACGGTGTTCATCGCCACGCACGCATTCAGCGCGCAGCGCGTCCTACTGACGCTCACGCTGCTCACCACGGTCGCCGCGTTCTGCCCGCGGCTGCGCGCCTCCCCGCCGAGGACTGCGAAGGGTACTGCTCCGTGAGGTTGCTCCACCCTGGCGACGACGGCCGCGCCCCGCGCGACGACGGCCGCGCACGTCCGATCGACCGCCCGTCCCGTAACGACGACGGCGGTCCGCCTCGCGTCGACAGCTCGTCCTCCGGTGACGAGGGCCGCCGACGTTCGGGCGACCGTCCGTCCGGTGGCGAGGACGGTCGTGCGCCCCGCGATCACAGGTTGCCCCTCAGCGATGACGGCCGCGCACGTCCGATCGACCGCCCGTCCTGTGGTGAGGACAGCCGTCCGCTCCCCGGTGACGACGGCCGTCCGCTCCGTGGTGACGACGGCCGTCCGCTCCGCGGTGACAGCTCGTGCTCCGGTGACGAGGGCCGCCGACGTTCGGGCGACCGTCCGTCCGGTGGCGAGGACGGTCGTGCGCCCCGCGATCACAGGTCGTCCCTCAGCGATGACGACCGCGCCCACTCGAACAACCGTTGGACCCGTGGCGACGACGGCCGCCCGCCCCGTGGCGACGACGGCCGTCCGCTCCCCGGTGACGACGGCCGTCCGCTCCGTGGTGACGACGGCCGTCCGCTCCGCGGTGACAGCGCGTCCCCCGGCGATGACGGCCGCGCACACCGCCACCGGCGCCCGCGAGACCCCCGCCGCACCCCCCGCCGACTCACCTCACGTGCCCCCCGATCGGGCCCCCGCTTACTCACCGTCGCCGCAGTCGCCTGTGCCGTCATGGCCGTCGTCCTCCTCCTGCAGGGTGGCCTCGGCCTGGGGGACTCCGGTTACGGGCCGGAGCCGGCCGGCTCGCGGCCGCCCGCCGTCGGTGGCAGGTGCGCGCCGACCGAACTGCTCGAACCGCCCTGCGGGGCCTGGTTCGGCGCGTTCGTGCCGCACAGCAAGGACAACCTCGCGGAGAAGGTCCGCGGCTACGAGCGGCGCATCGGACGCAAGCTCGACATCGTGTACACGTACCACGACATGTCCCTGGTCCAAGGGGGCCGCCTGGAAGGGCAGTTGCTCACCCCGCAGGAACAGCGCGTCGCAGGTGACGACCATCTGCTGCTGCTCTCCTGGGAGAGCAAGTGGTGGGGCGGCACGCCGGCGCAGCAGCCCACCTGGAAGCAGATCGCGGACGGCGACCTGGACGCGTCGGTCATCGACGTCCAGGCCGCGCGGGTCAAGGAGTTCGGCGAGAAGGTCTTCCTCTCCTTCGACCTGGAGATGGACACCCGCACCCCGGCCAACGGCACCCCCGAGGACTACGTCCGCGCCTACCGCCACATCCACGACCGGTTCCGGGAACTGGGCGTGACCAACGTGGTGTGGACCTGGACCACGACCGGCTATCTGGAGCACGCCGACCTGATCAAGCGCATGTACCCGGGCGACGACTACGTCGACTGGGTGGCCTACAACCAGTACAACTACTACCGGTGCCACAAGGCGGGCTGGCTCTCCTTCGCCGAGACCCAGCAGGCCACGCACGCGTGGATCCGCGAGAACATCTCCGACGACAAACCGCTGATGCTCTCCGAGTTCGGTACCGCCGACGACCCGTCCCGTCCGGGCCGGCAGGCCGAGTGGTACGCGCAGGTGCCGAAGGTCCTGAAGGAGCTGGAGGGCGTCAAGGCCGCGCTCCAGTGGAACTACCGCGACCCCGGCCCGCACTGCGACCTCGCACTGGCCGGCGACGAGGCCTGGGCCAGCCTGCGCAAGGCGGTCTCCGACCCCTACCTGAACCAGCCGTTCGGATAGACGGCCCGGAGACCGCGGGCCGGGCGGCCCTAGCCCGCGAACACGGGCCCGCGCAGCACCGCGCGGGCCCGCCGGTACCACCGCCACCCCACCGTCTTCGGCCCGTCCCGGTACGGGGCGACACGGGCGCCCCCGCCAGCCAGCCAGCTCTCCACATCGGCGACGGTGTGGGAGCGCCGCACGATGAGCCGCGCGATGCGGTACGCCTCGTCCCGTTCCGAACTCAGCGCGTGCCGCACGGCGGTGGCCGTCTCGTACCCGGCGGCGGCCGCCATGCGCCGCACCCGCCCACTGTTGTAGCCGTGCGGATAGGCGAGATGGCGCACGGGATGCCCGAGGGCTTCCTCCAACACGGCGCGCGAGTCCCGCAGTTCGCGGGCGAGGTCGCGAGGCGACAGGGTGTCGAGCTGTGCATGCGTGACGGTGTGGCTGCCGATCTCCATGCCGGACTGCTCCAGCCCGGCGGCCTGGTCCAGGGTCATCATCGGGGCGGGCGGCAGCAGACTGCGCCCGCCGGGACTGATCGCGCCGGTGGTGAGATAGGCGGTGGCGGTCAGATCCCGGGCGGCCACGGCCTCGGCGGTCGGCCCCGGCAGGTCGGCGAACCCGTCGTCGAAGGTCAGCAGCACCGGCCGCGCGGGCAGCGGCGCCCGCCCCGCGAGGTGGTCGGCGAGCGCGCTGACCGTCACGGGCGTACGACCGTTGTCGACGATCGCGTCGAGTTGCGCCGCGAACTCCTTCGGGGTGACGGTGAACTCCGCGATCCAGTCCGGTGGTTCCTCCATCACGGCGTGGTACAGGAACACGGGTATGGCGGTGCCGGCGTGGCCACCCGCCCCCGTCATCGCGCATCCCCGGAAGCGCCGGAAGCGCCGGAAGAACCGGAAGCCCCGGACACCAGCGCGGCCCGCAGCGTGCGCCGGGCGCGCAGATAGCCGACCGGCCCGTACGCCATCCCCTGGCGTTGCAGCCGCGACAGCCTGCGGGGCCATGGATGCCCCCGATCGTCATGCCCACCAGGCGCACCCGCCGCGTCCTCCGCGTCCCGCACCGCCGTCAGCGTGCGGGCGTGCGCGAGTCCGCGGGGCAGCCGGGCGAGGAACGCCGGAAGCAGGGCGGGCCGGTTGACCAGGATCGCGGTGAGGTAGGCGGTGAGGCCGGCGCCGTAGCCGTACGCCTGGGTCTCCAGGTCCTGCCAGGTCTCGCGGTGGTGGTGCCAGACCAGGGCCTGCGGGGTGTAGTGCAGGCGGTGGCCCTGGGCGAGCACGCGGACGAAGCCGTAGAGGTCGTCGCCGCCGCGCGCGAGCGTCCCCGCCCCCGTCGCCGGGTCGAAGCCACCGACCGCGCGCAGCACGCCGGACCGGAACGCCATGTTCGCGCCGGACCCGAACCGGCCCGCCGTGAACGGGAACAGCGGCTCGTCGGCGGGCGGTTCGGCAGGGTCGTACGTCCGTGGTGTGAAGCCCTTCGCGAAGCCGCCGTGGCTCTCCAGCAGGACCTGGGCGGGGGTGCGCAGCCGGGCCGGCAGGATCAGGCCGGTCGCGCAGCCGAGTCCGGGGTCGGCGGCGAAGGGCGCGGTGAGTTCGGTCAGCCAGCGCGGGTCGGCGACCACGTCGTCGTCGGTGAAGGCGACCACGTCGCCGCGCGCGGACGCGAGACCCGTGTTGTGGGCGACGGCGAGGCCGGGGACGGGTTCGGTCACGTACCGCACGCGTTCGGCGTACTTGCGCTCGACGAGTACGCGGGTCGCGTCCGTCACCGGGGCGTTGTCGACGACGACGATCTCGAAGTCGGGGTGGTCCTGGGCGAGCATCGAGTCGAGCGCGTGGGCGAGCCGGTCGGCGCGCTCGCGGGTGGCGATGACGACGCTGGTGAAGGGCACGGTGACCCCTGTGAGGGCCGGTTCCGGTCCGGCACCCACGTGTCGCTGGGCCAGTGCGGTGAGGACCGCCATCGGGTCGGCACCCTCGGGTACCCGCCCGAGCAGCGTGGCGACCGGCCGGCCGCCTCTCCTGACCAGGAGGAACACCTCGCCGTGCGTGACGGGCGGGCTGCCCGGTCCGGGTCTCAGCGCACCGCCGTCGTCCAGTTCGAGTTCGGCGACCTGCACCGGCTCGATCGCGAGGAACCTCTGAATCTCCTGCCGTACACGTGTCGCCTGGGACACGGATCCTCCCCCTCCCACTCCGATGGAACCCGTCAGCGCCCGTCAGCCCTTGTCAGTCCCCGTCAGCAGCCTGTCGCGCATCTGTCGGGACCCGTCAGGACCGTCGCAGCCGCCCTACCTCCTTCAGCGCCCGTGCGGCCGTCGCCGCGAGCCGCGGCCGGTTGCGCACGAAGTGGTGCGCGCGGCGCGAGGGCTCGCGGCTGAGCCAGTAGAGCGCGGCGCCCGCCCCCGGACGCGTCCACGCTCCTTCGTAGACGGGCAGCTCGCCCGTCCTCAGGGAGTCCTTGTACTCGGCGGCCCCCCGCCCGAGGTCGAGCAGCCCGATGCCCTCGGCGGCGGCCGCCTCGGCCATCCGCAGATGCAGCACCAGACCGGGCGAGTACTTCGCGAACTCGGGGTCGTAGGCCGGGAACCAGCAGGCCAGCACGGTCGTCGAGCGCAGCCCGAAGTGCGCGGCGATCGGCTGCCCGCCGGCGTAGAGGACGGACAGCGTGCCGGAGCAGTCCGGGCCGCGCGTCTCCGCGGCCAGCAGGTTCACGAGCCGGGTGATCCAGTCCTGCGCGAACCGGTCCCGGCGGCCGGTCCTGCGGTACTGCGCGGACTTCCACGCCATCAGCGTGCGCAGCGCGGCCGGGTCGCGTTCGTCGAACACGAACCGCAGGTCACCGACCTGACGGCCGAGCCGGCGCTCCTTGGCGAGTGTCGTCTTCAGGAACTTCGGCGACTGCGCGCGCAGGACGGACTCGTACGTTTCGTAACCCTTTTCCACGTCGATGACGTAGGAGGTGTACTCGGCCGCCGCGTGCCGGACGAGCAGTTCCTGCTCCGCCTCCAGATTGTCGAAGGCGAAGCTCGACAGCGAGCAGGCCCGCAGGAGTTCGTCCGCGTTCAGGCCGAGACCCGGGCCGAGGACGGCTCCCTGGGCGTCCGAGACGCCGTACGCGAGGGCGTGGCCCTGGCCGAGCCTGCCCCGCTCATGGGGCAGGAAGCCGACCGGCTCGCGCCCCTCGTACACCACCGCGACGCGCGTGCGAGGCCGCACGTGGCCCACGGCGTCGGTGAACTCCGGTTCCATGAACGGGTTGCGCGCAGCCGTCGACGCGGCGCGCAGCGCGCGCCACCGCTCCCGTTCCCCCTCGCCGAGATCCTCCGGCTTCAGCACACGAATACGTCCGCTGCTCAACCTGACCCCCCGATCAAGTCCCCCCTGGACTGTCTGGACGGTACCGCTCCAGGTACTGCGGGCGGTAGGTAGCGGACCATGTTGTTGCCAACCGGTGCATAGGCCTTTAACTTCGCCGTACCCGGCGTTGCGGCAGAAAGCCGTTTCTCGCGCGAATGACGTCGTTTCCCGCGCGAACGGCGCCGAACTGGAAGTGAGTCGGAGCCCGTTGGGGTCCGTATTCTCTGATCATGGCCGCACCCACCGCATATGCCGCGCGCTGCGCGTACTCCCTCGTCGCCACAGACCTGGACGGAACGCTCCTGCGCGGCGACGACACCTTCTCCGACCGGTCGCTCGACGCGCTCGCGAGGGTCGCCGCCGCCGGCGCCCGCCACCTCGTGGTGACCGGCCGGCCGGCCCCCCGCGTACGGCCGCTGCTGGACATCCTGCGCGGCGGAGGGCTCGCGGTGTGCGGACAGGGCGCGCAGCTCTACGACGTCGGAGCCGACCGCCTGCTGTGGTCGGTCACCCTGGACCGGGAGCTGGCCGAGACCGCGATCGGCAAGATCGAGGCCGAGGTGGGCGAGGTGTACGCGGCCGTCGACCAGGACGGCGTCGACGGGCTCACGCTCATCGAGCCTGGCTACCTGATGCCGCACCCGACCCTGCCGGCCCTGCGGGTCGGAGCACGCGACGACCTGTGGTGCGAGCCGATCAGCAAGGTGCTGCTGCGCCATCCCACCCTGTCCGACGACGAGTTGGCGGCGACGGCCCGTTCGGTGGTCGGCTCGCTCGCCACCGTCACGATGTCCGGGCCGGGCACGGTGGAGCTCCAGCCGTGCGGCGTCACCAAGGCGA
This sequence comes from Streptomyces sp. NPDC058335, assembly GCF_042723915.1. Taxonomy (NCBI): domain Bacteria; kingdom Bacillati; phylum Actinomycetota; class Actinomycetes; order Kitasatosporales; family Streptomycetaceae; genus Streptomyces; species Streptomyces sp. NPDC058335. Next base: position 354,318 of record NZ_JBHXHX010000006.1, on the reverse strand, counting down.
CCGGACTGGCCCTGGCGGCCGAGCACCTCGGGCTGAGGCCGCAGGACACGATCGCCTTCGGCGACATGCCCAACGACATCCCGATGTTCGACTGGGCGGGGCGCGGTGTGGCGATGGCCAACGCCCATCCGGAACTCAAGGCGGTGGCCGACGAGGTGACGACGTCGAACGAGGACGACGGCGTGGCCGTCGTCCTCGAAAGACTCTTCCCCTAGTCCCCCGGTCCCTGGGGCCTACCGGTCCCTAGTCCCTGGGGGCGACGGTCAGTACGCGCCGAAGACGTTGTCGATCGAGCCGTACCGGTGGGCCGCGTAGTTGCAGGCGGCGGTGATGTTGGCGACCGGGTCGTACGGGTCGTAGGCGGTGCCGGCCACGTGGTACGCGGCGAAGGTGGGGTCGATCACCTGGAGAAGGCCCTTGGACGGGATGCCCGCGGCCGCGTTGGAGTCCCACAGGTTGATGGCGTTCGGGTTGCCCGAGGACTCGCGCATGATGTTGCGGTAGATGCCGTTGTAGGTGCCCGGAATGCCCTTTTCAGCCATGATCGCGAGCGACTCGCGGATCCAGCCGTCGAGGTTGTTGGTGTACCCGGCCGTGGTCGTGGCGGCGGTCGTGGCCGACGCCGTGGTGGCCGCGGAGGCGCTGGTCGAGCCGATGAGCGGGAGTGCCAGCACGGCGGCGCCGGTGGCGGCGACGACGAGGGTGCGGGCGAGACGGGTACGGCGGTGCTGAGCGGCAGCGGGCATGACGAAGGTTCCTCTCCGGCGCCTACGAGGTGAGCTGTCGGGTTCGGGCTGGAAAGTGCCCGGCCGGCCGCCGTACGGGTACGGCGACGCGACTTCACCCCAAGCCGGTCCGGTACGTGCGTGACGTACGGCTCGGCGACTTACCTGGGTCCCCCGCTCCTGCCGTGCGTGAGTGTCGGTCGATGGGTTGCCGGGCGGCGGCAGGATTAGGCGTCTGCCCGACAGGCCGGGAACGTATGCGAGAGCACATGTCCGGAACAAGTGCCGGATTCACAGATCGCCCCTATTGACCATGATCAGATGCGTATGCCTGCTTGATCCTTTGCGTTCGCCAAGCCTCAACTCGCCGACGGGCAAAGCGGAATCACAACTTCCGGTGCAGGTTGCCCGCATGGCCGTGAAGTGAGCCAACTCACCGACGTCCACAACAGGGGTAAAACGGTCATTGAGCCCCAAGTGCCTTTTAAAGGGGCGGGTGTGGGAGCGGCGTCCGGGGAATGCGCTTCCGCCAGGTCCGGTGGAACACCACCTCGCCGCCCTCCGTGCACACGACCTCGTCGGTGGCGACGAAGTCCGTCTCGTCGCCGGTGACCTCCGAACGGGTCCGCACGCTCGTGTCCCAGCCCCGCTCGGGGCGGTGCAGCCGGACCGTCCGGTCGCAGCGGACCCGGGCCGACAAGGGATCGCGCTCGGTGATCGTGTACGTCGTCAGCGCGTCCTCGGTGTACTCCAGGCCGTCGGGGTACGCGCGCGTGCCGGCGTCCGGCGGGACGACCTCCAGCCGCCACTCGCCCCCGGCCTCGTCCCGCACCAGAAGCCGCTCGGGGCGCGGCCCGTCGAGAGTGGCGAGGACGCTCACCCCGAGGGGCGGTGCCTGTTCGGGCTCCTCGAAGGCGACGCCGGCGTCCGCCTCCCGGACCCGCGCCGGCAGTTCCAGCGCGCTGCCCGCCGGGTCCACGGTGAACCCCGCCGCCGACTCGGGCTCGGGCCAGACCCACGGCCAGTAGGCGGAGGAGACGGCGAGACGGATGCGATGGCCGGGCGGGAAGGCGTGGCCGACGGGGGCCAGGTCGAGGACGACGTCCCCGGCAGCGCTTCCTTGCCCCGCGCTTCCGTGCCCCGCGCCTCCAGGCTGCTTGCCTCCAGGCTCCGAGCTTCCGCATTCCGTGCGCCGAAGCTGTCGTACTCCGCGGGTCACGAGGGTCGAGGAGCCGTCCGGGGCCACATCGCAGACCCGGGCGACCACCTGGGCGTGCGGCGCCTCGCACGTCAGCCGCAGCCGTACCCGGGGCCCGCCCAGCACCCAGGTCTCCTCGCTCACCGGGAAGTCGAAACAGACCGAGCGCGCGTCCTCCTCGCGCTGGTCCGGCGGGAGACCGGCGTCGTCGCCGCGGGGGAGCAGACGGCCGGCGTCCACACCCGTGTGCAAGGGGGAGCGCACCAGGACCGGGGCACCCTGGAGGGCGTACGTCACGACGCGCACCCGGGGTGAGGGCCAGGCGGGCTCGCCGACCCAACGGCCGGGCAGGACGCCGTACGTCGTGGCCCGGAGGTGGGAGCCGCGGACGTACGCGCGCAGGAGCGGGTCGGAGAGGACGCCCGTGTCCTTGCCCTTCAGCCAGTGGTCCCACCAGCGCAGGGTCTCCTGGAGGAAGCCGATCGCGGGGCCGGGGTGCGGGGCGTGGTCGGGGTACGCGTGCGGCCAGGGGCCGATCACGCCGCGCACCCGGTCCTGCGGGAGGCGATCGACCAGCCCGAGAACCGTGTCGGGGTACGGGTCGTGCCAGCCGCCCACCGCCAGGACGGGCACGCCGGTCGTGAGGTCCTCGCGGACATCGGTGGGGGTGAACGGGTCGACGGACTCCAGGCGCCGGAGCCACATGTCCCGCCAGGCGTCACCGACGTGCTCGGGGTCGGGCGGCAGGCAGGCGGAGGTGAGCCGGGCCTGCGCCGCCTCGGCGTGCGGAGGGTCGGCGGGGAGGGCGGAACCACTCGGGTGGCGCACACCGTTGTCGGGGTGGCCGTCCGGGCAGCAGACGGCGACGACCGCCTTCAGCGGCGTGGGCGCGGGGGGTGCGAGGGCTGTGCGGGCCGCGACCCGGAGGGCGAAGGCGCCGCCGCGGCCGATGCCGAACATGCCCACCGTGCCGTCGCACCACGGCTGGGCCGCCAGCCACGCGACCACGGCGGCCCCGTCGGCCGCCACGCCATCGGTTGCCGTTCGGCCGGTCGGTTCCGTCGGCGGGCGGGCGGCGTCGTCCGGCAGGCCCTCGCTGTTGCCGTGCCCGCGCGCGTCCACGCGGACGGAGGCGTAGCCGTGGCCCGCGTACCAGGGGTGGCGCTGCCGGTCGCGTGCCGCCGTGCGGTCGGAGAGCCGGTCCGGGGTGTACTCCAGCAGCGCCGGCACGGGCTCGTCCGTCAACGGTCGCCACACGCGGGCGTACAGGAGGGTTCCGTCGGGCAGACGGATGCGGAGGTCCTCGTGGGCTGTCTCGTAGGGGAAGGACGAACGGATGCGCATGTGCGTGGCCCCCGTGAGGTCAGCGGGGAGGGTGTGTCGGACGGCTACGGCCGGGCGGGTGACGGGGGTGACGAGGGTGACCGGACGGCGTCACCGGTCCGCTTTCTCGCCGGTACGGAACGCTTGTACCGGATGATCAGCAACATACCGGGCAGGATCCGATGCCGCCCGGCCGCTCGGGTAGCGACTCCCTGGCGAGCGAAGTTCGAGACGGGGGGACGTGGGGGCTGTCGGTGATCGAAACGTGACCGGATACGCTGACTTGAGTGAGGGCAGCGACCTATCGACAAACCGCGTGATCGCCAGAAGACACCAGCAGACAGGAGACCCCTCGTGACCGTCGTCGGGCCGTTCGGGCTGAGCGTGCGGGACCAGGCTCTGGAAGCCGATGTCCAGGCCGGATTGACGGCTGTCGAGGAAGGCTTGCTCGAGGCCACCAAGAGCGAGGTCCCGTTCATCACGGAAGCCGCGCAGCACCTCGTCCGGGCGGGCGGCAAGCGGTTCCGGCCGCTGCTCGTGATGCTCGCCGCGCAGTTCGGGGACCCGTACGCGCCCGGCATCGTGCCCTCCGCCGTGGTGGTGGAACTGACCCACCTGGCCACGCTGTACCACGACGACGTGATGGACGAGGCCGAGGTACGGCGAGGGGTGCCCAGCGCGAACACCCGCTGGGGGAACTCCGTCGCCGTCCTCACCGGCGACTTCCTGTTCGCCCGCGCCTCGCACATCCTCGCCGACCTCGGGCCCGAGGCCGTGCGGGTGCAGGCTGAGGCGTTCGAACGGCTCGTCACCGGACAGATCCTGGAGACGGCCGGGCCCACCGACGGCCGGGACCCCGTCGACCACTACCTCGACGTGCTCGGCGGCAAGACCGGATCGCTGGTCGCGGTGTCGTGCCGGTTCGGCGCGATGATGTCCGGCGCCGACGAGACGGTCGTGGACGTGCTCACCCAGTACGGCGAGAGGCTGGGCGTCGCCTTCCAGCTCGCGGACGACGTGCTCGACATCGCGTCGGACTCGCACGAGTCGGGGAAGACGCCCGGGACCGATCTGCGCGAGGGCATCCCCACGCTGCCGGTGCTGCGGCTGCGCGAGCGGGCGGCGCGGCTGGCGCTGCCCGAGGACATCGCGCTGTGCGAGCTGCTCGACTCCGACCTCAGCGACGACGCCCGGCTCGCCGAGGCGCTGGGCGCGCTGCGGGCGCACCCGGCGCTGGAGCAGGCCCGGCGGGACACCGTGCGGTATGCCAAGGAGGCTCGGGCGGCGTTGGCGCCGTTGCGGGAGTGTGAGGCTAAGCGGGCTCTTCTGGAGCTGTGCGATGCGGTGGTCCACCGGGCGGGATGAGGCCGGGGATGCCTACGGGGGCCCCGCCCCGCCCCGCCTCGCTGTGCCTCGCCTCGCCTCGCCTTGCCCACCCACCCGCCCGACTCGGTCTGTCGAGAGGTGACCCTCGAACCGCCTCGGGGCTCCGCCCCGCACCCCGGGCGGGGACTGCGTCCCCTGCACGCCTGCGGTGTTCTCCCACCTACCCGCCGGACTCGGTCGGTCGAGACGTACAGGTCGAACCGCTTCGGGGCTCCGCCCCGCACCCCGGGCGGGGACTGCGGGCTTCGGGGCTCCGCCCCGCACCCCGGGCGGGGACTGCGTCCCCTGCACCCCTGCCGGCACACCGCCCCGCGCCCCCGCCGGGACACCTCCGCGCCCCCGCCGAGACACCGCCCGCGCCTCCCGCCCCGGTCTCCCGCCCCGGTCTCCGTCCCCGCGCCCCCCGGACTCCCTCCCCTCACCCCACCCTTACGCCGCCCACCCCCACGTCATACCCCAGGCGTACGTCGGGTTGGGTCCTCGGGTTGACGTAAACGGGTGGCTGATTTGGTCAGATAGGGACTACGGAAATCACCACTCCTCACCGATTCGGGTGAGAATGGCGGCTTGAGTGGGGGACGTTGACCCGCGCGACGACCGGCCGCCGCCGACGACGGAGGTAAGGCACACATGGCACCGTACGCATCCGACGACAGCACGCCCGCCGGGGAGGCCGACGATCTGCGTGTCGGACGGCGCAAGGCCGTGCGGTACATCGTTCCGGTCACCGTGATCGGTGTCGCGGCGGCGACGATCGGGCTGGTCCCGGCGCTCGCCGACTCGGGCGACCCCGACCTGCCGAAGATCACCGCACAGCAGCTCATCGAGAAGATCGCCGCGTCGGACGTTCAGCAGCTGTCCGGCACCGTGAAGATCACCACCGACCTCGGCCTGCCCGATCTGGGCGGGCTGGAGAGCGGGCTCCTCTCCGGGGCCACCGGGGCGGCCGGAGGCGGCGACGGCGGGTCCTCCGCCGACCCCTCCGCCAAGCTCACCGAACTCGCCTCCGGCACGCACACCCTGCGCGTCGCCGCCGACGGCCCGGACAAGCAGAAGCTGTCGCTCCTGGAGAACGCCGCGGAGTACAGCCTCATCCACAACGGCAAGGACGTGTGGGGGTACGACAGCGCCTCCAACGAGGTCTATCACTCCACCTCGCCGAAGGGGAAGGAGGCGGCCGAGCCCGTCCCGACCACGCCCAAGGACCTCACCGACGAAGCCCTGAAGGCCGTCGACGACACCACGTCCGTGACGGTGGACGGCACCGTCCAGGTGGCCGGCCGCGACGCCTACAAGCTGCTGGTCAATCCGAAGCAGTCAGGTTCGACCGTCGGCGCGATCAGTGTGGCCGTGGACGCGAAGACGGGGCTGCCGCTCAAGTTCACGCTGACCCCGGCGAGCGGCGGCGCCGCGGTCGTCGACGCCGGCTTCACCCAGGTCAGCTTCGCCAAGCCGGGCGCCGCCACCTTCGACTTCACCCCGCCCAAGGGGGCGAAGGTGACCGAGGAGGGCAGCGCGGACGCCCCGACCGACGTCCCCGCACCCTCCAGGGACGACCTGGAAGGGGGCTTCGCCAAGGACCTCGCCGGGCTCGACGTCCTCGGCGAGGGATGGACCACCGTCGCCACCTTCGACTCCGGCGGCGAGGGCGTCCCCTCCTCCGGCGACCTCCCCGACGCGGGTGGTCTCGGCGGGTTCCTGGGCTCCTTCGGCGACAAGGTCGACGGCAAGTTCGGCTCGGGCACCGTGTTCTCCACCCGCCTGGTCAACGCCCTGGTCACGGACGACGGCAAGGTCTACGTCGGCGCCGTCACCAAGGACGCCCTCGTGAAGGCGGCGAACACCGGGAAGTGAGCGCCGGGGAGCACTGAGTACCCTGACGGGAACCGACGATCGGGGGACGGGGAGCCGATGGACGACGATGACGACGCGGCGGAGGCGGCGCTCGGGGCGCCGAGTCCGGCCGACGGGGACACCGTCATCCGCACCCGCGCCCTGACCAAGCGCTACCGAGGCGGACAGCTCGCCGTCGACGGCCTCGACCTGGCCGTCCCGGCGGGCAGCGTCTTCGGCTTCCTCGGTCCGAACGGCTCCGGCAAGACCACCACCATCCGCATGCTGATGGGCCTCATCGAGCCCACCTCCGGCACGGCGCGGGTGCTGGGGCACCCCATGCCCCGCGCCTCCCGCGTCGTGCTGCCGCACGTCGGCGCACTCATCGAGGGCCCCGCCCTCTACGGCTTCCTCTCCGGCCGTGACAACCTCCTGCGCTACGACGCAGCCGACCCGACCGCCGACCCCCGCACCCGGCGTGCCCGCGTGGCGGAGGCGCTGGAGCGGGTGGGCCTGACGGCGGCCGCCGCGAAGAAGGCGAGGGCGTACTCGCTCGGGATGAAGCAGCGGCTGGGCCTGGCCGCCGCCCTTCTCCAGCCCCGCCGGCTGCTGGTCCTGGACGAGCCGACCAACGGCCTCGATCCGCAGGGCATGCGCGAGATCCGTGTCCTCGTGCGGGAGTTGGCGGCGGAGGGGACCACCGTCTTCCTCTCCTCCCACCTCCTCGACGAGATCGAGCAGGTCTGCACGCACGCGGCCGTCATGGCGCGCGGGCGGCTCCTCACCCAGGGCCCGGTGTCCGACCTGGCGGCTCGTGCGCGCGGGCGGCTGGCCGTGACCACCCCGGACACGGCGGACGCGGCCCGGGTGCTGAAGGAACAGGGTGTGGCGGACGTCGTCGTCTCCGAGGACCGGGTGACGGGCGAGCCCGCCGACCGTGAACTGGCCGAACTGAACGAGGCGTTGGTGACGGCGGGCGTCCGGGTGCGCGGCTTCTGCGTGGAACGGGCCTCCCTGGAGGACGCCTTCGTCGCACTGACGGGGGAGGGCTTCGATGTCGCGGGCTGAAGTGAAGGCCGTACAGGTGAAGGCCGAACCGGTGAAGGCCGCACCTGTGGCGGACGGCGAAGGCGCGCGTCCGGTCAGTCGGTTGTGGACCCTCGGACTCTTCCGCAGTGAGCTGACCATCACCCTGCGCCGCTGGCGGACCCTCGCCCTGCTGGGCGTGCTGGCCGCCGTGCCGGTGCTGGTCGGGATCGCCGTGAAGATCGAGACCGGTGACGGTTCGACGGGCGGTCAGCGGGGCGGCGGCGGTGAAGGCCCGGCCTTCATGGCGCAGATCACCAACAACGGCCTGTTCCTGGTGTTCACCGCGCTGGCCGCCACGCTCCCGTTCTTCCTGCCGATGGCCGTCGGCGTCGTCGCGGGGGACGCGGTCGCCGGAGAGGCGAACTCCGGAACCCTGCGCTATCTCCTCGTCGCCCCCGCCGGCCGTACCCGCCTGCTGCTCGCCAAGTACGCGACCACGGTGACCTTCTGCCTGTTGGCCACCCTGGTCGTCGCGGTGTCGGCGCTGGCGGTCGGAGCGCTGCTGTTCCCGCTCGGCGACCTCACGACCATCTCGGGCACCCGTATCTCCTTCGCCGACGGCCTGGGGCGGGCCCTGTTGATCGCCCTGGCCGTCACCGCCTCGCTGCTCGGAGTGGCCGCGCTCGGACTGTTCGTCTCCACGCTCACCAACAGCGGCATCGCGGCCATGGCGACGACCGTGGGCCTGCTCACCACCGTGCAGATCCTCGACCAGATCCCGCAGTTGCACGCGATCCAGCCGTACCTCTTCTCCCACTACTGGCTGTCCTTCGCCGACCTGATGCGCGAACCCGTCTACTGGGCGGAACTCCAGAAGAACCTCGGGCTCCAGGCGGTGTACGTCGCCGTCTTCGGCTCGGCGGCCTGGGCGCGGTTCACGGCGAAGGACGTCACGGCGTAGCGGCCGGTCCCCGCGGCCCGCCCCCGCCCCGCCGCAGCCGTTGCCTGCCGGGGCCGGGGTCGGTGCCCGCCGTCAGTCGGTCTCGAAGGCGTACCGGGCGAGCGGCGCGGGCTGCGCGAAGAAGGTCTTCGCGCGGGCCAGAGCCTGCGTGTCGTTGAGGACGTCACCCGGCTTGCTGCCGTTGCCGAGCAGTACCCCGCCGAACCGCATCTCCATGTACGTGGCCGAGTTCTTCAGCGCGCCGACCAGCGGATCGGCCACCGCCTGCCGCTCCTCGGCGAGCGCGGTGACGCCCCACAGGGTGCGTCCGGCCAAGGTCGCCTTGAGGTCGACGCCGGGGGTGCGCAGCCAGCCCGACCAGTAGTCCAGGTAGCGCTTGGCCTGGCCGGACAGCGTGTACCAGTACAGCGGCGAGGCGATCACGATGTCGGTCGCCGCGAGCGTGGCGTCGAGCAGCAGCGCCACGTTGCCCTCGGTGGGACGGACGTGGTCGCTGTCGTGGCGCAGGTCCTCGAAGTCGGGCAGCGGATGCTCGGCGAGGCTGATCCACTCCTGCTCGACATGGGCGGGCAGCTGCTCGGCGGCGGCGCGGGCCAGTTGCTCGGTGTTGCCCTCGGGACGGCTGCTGCCCAGCACGAACAGGAAACGTCGGGTGCTCATGGGTCCCCCAAATGGTCGGCGTGCGACTGTAAAGCGCATGTGCATAATATGCATACGCAAGTAGCAGCCGCCAGGGGTCAACCAGGAGTGCCGAGGGCCAGGGCCCCGGATCAGGGTTTCCCGGGGGTGCCGAGAACCCCCGCCCGAGCCTCCGCGGCCGCCGCCACGGAGAGCAGCACCGCCTCCCGCCCGTGCGCCGCCACCACCTGGAGCCCCACCGGGCAGCCGTCCGCGCCGACCCCCGCCGGAATACTGATCGCCGGATGCCCGCTCAGGTTGAACGCCCACGTCAGCGCCGTCGAGTAACGGTCGCCGGGGCCGTCGTGGCCGTGCGCGGGTTGAGGGGTCGTAGGGGTCAGCAACAGGTCCACCCGATCGAAGAAGGCGGCCAGCCGACGGTCGTTGACCCCCCGGACCCCCCGGACCCCTCGTACCTCCCGTACCTCCCGTACCTCCCGTACCTCCCGTACCTCCCGTACCTCCCGTACCTCTGAGGTACGACCCGACCCGCGGAGCGCGAGCCAGGCGGGCGCGGGATCCGCCAGCCGCAATGGCGTCTCCGACCGCGGAGGCCGTACGACACCGGCGTCGACGAGTCGTGCGAAGGCGGCCCGCGCGAGGGCCAGGGGCTCCGGGGCGGGGTCGGCGAACCCGAGATCGGGGGAGAAGACGGCCGTGAGCGACCCGAGCCGCAGTCCCTGTCCCTCCCCCTCCCCGGAAAGCACTCCCCAGTACGCCTCCGCGTCCGCCGCGTACCGAACCAGCACGCCCGGCGCCGCGAGCCCCGTACGGTCGGCGGACGGGAAGCGGCCGCTCGTGACCTTCAGGCCGACGACGCCGCACCAGGCGGCCGGGATGCGCACCGAGCCCGCGCCGTCGCTGCCGGTCGCCAGCGGCACCAGGCCGGCCGCGACCGCCGCCGCCGAACCGGCCGAGGAACCGCCGGGCGTGCGGTCGGCGCGCCAGGGGTTGACGGTACGGCCGTGGGCGCCGAGTCCCCAGGTCTGCCAGGGAGTTCCGGGTCCTGGCACGGCCGTCGCGCCCACCGGTACGCAGCCGGCGGCCACCAGTGACCCCGCCGTACGCAGCCCGTGCCGGCCCTTGACCCCGATCGGCACCCCGGCCAGCGGCAGCCGCTCGCCCGCGGCGACCCGCGCGTCCACCTCGGCGGCCCGCTCCGCCGCCGCGTCCTCCCACACCTCGGCGAACGCCCCCAGCGCACGGTCCTCCCGCCGGATTCGATCCAGCGCCCCGGCCACCACGTCGACGGCCCGCAGCCGGCCCTCCCGTACGGCGGCGGCGAGCGCGACGGCCGGGGAAGGGGGCGTGGGCGGAGCTGCGCTCAGCGCGCCCGCCGGGCGGCCGTGCTGGTGAGGCGGACCAGGGGTTCCGTCTCGCGGGGAGGGGTGCCCGACAGGTCACCGAGGCGCCAGTCCTGGACCCATGGCACCCGGTACACGTCGATGACCGACTCGATCAGCCGTACCCGCTGCGCGAGTTGGCGCGGCAGCCGGCCCGGCGCGTCCGCGACCAGCACGACCGCCTCCAGATCGAGGCCCGCCGGGGCCTGCCCGCGCCGGAAGACCTCCAGCATCCGCAGTACCGATTCCAGTCCGGACGCGTGGGTGCGGGCCACGAGCAGGACGGACGGCGGGTCGTCCGGGCCGGGCCAGTCCCGTCCGCAGTCATGGCCGCCGTAGACCGCGGCGAGCGTGGAGGCGCCGGCCCCGCCGTGCGTGCCGAGCCAGGAGAAGCGACGGGGCCCGGGGGCCGCGGTGTACGGCCCCGGTGGGGGCTCCGGCGCCGACACCGGGCCGCGGATCCAGATCTCCGGCCCCGGCAGCCGCCCGTCCGTCGTCCGCATGCCCCGCACTCCTCGTCGTCGCCACCGCCGCCCGCGCGGCCGGACCGCCGCCGGATCCCCGTGACCCACGGGCCTTGGAACGAGGCTGTGACGTCGCGGTGACGTGCGGACCGGGCCCGGCCGGAGAGACTCAACAGTACGTGTACGTGTGGGTGCACGGGTTATGAGCACAACGTACGTGCACGGCGACGTGTCAGGGTGAGGAACCGATGTCTCGACTCAGCCGCGAGAAGAAGCGGGCACAGCAGTACGACGGGCGTCCGGCCGTCGCGGTGGCGCCGCTCGACGTGCACGTCTCCGGGGGTGGGCCGGCGAGTATCGGCGGCGTCCCCGTCGTCGCCGCCGACGGGCAGGAACTCCAGCAGGCCGTCCTCGGCCACCTGCACCGCATCGCCCTCGCCACCGGGCACCCGGTGCTCGCCACGGTTCACGACGAGCGCATCGGCTACGTCGTCCCGCTGCGCGTCGAGCCGGACGGCTCCAGCCACTTCGCGGGCGAACCCCTAAGGGTGCCCCCGCAGAGGGAGCCGGGCGACCGGCCGTCGGCCCCGCCCGCCGAGGCACCGCCCGCGCCGCCCTCGGAGCTTGCCGAGGCGGCCGCTCCGGCCGCACCGACCCGGCATGACAAGCCCACGCACTTCCTGCGCCGCGAGCCGGGGATGCCAATGATGCCGGTGGAGCCGGTGGAGCCGGTGGAGCCGCAGGACGGGATCCCGGGTGCGGCAGCCGCTCCGACGGGCGTGTTCGGCCCGCCGCCGGTGATGGACCGTACCCCCGAGGACGCCCGCCCCCACCCGACCCCCGAGCCCGTCCCCCGCATCACCGCCTACTCCACCCCCGCCCCCATCCCGCCCCGCGCCCCCGAAGCGGCCCTGGGGCTCGACCCCGAGCCCGAGCCCAAGCCGACCCCCGCCCGTGGCTTCGACGCCGTGGCGGAGGCCGTGCTCGGGGAGGATCCGCGCTCGCTTCCCGGGGTCGACGGAGCGCCCGCGCTGCTCGGCGAGCCGATGGCGCGGATCAACGAGGCCGTGCGGGCGGGACGTACGGACACGGCCGCGGCGCTCGCGGAGCGGACCGTGACCGAGGCGTCGGCGACGCTGGGACCGGAGCACCCCGAGGTGCTCCGGCTGCGTGAACTCGCCTCCTACATCGCCTACTTGGCCGGTGATCCGGTCCGTTCCTTCCACCTCTCGCTCGACCTGGCCCGCATCCACCACGGCAACCGGGACGCGGAGGCCGCGTACGGCAACGTACAGAGCGCGGCGACGGCCTGGCGTGCCGTACGGGACCCCTTCCAGGGCCTGAACCTCGGCACCGAACTCCTCACCCTGTGGACCGAGTTGGTCACCGAGGGCGGCCCCGCCGCCGAGGACGCCGAGGAACTGGAGTCGGCCACTTCCCGGATGACCCGGCTGGCCGGACGGGCCCGCGACTCGGGCACGGGCCCGCAGGGGCAGGGCGCCTGAGGCGTAGGCCTACTGCGACAACGTCCACACCGCGTGCGCGAGCGCGTCCGCGTTGCGGTTGAGGGCGGTGTCGTTGACGTTGGCGGTGGTGTCGCAGGAGGAGTGGTAGCAGCGGTCGAAGGCCTGTCCGGCCGTACCGCCCCACTTGGTCACCTGCGCCGCCGTCTTCGCGCGGCTCGCCCCGGTGAACAGGCCGCCGACCGGGACGCCCGCGCTCTTGAAGGGCGCGTGGTCGGAGCGGCCGTCGCCCTCGGTCTCGATCTCCGTGGCGACGCCGATGCCCGTGAAGTAGTCCTTGAAGGTCTTCTCGATGACCGGGTCGTCGTCGTAGACGAAGTAGCCGGGGTTCGGCGAGCCGATCATGTCGAAGTTGAGGTAGCCGCTGATCCGGGCGCGGTTCGCGGAGGACAGGTTGTTGACGTAGTGGCGGGAGCCGACCAGACCGAGTTCCTCGGCGCCCCACCAGGCGAATCTCAGGTGCTTGGTGGGTTGGTAGCCGGTGCGGGCGACGGTGAGGGCGGCCTCCAGCACGGCCGCCGAGCCGGTTCCGTTGTCGTTGATGCCGGCGCCGGAGCTGACGCTGTCGAGGTGCGAGCCGGCCATGACGACCTGGTTGGTGTCGCCGCCGGGCCAGTCGGCGATCAGGTTGTAGCCGACGCGGCTGGACGCGGTGAACTGCTGGATCGTGGTGGTGAATCCGGCGGCGTCCAGCTTGGCCTTCACATAGTCCAGGGAGGCCCGGTAGCCGGTGCGGCCGTGGGCGCGGTTGCCGCCGTTGGCGGTGGCGATGGACTGGAGCTGGGTCAGGTGTGCCTTGACGGCGGTCACCGGGATGTCGGGCGCGGCGGCGATCGCGACGGGCTCGGGGGCGGGCGCCGCGCCGGCTATGGATCCGGTGGCGAGCAGCGTGGCGGCGGCGACGACGGCGGTCGCTGTCGCCCGCCCGGAAACGGAGAGCTTCATGGTGGGGGCTCCGAGTTCCAGAGGGGTCCCCGGTGGGTTGGCCACAGGGAACCCACAGTGAATGGGGTGCCTGGATGGTGAAGCTGTGGCCAACTCTCCGTCAAGAGCGCTATCTGGACAAGGAGTTCACATAGCGGAGCCATCGCGGTCCGGCCGCTGTGAACCCCTGGCGCCGCTGTCGCCCGGCCGCTGTGAACCCTTGGCGCCGCTGTCGCCCGGCCGCTGCGAACCCCCTGGCGCCGCTGTCGCCCGGCCGTCGCGAGCCCTGCTTCCGCCCCCTGCTCGGCTCAGTGCACGCAGAACTCGTTCCCCTCCGGGTCCGCCATCACCACCCACGTCCCGGAGGGTTCCTTCACCTCCCGCAGCACACTCGCCCCGAGCGCGGTGAGCCGCTCGACCTCTCCCTCCCGCCGTCCCGCGCCGGGGTGCAGGTCGAGGTGGAGCCGGTTCTTGACCGTCTTCTCCTCCGGCACCCGCTGGAACAGCAGCCGCCGCCCCAGTCCGGTGCCGCTCTCCGCGTCGAAGGGGTCCGCGGGATGCCGTACGGCGATCAGGTCCCGGAAGGCCGGGCGGCCGTGGTGCTCCAGCGTGGCCGCGCCGGGCAGCGCGCCCAGTCCCAGCAGGCGCTCGACGAGTGCGCTGTTGTCCTCGACCGTGTAGTGCAGTGCGGCGGCCCAGAAGTCCGCCTGCGTGTGCGGGTCGAGGGAGTCGACGACGAGCTTCCAGTGGACGGGCGTGGGTTCCGTTGCGGGTGTCTCGCTCATGTAACCAGTTATATTGGTTACATGAGCGCGCGGGCAACGGAAACGCCGGAACACCCGAAAACCTCGGGATCGCCGTCATCGCCGACATCCCCGGGATCGCCTTCGGCATCTGCGTCACCGGCAAACCCGGCAACCCCACCCGGTCGGCCCCCCGGCCTGACCCTGGTCTCGCACGACGGCAAGCCCTACCGCTTCGACCCGGGTGCCCTGTGCCTGGAGTTGCTGCCCACCGGCGGCCCCGGCGCCTTCGCCCGCTACGAGGTACTGCACGAACCCGCCGACCTCGTCGCCTGGGCCGCCCGCAGCCGCCTGCCCGAGGGGCTGGAACTCACTGTGTCCGAAAGGGAGTTGAGTCGCGTACGGGACGTACGCGACGCCCTTTTCCTCCTCACCGCCGACCGGGCCCACGGCCGCCCGCAGCGGCCGGAGCACCTCGACGCCCTCAACGCGGCCGCGGCCGAGCCCCCGCTCGTCTCCCGCCTCACCCCCGACGGAACCCACGCCTGGGCTCCCGGCGCCACCGGCACCCGACTGCTCTCGACCGTCGCCCGCGACGCGATCGACCTCTTCACCGGCCCGCACGCGCACCGCGTCCGCGAGTGCGGCGCGCACGACTGCCGACTGCTGTTCGTCGACACCTCCCGCCCCGGCCGCCGCCGCTGGTGCGCGATGGAACACTGCGGCAACCGCGAGAAGGTGCGCGCCCACCGGGCCCGCGGACGGCTTACGGAGAGCTAGTCTCCCGCTCGTCGTACGCCGCCCGCGCCGCCGCGACCTCCGCCTGGTGGTGTTCCGTCCAGGTCACCAGGGACTGGATCGTGGCGGGCAACGTGCCGCCCAGGGGCGTGAGTTCGTACTCGACGCGCGGCGGCACCACCGGATGCACGGTCCGGTGGACCAGGCCGTCCGCTCCAGGTGCCGCAGGGTGACGGTGAGAGGGGGAGCAGGGGCTGGCGAGCGGCCTGCTGCACACCTCGACCCAGTTCGGTTCGGCGATCGGGATCTCCGCTGTGACAGCCGTCTACGGCTTGGCGCTGGGGGAGACCTCCGGCGCCTCGACCGCGGACGGCTCGCTCTGCGCCTTCCGTACGGCGCCGGCGGTACCCGTCGTCATGGTGGTGCTGGGCGCCCTGGTCTCGGCGGCGAGCGTCCGGGCGGACCGGGCCGACCGCGCCGTGCGGACCGAGGAGCGCCACGCGTCCCCGGTGAGCAGCACCAGCGCCAGCCAGACCAGCGCGAAGCCGGCCCAGCGCTCGGGCGGCATGGCCTCACCGAAGTAGAGGACGCCCAGGAGGAACTGGAACACCGGCGCCATGTACTGCAACAGGCCCAGCGTGGACAGCGGCACCCGGATCGCCGCCGCACCGAAGCAGACCAGCGGAAGCGCGGTGACGATGCCGGTGGAGGCGAGGAGGGCCGAGTGCCCGAGGCCCTCCCCGGTGAAGGTGGAGCCGCCGTGGCTGGACAGCCACAGCAGATAGCCGAGGGCGGGCAGGAACTGGATCGCCGTCTCGGCGGCCAGCGACTCGACCCCGCCGAGGTTGACCTTCTTCTTCACCAGCCCGTAGGTGGCGAAGGAGAAGGCGAGGCAGAGCGAGATCCACGGCGGGCGGCCGTACCCGATGGTCAGCACGAGGACGGCGGCGAGGCCGACGCCGACCGCCACCCACTGCACGGGCCGCAGCCGCTCCTTCAGGAGCAGAACGCCGATGGCGATGGTGACCAGCGGGTTGATGAAGTAACCGAGCGACGCCTCGACGACGTGGCCGCTGTTCACGGCCCAGATGTAGACGCCCCAGTTCACGGTGATGACGGCGGCGGCGACCGTGACGAGCGCGAGCCGGCGCGGCTGGCGCAGCAGCTCGCCGGCCCACTTCCAGCGCCGTACGACGATCAGCGCGACGGCGACGAAGGCGAGGGACCACACCATGCGGTGGGCGAGGATCTCGGCCGCGCCGGCGGGCTTGAGGAGCGGCCAGAAGAGCGGGACGAGGCCCCACATCCCGTAGGCGGCGAAGCCGTTCAGCAGGCCGATCCGGCCCTCACCACCCTTGGACGTCCCGGTCACGGGCCCCTCCTTCTCACGACCTCACGACAGGCATGCGTGGACGAAGGTAACGCCGTACACCCCCGCCTGTCATGCCCGTATCGCCATACGGTCGTGACAGGCGGGGGTCGGGAGGCCCGGGAGCCCGGAACGGGGGAGTAGCGGCCCTCGGGCGGAGGTCTGGCGGGGTCAGCCCTTCAGCGCGGCGGCGATCGCCTCGGACAGCGGGGTGGTCGGGCGGCCGGCCAGGCGGGACAGGTCACCGGTGGAGACGACCAGCTCGCCCTTCGCGATCGACGTGTCCACGCCGGCCAGGATCGCGGCGAACGGCTCGGGCAGCCCGGCGCCGGTCAGGATCCCGATCAGGGTCTCCGCGGGCACCGCGCTGTAGCCGATCTCCTCGCCGGTCTGCCGGCTCAGCTCGGCCGCGTACTCCGCGAAGCTCCACGCCTCGTCGCCGCCCAGCTCGTACGTCGTGTTCTCGTGCCCCTCGCCGGTCAGTACGGCGACCGCGGCGGCCGCGTAGTCCGCGCGGGCTGCGGAGGAGACGCGACCCTCACCGGCGGCGGCGACGACGGCCTTGTGCTCCAGCACCGGGGCCAGGTTCTCGGTGTAGTTCTCGTGGTACCAGCCGTTGCGCAGCAGGGAGTAGGGCAGGCCGGAGGCGAGCAGCGCCTTCTCGGTGGCGCGGTGGTCGTCGGCCAGCGCGGCGCTCAGGCTGCCGGGCGCGCTGGTGTACGCCAGCAGCGCGACGCCGGCCGCCTTGGCGGCGTCGATGACGACCTGGTGCTGGGCCGGCCGGCCCTTGTCGAACTCGTTGCCCGAGATCAGCAGCACCTTGTCACCGGCGGCGAACAGGCCGTCGAACGTCTCGGGGGCGTTGTAGTCGGCGACCGCGAGCCTCACGCCGCGCTCGGCGAGGTGGGCGGCCTTGGCCTTGTCACGCACGACGGCCGTGACCGCCTCCGCGGGGACCTTCTCCAGCAACTGCTCCACGACGTGACGGCCGAGGTGTCCGGTGGCTCCGGTGACGACAATGCTCATGATTCAGAACTCCTTGGGGGGTGCGGTCTGCAACTAACCCTAAGGCGTGCGCTAACTGAGGGAAAGTACCCACTTTGAAGTAAGGTACTGGCATGAAGGTAAGTGCCAGGGTGGTGAGTGCCGCGGTATCCCGTACGTGCAGACACAGAGGCCCGGAACCTCTCCGGTCCCGGGCCCCGTGCTCAAGGCGGACGTGCGTAGTCGATCAGCCGTCGTTCAGCCGACGACCGTCCAGGTGTCCCCGCCGGCCAGCAGCGCCGCCAGATCCCCCTTGCCGTGCCGCTCGATCGCCTCGTCGAGCTGGTCGGTCATCTGGGTGTCGTAGACCGGCCGCTCGACGGAGCGCAGGACACCGATCGGGGTCTGGTGCAGGGTGTCCGGGTCGGCCAGCCGGGACAGTGCGAAGGCAGTGGTCGGGGACGCGGAGTGGGCGTCGTGGACCACGACCTCGGCCTCGTTCTCCGGGGTCACCGCCACCACCTTCAGATCGCCGGTCGCGCGGTCCCGCACGACCCCCTTGGACCGGTCGGCGCCGAACCGGATCGGCTGCCCGTGCTCCAGCCGGATCACCGCCTCCTCGGCCGACTGCCGGTCCTTCAGCGCCTCGAAGGCTCCGTCGTTGAAGATGTTGCAGTTCTGGTAGATCTCCACCAGGGCCGTGCCCGGATGGGCGGCGGCCTGACGCAGCACCTCCGTCAGGTGCTTGCGGTCGGAGTCGATCGTGCGCGCCACGAACGACGCCTCCGCGCCGATGGCCAGCGACACCGGATTGAAGGGCGCGTCCAGCGAGCCCATCGGCGTCGACTTGGTGATCTTGCCGACCTCGGAGGTGGGGGAGTACTGCCCCTTGGTCAGCCCGTAGATCCGGTTGTTGAACAGCAGGATCTTGAGGTTCACATTGCGTCGCAGGGCGTGGATGAGGTGGTTGCCGCCGATGGAAAGGGCGTCCCCGTCCCCGGTCACCACCCACACGCTCAGGTCGCGCCTGCTGGTGGCGAGCCCGGTCGCGATCGCCGGGGCCCGCCCGTGGATCGAATGCATCCCGTAGGTGTTCATGTAGTACGGGAAGCGCGAGGAGCAGCCGATGCCCGAGACGAAGACGACGTTCTCTCTCGCCAGCCCCAGCTCCGGCATGAAGCCCTGGACGGCCGCCAGGATCGCGTAGTCACCGCAGCCGGGGCACCAGCGCACTTCCTGATCGGACTTGAAGTCCTTCATGGACTGGCGGCCCTCGGCCTTGGGGACGAGTGAAAGCGCCTCGATCGTGCCCGTGCCTTCCGTGGACGTGTCAGCCATCGATGGCCTCCTTGAGCGCCGAGGCGAGCTGTTCCGCCTTGAACGGCATGCCGTTGACCTGGTTGTACGAGTGCGCGTCGACCAGATACCTCGCCCGGATCAAGGTGGCGAGCTGGCCCAGGTTCATCTCCGGGATCACGACCTTGTCGTAACGCTTCAGGACCGCGCCCAGGTTCTTCGGGAAGGGGTTCAGATGCCGCAGATGGGCCTGCGCGATCGGCTCCCCGGCCGCGCGCAGCCGCCGTACGGCCGCGGTGATGGGCCCGTAGGTGGAACCCCAGCCCAGGACCAGGGTTCTCGCCTCGTGCGGGTCGTCGACCTCGACGTCCGGCACGTCGATGCCGTCGATCTTTGCCTGCCGGGTGCGGACCATGAAGTCGTGGTTGGCCGGGTCGTAGGAGATGTTGCCGGTGCCGTCCTGCTTCTCGATCCCGCCGATACGGTGCTCCAGACCCGGCGTGCCCGGCACCGCCCACGGCCGGGCCAGGGTCTGAGGGTCGCGCTTGTACGGCCAGAAGACCTCGGAGCCGTCCTCCAGGGTGTGATTGGGACCCTGCGCGAACTGCACGGTCAGGTCCGGCAGTTCGTCCAGTTCGGGGATGCGCCAGGGCTCGGAGCCGTTGGCGAGATAGCCGTCCGACAGCAGCATCACCGGCGTGCGGTACGTCAGGGCGATCCGGGCCGCCTCCAGGGCGGCGGCGAAGCAGTCGGCGGGGGTGCGGGGCGCGACGATCGGGACCGGGGCCTCGCCGTTGCGCCCGAACATCGCCTGGAGCAGATCCGCCTGCTCCGTCTTCGTCGGCAGACCGGTCGACGGCCCGCCGCGCTGGATGTCGACCACCAGCAGCGGCAGCTCCAGCGACACGGCGAGCCCGATGGTCTCCGACTTCAGTGCCACACCGGGACCGGAGGTGGTGGTCACCGCCAGCGACCCGCCGAACGCCGCCCCCAGCGCCGCGCCGATGCCCGCGATCTCGTCCTCGGCCTGGAAGGTGCGTACGCCGAAGTTCTTGTGCTTGCTCAGCTCGTGCAGGATGTCCGAGGCCGGCGTGATCGGGTACGAGCCCAGGAACAGCGGCAGATCGGCCTGCCGGGAGGCGCTGATCAGCCCGTACGACAGCGCCAGGTTCCCGGAGATGTTCCGGTAGGTGCCGACCGGGAACGCCTTGGCCGCCGGGGCGACCTCATAGCTGACCGCGAAGTCCTCGGTCGTCTCGCCGAAGTTCCAGCCGGCCCGGAAAGCCGCGATGTTGGCGGCCGCGATGTCCGGCTTCTTCGCGAACTTCGACTTCAGGAACTTCTCCGTCCCCTCCGTCGGCCGGTGGTACATCCACGACAAGAGGCCGAGCGCGAACATGTTCTTGCTGCGCTCGGCCTCTTTGCGGGTGAGGTCGAAATCCTTGAGAGCCTCGACGGTCAGCGTGGTCAACGGGACCGGGTGGATCTGATACCCGTCGAGGGAACCGTCCTCCAGCGGCGAGGCCGCGTACCCCACCTTCTGCATCGCCCGTTTGGTGAACTCGTCCGTGTTGACGATGATCTCCGCGCCGCGCGGCACATCGCCGATGTTGGCTTTCAGCGCCGCGGGATTCATGGCGACCAGGACATTGGGCGCGTCACCCGGCGTGAGGATGTCGTGGTCGGCGAAGTGCAACTGGAACGAGGACACGCCGGGGAGGGTGCCGGCGGGCGCGCGGATCTCGGCGGGGAAGTTCGGCAGAGTCGACAGGTCGTTGCCGAACGACGCCGTCTCCGAGGTGAATCGGTCACCGGTGAGCTGCATACCGTCACCCGAGTCCCCCGCGAACCTGATGATCACCCGGTCGAGACGGCGTACGTCCTTCGTCCCGCCCGGTTTGCGCTGCTCTCCCACGACGGCTGCATCGGTTCCGTCGGTTCCGTCGGCCTGTTCCGCTGGGCTGACCTGACTGGTCACTGAACTGGACCTCCCTAGAGGCGGCTGTCCGGGGGAGAGGCCTTCCGGAAGGCCCTCCCTGGATCAACCCTACGTCTGTAAGGGTCGCCTTCCCTCGGCCATTCGAAAGACGGTCACTGCCCTGAGACGGCCCGGCGCCCTGACTTGCCATGATTTCCGACTGCCCAGGATGTCCAAGAAGGCGCGACGAAGAAAACCCGTCATGAATTGAGATAGGTGAGGACCGCGAGTACGCGACGATGATCTCCGTCGCTGGGGGACAGGCCGAGCTTCTGGAAGATATTGCTGACGTGCTTCTCCACCGCGCCGTCGCTCACCACCAGCTGCTTGGCGATCGCCGAGTTCGTCCGCCCCTCGGCCATCAGCCCCAGCACCTCCCGCTCCCGCGGGGTCAGCCCGGCCAGCACGTCCTGCTTACGGCTGCGCCCGAGGAGCTGCGCGACCACCTCGGGATCGAGGGCCGTACCCCCCTCGGCCACCCGCACCACCGCGTCCACGAACTCCCGCACCTCGGCCACCCGGTCCTTGAGCAGATACCCCACCCCCCGGCTGGAACCGGCCAGCAGTTCGGTGGCGTACCGCTCCTCCACGTACTGCGACAGAACCAGCACACCGAGCCCCGGATACGACTTGCGCAGCCGTACGGCGGCCCGCACCCCCTCATCGGTATGTGTAGGGGGCATCCGTACGTCCGCGACGACCACGTCGGGCAGCGCGCCCTCCGCGTCCAGCTCGGTGATCGTCTTCACCAACGCCTCGGCATCCCCGACCCCGGCGACCACCTCGAGCCCCCGGTCCGTCAACAACCGCGTCAGCCCCTCCCGCAACAACACCGAATCCTCGGCAATGACCACCCGCACCCTGACCTCCACGCTCGCCGGCCCCCCAGCCACCCGTCCATCCAAAGAACACCCCCAGCATTCCAGCAAACCCCCCACCCGCGCCCGGACAACGGCGGCGTTCTCATGACGGGAGGACGGAAAGCGCGTGACGGGAGGCGGGCTTCCGGTCTGGGCAGAGTCAGGCGGAGCCAGTCGGGGCACGCGAGACATGGCCCCCGGGGAGGCTCAGGGGCGGCCCCGATTCCCCCACCCGCTCCCGTCAGGGGTGCAGGAGGACTCAGGGCTGGCCGGGGGTGGAGGAGGACTCAGGGCTGGCCGGGGGTGGAGGAGGACTCGGGGCTGGCCGGGGGTGGAGGAGGACTCGGGGCTGGCCGGGGGTGGAGGAGGACTCGGGGCTGGCCTTGGTTCACCTGCCCCGGCCCGTCAGGGGCGCGAAGGCAGGGACTCTGGGGCGGCCCCGATTCCCCCACCCGGCCCCGCAGGGGTGCAGGGGACGGAGTCCCGGCCGCGTGCAGGGTCTGGCCCCTTGGCGGGGCCGAAGGGGCGGGGCGTGGTGCCTCGTCCGGGGGCGCGGAGTGAAGTCCCGCAGAAGCACAAGGGACGCAGTCCCCGCGAGGGACCAGAGGGCCTCTGCCCGAGGGGGCGGACGGACCCGCGCAAGGGGTGCGGGGGGACGGAGTCTCGGCGAAGGTGCAGGGGCGCCGGCCTTGGTTCCCCTGCCCGCTCCCGTCAGGGGTGCAGGAGGACTCAGGGCTGGCCGGGGGTGGAGGAGGACTCGGGGCTGGCCTTGGTTCACCTGCCCCCGCCCGTCAGGGGCGCGAAGGCAGGGACTCTGGGGCGGCCCCGATTCCCCCGGCCCCGTCAGGGGCGCAGGGCGGAGCCCTTGGTGGGGTCGGAGGGGCGGAGCCCCTGGGGACGGGAAGGGTAGGGGCGGCGGGGGCGAGAACCCCCTGCCCCACCCCCAGCGGTTACTGCCCCCTCCGCCACGGCAACTCCGCCGTCACCCGCGTAGGCCCCCCTACCGGAGAGTCCACCACCAGAATCCCGTCCACCGCATCGAGCCGCCCGGCCAACCCGGCCAACCCTGACCCGCCGGAGGCATCCGCCCCGCCCACCCCGTCGTCACTCACCTGCACCATCAACCGCTCCTCCACCCGCCACACATCCACGGACGCGGACCTCGCCCCACTGTGCTTGCTCACGTTCTGAAGCAACTCCGACACCGTGAAGTACGCGATCCCCTCGATCGCCGCGGCCGGCCGCTCCACGAGGTCCACCTCCACCTGCACCGGCACGGTGCACCGCGAGGCCACGGACGACAGCGCCGCGTCCAGCCCCCGGTCGGTCAACACGGCGGGATGAATCCCCCGAGCCAGATCCCGCAGCTCCTGCAACGCCGTCTTCACCTCACCGTGCGCTTCGTCCACCATCCGCGCCGCCTCCCGGGGATCCTCCCGCAGCTTCTCCTTCGCGAGCCCCAGATCCATCGCCAGCGCGACCAGCCGCGCCTGCGCCCCGTCGTGCAGATCCCGCTCGATACGCCGCAGATCGGCGGCCGCCGTATCGACCACGACGCCCCGGTCGGACTCCAGCTCCACCACGCGCGACGCCAGCCGCGACGGCCCGAGCAGCCCGTGCACCATCACCCGGTCCACCGTCGTCAGCGCCCGCACGATCCACGGCGTGGCCAGCGTGAACAACAGCCCCACCAACGCCGTCACGGTGATCTCGAACGGGTTGTCCAGGTACACCCGGTGGTGATCGTCGCCGTACAGCTGAAGCCCGCCCTGTCCGCCGTACAGCGGGAAGAGCCAGAACCACAGCGGATACGTCAGCGTCGCCCAGCCGTACGCCCAGAAGGTGATCGCGACGCCGAAGGAGAAGGCCGCCCACGGCAGGTGCAGCACCGCGTACAGGACGTGCCGCCAGGACGTGCCGCTCCTGAGCACCGCGCCCATCCAGGACATAGCCCCCTTCCCCCGCGGCCGCAACGGCTCCGGCGTGGCCACGTCCAGGCCGAGCAGCCCCCGCGCCCGCGCCCGCTCCACCGCCCCGAGGCCGCGGCACGCCGCCAGCCCCGCCGCCAGCACCGGAACCCCGAGGAACGTCACCAGCAGGCCCGCCCCCACCGACAGCATCGTGACGGCGAAGGTGAACAGCACGATGCTGATCGGCAGGCTCAGCAGCACGTAGGCGAACTCCCGCCAGGCACGCGCCTCGACCGGCGCCCGCAACGCGGCCGGCAGCCGATGCCGACGACGTTCCCCGGCCCCAACCCCGGGCGTCTCGCCCCGCCGCGAGGGGTCCCCGTAGTCCCCGTAGTCCCCGTACTGCCCGTAGTGCGTGGCCATCGGCGTCGTCCGTTCTGCTTGTCGCGTCGGCAGGTGTCGTCCCCTACCTCCACCCTCCTCGGCGGCGGTCCCGCGGACCATGGAGTCCGTCGGCCTCTTGGAAGGGGGGTTTTCCCTACCTCAGGACTTCGGCGATCCGACCTCAGGGATCACCCCTCAGGGATCACCCTTCAGAGGCCCTCCCCTACGCCGTCCCCTACGCCCTCGGCTCCGTCCGGTCGCGCCAGGGCAACTCCGCCGTCACGGTCGTAGGCCCCCCGACCGGGGAGTCCACGACGAACAGCCCGTCGACAGCGCCCAGCCGGTCCGCCAGCCCCCGCATCCCCGTGCCGCCGTCGAGCCGCGCACCGCCCCGGCCGTCGTCCCGCACCTGGATGAGCAGCCGGTTCTCCACCCGCCACACGTCCACGGACGCGGACCGTGCCCCACTGTGCTTGCTGACGTTCTGGAGCAGCTCGGAGACGGTGAAGTAGGCGATGCCCTCGATGGCCGGCGCCGGCCGCGCCGGCAGATCCGCCGTCACCTGCACCGGCACCGTGCACCGCGAGGCCACGGACGACAGCGCCGCGTCCAGCCCCCGGTCGGTCAGTACGGCCGGATGGATCCCGCGCGCCAGATCCCGCAGCTCCTGGAGCGCGAGCTTCACCTCGCCGTGCGCCTCCTCGACCATCACCGAGGCCGCGTCCGGATCCTCCAGCAGCTTCTCCTTGGCCAGGCCGAGCCCCATCGCCAGATTGACCAGCCGCGCCTGCGCCCCGTCGTGCAGATCCCGCTCGATGCGCCGCAGATCGGCCGCGGCGGTGTCCACCACGACCCCCCGGTCGGACTCCAGTTCGGCGATCCGCCGCTCCAGCTCGTCGGACGGGCACAGCAGGGCCCGCACCATCGCCCGGTCCGCGTTGGTCAGCCCCCGGGCCAGGAACGGCAGCACCGGCCAGAGCACGAACAACGACGTCAGCGTCACCCCGAAGGTGAGAATCCCCCACGGCAACCGGATGAAGTCGTACAGCACCGTCCGCCAGGCCACCGGGTCCTTCAGCACCAGCCACATGCCCTGGAAGACGTTGCCCGCCCGGCGCAACGGCAGCGGGCTCGGCTCGTCGACGCGCACCGCGAGCAGCATCCGCGCCCGGCCCCGCTCGAACCGGCCGATCAGCCGCGCCCCCAGCAGTCCGAGCGCGAGCACCGGCAGCCCGACCACCGTGAGTGTCAGCGTGGCGCCCGTGAACAGCACCGTCATGACGTAGGTGAAACCGACGACCGACATCGGCAGGTTCGTCAGAAGGTGTGCGATCTCCTTCCACGTCTGCGGGTCGTAGGCGAACCGGACGCGCGGCAACTGCTCGTCACCCCCGGGCGCGTCCCGGCCGGCGGCGGGCTCGACGGGCACGGCGCGCGGAAACACGGCCGTGGAAGCGGGTTTGGATACGGTCATACGGGTTAGCGTGCCGCGCGACGCGCCCCCGCGCCATGGAGTTCGCCGCCGGGAGTCCCTGGGGAAAACCCCACCCCCATTGCCCCAGCTGTGACGGCCTGCTTACCGTGCCTTTATCAGGCCCTAGACTCCCGTGCGTACAGATCGTCGAACAGGCCGAGGTCGGGTCGGGGAGCGAGGGACGGACCGTGCCGCAGTCGTCGCAAGCAGCGCTGAGGGAACCGACGGTCGTCGTGGCGTCGGACTACTTCGACTCCTACGCGGTCGTCGGACTCCTCGCCGTCATCGGCGTGCTCTTCGTCGCGGTCGCGTTCGGCGCGGGCCGCCTCCTGCGCCCCGTGGTCCCG
Source organism: Streptomyces sp. NPDC058335 (assembly GCF_042723915.1). Lineage (NCBI taxonomy): Bacteria > Bacillati > Actinomycetota > Actinomycetes > Kitasatosporales > Streptomycetaceae > Streptomyces > Streptomyces sp. NPDC058335. The sequence continues at coordinate 328,848 of NZ_JBHXHX010000006.1, read as the reverse complement.
ACCCCCGAGAAGCTCCTGACATACGAGTGCGGCGTCGACCCCGTCGGCGAGGGCTGGGCCCACACCCAGGTCCGCTACTACGTCTACGCCTTCCTCTACGTCATCTTCGCCGTCGACTCGATCTTCCTGTTCCCCTGGGCGACGGTCTTCGCCGCCCCCGGCTACGGCGCGGCCACGCTCGTGGAGATGTTCATCTTCCTCGGCTTCCTGGCCGTGGGCCTGCTGTACGCCTACAAGAAGGGCGTCCTGACATGGACGTGAACCCGCCCACCCCCGAGCCGGTGCTGCTTCCCGAGCCGAAGCGGCTGGGTGCGTTGGCCCGCCTCGCCCCCGAGCCGATGAAGGTCGTCCTGAACTGGGGCCGCCGCTACTCGCTCTGGGTCTTCAACTTCGGCCTCGCCTGCTGCGCGATCGAGTTCATCGCCGCGTCGATGGCCCGCCACGACTTCATCCGTCTGGGCGTCATCCCCTTCGCGCCGGGCCCGCGACAGGCCGACCTGATGGTCGTCTCCGGCACGGTCACGGACAAGATGGCCCCGGCCGTCAAACGCCTCTACGAACAGATGCCCGAGCCGAAGTACGTCATCTCCTTCGGCGCGTGCAGCAACTGCGGCGGCCCCTACTGGGACTCCTACTCCGTCACCAAGGGCGTCGACCAGATCATCCCGGTCGACGTGTACGTCCCCGGCTGCCCGCCGCGCCCCGAGGCGCTGCTCCAGGGCATCCTCAAGCTCCAGGAGAAGATCGCGCGCGAGTCGCTGGGGGAGCGGTACGCCACCGGCACCGACCGCCCTTCGGCTGCGGCCCTCCAGAGCGGACTCGTACGGCCGCCGGCCGCGGAGGGGGACGCCCGATGACCACCGTCGGCTGGCTGCCCGCCCCCGCCGAGGAACTCTTCGGCCCGGAGGCCACCGCCGAGGAGTCGTACGAGGTCCTGACGGTCGACGTACCACCGCAGTCCTGGACCGCGGCACTCCTGACCGCCCGCGACCGGCTGTCCTGCACCTACTTCGACTGGCTCAGCGCGGTCCACGAACCGGGCACCGGCTTCCGCGTCTCCGCCCACGTCGTCGCCCTCACGCCGGTCCGCCGCCTGCTGGTGCGCACCACGGTCCCGCACGAGGCCCCGACGCTCGCCACCGCCGTCGACGTCTACGCGGGCGCGGCCTGGCACGAGCGCGAGACCCACGAGATGTTCGGCGTCGTCTTCGCCAACCACCCGGCCCTGGACCACCTCCTCCTCCCCGAGAACTTCGAGGGCCACCCCCTCCGCAAGGACTTCGTCCTCGCCGCCCGCGTCGCCAAGGCCTGGCCCGGCGCGAAGGAACCCGGCGAGTCCGAACACGGCGGCCCCAAGCGCCGCCAGATGCTCCCCCCGGGTGTCCCCGACCCCAACGAATGGGGCCCCCTGAAGGGCCAGCTCCCTCCTGCCCCCGCCCGCGCCACCCGAGCCCCCCGCACGCCCCCGGGCGAACGCCCGGCCCGCCCGACGGGCGACCGCCCGGTCCGGCGCGCACGGACGGCGTCGGAGGGCTCGTCCAGCCAGGCCCCGGACCAGCCGGTCGGCCAGGCCCCGGACCAGCCGGTCGGTCAGGCCGCGGGCCAGCCGGTCGGTCAGGAGACAGGCCGGCCGGCCGCCGCGGCGGAGGCGCCGCCGACCGCCGCCGAACGTCCCGCACGACGCGCCCGGACGGCCGCCGAGGGCTCGGCCGGTCAGACGGCCGCCGAGACCCCGGTCCGGCCCGCCGCCGACCCGAACACCCCGTCGGCGGCCGGCACCGAGGACACTCCGACTCCGACCGCCTCCCGCAGCACGGCCGGGGCAGCCCCCCGCGGTTCCCGAAGCGTGAGCCAGGGGTCTGCTTCCCAGCGGGCCGAGGACACTTCCCCGGCGGCCCCCACGTCGGACGGGACGGCCCAGGACGAGACAGGCGCCGGACCGACCCCTCCGGAGCCCCCGGCGGCCCAGCCCTCGGCGGCCCAGCCCTCGGCGGGCCAGCCCTCGGCGGGCCAGTCCCCGGCGGCCCAGCCCTCGGCGGCCCCGCGCGGCGCGTCCGAGGGATCTGCCGGCCAGCCGTCGGCCACCCCCGGCAGGGCACCCCGCAGCGCCGACGCCCCCTGGCACCACGCCCGCCCCGCCTTCGAGGACCTGGATCGGGACCCGGAGCACCCGGAGCCCGAGCGACCGGCGACGACCGAACAGCCCACCCCCGCGAGCGACACCCCCGCGAGCGACGCCCCCGAGAACGACCCCCCTGAGAACGGCCCCTCCGACAAAGACACCCCCGCGAACCCCCAGGGAGGCCCGCAGTGAACGACGCTCTCGACGTCGCCCTGCGACTCCTGATCGTCTTCGTCGTCTTCCTCACCTTCCCCCTGATCGTCGGTCAGGCCGAGCACAAGGTGATGGCCCACATGCAGGGCCGCCTCGGCCCGATGTACGCCGGCGGCTTCCACGGCTGGGCCCAGCTCATCGCGGACGGCGTGAAGTTCGCGCAGAAGGAGGACATCGTCCCCGCGGGCGCGGACCGCCGTATCTTCCAGCTGGCCCCCGCCGTCGCCCTGCTCCCGTACCTCCTCGTCCTTCTCGCGATCCCCATCGGCCCCGGCGAGGGCGCCGTCGGCGAGGTCGTCGACGCCGGTGTCTTCTTCGTCCTGGCCGTCATGGGCGTCGGCGTCCTCGGCTCCCTCATGGCCGGCTGGGCCAGTGCCAACAAGTTCTCCCTCCTCGGCGGCCTGCGCACCGCCGCTCAGCTCCTCGCCTACGAACTCCCGATGCTGCTCACCGCCGCCTCCGTCGCCATGGCGGCGGGCACGGTCTCCCTCCCCGGCATCGTCGACGCCTTCGAGTGGTGGTGGCTGCCCTGGCAGATCGTCGGCGCGATCGTCTTCTTCGTCGCCGGTCTCGCCGAACTCCAGCGCCCCCCGTTCGACATGCCCGTCGCCGACTCGGAGATCATCTTCGGCGCCTACACCGAGTACACCGGCCTCCGTTTCGCCCTGTTCCTCCTCGCCGAGTACGCCGGGATCGTCGTCCTGTGCGGCCTGACCACCGTCCTCTTCCTGGGCGGCTGGCACGGCCCCTGGGGCGCCGACGGCCTCGGCTGGGTCTGGACCCTGCTGAAGTCCGCCGTCCTGGCCTTCGTCGTGATCTGGCTGCGCGTCACCTACCCCCGCCTGCGCGAGGACCAGCTCCAGAAGCTCTCCTGGACCCTCCTCGTCCCCCTTTCCCTCGCCCAGATCGCCCTCACCGGCGTCGTCAAGGTGGTGATCTCCTAATGTCCGGCCCGTCACCCGACAACCGTCCCTCAACGACGCCCTCCGGGCGGCCCCGCCTGTCGATTCCCGGTTCCGGCCTCGCCAAGGGCCTGGCCGTCACCCTCCGCACGATGACGCGGAAGACCGTCACCGAGCAGTACCCGGACGCCCAGCCCGACCTCGCGCCCCGCACTCGCGGCGTGATCGGCCTGTTCGAGGAGAACTGCACGGTCTGCATGCTGTGCGCCCGCGAGTGCCCGGACTGGTGCATCTACATCGACTCCCACAAGGAGACGATCCCGGCGGCCGCCCCCGGTGGCCGCGAACGCAGCCGCAACGTCCTCGACCGGTTCGCCATCGACTTCGCCCTGTGCATGTACTGCGGTATCTGCATCGAGGTCTGTCCTTTCGACGCCCTGTTCTGGTCCCCGGAGTTCGAGTACGCCGAGACCGACATCCACGAGCTCACCCACGAGCGGGACAAGCTCCGCGAGTGGATGTGGACGGTGCCGGCCCCACCTGCCCTCGACCCCGGCGCGGAGGAACCGAAGGAGATCGCCGCCGCCCGCAAGACGGCCGAGAAACTGGCCGCCACCCAAACGGCCCAGACCACCTCGGCCGGTCAGACCACCCCGGCCGGACCGGACAACCCCCAGGGAGGCGAGGCGTGACCCTCTCTCAGGCACCCCACGGCTTCCTCTCGCCGACCGGCGTCGAGATCGCCTTCCTCCTCGTCGGCCTGGTGACCTTCGGCGCCGCGCTCGTCACCGTCACCACCAAGCAGCTGGTGCACGCCGCCCTCTGGCTGGTGGTGACCCTCGGCGGCCTCGCCGTCGAGTACCTCCTGCTCACCGCGGAGTTCATCGCCTGGGTGCAGGTACTGATCTATGTGGGCTCCGTCGTCGTCCTCCTCCTCTTCGGTCTGATGCTCACCAGGGCACCCATCGGCCGCTCCCCGGACGCGGACTCCGCCAACCGCTGGGCCGCCCTCACGGTCGCCGTCGCCGCCGCGGCCGCACTCGTCTGGGTGGTCGTCGACGCCTTCCGTGCCACCTGGATCGACCTCGACGGCCCGGCCGCCGGCTCCACCGAGGCCACCGGCGCGAGCCTCTTCCAGAACTGGGTCCTCCCCTTCGAGGCCCTCTCCGTCCTCCTCCTCGCGGCCCTGGTCGGCGCGATCGTCCTGTCCCGCAAGGCGAAGGCGGAGCGAAGCTCTCCCTCCATGAACTCCCGAGGCACCGGCGAGAGTTCCCCATCCGTCCCGGATGCCCGGAAAGATCCGGCCGAGCAGGAAGGCGACCGCTGATGCACCTCGCCTATCCCGCCGTGCTCTCCGCCCTTCTCTTCTGCACCGGCCTGTACGGCGTCCTCGCCCGCCGCAACGCGATCCTGGTCCTGATGTCGGTCGAGCTGATGCTCAACGCCGTCAACCTCAACCTCGTCGCCTTCGACGTCTGGCTCAGCCGGACCGCCGAGGAGACCCTGCACTCCGGCCAGGCCCTGACCCTGTTCACCATCGCCATCGCCGCCGCCGAGATCGGCATCGGCCTGGCGATCGTCCTCGCCGTCCACCGCAACCGCGGCACCGCGGACATCGACAGACTCCGCGACACCGCCGAGGGCCACGAGAACGCCCCGAGCGCCGATGCCGGCGGTACCGCCCCCGCGGACGAGAAGGCTGAGGCCACCGCGTGACCACGACCACCCTCGCCGTTCTCGTCCCCCTCATTCCGTTCCTCGGCGCCGTCACGGGCCTGCTCCTCGGCCGCACCGCCCCCGGCTTCGTCCGCCCGCTGGCCGTCCTGCCGACCCTCGCCACCCTCGTACTGGCCGCGATCGTCGCCGTACGCCAGGGCGGGGACGCGGCCGTCGACGCGGCCACCGAGCTGACGCCCACCGGCTCCGTCCCGGTCGAACTCGCCCTGCACATCGACGGCTTCGCCGCCCTCGTCGCCCTCGTGGTCGGCCTCGTCGCCACCTGTGTGCAGGTCTACTCGACGGGCTACCTGCGCGACGACCCGCGCTATCCCTCGTACGCGGCCCTCGTCTCCCTGTTCACCTCCGCGATGTTCCTCGTCGTCTACTCGGGCGACCTGATCGTGCTGCTGGTCAGCTGGGAAGTGATGGGCATCTGCTCCTACTTCCTGGTCGGCCACTACTGGGAGACCCCGGAGGCGCGCGCCGCCTCCATCAAGGCCTTCCTCGTCACCAAGCTCGGCGACGTTCCCTTCCTCATCGGGCTGTTCGCCCTCGCCACCGACGCCGGTTCCTTCCGGATCACGAAGGTCCTCGGCGCGGTCGCCCACGGCGGACTCGACCACCCGACGCTGATCGCCCTGCTGCTCCTGGCGGGCGTGGCCGGCAAGTCGGCGCAGTTCCCGCTGCACACCTGGCTCCCCGACGCGATGGCGGGCCCGACACCCGTCTCCGCGCTGATCCACGCCGCGACGATGGTCGCCGCCGGTGTCTACTTCGTCGCCCGTCTCCTCCCGGTGTTCGAGGCCTCCCAGGCCGCGATGGTCGTCCTCGCCGTCATGGCCGCCGTCACCATGGCGGGTTCGGGTCTCGCCGCGCTCGCCCAGGACGACATCAAACGGGTCCTGGCCTACTCGACGATCGGCCAACTCGGCTACATGACCGGCGCCCTCGCCGTCGGTGACCGCGGTGCCGCCGTCTTCCACCTCGTCTCCCACGGAGCCTTCAAGGCCCTGTTGTTCCTCGCGGCCGGCGTGATCATCCACGCCGCCGGCACCAACTCGCTGGCCGCCATGTCCCGCATGAGCGGCCTGCGCGACCGCGTCCCGGACGCCTTCTGGACGATGACCGTGGCCCTCCTCGCGCTCGCCGCGATCCCGCCGTTCAGCGGCTTCTTCTCCAAGGAGTCCGTCCTCGGCGCCGCCGAGCACGTCTCCACCGGCCACACCGAGCACGCCCCCGCCGCGGCGGGCTGGATCGTCCTCGTCGCCGGTCTGCTCACCGCCGTACTCACCGCCGCCTACGCGACCCGGCTGTGGCTGCTGGCCTTCCGCGGCCGTGGCGCCGAGGCCCCCGGCCACGGCCGGCAGCCGCTGACGATGACCGTGGTGCTGTGGGTGCTCGCGGTCCCGTCCCTCGCCCTCGGCGCGTTCGCCTACCGCTCGCTGCCCGACTGGTTCGACGGCCGCGACCTCGCCCCCACCCTCACCACCTCGGTCCTCGGCACCGGCCTGGCACTCGTCGGCGGCCTGGTCGTCCACAGCGCCTGGCGGCACACCACCGCGCTCGCCGCCCGTGTCCCGCTCGGCGCCGTCGCCGCCCATCCCGAGGGCGACGCCGGACTCGTCGAGGCCGAGGCCATCGCGACCCACACACCCGCCTACGGAGACGTGGCCTCGGCGCCCGACCCGGCAGACCCCGGACGGCTCCTGCTCGGCCCGCTCCACCGCCACGCGGCCACCGGCTTCCACCTGGACGCCGTCTACACCACCCTGTTCGTCCGCCCGGTGCAGGCCGGAGCGAGCCTCGTCCGGTTCCTCGACCGCGAGGTCGTCGACACCTACGTACGCGGCGCGGGCACCCTGCCCCGCTGGCTCGGCACCGCCGTACGGCGAGCCCAGACCGGCAACGTCCAGACCTATGTGAGCGCGCTGCTCGCCGGCACCGTCGTCCTGGTGGTCGCCGCCCTCCTCGTCGCCACGGGAGCGTGAGCACGCGTGATCGATATCAGCGAGTCCGTGATGCAGTTCCTTCTGACATTGATCGTGGCCGGCCCGCTCCTCGGCGCGGCCGCCGCTCTCCTCCCCGCGCCGCCCGGGCTGAAGGGAAAGTCACCCGAGAAGGCCGTCCTGCGGCACGGTGTCACGGTGACCGGCGTCATCCTCATCGCCGCGATCGTCCTCGCGCTCGGCTTCGACCACGACCAGCCGTCGAAGATGCAGGCCACGACCGACATCAGCTGGATCCCCGCACTCGACGTGCGCATCCACCTCGGCATCGACGGCATCTCCCTCCCCCTTCTGGTCCTGACCGCGCTGCTGACCTTCCTGTGCGCGCTCTACTCGTACTTCAACCTGCCTGCGGGCCCGAGCCCGAAGGCCTTCGTCGCGCTGCTGCTCGTCCTCGAGGCCGGCACCCTCGCCACCTTCGCCGTCCTCGACCTGCTGCTGTTCTTCCTCGCCTTCGAGATGGTCCTGATCCCGATGTACTTCCTCATCGCCCGCTGGGGCGGCGCCAGCCGGACCCGGGCGGCCTGGAAGTTCATCCTGTACACACTGCTCGGATCCGTGGTCATGCTGCTCGGCCTGCTCCTGATCGGAATCAAGGCGGGCACATTCGACATGGTGGCACTCGCCACTGACAACGGCCGGTCGCTGTCCACATCCGTGCAGGTCATCGCCGTTCTGGCGATCGGGATCGGGCTCGCGGTGAAGACCCCGATGTGGCCCCTGCACAGCTGGCTGCCGGACGCCCACACCGCCGCCCCGACCGTCGGTTCGGTCCTCCTCGCCGGCGTCCTGCTGAAGATGGGCACGTACGGTTTCGTCCGCATCGTCCTCCCGGTCGCTCCCGACGGCTTCCACACGTTCGCGCCGTACCTCGCCGCCCTCGCCGTCGTCGGCATCATCTACGGCTCCCTGGCCTGCCTCGCGCTCGCCAGGCAGGGCGCCAAGGGCGACCTCAAGCGTCTTATCGCCTACTCCTCCGTCGGCCACATGGGCTTCGTCCTGCTCGGCATCGCCTCCACGACCCCGACCGGCGTCAACGGTGCCCTCTTCGCCAACATCGCCCACGGCCTCATCACCGGCCTGCTCTTCTTCCTGGTCGGCGCCCTGAAGGACCGCACAGGCACCAGCGACCTCGACACCCTCGCCGAGGAGACCGGCGCCGCCCTCTACGGCAAGGCCCCCCGCCTCGGAGGCCTCCTCGCCTTCGCCGCGGTCGCCTCGCTCGGCCTGCCCGGCCTCGCCGGGTTCTGGGGCGAGATGCTGGCCCTGTTCGGCGCCTTCAACCCCGCCGACGGCCTGAGCCGCCCCGCCTTCCTCACCTACACCGCGATCGCGGCGTTCGGGACGCTCCTGACCGCCGCCTACCTCCTCGTCGTGGTCCGCCGCGTCTGCATGGGCGCCGTCCCGCGGGACGCCCCACGCCTCGCCGACGTCCGCATGTACGAGTTCGCGGCCTGGACACCGCTCGTCGTCCTCACCGTCGTCGCCGGCCTCTGGCCCAAGGCACTCCTCGGCCTGACCGACCCGGCCGTGCAGCAGCTCCTCGCAGGAGGCAACCGATGAGCCAGCTCGCCGCCACCCCCTCGGTCGTCCAGTCCGTCGACTGGCTCGCCATCGCCCCGCCCACCCTCACGGCGGTCGTCGGACTGCTCGTCCTCGTCGCCGACCTGTTCGTGCCCGAGAACCGCAAGCCGCTCCTCGGCTGGCTCTCCGTCGCGGGCCTCGCCGCCGCCACGGCCCTCCTGCTGCCCCTCCTGGACGGCGACCGCTCCACCTTCTGCCTGACCGGCGACACACGCGTGTGCAGCTACACGGCCGACCACTTCACCCTCGCCATCCAGTTCCTGGTGCTCGGAGGAGCACTGCTGGCCGCCCTCCTGTCGGTCACCGCCCTCAAGGACGAGCGCGGACGACTCCCCGAAGGGGAGTTCTGGTTCCTTCTGCTGTCCTCCGCCGCGGGCGCCGCGCTCCTGCCCGCCTCCCGCGACCTCGCCACCCTCGTCGTCGCCCTGGAGGTCGCCTCCCTCCCCGCGTTCGCCCTCGTCGGCATCCGGCACGGCGACGGCAGGTCCTCCGAGGCGGCCCTGAAGTTCTTCCTGTCGTCCGTCACCGCGACCGCCGTCAGCCTTCTGGGAATCAGCTTCGTCTACGCCACGACCGGCACCCTGTACCTCACCCAGGTCGCCGACCGCATCCAGGACGTCGACGGACAACTGCACACCCTCGCCCAGACCGGCGTCGTCCTCACCCTGATCGGCTTCGCCTTCAAGACGGCCGCGGTCCCCTTCCACTTCTGGGTCCCCGACACCTACGTCGGCGCCCCCCTCCCCATCGCCGCCTACCTGTCCGTCGTCGGCAAGGCCGTCGGCTTCTCCGGCCTCATCCTCGTCACGGTCGTCGCCTTCCCGTCGTACGCCGACGTCTGGGGCCCCGCCCTGGCGGCACTTGCCGCCCTCACCATGACCGTCGGCAACGTCGGTGCCCTCCGCCAACAGGCCACGCGCGCGTACAGCGCCGTACGCCTGCTCGCCTGGTCCTCCGTCGGACAGGCCGGCTACCTCCTGGTCCCGATCGCCGCGGCCGCCTACTCCGACGACCCCGAGCACGCCGTCGGCTCCACCGTCGCCTACGCCCTCATGTACGCCGCCGTGAACCTGGGCGCCTTCGCCGTCGCGGCCCTGGTCGGCCGTAGGCACGCCACGAACCGCGTCACCGACTACCGGGGCCTGTACGCGAAGAACCCGATCTCCGCGCTACTCCTGGCCTTCTTCCTGCTCTGCCTCGCCGGACTGCCGCCCGGCATCATCGGACTCTTCGCCAAGGTCACCGTCTTCTCGGCCGCCGTCGAAGCCGGCCTCGGCTGGCTCGCCGTCGTCATGGCCGCCAACGTCGTGATCGCCCTGTACTACTACCTCCAGTGGACGGCCCTGCTGTTCCGCGCCCCCGAGGGCGAAACCGGAAAGCACCCCGTCCCCGCGCCCCTCACGGTCGCCATCACCCTCACCGCGGTCCTCGGCATCGCCCTCTCCGGAGCCCCGCAGCTGGTCCTGCGCTTCGCCGACACCACCCTCTTCTGAGCGGTCACCCGGACGGCCCACGCCCGCCGCCGGGAGCACAGGGGAACCAGGGGCCCTCGTCTGGCGTTGTCCAAAACGGGAGGTTCCACTGGAGGTGGCACCACGACACCAGTGGAACCGCAGATCAGAAGAGAAGATCAGCAAGCGAAGGGTTCCCCTGCCGCACGACTTGGAGGGCGTACCGTGCACCGCCGGCACAACGGGCTCAGGACCGCAGTACTCCTCGGGGGACTGTCCGCACTCATCATCGTCATCGGCAGCTTCTTCGGCCGTATGGGGCTCGTCGTCGCGGTCCTGATCGCGCTCGGCACCAACGCGTACGCGTACTGGAACAGCGACAAGCTGGCCCTGCGCGCCATGCGCGCCCGCCCCGTGAGCGAGTTCGAGGCGCCCGGCCTGTACCGCATCGTCCGCGAGCTCTCCACCCAGGCCCGACAGCCCATGCCCCGCCTGTACATCTCCCCGACCGAGGCACCCAACGCCTTCGCCACCGGCCGCAATCCGCGCAACGCCGCCGTGTGCTGCACGGAGGGCATCCTGCGCCTCCTCGACGAGCGCGAACTGCGCGGCGTCATCGGCCACGAGCTGAGCCACGTCTACAACCGCGACATCCTCATCTCCTCGGTCGCCGGCGCCCTCGCCTCCGTGATCATGTTCCTCGTCAACTTCGCCTGGCTGATCCCCGTCGGCCGCTCCAACGACGACGACGGCCCCGGCATCCTGGGCATGCTGCTGATCATGATCCTCGGCCCGCTCGCCGCCAGCCTCATCCAACTGGCCATCAGCCGCTCCCGCGAGTACGAGGCCGACGCCTCCGGAGCACAGCTCACCGGCGACCCCCTGGCCCTCGCCGGTGCCCTGCGCAAGCTCGAACTGGGCACCAAGCAGCTCCCCCTGCCGCCCGAGCCCCGCATCGAGACCGCGAGCCACATGATGATCGCGAACCCGTTCCGCCCGGGCCAGGGCCTCTCCAAGATGTTCTCGACGCACCCGCCGATGGCGGAGCGCATCGCCCGTCTCGAGAAGATGGCAGGCCACCAGTGAAGACCATCCTGAACGTCATATGGCTCATCCTCAGCGGCTTCTGGCTGTTCCTCGGATACGTGTTCGCAGGTCTGCTGCTGTGCATCACGATCATCGGAATTCCCTTCGGCATCGCCGCTTTCCGTATCGGTGTCTACGCCCTCTGGCCCTTCGGCTACACGACCATCGAGCGCCGCGACGCGGGAGCCCCGTCCTGTCTCGGCAACGTTCTCTGGCTGGTCCTCGCCGGCTGGTGGCTGGCCCTGGCGCACATCGTCACCGGCATCGCCCTGTGCCTCACGATCATCGGCATCCCGTTCGGCATCGCCAACTTCAAGCTGATCCCGGTCTCACTGCTTCCGCTGGGCCGCGAGATCGTGCCCACGGACCAGCCGTTCGCCGCGCGCTGAGCCGCCGCGAGCGGACCGGAGTTGTCCACAGCCCGCCGGTTTTCCACAGGCCGGCCCGGATGTCAGTGGCAGCCCGCACCATGAATGCATGAGCGAGAACGAGCAGGCGAAGACACCACCGACAGGACCCCGGGCCCAGGCCCGACCGCGCCCGGTGTCCCGGATACCCGGGCGAGCACAGGCACCGACCGCGTAACGGGCCTACGCCGCCCTGTTGTCCCCGCCCCGCCCCGCACCCAGCCGCGCCCGCACCCCGTACGCGATCACGCCCACCGCCAGCACACCCGCCCCCGTGACCACCGAGGTCCCCGGCAGCGCGAAAGCCAGGACCAGGCAGCCGAGGAGGCCCACCGCCGGCAGTGCCCGCTTCAGGGGCGCCGCATCCAGGGTCCACGCCGAGGCGTTGGCCACCGCGTAGTACGCCAGCACACCGAAGGAGGAGAAACCGATCGCGCCGCGCACATCCACCGTGGCGGCGAGGACCGCGACCACCGCGCCCACCGCCAGCTCGGCCCGGTGCGGCACCTGGAAGCGCGGATGCACGGCCGACAGCACGCCGGGCAGATGCCGGTCCCGTGCCATGGCCAGCGTCGTCCGCGAGACACCCAGGATCAGGGCCAACAGCGAACCCAGTGCGGCCACGGCGGCCCCGATCCGGACCACCGGCACCAGCCCCGGCACACCCGCGGCGCGCACCGCGTCCGCCAGCGGCGCGGCAGCGTGCCCCAGATCCCCCGATCCCAGGACGGAAAGGACGGCGACCGCCACACACACGTACACGGCCAGCGCGATACCGAGCGCGAGGGGGATCGCCCGCGGGATGGTGCGCGCCGGATCCCGCACCTCCTCGCCGAGGGTCGCGATGCGCGCGTACCCCGCGAAGGCGAAGAACAGCAGGCCGGCGGCCTCCAGCACGCCGCCGAAGCCTCCGGACGTCCCGATGTCCAGCCGCCCGGCGTCGGACTCACCGGATCCCAGGCACACGACGACCACGGAAGCGAGGACCGCCAGGACCACCGCCACGATCAGCCGCGTCAGCCAGGCCGACTTGTGGACGCCGCCGTAGTTCACCGCGGTCAGCGCCACCACGGCCGCGACCGCCACCGCGTGCGCCTGCCCCGGCCAGACGTACGCTCCGACCGTCAGCGCCATCGCCGCACAGGAGGCCGTCTTGCCGACCACGAAGGACCAGCCCGCGAGATACCCCCAGAACGGGCCGAGCCGTTCGCGTCCGTACACATAGGTGCCGCCCGAGGCCGGATACAGCGCGGCCAGGCGGGCCGACGACATGGCGTTGCAGTAGGCGATCACGGCGGCGAGCGCGATTCCGAGCAGCAGCCCCGAGCCGGCGGCACGGGCGGCGGGCGCGAGGGCGGCGAAGATGCCGGCGCCGACCATCGAGCCGAGCCCGATGACCACGGCGTCCCCGACCCCCAGGGTGCGCCGCAGCTCGGCGGCCGATCCGGGCTGTGTCATGGACCGCACCCTACTGAGCCGGGGAACCACGGGGCGCCGCCGGGACGTCGTCCCCGGCAACACAGCACGAACGGGCCGTGGACGACGTGCGGACGCACAGCCTGTCCGGAGCAAGATCACAGCACCGGGACGGTGCGGGCACAGCGCGGAAGGGCAGGGTCAGGACATGAGCATCGTCAGTTGGATCATTCTGGGGCTGTTGGCCGGGGTCATCGCCAAGGTACTGCTGCCGGGCCGGGACCCGGGCGGCTTCATCGGCACCACCGTCATCGGCGTCGCGGGCGCGTTCATCGGCGGCTGGATATCGGCCCGCTGGCTGGACCACCCCGTGACCAAGGACTTCTACGACGGCGCCACCTGGGCCGCGGCGATCGGCGGATCGCTGGTGCTGCTGATCGCCTACCGCATCCTCTTCGGCAATTCCCGCGACTGACCCGGCGGCTCTCGTCCGGATCGGACCGGGCAGACGGGAAGGGCGACCACTGCCGCGGTGCCCCGCCCTTCCCGTCCCGCTGCCGGGTCTCGGGGGAGTCAGGTCCTACCGGTAGTTCACGAACTGCAACGCGAAGTCGAAGTCCTGACCCTTCAACAGGGAGATGACGGCCTGGAGGTCGTCACGGCTCTTGGAACTGACGCGCAGCTCCTCACCCTGGACCTGGGCCTTGACGCCCTTGGGGCCCTCGTCGCGGATGAGCTTCGCGACCTTCTTCGCGTTGTCCTGGGAGATGCCCTCCTTGATCTCCGCGAAGAGCTTGTACTCCTTGCCGGAGAGCTGCGGCTCGCCCGCGTCGAGCGCCTTCAGAGAGATCCCGCGCTTGATCAGCTTCGACTGGAAGACGTCGAGGACGGCGTTCACCCGGTCCTCCGAGTTCGCCTCCATCAGGATTTTCTCTCCGGACCACGAGATCGAGGCGCCGACGCCCTTGAAGTCGTAGCGCTGAGAGATCTCCTTGGCGGCCTGGTTGAGGGCGTTGTCGACCTCCTGCCGCTCGACCTTCGAGACGATGTCGAAACTGGAGTCGGCCATGTCCTGTGGCTCCTTGTATCGGGGTGTGTATCGGATGCGTGTCGGCGTCCGTGGGGCTGCCGCCGAGCCCGGCGCAAGACGCGGGCCGCATCCGGACAAGCCTAGCCACCCGGCCCCGCCCGTACGGTGAGGAATCAGGTGGCGAAGCACCCCTCCCCATCGGGTATCGTTTACGTCGTTGCCGGAGAGCACCGCCGAAAAGCGGTTCGAACGGCGGCAAACCCGGCGGTGTGCCCGAGCGGCCAAAGGGAGCAGACTGTAAATCTGCCGGCTCAGCCTTCCCAGGTTCGAATCCTGGCGCCGCCACACGGGAACAAAGGGCCCGTGACCTGCTGTCTCAGCAGGTCACGGGCCCTTTGTCATACCCCCTGGCGATCGGCGCACTGTCTCACACTGTCTCGCGTTCGAACGCTCCATCTCGAACTCTGTGGACGGGGCGTGGACGGGATTTCCGCCCCCTCATCCACGCTGAGCCAATCGGGCGGAGATCTTGGCGTTGGCGGCGTCGTCCCCGTCCTTCAGGAACTTGGCGTACACCCGGAAGAGCACAGCCATGCTGTGGCCGGCGCGCTCTGCCACAAGCTGTGGTTCCACCCCGGAGCTGAGCCAGGTGGACACCGCTGCGTGACGAAGATCATAAGGACGTTTGGCCAACGTCGACTCGAACTCCGACGGGTTGAGCGCACGTGACCGGGCCTCTGCCCACACCTCGCCGTAACCGGTGTCTTGGATCAGTCCGCCGCGCATGGTCTGGAAGATCCGGCCGTCCGGGGCAGTGCCGTACGCGGTGATGTGCCACCGGAGCAGGGCAACCAACTCAGGCGGGATCGGAACCGGCCGGACCGCCTTCCGCGGGCGATGCTTCAGCCCTCTCCGGTCGTGAGATTCACCGCTGTCAGTCCACGCCGACCCCGACCGGGGGCGGGTCTCCCGGAGGCGCAGCAGGCCCCACCCACGGCGCGGCAGGTCGCAGTCCCGGAGGGTTAGCCCGATGACTTCCGCCGGCCGGGCCGCGGCGTAGTACATGCAGCCGAAGAAGGCGGTGAGACGACGGCCCCGAGCACTCTGGGCGCGGACTGCGGCCAGCAGCTTGGCCGCTTGCTCGGGGTTTGGCACGCCCGCCGGGTCGACCTCTTCCACCACCTGCTCCGGCGCCTTCCACTTGATGCGGGTGAGCGGATTCTCGGTGAGAAGTTCCGCTTCTACCGCGTACTCAAGTGAGTTGTAGAAGATCGCGCGTTTCCGGCTGATGGTTCCCGGCGCTGCGGTTTTGCCGTCCAGCTTCCGGGAGATCGCCCGGAGGCTGGACCGTACGAGAACGAGGTCGGAAAGTCCGGACGTGGGCAGGGACTTGCGCTTGAACCAGTCCAGCACCTTCGCCACTTCTGCGGGCGGCTCCTCCTCCCACCGGTTCTTGTTGAAGGCCCAGCCATAGAGCGCGGTGCGGACGACTCTCGCGTCGGCCATTCCCTTGCTGTCCTTCACGAACGTTGGTGTCACGGTCGCCATGGCTTCGGCGAGAGTGCGCCGCGTCGAGGCAGGGGAGTCATCCCACTTCATCTCGATGTAGTTGTGTGCGTGCTCGAACCAAGAGATGTCCCGGTTCTTCACGACCAGGGACTTCGGCAGGCCGCTTTCCACGTCGAACGGTTCGCCCTCGCGGGTGGCCGTGATGAGCTGGGCGCGGCGGCTCTCCGCCAGACCCAGGGTGAGGAAGGACTCCGAGTGGGGCCGTAGGCCCACCTTCCAGCGGAGTTGGTAGGGCTTCCGGTAGTCGCGTTTCCGGATGGTCCAGATCTTGACGGTGTAGCTCCACTCGGTCACGCGGCGTCCAGTTCTTCTTGGAAGGCGTCAAGGACACTGCGGCGCACGCGGATACGACCGGTCGGCGTGAGTTTCGCCTCGGGGGTGAGTCCGCGATCACGCCAGCGGTACCAAGTAGCGCGGGTGATCTTGAGTTCGGTGAGCACTTCCGTGAGCGTCAGCCACTCGTCCACGGGCGGGCGGCGACGGGCAGCAGTAGCCATCGTTGCGACTCCTGGTTTTGGGCCTTCTGGGGGATCCGCAACATCCGCCACGCCGCAACATTGCTGGTCAGCGGCTTGGATCTGTGGCGGATGCCGTTTCTGTTGCGGATAGGTCCCGCCGCGCGGGGCGGCGCGGCGGGACCTTGGGGCGTGGCTGGTCAGCCGGCGATGCGGAGTTGGCGTGTGTCGGTTTCCGCGGACATGTGGCGGGTCTCGGAAGGGGTATCCGCCACAGATTCACCCCCGTTGACCTGCGGTGTTGCGGCTGTTGCGGATGTTGCGGATTTCTGGGGGTCGGGGCGGCAGTATCGGTTCCACGCGTCGGTGAGGTCTTCGGCGTAGTAGCCCTTGGGGGTGGTGCTGCCGACCCGGATGCCCTTGGGTTTGATCGGGGTGTTGTCGGGGCGCACGTACTGGCTGAGGAGCTTGGACAGCCGGCGGGCGGTGAGCGGCTTGATGGCCTGTCCGTCCTCGCTCATGTCCGCCCACGGCGCGTCGTCGAGGGAGAGCAGAACTTCGAGGATGGCCGCGGTGGGCATCTTGTCCACGCCGCAGAACACCTTGTCGCGCAGGTCGGTCAACAGCCGCACGCCGAGCGAGGCTTCGTCGTTGCTGCTCGCCGACTTGATGAGGTCGATGCACGCTGCGCGGGCCCGTGCGGGCCAGTGCCCGCCGGCCGCGTCCGCGACCGCGAGCAGCGGTTCCCACACGTCGGCCGGCCGGTCCGTGACGCCCTCGGGCATCTCGGGCCACGCCTCGGCCACCTGGTCGTGGATGGTGGCGGTCCAGTCCGCGAGCCGATCCCGCAGGACGTGACCTTGCTTCTCGTGGACGCGGCGCCGGTAGGGCTCGCATTTCTCGTTGGGGGCCTTCTTCCGCATGCGGATGATGACGGACCTGGTCAGGATCGTGTCCGGCAGCGTGCCGAGTCCGGCCATGGCGACCGCGCAGAACGAGGGGAAGAAGCCTGCTTTCTGGTCGGATCCGTCGCCGACGCAGCGCAGGGACTTGGCGCCGCGCCGGTAACCGGAGTTGAGGAATCCGCGGACTTCCTCGTTCCCGCCCGCTTTGGGACCGAATACGGTGTCGATCTCGTCGAACAGGAGGGTGGGTGTGCCCTCGTCTGCGGAGACGAGCCGGAACAAGGCGTTCGCGGAGGCGTTGACGGTCGTCGCAGCGCGCGGCGTGAGCGTCTCGATGATCTCCAGCGCGCGCGACTTCCCGGAGCCCGGTTCGGGGCTGAGGAAGGCGATGCGGGCTGTGCCGTCGAGGGCATCCATCAGGTGTGCGTGGGCGTCCCACAGGGCTACGGCGACGTAGGCGGACTCGGTGGGGAAGACGTTGAAGCGGCGGTGGAAGGCTTCGACCTCATCGAGCAGCGCGGCGCCGTCGATGGCGTGGGTGGTGGTCATGCGGCGGTCCTCCCTTCGGTGAGCGGGGCGGGCACCCCGGGGCAGGCGGCTTTGTGGGCGTCGTACGCGGCGACCAGGACGCTTACGGAGCCGTGTCCGATGGCGGTGCACGTCTGGCCGCAGGGGCAGGCGTAGGCGGCGGTGGGGGTGTCGGCGGTGCGGGTCGACCAGCGGGCGCCGTCGTCGTGGTCGCGGTAGAGCGGAGGGGCGTAGATGCGGATGCCCGGCCGCTCCGGTGTGGGGTCGCCGGGGTGCGGGGCGGTGGCGGTCGTGGTGTAGCGCAGCGTCGGGATGCCGGCGGCTTCGGCGGTGCGGGCTGCGTGGGTCGCGCCGGGCGAGGCGTTGTGGATGAACGCCAGACACAGGTCGGCACCTGCGCGGACCATGGCCGTGTTGCGACGGGGGCCCGCCGCTTTGCCATGGCGCTGCCAGTCGGCAGGGTGGGCCTCGGCTGTCACGCTGAGCTGGCCGACGCGGCGCATGTGCGCTGTCCAGTCGGCTGCGGCCCGGTCGGCGCCGGTCGGGCAGGCGCCGTGGACCACCACGAGAGGGCCCGTGGCGGTCTGGCGTGCGGCGGAGAGTTCGCGGTGCACCTGCTCGGGGTGGGGCCAGTCGCGGGAGCCGGTGACCAGGACCCGGAACGGGCCCGGTTCGGGCTCGGATTCGGGGTGCGGGTCAGGGCGAAGGGATGACAGGACGCCCTGGCGGGCGGCGCCCTTCGGCTCGCCCACAGCCGCCGGATGTCCGGTGCGTTCGGCGGCGTTTGGGCCGGTGGTGGCGGGGGGTTGGCCTTCCAAGGGGAGGGGGAGTGGGGTGCTCATGCCGCGTCCCTGGGCCGGGCTTTGCGGATGGAGCTGTCCAGGGCGCTGCGGATGGTGGCGCGGCACTCGGCAGCGGTGAGTCCTACGGCCTCTCCCGCCCCTTGGAAGGCCTCCTCGGCCACGTGCCGGGGGAGGTCGCCCCACGCGACGAACCGCCCCACCTTGAATGCGCACCGGTTCAACGTGTTGTTGCGCTGCATCTCCGGTGCCGTGGCCACGACCGCGCACTCGGCCTCCAGCGCGGCCAGGGCGACGCGGCTGCCGTCGACCGCGGGCAGCCGCAGCGCCGCGACCGGACGCGCGGCCGGGGCCGGTTGCAGCAACTCCAGCAACCAGCCCGGCAGTGGCGCCGCGGAGGTGTCGTTGGCGGCGGTGTAGGTGCCGGTGGGGGTGGTGCTGCCGGCGGCGACGACGTAGCCGCCCCAGGCGCGGGTATCTACCAACGGTGCGAGGGTGCCCGCGGTGTTGCCCAGCCGGACACCGGGCAGGGCGGCGAAGTACAGGTGCTCTCCACCGCTCGCGGTCGGCACCCGGTAGGTGTCCGGGACGGGGTGGCCGGCGCGCTCGCAGAGCGCTGCAAAGGTCGTCGCGCCGTTAGGCGCGTCCGAACTGCTCTTGTCCTTCGGCATGTCCAGGTCGACGACCAGCAGCCGGGAGGGGCCGGTGGCGATGCCGACGTTGTACGCACCGTGCGACCAGGTGGCCCGGATGCGGTCCGGGTCGGTGGTCGCCCGGTCCTCCCACTTCGCGTGTCCCTGCTCGCAGGGGCCGGTGCCGGGGCAGGCAGTCTCGCCGTGCAGGGCGGGGCGCTTCGTGCCAGGGCGCAGGGGGAACACATGCCAGTCGCGGCCGGCGGCTTCGAGGGCGGCGTTCAGGAGGGTCTGGTTCATGCTGCGCTCCGGTCGGTCAGGAGCATCTGGTGGTGTGTGGGGATGGCGTTGATGACGCGCTCGCGCCATTTCAGGGCGTAGTCGATGCAGTTGGCACAGTTCTTGTGGGTGTGGCCGGCCAGCGGCGGCCGGCGGCGAGCGTGGGAGCTCCAGGCTGCGGAGTCGGCGGAGGCGAGTAGGTGGCCGACGCGTTCCAGGCCGAGGATCTTGAAGCCGAAGCCGTGGAGCTTGAAGCCGTGCGCGGCCATGGCGGTGACGATCGCGGCGCCCTGGCGGGTGGACTGCAACCGGCACACCGAGCCCAGGCCGACGACCGGTTCGGCCCGCAGGTCGACGCCAGCCTTCTCGTACAGCTCCACACACCGCTCGTAGGCCGGCACGTTGTCGCCCTGGATGACCGGCGCTATGCGCAGGTCGGGGGCGAGGGAACGCAGTTCGAGGAAGTTGTTCACCGTGCGCCGCTGGTGCTCGGCGACGCTGAGGTGGGTGCCGACGAAGTACTGCCCGCCGAACCAACCGCCTTCGATGATCGCTTTCTCGCACATCCAGTCCTGAGGGGCGGCCCAGTCGTAGGGGCCGACGTGCTCCCAGATGCGGCGCAGGTCATCGACGTACTTGCGGGGCGTGCGGGTCCATGTGCCCTTGTCCTTGAGCTCCATGAAGCCGCCGGAGTCGAGGGCGTAGGGACCTTGGGCTTCGTCCCACTTGACAGCACGGTTCCAGTGCTCGGACTTCAGAAACAGCGGCACATCGGTGAGGCGCAGCCAGTGCCGCTTGTGCGTGGTCAGGTAGAACCGCATGCGGAGTGCCGCCGGAGCTCCCGCCGAGGGGGTGGGTGCGGCTGGCGGTAAGACTCGCCGAATGTCGGTGGGTTGCGTCATGCTGGATGACCTCCAACAGGTCTGTAGTGGGCAGGTTGGGCAAGGGCGGCCCCGGACTTTGGCGAGAACGGGGGCCGCCCTTGGCGTAGCTAGGCGCCCTTGGTGCGGGCGAGTTTGAGGGTCATGCCGCCGATGCCGATGGGTCCGGCGGCGCCGGCGATGACGGTGGCGGTGTGGGCGGCGGTGTCGAGCAGGAAGCACAGGGCGGCGACCAGTCCCCAGCCGCCGGCGACGGTGGCGCCGGCGATCGCGAAGGGCAGCAGTAGCCGCCGCCACTCGACACCGGCCGCGGGCCGGTCGTTGACGACGAACACGACCGGCTGTCCGGTCGCCTGTGCGCGCTGGAAGACGTCGGCGGGGATGTGTGGGGCGATCTGGCCTCGCGGGGTGTGCTGGCGCATTTCTGGCTCCCTCGGGGTGTGCCGCGGGCCCGCGCCAAGAGGTGGGGCGGGCCCGTGCGGTGGGTGGGTGTGCTTGTCGTCTGGCTTGTCGTCTCTCCTGTCGTGCGGCTTGTCGCTTGTCTTGTCTTGTCGCTTGTCGCCTCCCAGGTCACAAGCCGTTTCCGGGCCCGTAGAGGGTCGGTGCGGGCTCTTGCCGGAGGTGGGGCGACAGGCGACAAGTGATCAGTCCTGCGGGTGCTGTCCGGTGGTGTGGCGGCGGTGGACGTAGCGGGTTTTGGTGCCCTCTCCGATGCGTACGGCGGTGCCGTCTTCGACCCAGGTCTTGAGCCATCCGACGACCGTTTGTCGGGTGGTGCCGTAGTCGTCGGCGAGGACGCGGGCGATGGCGGAGGCGCCGGTGCCCTCGGGGCCGGCGGCGATGAGGACGTTGAGTGCGGCGCGCTGCGCGGGGCTGTCCTGCTCGCCCCGCAGTGCCGACAGGTTCAGCCCGCCCGGCCGGGCCGGCGGCTCCGGAGTGGCGTCGGGGTCTGGTGTGGTGGCGAACTGTGCGTCGATCTGCTCGCGGAAGCGGCGCGCCAACTCCTCTTCCTCCGACACCGGAGCCGTCTCGCCGCGTAGGGCGGAAAGGTTCAACCCGCCCCCGGCCGGCCGCGCCTCGGCGTCGGGCCGCGGGTTGTCGTCGATGGCGGGGTGGTCGCGCATCCACGCGGTGCGTTCCGCATCCCAGCGCCGCGCGTAGTCCGGGCCGGCGGCTTTGGCGGACACGGCGTCGAGGGTGGGGTGTCGGTCGGAGGTGGCGGCGATGATCTCGCGGATCTGATTGGGCAGGATGCGCCAGGCCTTGAACAGCCCGGCGGGGGATTCGGGGGTGCCCATGAACCCGGCGCCCTTGTAGGGGGCCTGGTCGACGCGCAGGCCGCGGGTGCCGGGGAACATCTTGCCCAGGTCCATGCCCTCGGTCTCGCCGCCGGTCAGGGCGACGCGCACCTTGGCCTCGCGCCGGATCATCAGGTTGCCCAGCACCGACCCGGTCGCCCCTAGGGCGGTCAGGACGGTGCGTACGCCCATGGCGCGGGCGATGCGGATGACCTCCAGGATCTTCTCCGCGAGCTTGCGCAGCGCCCGATCGCTGCTCGCGAGGATCTCGGCACCCTCGTCAATGACCAGCTCAATCTGGGGAATCTGGGGGCTGATCGGCAGCAGGTCGGTGTTCGCCTTGGACAGCAGGTCCTGGTAGGCCATCTTGCGCTGCTTGGCCACCTTCACCGCGGCATCGAGCATGAGCACGGCTTCGTCGTAGGTGCCGGCGAGCCAGTCCACGCCGGGCCGGACGGGCTTGCCGTCCTCGCGCTTGATCTCACCGTTCAGCGCGGGCAGAACCCAGGGCAGGCCGGCGGAGCCGGAGTTGAGGTCGATCACCCAGGTCAGCACGTCTTCGGCGCGGGCGAACCCGGCCAGGATCGTGTGGACCATGTTGGTCTTGCCCGATCCGGTCGGGCCGACGACTAGCGCGCACTGCTCGCGCAGGTACGCCAGGACGTTCTCCGCGTTGGTCCGGTAGCCCCACGGAATCCCGGTGAGCAGGGACAAGGTGCTGTAGTCGGTGGGGTAGGTGCGTTCCTCCATCAGGACGTTGACGGTGGTCACGTCGACGATGACGCGGCCCTGGTGGATGCCGGGGGAGGCGACCGCGGTGCAGCCGTGCGGCAGGCGCGCATCGGCGGACAGGCGGGCGGAGTCTTGGGCGATGCGGTGGTAGGTGATGCCGCCGGCCGGTTCGAGGTCGAGGGAGTAGCCGGCCCCGGTCGGCCACTGCTCGACACCGAGCACGCGCACGGTGATGCCGCAGATCCGCTGAATGCGCTCCACCCACTCCGCGGCGATCGCCCGGCGCTCCGCGGACAGTTCCGCGGCGACCTGGCGCAGTTCGGCGGCGAGCGCCTCCTCTTCCCGCGCCTCCTCGAACAGCGCCGACGATCGGGCGGCGGCACCGATGCCGATGCCGATGGTGGCGAGCGAGCCGAGGGCGGCCCAGGTGAGCGGGCCGTGGGTCATGGCCCAGGTCGTCCAGCCGGCCCCGACCAGCCAGGACGCGGCATGGGTGGCCAGGGTCCGGCCGGCGTTGCGGTTGCGCAGGCCGGCAACGGTGTGGCCGATGGCTCCGGCGGCGCCGACGGCGAGTGCCCAGCCGGGGGGCATGCCGGTTGCGGCGCCGGTGGTGGCGATGGCGAAGGCTCCGGTGGTGGCGGACAGGGCGCCGGTCACGGGTCCGTGACCGGCGGTCCAGTCCAGCACCGGGCCACTACTGGTGTTCTTCGTGGCGGTGGCGCTCATGTCAGACGTTCCAGCCCTTCTCTGCCTCGGTGCCGTTGCGGGGGTCCTCGTGCCGGGCGATGTCCTGCGCGTGGACGCGGCGAAAGATGGCGGGGAGTTCCTCGGCGCCCTCGGCGGCCTTGCGCAGGAGCTCGTGGATGTCGTTGAAGCCGCCGGCGACTTCCTTCTCCAGCGGGAACTCCGAGTCGGAGCGCTCCGCGAGGATCTGCATCACGTGCGCGACCATGCGCAGCGCTTCCGGGAGGCCCTCGACCATGGCGAGGATCTCCATGCAGCCGTCCGGCTCGTAGAGCAGTGCGGCGGCCTGCATGTCGGTGGCGTGGTCCTCGAACTTGAAACCGGACACGGACGGTCCTCCCTCGATCTGAGACGTGCTGGGGGTGGGGGTGCTGTCTGCGGGCCGCTCGACCTGGTCGGCGATGCCCTCGGCGCCGTCCTCGGCGGCCTCGGCGTCCGCGGCGGCTTCCTGCTCGCGCTGCTGTGCGCGGATCTCCTCATCCCGCGCCGCCCGCTCCTCGGCGGCGGCGCCGGTGAGCCGCTGGTAGAGGCGACGGCCGGGGTGTACCAGCCAGGGAATGCGGAGCTTGCGGCCGATCGGGCTCGTCAGAAACCCGAGCAGACCGAGAGGCAAGGCGAGCAGGGCGGCGAGCAGGCGGCGGCGGTGGAAGCGGGCCGCCGACCGGCGCCACGCCTGTCGGGCGGCCTTGCGGGCGGGCGCCTTGCGCAACACACCGCGCTGGGAGTCCACCTGCCGACCGGCCGCGGCATCCCGCTTGGCACGCTGCTTGGCGACGGCCGCGTCCCGCAGGTTGCGCGCCTTGCGCCCGGTGCCACCCAGCAGGTGCCCGGCCAGACCGCCCTTCCCGCCCGACAGGGCCTTGCTGGCAGGGGTGTTGGTGTTGCGGCGGGCGTCCGCGACCGCACGGCGGGCTGCGGTCTTCTGCGCCCGGCGCTCAGCGCGCGAACCGCCCGCGGCCTTCTGCGCATCCCTCAGCGCCTTGACCTGTCCGGCCCGGCCCGCGGCCTTACTGCCGAACCCGGAGCGGATACCCGTCTTACCCTGCGGCGTCCGGCTGGACTGGCCGGTGCCGGTCCGGCCGCTCTTGCTGCCGGCCGGGCCGGCGGTCCGGGCTGTGGGACTGCGGCGGTGCTGGCCGGGCACCTTGCCCGACCCACCGGCACTCGAGCGGCCCGCGCGGTGCCCGGCGGCCCGGTTGCCACCGGTCCCGGTGGTGCGGGCTGCGGCGGTACGACCGGCGGTGCGGGCGGCAGCCCGGCGTGCCTCGCGGCGCGGGCTGGGTTTGCGGCTGCGGGTGGCCGCAGCTATTCCGAGGGCAACGGCGCCGGTCATGGCGACGGCCGCGGCGATCGGGCCGCCGGCCAGCGAGGCGGCGGCGACCATACCCACGGTGGTGTTCGTGCCCGACAGAGCAAGCGGGACGACCGGCCAGCCGCCGGGCGTGTGGTCCACCTCCTCGGCAGCCGGAGCCGGTACGGGCGGTGTCTGCGGGGGCGGGGGCGGTGTGTCCGGCGGGGCCTGTACGGCTACCGGTTCGATGCTGACTTCCGTCATGCTGCTTGCACTCCTTCACGGGAGTAGGGCCCGGCCAGGGCTGTAGGAGGCGATTGGCCGGGCCTGCCAACGGGGCTTAAGCGGCGCGCTGTTCGTCGTCGGGGTAGGCGCAGGGCACGCACATACCGAGCGAGGCGGGGATGACGTAGCCGGCATCCCGCTCGCACTCGGGGCAGGTACGGCGCGCGGTGTTGGCCTTGGACAGGGCCGCCCATTTCGCGGGCGTCATCGGCCGGATCGGCTTGGCCTTGTCGATCTCGTAGAGGTAGGCGACCAGCGGGCCGCGTCGGCGGCGGGGCCGCTCGATCTGCGCCACCACGTCATGACCACCGGGCCTCAGCCCTTTCGTGCGGAGTTGGCGGCGGGTGGCCAAGCCGTCCGGCGCCAGGCGCCAGACGTAGACCGGGATGGAGGCCATCACCGGCTCGCGATGGCGAGTTCAGCACCGCCGGTGTCGGGGTCGCGGTACTCGGCGTAGCGGGTGGACACCCAGCCGACCGACCAGCCGCACAGCTCGGCGGCGGCCCGCACCGGCAACCCGGACTCGAACGCCGCCTTCACGAGCCGGCGGGCCCGGTCCTCGGGGAACTTCTCCTTGGCCGGTCCAAGGGCCAGCAGCGCAGCGCGTTCACGCTCGGCCAGTTCCTCGCGCTCGGCGTGTTCACGGCGTTCACGCTCGGCTTGCTCGGCACGCTCACGCTCGCGGCGCTCGGCGCCCTCGCGCTCACGGCGTTCACGGTCGGCCCGCTGCTGTTCACGCTCGCGCTCAGCGTGTTCACGCGCCTCGCGTTCGGCAGCCTCGCGGGCGGCCCGCTCCTCGCGCTCCTCCCGCCGCCGGCGCTCCTCGCGCTCCGTGGCTTCCGCGGCGAGGCGGGCTTCGTGTTCACGCTGTTCACGTGCCAGGTTCGCGGCGTGCTCGCGCTCCTCGCGTGCCTCCCGGCGGGCGGCCTCTGCTCGTTCGCTCGCGGTCTGCTGGGCTGCTTCGCGTTCGGCCCGCTGCTGTGCCTCCAGCGCGGTGACGGCGGCGGTGATGGCGCGGCGGTAGGCGAGTCCGGTCTCGGCGGTGACGATCAGCAGCAGCGGCGCCACGGAGTGGATGGCCACGCCGACCAGGTCTTTCTTTAGTGCGGAGTCGGCGGTGTTCAGGGCGAGGGTCATGGTGCCGGTCATCCACCGGAGCATGATCGGCCACCGTCCACCGTGCCCACCGAGGCGGGCAAGGACGGAGTCGAGTCGGACCACGATGACCACTGCGGCGTCCACGACGAGCGGCAGGATCGGTGCCGTCCACCCCCACTTGGCGGGGGTGTGGGCGGACATGAGCGGGGTGACGGTGAGGATGGAGTACAGCATCGCGCCGCACACGATCAACCACGTCCCGACCGACAGGGCACGCTCCGCTGAACGGATCTGAACACTGTTCACGCGGCAGCCTCCTGCCGTGAACGCACCCAGACGGAGGCGAGCAGCCACACCGGCGAGGCGGGGTCGGCGGGGTCCGTGCTGAACTCCGTCCACTCCCACTCAGCCGCCGGCGCCTGAACGAACCCCAGCGCCGTGAGCGCCTGCGCCCGCTCCGTGAACGTCGGCACCCGCTCACCGGGGCCGAAGCTGTGCTCGGGCCACGGATCGAGCGAGCCTCGTACCACCACGTACAACCGCCAGCCGCTCTGACTCGCAGACAGTTGCGCTCGGAGCTCCCGCGCCATCACGCCACCGCACCCGAGACGACGCGGTTGGCGAGCACCGCCCGCTCGGACAACACGCGGCGGCGATCGCGGCGCACCCGGCGCTGGTCCAGCTCGGTGGGCGCCTGGTCGAGCAGGGCGATCTGCACGTCCAGCGCCTCGACGTCCGCGAGGATGCCCAGCATCTCAGCCTCGATCGCGTCCAACTCGGAGTCGGTGGGCTCCATCCAGTCCGCGAATGCGGTAACAGCTTCCTGAACAGTCACGATGTGCTTCATAGGGTCGTGTTCTCCCTGCAAGGTGGCAACGGCCCGAACCGCGCCCCCGGTGTTACAGCACCGGGGGCGCTTGCCGTTGGGGTCGGAATATCCGGCTCCCCTCAACCCCGCCCGTACGGACTCCGCAAAGTGCGGGACCGGACGGGCGGGGGAGGCAACCGGCGCAGCGTGAGCCGCCGCGAAAGCTGGATACGGGAGGACCGAGCTACTGCACAGGCGACGCCGGCCGGTCCATCACGGCGACACCCAAAGCTGTCGTTGGCTCATCGGGACTCCTCTGTCGAAGGGACACGGCTTCACCGGTCCGCCATCCAGGGGGACCGGTCCCGAGCCGGGGAATCGGGCGCGTCATCGTCACTGCTCTGACGCCAGCAGGGCGGCGCGTACCAGGTGGCACCCCTACGGTTGACCTCCGGTGGCGGAGGGATGATCCCCAGGGCTGTTCTCCAGAGCTGGCACGCGGGACAGGACTGGTTCACCTGCCGCGAAGTGGCCGCCTGCGGCCGTCACCCGGGCCGCTGCGGAGACGGGGACTCACACCCCGTCGTCTGACAATCTGTTGAGTTCTCAAGTAACCGACGCTGCCTTTGTACTGGCACCCCTGCGGGCGCTTTCCTCCGGACGTTCTTGCGCGCCGCGATTCCGGGACTAGCCCTTAATCTGGTGCGCACCAGTAGCTTGCATCTGGTGCGCACCAGAGTCAAGGTGGTTCGCTGATTTGGGTGGCGATCCGTCCTCGCGGTGCACCTCTAGGAGACAGTTCGAGGCGGGGTCCCCGGTAGCCAACAGGGCTTAACTTCCGTCCTGTTAACCCCTGTTGACCTGCGGCAACGTCCGGCATGCTGGGATGGTTGGGGTATGGAGCTATCGCCGGACGGTGGTCTGTGAGCACAGGACTTCGAGGCGCGCGAACGGCGCGAGGCTGGTCCCAAGAGCGATTGGTCCGGGAGATCGAGCGGTATGCCCGGCAGCACGTCACCGACGTTGCGTCCACCGCGAGCCTGCGGGTGTACGTGTCCGAGTGGGAGAACGGCAAGCGCACCATCTCGGACCGCTACGCGACTGTCCTGCGGCAGATTCTCGGTGTCACGGACGCTGAGCTGAGGGGGACCGCGTCGGCGGTTCCCGCACCGGCAGCAGATGGCTACGACGAATTGCTGAGCAGGATCGATTCGGCCAGCAGCGTCAGCGGATCCATGGTGCAGGCGTTCAACGCACAGACGGAGTTGCTGCGCACCATGGACCGGGAGCGTGGCGCGTCCGGTCTCGTCGACCAGATGACGGGGCACCTCGCTGCGCTCGAAGACGCGCTGAACTTCGCCGTGCTGCCGAACGCGCGCCGTCCCGTCGCCCTCGCACTCGCCGGTGCGTCAACCCTGGCGGCGTGGCAAGCGATTGACTCGGGTGCAGTCGAACGGGCCTGGCGTCACTACGAGTTGGCGAAGCGAGCGGCGCATGATGCCGAGGCCCCGATGTACCTTGCCCACGCCAAAGCAGAGCAGGCGTACGTGCTCCGCGAGGCGGGACGGCCGGCGCTCGGTGTCGACCTGATTCGGGATGCGCAACGCACCCTCGGCGGGCACGGCTCGCCCCGGCTCCGGGCGTGGCTGCTCGCCGCAGAAGCGGAGCTGTGCGGCCATGCCGGAATGGTGGACGACTCCAAGCGCGCTCTCGATGCGGCCATGGAGGTCATTCCGCCGGGACCTGAGGACCGCGACCCGGACATGCTGAGCATCTTCCTGAACGGCGCCCACCTGGCTCGATGGCAGGGCAACGTGCTCGCCCTGCTCGGTGAGACCGATGCGGTCGGCAGCCTCTATGCAGCTCTGGAGATCGCAGACCCCAGTTTCGTCCGTGCGCGAGCAGGGCTACACACAGACCTGGCACAGGCCCACCTGGCGCGAGCCGAGTACGACGACGCCCAAACGCACCTGCGGCAGGCGCGCCTGTTGGCCGGCCGCACTGGTTCGGTGCGGCAGCGCCGCCGTGTCGACCTGCTCAGTGCGCGGCTGTGACCCCCGGCTTTCCGCGGTTTGCCAGAATGTGGAGCAGTGCGACCAGCGTTCCGGAACCCATCAGGTCACCGCGCGCCATGAGACCCGGAATGTCTGCGAGGGGCACCCACTCGATGTGGCCGGCTTCTTCGAGGTCGGTCGGCGTACCGACTTGTTCAGCCCCGTAGCCCACGAAGATTTCGTGTGGTGAGTCGACCATCCCGATCATGGGCTGATAGGTGACGACGTGCTCCAGCGACTTCGGTCGCCAACCGGTCTCTTCCACGACTTCCCGGAGCGCCGTCTCGGCGGCATCCTCCCCTTCGTCCACGATGCCGCCGGGGAGCTCCCAGCCGAATTGCTGCGGGACGAAGCGATACCGCCACATCATGAGCACGCGGTCCTGGTCGTCCACGACGGCCGTAATCGCGACGTGGTGCAGCTTCACCACGTGATGCTCGAACCGCTCTACCCCGGGTGGCTCAACATCCCAGAGTTGGAGCTTCACCCACCGGTTGTCGTAGAGGTCGCGCTCACCGTGGATGCGCCACGGTTCGAGCCCTTCTGGGGTCTGCACACTCACCGGTCCCGGTACGCGGTACGCGCTCCGTCCGCGAACCTCCAACGCACCCTCGGAGACGAGACGCGCAAGCACCTGGCGCAGCGCCGTTCGGCCGATGCCGAGTTCCTCGCTCAGGGTGCGTTCGGACGGGAACTTGGTACCGGGGGCGTACTCGCCTGAGGCGAGCCGTTCGCGGAGCGTTTCGTAGACCTTCGTCGTCTTCGGGCCCATGCGCGGAACACTCTCCGTTCTGCCGTGGTGCGTACCAGCGTAGCGGGGGTGGGCACCCGCATCATCAGCGGCGAGCCCGCGCGGTAAAGCCGACGCCTAGTCTCGCGTCCCCGTTGGCAGAGACAGGCGTCGCTAGGCCGCGGCTCCTTTTCACGTCTGATCCGTCTCTGGCGCTTCGATAGTCACGGCGTCTTCCGTCTCAATGATCAGCGGACTTGGCAGGTCCCAGCCTGGCACGGTGCCAACCGTGCTTAGCAATTCTTTTCTGATTGCCTCAGCCTTCGTGGGATCAGTCATGGCAGTTCGGGCCATCAGCAACAACTGAGTGCTCGTCACTAGACAGTGACCCTTGCTTTTGCTGTAGGCGAGCATCTGAGCCGGGAAGGCTGGTTGCGTTCGTTCAGTCAGACTTTTCTCACGCCACGCGTTGACAACGAGAATGGCTCTCGGGGTCGACTCTCCGGCAATGATCTCCTCAGAGACCCATTTTTCCAATTGTGCGGCATGCTTTTCGGCAGCACTCTTGCTGATTCCCTTGACCTCGACGACAGCCTGAGAGTCCCCCGATTTTACGCGAATGTCAGCCCTGCCCTGCACAGTAGGTAGGATTTCAAAGCCGAGAGTTTCTAGGGCTCGCTCGACTTCAGACTCTAGGACGCCACCTTGGCTGTATAGCAGACGCTTCCATTTCCCTTCCCCTGCCTGTGATGCCTTGATTTTATCAATCTTTTCGAGGAGTTCCTTGAGTTCATCTTGCAGCGTCGACAACTGGTCATCGAGGGCTCGCATCTCAGGGAAGGAAAAATCGGCGACCCAAACGGGAGCGTCTTCGGTTTCCTGTTGCATCTGGCTGCGCAGCCAAGCGTGCAAACGCTCAGGCGTGGAAGAGTGTTCTTGTTCTGTGGCGCTGACATCTGACTCCTCGTCTCCCTCCTCACCCCCAGTGGGATCCCAGTAGGGTTCAGGAAGGATTGCGAGGATTCCTCCATCTTTGTATCTAACGTAGGATCCAACCGTGTTATCGGTTTGTGCAATCTTGAAAGCGGGCGAACCGGGGTACTTCTTGAGGACTCCTCTGTACACCCAATATCCCTGAGTCTCTCGCCAGAGAGCCTGAAGTGGTCCTGGCAACGCTTCAACCTCAACCCCTGCGCCTGGAGATATCTCCAGTTCAAATGGGAGAGCCCGATGAAAGCTGATCGGTGCCACTTTTCGGGTCTCGACCCTATTCCTTCCGGTACCGGAATCCCGTTCGCCGGTAGGATTCAGGATTTCGTGTTTCCGTCCCGGGAAAATAACCAGGGCCCTGCCCAGTCTCAGGATTTCTGCAAACTCATCGCGTCGTCGTTGAATAGCCTCCAGAAACTGCCTGGATTGCCCATCATTAAGCGTGGGCAGGCCTTGTTCCTTTCTGCAGATATCGTTGTAGTGCTCGAATGTTCCTTCGATGTCCCACAGGACTACATCGAAGTCGTAGCAGGAGACTGTCGACGCGAAACTAACCTCTAGAGAATCCTCGATAGGGTAGTTGCAATCGATTAGCATGGTTCTCATGGAGATATAATGCCAGTGTCCCCGTGTTCGTGTAAGCCATTTGCTCAGAGACGGTCTCCAGGTCGGTGCAGAGGTCTATGGGGCGCACGCCCATCGCGGACGGCACCCTTCACGAGGCCCCAGGAGCGGGGGCTTCGTCCAACTTCCCGTAGGAGTCCAGCATCCAGCGGACGCCGTTGTCGTCGGTGAAGTACAGGGTGGGACGGTTGTTGTGCAGAGTCGTCGGCGACCAGTGCTGCGACAAGAATCGCGCAGCCCGTCCTGGCCCGAGTACGTGCACGGGCAGCGTCAGCCGCTCCCCTCGTGACTCCACCGATTGGTTCCAGTGGCCACGCCACTCGTGGACCTCTGCAGCGGTGTGCGCGCTGCCGAATCGGACTTCGACATCGTGTACGGGCACGTCACTCTCATTGTGTGCCGTGACCACCCAGTGATCGTCAGGGACAACTGCGCCCTGTCCGTCGGTCGTGGCACCAGCCCGACGCTCGTGCATGCGTACTCGCCGGGCCTGCGTCGACCGTCGATCCTCCGCCGCAGCGCGCAGCTCTGCACGCTCCATTTCCAGGTTCTGCTGTTGCTCGCCCATGAACCGCGACTGCTCGGCAATAAACGACCGCTGTTCGCCGATTTGCCGCCGCTGGCTCGTGATCGTTTGGTACGCGAAGACCGCCGCCCCGATTGCACCGCCCGCTCCGATCCATGTCGGGACATCGCCCCAGTCCGCCAAGCCCACGCCTGCCCCTTCCTGCCGACGGCTGTGACTCGGTTGCATGGTTGCGTCGTCTTGTCGCCGTTTCGGATCCGCAGACACTGACGCCTCTCCAGGACGTACAGTTCCGAGGCACATCACGCGGGCACTCTCAAGATCTGGACGGTACGTGGACGAGATGCCCTGAGTCTCGATCACCGATAGGCAAAGCAGCAGGTCAAGGCACAGATAGGCTGGCGCTCTTGCGCAGACTGTAAATCTGCCGGCTCAGCCTTCCCAGGTTCGAATCCTGGCGCCGCCACGCTGAGTGAGACCCCCTCCGAACTGCGGAAACGCAGAGCGGAGGGGGTCTGCTTCGTTTTTTGAGGCTTCTTCTTGGTTGCCGACGTCGGACATGGTCCCGGCCGGGCTCATCGGTCGCCGGGCGGTGGCTCTCCCAACGCCGTCCCCGGTGCCTCCTCCGGGGTCTTCGCGGCTCTCCTCACGTCCGCTTCGACGGCGTTGCGGGGCCTGCCCTCGTCCTTGGCGTAGTCGGTGAGCGCGGCCTGGGTGTCGCGGGCGAGATCGCGCCAGGCACGCCAGGCGGTCTCGTAGGTGTCGGTCTGGGCCTGGGACCAGGGGGCTGCCGTAGGCGCGCCGTAGGTGTCCCGCAGGTGCAGGACCCTCGCGTGAGCCTCGTCGGCCGCGCGCTGTTTCGCCACGAGTTCCTCGAAGGTATGTGCCACATGTAGGGATGCTAGGGAGGGGACGGCAGTTGCGCGCGGCGAGCGGGGCGTACGTTGTCGCGCGGTACCCGTGTGGCGCACTGGGGCAGACTGACTCCATGTCCAGCCGTCGCAGAACCTGCCCCGAGTGCCGTCGGGAGATCGCCGTGGTCGCCGGACGGTTCGCCCGCCACGACCCGCCCGGCGCGCGCGAGAACGGCCGGCTGACCTCCTGCCCCGGATCCCGCAGCACGGCGCAACTGGGTGCCGCCCAGCCCTCGTTGGACGGGTACGTGGTGTCCGGCATCCCCGGCCAACTGCCGCTGTTCTGAACGCCGTCGGCAAGGCGCCCGGCAGCGCGCTCAGTTGCCCGCGACCGACTTCACCGCCACCGGTACGGGCGTCGACCCGGAGACCAGTTCCAGGGTCAGGCCGGCCGTCGCCGGGGTGTCGAGCAGTTCCGCGAGGACGGCGGCCACGTCGTCGCGCGGGATCGACCCGGGGCCCGTCCGCGCCTCCAGCCGGACGAGGCCCTTGCCCGCGTCGTCCGTGAGTGAACCGGGGCGCAGAATCGTCCAGTCGAGACCGTCCAGGCCCTGGACGTACGCGTCGGCCTCGCCCTTGGCGCGCTGGTAGACGTCGAAGACCTCGTCGCCCTGGTGGTCGGGATCGGCGCCGTAGGAGGAGACGACGAGGAAGCGGCGTACGCCCGCGCGTACCGCCGCGTCCGCGAACAGGACCGCCGCGCCCTTGTCGACGGTCTCCTTGCGGGTCGTTCCGCTGCCCGGGCCCGCGCCCGCCGCGAACACCGCCGCGTCCGCGCCCTGCAGGACCTCCGCGACCTGCTCCGTGGACGCCGACTCCAGGTCCAGGACGACCGGTTCGGCGCCGACGGCCCGCAGGTCGTCGCTCTGTTCGGCCTTGCGGACGATGCCCGCGACCTCGACTCCGCGTGCGGCGAGCAGACGCTCCAGCCGCAGTGCGATCTGACCATGACCCCCGGCGATGACAATGCGCATGCCCTCGACCGTACGCCCGGCCGGGGCCCCGCGCTGTCCGGCCCGGCCGTCCCGGCGGGAGAACGACGCCCCCCGCGCCCTACGACTAGGTCCCCCGCCCCTGCCGCGGCAGCCCCAGCTCCGCTGCCGCCGCCGAGTCGCAGTACTCGCGCACCGCGCTGGTGCGCGCCACCACCCGGCCCCGGTGGATCACGATCCGGCTGTACGCCAGCGAGAGCGCGCCAGCCAGGCGGTCGCCGCGGACGGCCAGCAGATCGGCGGGGAAGCCTGCCTCCACCCGGACCTCCGGGA
The DNA here is from genome assembly GCF_042723915.1 of Streptomyces sp. NPDC058335. Classification (NCBI taxonomy): domain Bacteria; kingdom Bacillati; phylum Actinomycetota; class Actinomycetes; order Kitasatosporales; family Streptomycetaceae; genus Streptomyces; species Streptomyces sp. NPDC058335. The sequence continues at coordinate 295,504 of NZ_JBHXHX010000006.1, read as the reverse complement.
GGCCCAGCGCCGCCCGCGCAGACGTGCTGACGGCGTCGTAGGCGTCCTCCGGGCGCAGGCCGTGGCGGGAGGCGAGGAGGTACGCCGCCTCCAGCGGGTCGCCCCGACCGACCGGGTTGGAGACGTCCCGCAGGCTGCCGCTGCCGGCCGCGACCCGGACGCCGGCCGCGCGCAGCAGCCGTACGGGAGGAGTCCCGCGGCGGTCCGTGGCGCCGCAGCCGCCCTGGGGGAGGCACACCACCGTGATGCCGGCCGCGGCGAGTTGGTCGGCGGTGCGGCCCGCGGACTCGGCGGGGAGGCGGGCGAGGGCCGCGCAGGGGCCGAGGGCGACGCCGGGGCGCAGGCCGCCCGCCATGGCGGCCAGCCGGGCGAGCCGGGCCGGGTCGGCGGCGTCGGTGTGCAGATCTACGGGGCAGCCGTGTTCGGAGGCGACCTCCAGGACGGCTTCCACGTAGCCGGTCGGGTCGGGGTCCAGGTCCGGGCAGCCGCCCACCACCGAGGCGCCCATCTTCAGCGCGTCCCGCAGCATCGCGAGCCCGTCGGCGCCCGCCGCCCCGGTGAGCAGCCGGGGCATCGCCACCGTCGTCAGCTCGGCCAGGCCGCGCAGCGAGCGCCGGGCCTGGAGGACGGCCGCCAGCGCGCCGAGCCCCTGGACGTCGCCGACGCGGACGTGCGCGCGGGACGCCGTCGACCCGTGCCCGAGTTGCAGCAGTGCGGCCTCCGTGGCGCGGCGCTGCACGTCCTCGGGGGCGTACGAGACGGGGCCGTCGGTGTCCGCGGAGAGGGCGATGTCGGCGTGGGCGTGGGGTTCGGCGGGGGCGGGGAGGAGGAGGTAGCCGCCGAGGTCCAGGCGGGTGCCGGGGGTGTGGGCGGGGCCGGCCGTCAGGCTGCCTGCGGTGCCGACCGCCTCGATGCGGCCACGGCCCAGCCGTACGTCCACGGTCCGGCCGTCCGTGAGGCGGGCGCCGCACAGCAGGAGGGTGCCGGGGTCCGGCCGCCCGTCCGGGGAGCCTCCGGGCGTACCGGAGGACGGGGGCGGCTGCGGCTGGCTGTCGGGCATCGCGCTCCAGGGGCTCGGCAGAGAGTGGGGGCTCGGTGCCCGAGGGCTCGGGCAAGATCACACAGAGTGAGTCGAGCCTAGGGCGGCCGTCCGGAGCCGACGGGGAGGAGCGCAATAGTCGTACCGGTGTGGTCCGGTGGGTCCGAGGGGCTCAGGAGCCTTGTGCCGCCTGGGCGGAACGGGGTCGGACGGGGCCGGGTAAACGGATTTGGGTGAACGGCTGCGGACCGTGTAATGTCTTCATCGCTCGCCCCAATAGCTCAGTCGGTAGAGCGTCTCCATGGTAAGGAGAAGGTCTACGGTTCGATTCCGTATTGGGGCTCTGGTGGGTGAGGTTCCCGTCGCGAGACGGGACCTGATCCCATCAAAGCGGTGTAGCTCAGTCGGTAGAGCAAGCGGCTCATAATCGCTGTGTCACCGGTTCAAGTCCGGTCACCGCTACTGACAGTAGCCGATTGTGGGGTCGGTCCTTCGATCGGCTACTCTTCTTTGTGTATATGTCCCATCCGTTCGTCAAGGAGCACTCACGTGGCTGCCACCGACGTCCGCCCGAAGATCACGCTGGCCTGCGTGGAGTGCAAGGAGCGGAACTACATCACCAAGAAGAACCGGCGTAACAACCCGGATCGCATGGAGATGAAGAAGCACTGCCCGCGTTGCAATGCGCACACCGCGCATCGCGAAACGCGATAGTTAGTAGTTACAGGCTCGTACGTGAGGCCGTCCCCGAGTGATCGGGGGCGGCCTCACGTCGTTGAGCGACCAGTACCGGTCAGTAGAGCGACGCAGAGCAACCAGGAGGTGCCGAGCCGATGGCGCTCGACCAGTCCTTCGTCGGGCGGACCTACCCGCCCACCGATCCCTATGAGGTCGGCCGGGAGAAGATCCGCGAGTTCGCGGAGGCCGTGGGGGACACCCACCCGGCATACATCGACCCGGAGGCCGCCAAGGCGCTCGGGCATTCCGATGTGATCGCCCCGCCGACCTTCGTGTTCTCCATCACCTTCAAGGCCGCGGGCCAGGTCGTCCGGGACCCGCAGCTCGGTCTGGACTACAGCCGGGTGGTGCACGGCGACCAGAAGTTCGCCTACCGGCGCCCGGTGCGGGCCGGTGACCGGCTCACGGTGACCTCCACCATCGAGGCGATCAAGTCCATGGCGGGCAACGACATCGTGGACGTCCGGGGCGAGGTCCACGACGAGACCGGCGAGCACGTCGTGACCGCCTGGACCAAGCTCGTCGCCCGCGCGGCGGAGGAGGGCTGACATGACCGCGAAGATCTCCTACGACGACGTGGAGGTCGGCACCGAGCTGCCGGCCCAGTCGTTCGGCGTGACCCGTGCCACCCTCGTCCAGTACGCGGGTGCCTCCGGGGACTTCAACCCGATCCACTGGAACGAGAAGTTCGCCAAGGAGGTGGGCCTGCCGGACGTCATCGCGCACGGCATGTTCACCATGGCCGAGGCGGTCAGGGTCGTCACCGACTGGGTCGGCGACCCGGGCGCGGTCGTCGAGTACGGCGTCCGCTTCACCCGGCCCGTCGTCGTCCCGAACGACGAGCAGGGCGCGACCATCGAGGTCAGCGGCAAGATCGGCGCCAAGCTCGACGACAACACGGTCCGCGTGGACCTGACGGCGACCAGCGGCGGGCAGAAGGTGCTGGGAATGTCACGGGCGGTCGTACGGCTGGCCTGAGGCGGGCCGGCCCGAGCGGGCACGTCCGGGCCTTGGGATGTCCTCGCCGGGACCGGTGAGGTAAGGGGCGTCCTCCTTTGAGGGGCGCCCCTTACTCATGGCCAGGGTCGGGGTGAGTGCGCGGGCGAGGCTGTCGGTGCCGTCTCGTAGGCTGGGCGGGTGCTGGAAATCCACGACGCCCCGCTCGCCCCGCTGACCACCTTCCGGCTGGGCGGCCCCGCCACCCGGCTGGTGACCGCGACGACCGACGCCGAGGTGGTCGCCGCCGTGCGTGAGGCCGACGCCGCCGGCACGCCGCTGCTCGTCATCGGCGGCGGCTCCAACCTCGTCATCGGCGACAAGGGCTTCGCGGGCACCGCCCTGCGCGTCGCCACCAGCGGCTTCGACCTCGTCGGTACGACACTGGAGCTGGCCGCCGGTGAGGTGTGGACCGACGCCGTCGCCCGCACCGTCGAGGCCGGGCTGGCCGGCGTCGAATGCCTGGCCGGCATCCCTGGTTCGGCGGGCGCGACCCCGATCCAGAACGTGGGCGCGTACGGCCAGGAGGTCTCCGCCACGATCACCGAAGTGATCGCCTACGACCGCCGCGCCGGCGAGACGGTCACCCTCGGCAACGAGGAATGCGCCTTCTCCTACCGGCACAGCCGCTTCAAGGCCGACCCCGAGCGCTATGTCGTGCTGCGCGTCCGCTTCGCCCTGGAGGACGCCGACGGGCTGTCCGCGCCGGTCAAGTACGCCGAGACGGCACGCGCGCTGGGCGTGGAACCCGGCGACCGGGTGCCGCTGACGCAGGCCCGCGAGACCGTGTTGAAGCTGCGTGCGGGGAAGGGGATGGTCCTGGACCCCGAGGACCACGACACCTGGTCCGCCGGGTCCTTCTTCACCAACCCGATCCTCACCGACGCCGACTTCGCGGTGTTCCACGCGCGCGTGAAGGAGCGGCTCGGCGAGGACGCCGTACCGCCCGCCTACCCGGCGGGGGAGGGGCGCACCAAGACCTCCGCGGCCTGGCTGATCGACAAGGCCGGCTTCACCAAGGGCTACGGCAGCGGACCCGCGCGCATCTCCGGCAAGCACACCCTCGCCCTCACCAACCGCGGCGAGGCCACCACGGAGGACCTGCTGGCCCTGGCCCGGGAAGTCGTGGCCGGGGTGCGGGAGGCGTTCGGCGTCACGCTGGTGAACGAGCCGGTGATGGTGGGGGTCGGGCTCTAGCCACGTTCCACACGCGTCTGGCGCCCTGGGCAGGGGGCGGCCGCGGGCCAAGGGCCTCCCCCGATCCGTAGCCCCGGCGGCCGCGGGCGCCCCCTGCCTCGATGGTGGGCGCTTCCTGTGTCTCCTGACTCCCCCACAGCACGGTTGTTTCCCGGTCGTGGCGGCTGAAATGCGGCCGAAACCGCCTCGCGGGCCCTGCGGCGGCGCCAGTATGTGGGCGACAGGGATCCGGGGAGGCGCGCGTGACGGTGAGCGGGACTCAGGGGACGGCCGGAGGGGACGAGGGCGAAGCGCGGACGCGGGACCTGTTCCGGCGGGCCACCGCGGTCAGTCAGGAGTGGGCCGACGCCCGCGAGGGGGGCGTGCCGCCGGACGGGGCCGCGACCGAGCGGATGCTGCGCGAACTGGCCGACGCCGAGCGGGAGACGGACGGGGTCGGGGGGCGCGCGTTGCGCATGGCGCGCGGCACGCTGCTGGCCGTCCGTCACCTGGCCGACGCGACGCACGGTGGGTCGGCCGACCCGACGGCCGACCGGGCCGAGGCCCTCGTCCTGCTGCGCGAGGCCCGGGAGCAGGAACCCGTCGACGAGCGGGAGACGCGGTCCCGGACGGCCGTCACCAAGCTGCTGATCAGGCTCCTGGTGCCGCAGTTGCCGGACCTCTCGTTCCAGGGCCGGCGGGACATGATCGACGTACTGACGGTCGGCGCCACCTTCATGGCACCCGACAGCACCGTGCTGCGCGAGGATCTCGCCGAGGTCGGTGCCCTGCTCACGGAACTGGCGGAGACCGCCGACCCGGCCGACCAACCGGACCTGGAACGCTGGACCACGCTGCTGCGGATGATGCAGACCGCCCGCGACCGGGACTCCCTGCTGGAGCTGGGCAACTTCGCCACCGCGACCGGCGCGATGCCGCCGCAGCTCCAGATGTTCATGGGCGCGGCGATGGAACTGCTCAAGGGCCTGCCCGACGCCACGCCCGTGGAGATGGGCGGCGCGCAGGAGGAGATCCGAGAGCAGGTGGAACTCGCCGCGAACGACATGCTTCCGCTGATGGAGCTGTTCGCGCCCGGCATCCTGCGTCCCGAGGAGCTGGAAAGCGCGGTCGAGGGGCTGCCGCGCGGTTCCTGGCAGGAACAGACCACGGCGGGGCTGGCCCGCTTCGGCGTGGCGATGCGCACGGGCAACCCCGAGGACCTGGTGGAGGCGGCCAAGCCGCTGCTCCAGGCCGGACAGGACCAGGACGTCCCGCCGGGCGTGGCGGCCGTCCTCCAGGCGGCGCTGCTTTCCGGTGCCTCCCTCAACGGCGGCAACATCGAGGACGCCAAGGCCGCGCAGCGCCTGCTCACCGAGGACATCGACCTGGCGGCGCTCGCCGACGGCATGGCCTCGGGCACGGCCGGCCGGGAGTTCATGGAGACGGGCCGAGCCCTCCTGGAGTACCAGCGGGTCTGCGACGCGCCCGAGGACGACCTCGACGCGTTCGACGACATCGGCGAACGCCTCCTGGCGATGCGTCAGGAGCTGTCCGAGGACAGCGGCTCGGCGAGCATCGTCCTCTTCGTCCTCGGCTTCCTGCAGCTGCGTCGGACCATGGCCATCGGCCGGGCCGGCGGAACGGTGGGCCCGCCGCTGCGGCGGGCGCTGATGTATCTGCGCGAGTCGAAGGAGCACCCCGGCATGCCGATCGCGCTGCGCGGGATCGTGGCGCCCGTCGGGGCCATGTGCAAGGCGCTGGAACAGTACATCGACCCGTCCGCCGGCAGCCTCCTGGACGACGTCGAGCAGCTGCGCGCCGCGCTCGGCGGTCCCCGCGTCACCGCCGACCAGGACATCCGCTCGCGGCTCGGCATGGCCCTCGTCCTCGACATCGAGTACGACCGGCGGGGCGATCCGGCGGCCCTGGCGGCGGCGCTCGCGGAACTGGAGGCGGCCCGCGCCGAGATCGGCGACCTCACCGGGTGCGGCACCGCGCAGGAGGTGTACCGCAAGCTGGCCGACCAGTACCGGCGCCGCGGCGGCCCCGGCGACACCGAGCGGGCGCTGGAGGCGACCGAGCGGCTGCTGGAGAAGGTCGCCGAGGACGTGCTGCTCCAGATCGGCGCCGAGCACGGTCTGGAGGCCGCGCGGGCGGCGGCCGACCGTGGGGTCGCGGCCGCCGTGTGGGCGGCGGAGTCCGGCGACGCCGCCACCGCGCTGCGCGTCCTGGAGGCGGGGCGCGCCCTCGTCCTGCGCGCGGTCGCGGCCTCGGCGAGCGTGCCGGAGCAGTTGGAGGCGTGCGGCGAGACGGACCTCGCCGGCCGGTGGCGCGAGGCCGCCCGCGCGGGCGCGGACGCCGGTACGGCCGCCGTCCGCAAGGACGCCGACACCCTCATCCCCAGCACCCTGCGGCGCCGTGCCCTGAGGACGCTGCGCACCGCCGGGATCTCGGCCGGGCCGGGCTGGCAGGAGGTGTCCGACGCGGCGGAGGCCGCCGGGGTCGACGCCGTGGTGCATCTGCTCGTCGGGCAGGGCGAAGGGCCCGGCCGGGCGCTGGTGGTACGGCCCGGACTGGCGCCGCTGTCGCTGGAGCTGACCGGGCTCGCCGCGGCGGAACGCGCGCCCCTGGAACGGTACGTGGACGCGGCACGGGCCCGTTCCGCCGTCACCGCACCCGACGTACCGCCCTCGGCGCCCGGTCGTGCGGAGGCGGTGGCGGCCTGGGCGGCGGCCCTGGAGGAGCTGTGCGACTGGGCGGGGCCCGCCGTGATGGGTCCGGTCCTGGACGTGGTCCGACCCGGCCGCCCGGCCCGCCCCGACGACCCCGTACGGCTGGTGCTGCTGCCCGCCGGGAACCTCGGCATCGTGCCCTGGCACGCGGCCCGGCTCGGCGCGGGTGCGGGGGAGCGGCCCGTGTACGCCCTCGACCACGCCGTCCTCAGCTACGCCGCGTCCGGGGCGGAGTTCGTACGGTCCGCCGCCCGGACCCGGCTGCCCCTGGCCGAGGCCCCGGTCCTGGTCGCCGACCCGCGTGCCACGCTGGCGTACGCGGAGCACGAGGTCGAGGCGCTGCGTGCCGCCTTCTATCCGGAGGCCCGCTGCTTCGGCTTCCTCAGCCGGAACGTGTTCGACGTCGACGGCACCCCCGACGAGCTGCTGCCGCTGCTGCCCGGCGGCACCTCCGAACGGCCCGCCACGCTGGTGGAGTTCAGCGTCCACGGGATCGCCGGTGAGCTGCCCACCGTGTCGAGGCTGCTGCTGCACCGGCCGCGCGGCGCCGCCGAGGACGCGGGCCTGCTCACCGTACGGCGGCTGCTCGGGGCGCCCGCCGTGGACGGGGGCGGCGGCGCCGGGCCGCTGGTGGTGCTCAGCGCCTGCGAGACCGACCTCAGTACCCGGGACCACGACGAGACGCTCACGCTCACCACCGCGTTCGTCGCGCGCGGGGCCGCCGATGTCATCGGCTCCAAGTGGTCCGTCGCCGACGCCAGTTCCGCCGTCCTGATGTACGCCCTGCACCACTTCCTCGCCCAGGGCGCGGACCCCGCACAGGCGTTGCGGCGGGCCCAGCTGTGGGCGCTGGACGCCGACCGGCCCGCGCTTCCGCGCCTTCCCGGGCCGCTGGCCGTCCGGATCGAGGGCAAGCCGGCCCTGTCCGCGGACGCCTGGGCCCCCTTCATCCATCAGGGCAACCCCGCACCGGTCCGACCCGAAGGGAACACCGTTGGACACGAATGAGCTGCTGGCCCTTCTCGTCAGACACCGGGAAGAGCTTCGGCAATGGCTGGACGAGGACCAGTACCGGCACTTCCTGGCCATGACGGAACGGCTGCGGGAGGTCGGCGACGACCCCGAGCGGGCCGGCATGGCCGTGATGGCGATCGTCCGCGCCCTGTGGCCCGTCCCGGACGAGGCGGGCGTACTGGCCGAACTGCTGCACGCCGCCGATCACCGCTCGATCGCCACGGCGACGACCGTACCGACGCCGGAGGCGGTCCTCGCTGCGCTGGAGGAGCTGTACGCGGCGCCGGCGGCGGGGGAGCCGGACCTTCCCGAGGGAGAGGTCGCCGACCCCGTCGCCGCCGTCATCGCCGCGGTGCGGCGGCGGTTGCTCACCGCGCCGTCCCGGGCCGCCGCGCCGGCCGGGAGCCCGGCCGCGGGCGAGGGGCCCGCCGACGTCATCGTGCTGGCCGATCCCGAGGACGGGCCGCGCAGCCCCGAGTTCCAGTTCGATCCGGACACCGGGCAGCCCCGGGACATCGTCGTACGGATCAACCGCATCCTGCTCGCCGACCGCGACCCCTGGGGGGCCGCCGACTGGTGGCTGGGCCGGAACTCCTGGCTGGGCGGGCCGCCGGCCTCGCTGCTCGGCCGGGTACCGGACGACCGCCTGGCGGACGCCGCGCTGGCCCTCGTCGAGGAGGGCGGCCGATGACACGGCAGATCCCCCCGGAGATCACCATGGTCCCCCGGGTCACGATGCTCCCCGCCGGCACCGCGCTCTGGCGCTGCCACCGCACCCGCTACCCGGCGACCGGCTTCAAGTCGGTCGAGGCGCACACGCAGTTCGGCGGCAGCCGCTTCGACTGCACGGCCGAGGACCCCTACCCGTACCTGTACGCCACCCGTGAACCCACCACCGCGCTGGCCGAGGTGTTGCTGAGGTCCATGGACTTCGACCCGGTCGTCGGCGCCCGGCTGGTGCCGTGGGCGCAGGCCAGCCGGTACACGCTCGCCCAGGTCGTCACGGACACCGAGCTGACCTTCGTGTCGCTGCGCACCGAGGAGGACCTGGCGGCCGTCTGCCAGACGAGCTGGCTGCTCGACTGCGAGCCCGACGACTACCCGCGCACCCGGTACTGGGCCCAGGAACTGCGGCGTCAGGCCAAGGAGGCGCACGGTCTGCTCTGGCAGTCCCGGCGGCACCGGCCGCGGGAGGCGCTCGTGCTGTTCGGGGACCGCTGCGACGGCGTGCCCCTCCACAGCGAGCCGCTGGTCTCCTACGACCTCGCCACGTTCGCCGGGGTGGACGCGGCGAACCGGCTGCTGGCCCCCCTGCGCGCGGTGATCGTGCCGCCGGAGCCCGCGGACTGACCGCCCCCCCCCTGCTCCCGCCGGTCCGGGGCCGCCCTATACGGGCGGCTCCACCACCATCACCTTGAACGTGCAGTGCCTGCCGAGCCGTACGGTGTCCCCGTCCGCCACGGGGACCCGGTCGCCCGTCGGCACCCGCTCGCCGTTGACGAAGGTGCCGTTCAGGGTGCCGGCCGGGTGTTCCGTCAGCCACAGACCGCCGTCCGGGGTCATCTCGACGCTCGCGTGGCGCCGCGAGACGCCCTGCTCGCCGTCGAGGGCGGCGGCCACGTCGGGCGCCGCCCAGGCGGGATTCCGGCCCAGGTTCAGCGGGCCGCAGCTGCCGTGCAGCACGTCGACCGGCGGCCGGGTGCTGATCAGCCGCAGATGACGGGCCGACTCCTGACACTCTGGACAGGCGGCCGCACCGGAGGGGACGTCCGCGGCGCAGGACCAGCAGGAGTGGGCCCGGGACGGCGGCGCGACGGGCTCCTGCGGGCCGGTCGGCCAGGGAGGCGGTGTCGGCTCCGTCCCCTCGTTGCCGTCGTCGCCGTTCTCGTCGTCGAGGTCCACGTCCTCCGCGAGCGACTTGTCGACGTGGCGCGGAGGGCGCTGCCACTCGTCCCTCACCACGACGGCCGCCGGTCCTGGGTCCGTTCGCCCGGTACGGCCTCGATGCCGAGGCGCACGCTGCCGTCCGGCTGGACGGTGACCCGTGAGACGGTGACGACCGTGCCGGGGGTCAGGTGCACGCCGAGGTCGAACAGGCCGCGGGCGAGCGGGTTGATCAGGTGGGTCTCCAGTTTCATGCCGATGCCCCGGCCGCCGTTGTGCAGGTCACGGGTGCACTCGTCGGCGAGGACCTTCTCGGCCTCGGGGAGGACCTCCAGTGACAGGCCGCCCTGGCGCCGCATGTGCTCGACGATGTTGCGCAGCTGCCCCTTGAAGATGAGGTGGGAGGTGGGCCCGTCGATGTACTGGAAGACGACGATGTTCCCGCCGAGCCGGTTCAGCAGCTCGGGCCGCTTCAGGGTGTGCTCGAAGTGGTGGCGGACGTTGCCGAGGATCTCCTGCTCGAAGGCGGCCCGCTCGTCCGGGGTCTCGGGCAGCCGGTCGCGCCCGGCCGGGGAGGACAGGGGCCGCCCGTCCGCGCCCGACGGGCCGTGCACCCCCAGGTTGGACGTGAAGATGAGGACGCATTCGCTGAAGTACGTCGTCACACCCTGGCCGTCGGTCAGCCGGCCGTCCTCCAGGACCTGGAGGAACTTGTCGAGGACGCCCTTGTCCGCCTTGTCGATCTCGTCGAACAGGACCACCCGGAACGGGTCCTCGCGCACCGCGCGGGTCAGCTCGCCGCCCGCCTCGTAGCCGACGTACCCGGGCGGGGCGCCCACCAGGCGGTCGGCGGAGTGCGGGGCGGAGAACTCGCTCATGTCGAAGCGCAGACAGGCGTCCTCCGAGCCGAACAGGGTGGTCGCGACCGCCCGCGCCAGCTCGGTCTTGCCGGTGCCGGTCGGTCCGGCGAAGAACAGGACACCGCGCGGCCGGTGCACGGACGTCGACGCGGCCTGGGCGCCGGACAGCCCGAGCGCGGCCCGCTTGAGCACGTCCAGGGTCTGGGTGACGGCCTTCTCCTGGCCGCGCACCCGCTCGCCGATGACCGTCTCGCCGTCCCGGATGCTGTCGGCGACCGCGCCGCCGGTCCACGGATTGCGGCTGACGCCCAGTTCGTAGAGGCGGACCGCCTGGTCCATCTCGGCGAACGGCAGCCGGCGGGCGCGGGCCAGCCGCATGCTCTCCCGCATGGCGCGCAGCGTGAGCCCGCCGGCCGCCCGCGCGAACCGCGTCACGTCCTCGTCCGCCGGCTCCTCCCGCTCGGCCCCCTTCAGCAGCGGGCCCACGTCCAGTGTGGTGGCGGTCTCGGGTACGCCCGCCTGCCTGGCGAGCAGTTCCGCCATACGGCGACGCTGCCCGAGGTCCGGCATCGGCACCCCGATGCTGCGCACCCGTACGCTGCTCGTCACCAGCCAGGCCGGCAGGTCCCGTTCGCCGTCGGCGAGCCAGATCACCGGGTTGAACAGGGCGCGGCCCGTCCTGGTGCGGGGGAAGGGCCGGGACTCCTCGGCGATCTTCAGACAGCGCAGGAAGAACGTCCGTTCCTCGTCGCTGAGCTGGTTGGCCTGGGTGGGGATCCGGGAGGCGAAGTCGACCAGCAGGGCGGCGTGGACCGGCTTCTGGTAGTCGTCGTAGCGCGGATTGTCCTTCGGGGGGCCGGGCCGCTCGCCGACCCAGCCGCGGGCGAAGGACTCGAAGACCCGGGCCGCCTGACTGCCGTCGTCCTCGTCCGGACGGCCCGGCACCCGGCGTGTGTTGCGCTGGAGCAGGGTGTTCATGTCGAGGCCGTCCTCGCTGCGCGCGACGGTGAAGCCGGCCACCTGGTCGTAGCGCAGCAGGCACTTGTAGCCGGCCCGCCGCAGCCCTTCCCAGAGCAGGTCCTCCAGACACAGCGCGCGGTTGCGGCGGGTGCCGTCGTCCCGGACGTCGGCGACCAGGTGGTCGTCGCGGACGTTGCCGTGCAGGACGTACTGGGAGTGGACGCTGAGCGTGGTGAACAGCTCGGCGGCGAAGGGCGGTTGGACGGTCTGGGTGACGGCCGCCTTGGTCAGGTGCGGCGGCGTCTGGACGGGGAAGCTGGTCAAGGGTCCTCCGGGGAAGGCGGTGACGCGGGCGCCGGTCAGTGGTGGCGGTGCCTGGGCGGCGGCGGGCGTCGCCGCGCGGACCTGCGGCCGGACAGGCCCGGTGCCGGTTCGCCCGTGCGGACCTGGCCGCTGGACCAGGCGAACTCCGCGCGGACGCCCTCCGCCTCGGTGAGCCGGCCCAGTTCGTCGACGTATCCGGAACTCTCGGCGCACCGCTCCGCGTCCCGGGCCGCCGTGGCCGGGTCGGCCTCCTCCTCCGGGGCCAGCGGCCGGCGCATGGTGAAGACACGGGCCTGGCCGGTGGACGTGAGCCGGACCCGCAGCCAGTACTCGCCGCCCCAGGCCGCCGGGGCGAAGTCCCAGTGGTCGGCGTCCATACGGTCCTGCACCGAACCCTCCCCCCACCGCTCGGTCGCCCGGCGCAGCGCCGCCACCAGGTACGCCCGCTGGAGGGCGGCCGAGCGGCTCACCAGAGCCTGCCGGACCGTGCGCTCGGCAGGCCCCGAGGGAGCGACACCGTCCCGCAGGGCCCGCTGGAGCACCTCGACGGCCTCGGACGTGTCCGGCAGCGTGTCCACGCCCTCGGGCGCGGTGGCCTGGAGCGCGCCGAGGCGGAGGGCCGCGTCCTGACGGGCCCGGTCGGCGAGCAGCGCCCGTTCCGACTCCTTGCGGGCGATCAGCGCGGCCTCGTCGAGGTAGCGCCGCACCGCCTTGGGCCGCCGGCCCACGGCCCGCCGGGCCTCCGCCAGGCAGTCGTCGATCATTTCCCGGCCTGCGGAGGTGAACACCAGCGGCAGCCCGGCCAGCAGTTCGGCGCCCTCACGCAGGACGTCGTCCTCGGAGAGCGCGGTCGCCTCGGTGAGCGTGGTGGGCTCGGTGTGCTCCTGGACCGTCGCCTCGGGCTCGGGGCCGCCCTCGGCGTACCGGATCAGGACCTGGCGGCGCCGCTCGCGCAGCCGGTCGTACCAGTCGGCGTGCTCCGGGTCCTGCGCGTGGTCGAACGGCAGCCGGGCGGTCGCCCGGGACGCGCGCCGGGCCTCCGCCCGGCGCAGCGCGCGCTCGGTCTCCGCGAGCCGCTTCCACAGCAGGTCGAGGGGGACGCCGACGGGCTGTACCGGGGCGGGCGGCGGCGGGTCGCCGGGCCCCGAGGGGTCCAGGCCCAGCACGGTGATCCGCGCGTTGAGCCCGGCCGCGGCCTCCGCCGCGCGCCGCCAGCACTCGCTGCCCGTCTCCAGCGACATCTGGCGCCGGGAGAGGGCCTCCTGCTCGGCGGCGACCTTGTTGTTGAACGCCGCCAGCGCCACCGTGCCGCGCAGCGCCAGCCGCGTGACGAGCAGCGCCCCGCTGAGGTCGGCCAGCCCGACGAGGGCGGGCACGATCATGTCCTGGGCCTGGTCCGCCAGGTGCCCGACGGCGTCGCTGACGTGCGTGGCCGGGTCGGTGACGGCCGTCAGGTCAGGGACGCCGGTGCCGGCCACGTCGGGGATGCCGGTGCCGGCCACGTCGGGGATGCCCGTGTCCAGGGTCAGGCCCGCCGGGTCGGGCGGGTAGCCGTACGCCGAGATGTCCGGCATCACGGTCAGCAGATCGGTGCCGGCGAACGCGCTGCTCACGCCACTCCTCCAGAGGGGGAACCAGATGGGGAACCAGAAGGGGCCCCGGCGGGGGAACCGGTACGGGGATCGGAAGGGGACCCGGGGGCGGAGGGTGTCCCGCCCCCGGAAGGTGTCCCGAGGCCGGCGGAGCCCAGGGGCCGCCTGGCGCCCGGCACGGTCCCGCCCCCGGCACCACTCGCGGAGCCCGCCCCCGTGAGCGGCCGCCCGGCCCCGCGTGCCGCCGCGAGCCGGGCGTTCCAGGCCCGCACCCGCAGCACCGACGAGACCAGCAGGGCCAGCACGGTGGCCGTCGGCCAGATCCACACCGCGAGCAGGAACGTCCCCACCACCGTCCCCGCCACGGCCGCCAGGGCCAGCCCCGCCCACAGCCGGCCCCGCCACCCACGGCGCGTGATACGGCGGGTCACCGGCAGGGACCGGCGGGTGAGCTGGCCCATCACCGAGTGGTCGGGGTGGTAGCGCGGGCCGATGTACCAGGCCGTCCAGCACTCCACGGCCAGCAGCGCCGCCAGCGAGGGCACGCTCAGCAGCCAGGCCGTCAGCACGGTCGGCTGCGGCGCGCGGCCGGTCACATCGGCCAGCCCGACCACGAACGCGTGCGGGAAGAACAGCAGCAGCGCCCCGCCCGCGGCCCGGCCCAGCATCACCGGCAGCTCCAGCCGCCGCTGCACCAGCCGGAAGTGCCGCGAGTGGGCGTCCGTCGCCGCGAGCTGCCGGTTCCGCTCGCGTTCCCGCCGGATCTCCCGCGCCTGTGCCAGGGCCAGCGGATACAGCCGCAGTGCGAGCAGCAGCGGTACGGGCTCGCGGGCGTCCTCGGCCAGCCGGGCGAACCAGGACACGTGGGCGGGCAGGCTGCGCCGGGCCCGCTCCAGGTCGGCGCGGAGCCGGCGGGTGGCCGGGGCGGGGGCCGCGGCCAGGTGGAGGAGTTCGGCGGTCAGGGCCGGACCGGTGCCCGTCGCGGCGCGCAGGCCGTCGCGGTCGTCGGTGACCTCGGGTATCGCGGACAGCCGGGCGACGGCCGCGTCCCACTGGGCGTGGTGGTCCTGCCAGCGCCGGTCGACGTGGGCCAGCTCCTCGCCGCCGCGCCGCGCGGCCAGTCGGCCGAGCAGGCGGTGCCGGCGCAGCTCGCCCATCACGTCCACGCACTGCCGGTCACCGGCCGCCGCCCGTCCCGCGAAGGCCGGCAGGTCGCCGACGCCGAGCGGGATGCCCCGGTAGCCGGGTTCCTGCTGCGGTGCCATCCAGCCGATCAGGTCGATCAGCGTTCCCGCGTCCGGCCTGCGTCGCAGCCCTTCCCGCAGCAGTTCGTCGAGGGCCTCGGCGCGGACCGGGTCGCGCTCGGGGCGGAACTCGGTGAGCCAGTGGCCGAGCCGTTCCCGCTCCTTGCCGCGGGCCAGCCGGCGGATCATGGCCGGCCAGTCGGCGTCGAACTCCTCGCCGAGGCGCGCCGGGTCGGTGAAGGCGCGGCCCGCGTGTTCGAAGCGGGGTGTCTCCGGGGCGGGGCCGGGCGGGGCGGCCGGGTGGTCCGCCGTACGCTCGGCCGTGCGCGGGGCGGGCCCCAGCCGGGACACCACCCTCGGGCTGTGCCCGGCCAGCCATTCGGCGACCTGCTCCGACCCCCAGCGGTCCTCCGGGTGGTGGGCCAGCAGGCCCTGGCAGAGCAGCCGCACGTGCCCGTCGGTGATGTCGTCGAGGTCGAGGGCGCCCGCCTGCACCGCGTCCATCACGGACGCCGGCTCGTGGTGCCTCTCGACCGGGTGCCGGCCGCGGGCGGCCTCCGCGACCAGGACCCCGAGCGACCACCAGTCGTCCGCCGCGCGCACGATCGGCTTGCGCAGCAGCGCCTGCGGCGAGGCGTAGCGCGGGGTCGCGGCCCAGGCGCCGGACGCCTCGCGCGGCGAGCGGGCCACGAGCGAGATGCCGAAGTCGATCAGCACCAGGCCCTCGGCGGGCCGGGCGTAGTCGCCGAGGACCAGGTTGGACGGTTTCAGGTCCCGGTGCACCACGCCCGCCGTGTGCAGCGCGGTGAGGGCCCCGTGCAGTCGGCCCACGAGCCCCTGGATCTCCTCCGACGACAGCTTCCCGCGGTCGCGCAGGAAGGTGGCGAAGTCGGTGCTCCCGTGCGAGGGCAGCACATGGAAGGGGGCCCCGTGGACCGTCCCCCGCTCCAGGACGTACGACAGCCCGTCGTGCAGCGGCTCGGACAGCAGGGCGGTCACCTCGTCGTCGGGGGCCGCGTCGGGGTGGAACCACTTCAGCACCCGCTCGGTGTCCGGCCCGACGGCCTTCTGGTCGAGCACCCGGAACACGGCCGCGCGCAGCTCGGCGGAGCGGCCCTCCTCACCGGCCCGGTGCACGGTCTGCTCGCCGCGCCTGGGGAGGCGCTCGCGTGCCAGGAAGCGGGCGGCCAGAGTGGGCGGCAGCGTGCCCGGATCGCCTCGCGGGTCGGGTGCGGGCAGGCCGCCGCCGGACGCCGTTTCGGGCTCGAAGAGCGTCGGCGGGACGAGGTCCTCGCCGGGGCCACCGGGATCAGCAGGAAACGTCATGGAATTCACCTGCGGACTGAAAAGGACCGAGCGGTCCGGGGGCGGACGGGTGGAACGGGCGGAACGGGCGGATCCATGAGTGAAGGCCGACCGGCCCGGACTGGAGAAAAGGAATTCGGATGTGCATGCGATTTCGGCGAGGGGCGCGGAGCGGGGGTAATTCAGTGGTACGGCGACGGCGTCGCGCGGCGGCGGACCGGTGCCCGGCGGAAGGGAAAAGAGGCCGCCGCACGAACTCCGCCCCGGTCCTGCCCGCGCTTGCCGAACACCCGGCGGTCGCGGCATCGGCGCCGATATGTTGACCGGCATGAACCCTGATGGTCTGCCGGACCGTGCCGACCTCGAACGGGAACTGCGGAACCTGCGCCGTGGCGGCCTGCCCGCACTGCAGTCGCTGGTGCCCCGGGCGCTGCGCGCGGTCACCCGACACTCCGGATACGCCCAGGGCGAGGACGACCTGGCCGACGGGGCGGAACGGCTCGTCCGCGCCGCCGCCGAACGGCTCGGCACCGACGACCTCATCGGCCGCGCCGCCCAGTGCACCTTCGGCCTGCTGCCCGGTCACCGGGGCGACCCGGCCGCGGACCGCCGCCGGGCGGCGGCCCTGGTCTACGGGGTGAGCGACGAGCGGTTCCGGCACAGCCAGGAGCGGCGGGTCATCGAGCAGCTCGCGGGAGCGATCCTCGCCGAGGCCCGCGAACCGGCCGGGCGCACCCCCCGCCCCGCCGTCCTGCCCAGACCCCGTCCGCCCCGCCCGGCCGGGGCGCGGCCCACCCCGGTGCCGCACACCGGGCTGCCGGGACGGGCCGGAAGCCGGCCGGTGACCGTGCACGTCTCGCCCATCGAACTGCTGCGGGACATCGACGTCCTCGTCTCCTCCGAGAACGTCCACCTGGAGATGTCCAAGTCGTTCCGGCCCACGGTCTCCGGGGCGCTGCGCCGCTCCGCGGTCGTCGGCTGCGCCACCGAGGGGCCGGACACCGACGTCCTGGCCGAGGAACTCGCCGCCTGGGTGCGGGCCCGGCCCGGTGTCCTGCCCCTGCGTCCCGGCACCGTCGTCCCCACCGGACCCGGCGCCCTCGCCGAGCGCGGCGTGCGCCGCGTCTACCACGCGGCCCTCGCCATACCCGACGGCCTCGGCTACCGCGTCGACCCGCAGAGCATCGCCACCGCGGTCGCCGCCTGCTTCGCCCGCGCCCGCCAGGAACGCGCCGCCGGCCTGCGGTCGATCTGCTTCCCCCTGCTGGGCGCGGGCCGTGGCGGCCTGGACCGCCGCACCAGCGCGGAATGGCTCCGCTGGTCGATAGAGGACGCCCTCACCGCCGACCCCGACTGGTCCGTACACATCGTGACCCGGTATCCGGAGGCCGCGGGCTACTTCGACGCGGAGGTGCCGGGGACGCCGGAGACACCGGGGGCATAGGGGGCGTACGGCGACACCGGTGCCGGAGGAGGACGCGCCCCCCAGCGCCCGTCCCCCCAGCGCCCGTCCCCCCAGCGCTCCTCCCTCCAGCACCCCTCCCCTCACCCCCGCCAACTCGGCCCCCTCAGCCGTACGCCCGTCGCCGCCAGGCCGAGTTCCAGCCGCCGCAGTTCCCCGCGCGCGGGGACGCCGTACAGGCGGGTGGCCGTGCCGTCGGTGCGCAGGGTGACCCGCGGGCCGGGGGCGTAGGTGCGGGTGAGGTGGGGGCCGTAGCGGGCGGTGCCCAGGCGGGTTCGGGGGACGAGGCGCTGATTGGCCGAGCCGCGCCAGACCAGGTCGGTCGGCTCGGCGACCCGGAAGCGGCCCGTCACCACCGCGTCCGCGCCGGTCAGCGCCGACCACACCCCGGCCGACACCTCTTCCGGCTCGTGGCCGGTGTAGACGAGCAGGTCGGCGCGGGGGCCGTCGCCGCGGCGACGCAGCCGGTGGGCGCCCCGCAGCAGCGCGGCCAGTGCGGCAGGCTGGGCCAGCGGTTCCCCGCCGCTGACCGTCAGGCCCTGCGCGCCACGGTCCAGGGCGGCCTCCCACAGCCGGAGCAGTTCGCCCACGGTCGCCTTCCGTCCGCCCGCCGGGTCCCAGGTGTGCCGGGACATGCAGCCGGGGCAGGCCAGGGCGCAGCCCTGGAACCAGAGGGCCAGCCGGCGGCCGGGGCCGAGCGTCTCGACGGGGAAGTACCCGTCGGCGATCCGCACCTCCCGCGCCGCGTCGGCGTCGTATTCGGCCATGCGCCCCCCTTGCGCCCCTGTACTCCCCGAATGCACCCGGCGTGCACCGGTGTGTATTCGAAGATCCATTCGCATTCCTGAGTCCCCACGGCCCGAAGCGGAAGGGAAGACTATTCGGAGTCCCGCCCGCCCCACCGGTGTTTTCGGAAGTTTTCCAGGAACGTCGGCACCACTCCGGTCGCCCTCCGGTCGATCTCCGGCTGATTTCCGGATGACCGGAAATCCGGTGTCGGAAATCCCTCCCTTCGGCGTTCGTTTTTCCCCTAGGCTGCGCGAAATCCCGGATTCCGGCGGGGCCTTCACCCCGGCGAGGGCACCGTCGCGTGCCTGCACGCGGCCCAGGAGGGCGGTCCGGGAAATCGACGAGGGAGATCCCATGAGCGAGGTGAAGTCCGTCCCGACGGACTACGGCCGCAGCCGCCTCACCGCGCGCACCCGCTGGCGGGCAGCCCGCCGCGGGAAGCGGGACGGACGGGTCGGCATCGGCCCCGAGCACTACGCCCGCCAGCTCGAACGCGGGCTGCGGATGGCACTGGAGGACCTGCGGTACCGGTTCGTCACACGGAACGCGGCCCACATCGACCGCGTCCACGCGGAGTCCGCGCGGATCGTGACGGAGTACGACCACCGGCGCGAGGACGTGCCCGCGGCTCTGGCCCGCTTCGGCGGCTGGGTGTCGCAGTGGCGCACGGAGGTGACGGCCTGCCAGCAGCGCGGCCTGGCCCTGGCCGCCTGCGCCGACCAGGAACTCGCCCACTACGAAGCCGCCTACACGCGCGCCCGGCACCGAGCCGAGGCACGCACCCGGCGCCGGGCCCGGCGCGAAGCCGAACGCCGCGCCGACGCGCGCGGCGAACCCCGCCCCGAGCCGCCGGAGCCACTGGAGCAACCGGAGCCGGACACGGCCGGCGCGGTCATAGCGGGGCCCGACGAGATATGGACGGGAGCACCGGACTGGATGCTCGACGAGGCCCTGGTCCGCAGGGCCCTGCACATCCTGGAGCAGAGGATCGGGCCGGCGGCCGCGGCCGCCGGCCGGGGAGAACGGGGGACCCGATGAGCACCGCACAGAAGGCCGCACACCACGCCACGCGCCCTGCCACGGACCACACCGTACGAGACACCGCACGGCAGACCGCCCGCCGCGCCACCCGGCTGACCGCCGCACTGGGCGCGACGGCCCTCCTCCTGACGGCGTGCGGCCAACTCGACGGACCGGACCGGCTCTCCGCCGACTGCACGGTCGTCGTCGACGGCTCCGGCTCCGGCGCCGACAGCGAGAACGGCTTCCGCGCCAAGGAGAAACTGAAGGCGACCGTGCCCGGCTTCCTGGCCGACCAGAAATGCCGGTACGTCTCCTACGCGCCCATCACCGCGGCCTCCACCGCCTCCTCCTGTCAGGTGCCGCGGATGGACCTCGACCCGGACGCCGACAAGCGCTCCGACCGCGAGAGCCTGTGGAAACAGACCCGCGTCCTCGCCCAGGCGGGCGCCGAGAAGATGCTGGACTGCGCCCGCCGGCGCCAGCCCGGCTCGGACGTGCTCGGCGGACTCGAACGCGCCGCCAAGGTGCCCCGCGACGGCGACGGCACCTACCACGTGCTCGTGATCAGCGACTTCGACCAGTCCGACCCCGACTTCCGGCTCTCCAAGTTCGAGCTGGAGACGCCCGCGCAGCGGGACAGGGCCGTCGACGCGCTGGTCGCCGTACGCGGACTGCCCGAACTGCCCGACACCACGGTCCACCGCGTCGGCTTCGCCATGCGCGGCGGCAGGACCACACCCGAACGCGTCGAGCAGATGGGCCAGTTCTGGCAGCAGGTCCTGGAGAAGGAGGTGAAGGTCGGTGTCGACGACGGATACGGGGCCTGAGGAGCCCCGCAGGCTCAGGTACGGCCTGCCCTTCCGGCGCGGCGAGGGCCGAGCCCCCGGCCTCGGCCGCACCGGCGGCGCCGCCGCACCGCGCGGGCCCGTCCCGCCGACCGAGAGCAGGGAGGCCAGACAGCTTCTCTCGCAGGCCGAGTCCGCCGGCCGCCGCGCCGCGGGCGACGGCACGCTCAACCCGTACGTCCTCGGCTCCGTCCACCGCCTGCCCTACTTCGGCAGGCTGACCGGGCTGCGCGGCCACGCCCGCGACCGGACCGTGGCCCGCCACCACGAGCGCGAGGAACGCGAACTGCGGGAGTCGGCGCGCCTGTACGCCGACACCGCGGCCCGCGAGGAGGACGCCCGGCGGGCTCGCGACGCCCAGGCGGAGCAGACGCGCCGGCGGCTCGCGGCCACCGCCCAGCTGGACCGGGCGGCCGCCCGGATCGCCGCCCGCGAGGACAGCCGTGACCGCTTGCTGCCCTGGATGACGAGGCGCGTCGCCACCGGCGGCCCGGACCGCGACCCCGGCCGCGACCCGGCGCCGGAGCCCGCCACGCCGTACGCCTCCGACCCGGACGACGACTTCGAGCCGGAGCCCGCTCCCGCTCCCGCCGCGCCGGGCGCGCACTGGGAGGGGCTCACCGAGACCGCGGCCATGGCCCGCCGGCCCCGGCTGGCCCTCGCCGCACTGCTCGTACTGGTCGAACTCCCGGTCTACGTCACGCTGTTCCTGGCGATCCACGAGGGGACGCCGGAGGGCAGGCTGAGCGCGTACCTGCTGTCGGCAGCCGTCGGCGTCGTCATGACGGCAGGGCCCTTCCAGGCCGGACGCCAGTGGCGCCGCCGCGGGGCCACCGCCTCGCTGTGGGTGGTCCTGCCGGTGGCGGCCGCGCTGGCCTCGGTGTGGGCGTGGGCCGCCTGGTACCTGGGCGACCTGCGGGCGCGGATCGTGTTCCGGGAGACCCCCGACGCGGGCATGGAGGACCTCGCCCGCCAGATGGGCGTCGAACTGCCCCCGGCACCCACCGTGCTGGAGCAGCTCCACCTGGACCAGCACACCGTCGGCGTCACCTTCATCTCGCTGCTGCTGCTCTCCGGCGGGATCGCGTTCCTGTTGGCCCTGTCCGAGGAGCACCCCTTCGTCGCCGCCTACCGCCACCACCACCGCAACGGGGAGAAGGCCGAGGCGGCACTCGTGCGCGCCGTGGCCGCGTCGGCGGGAGCCCGGCGGGACCAGGACACGCAGGAGGCGCGGGCCAGGGAGCGCGGCGAGGCGCTGGCCGCCGAACTGGCCGCGGTGGACGCCGTGTTCGAGGCGGCCGCGCACGCCTACCTCGACGGCGTGCAGGCGGCGTCGCACGATCCGGCGGTCACCGAGGGCGCGATGCGCCTGTCGGCCCGCTACCCGTTGCTGCCGGAGCCCGTCCCCACCAGGGCGCGGGCCGCACTCTGACCCGCTCCGCGAGCACAGGGGCCAGGACGTGGGCGTGGTCAGTAGGCCACGCCCACGCCCTGCTTCACCGCCGCCGGGTCGTTCGTCAGGCCCAGCATGGCGTGCGCCACGTCGGCCCGGCCGATGAACCGGCCCTTGGCCGGGAAGCCGCCGATCACCGTCCGGTAGCCGCCGGTGAGGGGCTTGTTCTGGAGGCGGGGCGGGCGGACGACCGTCCACTCGGTGGCGCTGCCGGCCACGGCCGTCTCCATCGCGCGCAGGTCCGTGTAGATGTCCTTCAGGACCGCCGAGACCACGGCGCGGGTCGTCCGGTCGAGGAAGCCGTCGTCGGCGGGGGCCGGGCCGACCGGCGCCGCGCTGACGACCACGAGCCGGCGTACGTCCGTCGTCTCCATGGCCGTCAGGAGCGTGCGGGTCAGGCGGGTCGCCACGCCGGCTTCCTTGCGGGTGCGGGCGCCCAGGCCGGACAGGACCGCGTGGCGGCCGGTGAGGGCCGGGACCAGGTCCTCGGGGGCGGTGAGGTCGGCGGTGACCACCCGCAGCCGGTCGCCGGTGACGGAGAGCCGGGACGGGTCCCGGACCACGGCCGTGACCTCGTGGCCCGCGTTCAGCGCCTGGCGCACGACCTCCCCGCCGATGCCTCCGGTGGCGCCGAGAACAGTGAGTTTCATGGGTCCCTCCAGGGACGGACGCGAAGGTGGGTGAGTATTCACTCACCCTGCTGCCCATTAAGGTGAGCACGCACTCACCCCCAGGTCAAGGCCGAGAGGCGAACCATGGAGACCAAGCCGGCCCGCGTCCGGATCCTCGACGCCGCCCACGAACTGATGCTGACGGTCGGACTGTCCCGCGCCACGACCAAGGAGATCGCCCGCGCGGCCGGCTGCTCCGAAGCGGCCCTCTACAAGTACTTCCCGAGCAAGGAGGAGCTGTTCGTCCGCGTCCTGACCGAACGCCTCCCGGCGCTCACCCCATTGCTCGGCAGCCTCGCGGCCGAGCCGGGCCGCGGCACCCTGGAGGAGAACCTCACCGAGATCGCCCGCCAGGCCGCCCTCTTCTACGAGCAGAGCTTCCCGATCGCGGCCTCCCTCTACGCCGAGACCCAGCTCAAACGGCGGCACGACGAGGCGATGCGCGGCATGGGCGCGGGCGCGCACGTACCGATCCAGGCCCTGGAGACCTACCTCCGCGCCGAACAGGACGCCGGCCGCGTCAGCCGGGCCGCGGACCCCTTCGCCGCGGCCTCCCTCCTGATGGGCGCCTGCGCCCAGCGAGCCTTCGCCTACGACGCGGCGACGGAATGTCCCCCGGTGGACGACTTCGCCCCCCGCCTGGCCCGGACGATCCTGGCGGGCATCGCGCACTGACCGGGGCGTCCCCCGGTCAGGAAGCCAGCCAGTCGTCCACCCCCGTCAGCAGCTTCTCCTGTACGTCCTTCGGGGCGGCCGAGCCACGGATCGACTGGCGGGCCAGCTCGGCCAGGTCCTCGTCCGTGAAGGCGTGACATCGACGGGCCAGCTCGTACTGGTCGGCCAGGCGGGAGCCGAACAGCAGTGGGTCGTCGGCGCCCAGGGCCATCGGCACACCGGCCTCGTACAGGGTGCGCAGCGGCACGTCCTCGGGCTTCTCGTACACGCCCAGGGCCACGTTCGAGGCGGGGCAGACCTCGCAGGTCACGCCCCGTTCGGCGAGCCGCTTCAGCAGCCGGGGGTCGTCCGCCGCCCGCACCCCGTGCCCGATCCGGGTGGCGTGCAGGTCGTCCAGGCAGTCCCGGACCGACGAGGGCCCGGCCAGCTCGCCGCCGTGCGGGGCCGACAGCAGTCCGCCCTCCCGGGCGATGGCGAAGGCCCGGTCGAAGTCCCGGGCCATGCCCCGGCGTTCGTCGTTCGACAGCCCGAAGCCCACCACGCCCTGGTCGGCGTACCGCACCGCCAGCCGGGCCAGGGTGCGGGCGTCGAGGGGATGCTTCATCCGGTTCGCCGCCACCAGCACCCGCATCCCGAGCCCGGTCTCCCGCGACGCCGACCGCACGGCGTCCAGGATGATCTCCAGCGTCGGAATCAGCCCGCCCAGCCGCGGCGCGTACGACGTCGGGTCCACCTGGATCTCCAGCCAGCCCGAGCCGTCCTTCACATCCTCCTCGGCGGCCTCGCGCACCAGCCGCTGGATGTCCTCGGGTTCTCTGATGCAGGAGCGCGCCGCGTCGTACAGCCGCTGGAAGCGGAACCAGCCCCGCTCGTCGGTCGCCCGCAACTGGGGCGGCTCCCCGCTGGTCAGGGCCTCGCTCAGCGTCTCCGGCAGATGCACGCCGTACTTGTCGGCGAGTTCCAGCACGGTGCCGGGCCGCATCGACCCGGTGAAGTGCAGGTGCAGATGGGCTTTCGGCAGCTCAGAGACATCACGTACACGCTCCATTCCGGAATCCTGCCGTACGCCGAGGCCGTCCGGGTAGCCGTTTCCCCGAACGTGGTCTTGCTCGCACACGGCAGCGGGCCGCCTCCCGAAGGAAACGGCCCGCAGACCACTCACGTGAGTAGGCTGGATCAGTCCCTGGCCTCCGCCAGCAGCTTCTGGATCCGGCTCACGCCCTCGACGAGGTCCTCGTCACCGAGCGCGTACGACAGCCGCAGATAGCCCGGCGTGCCGAAGGCCTCGCCCGGGACGACCGCGACCTCGGACTCCTCCAGGATGAGCGCCGCCAGCTCGACGGAGTCCTGCGGACGCTTCCCGCGGATCTCCTTGCCGAGCAGGCCCTTCACCGAAGGGTAGGCGTAGAACGCGCCCTCGGGCTCCGGGCAGAGCACGCCGTCGATCTCGTTGAGCATCCGCACGATCGTCCTGCGGCGGCGGTCGAACGCCTCCCGCATCGTCGCGACCGCCGCCAGATCACCGGAGACGGCGGCCAGCGCGGCGGCCTGGGCCACGTTGGAGACGTTCGAGGTGGCGTGCGACTGGAGGTTCGTCGCCGCCTTCACCACATCCTTCGGACCGATGATCCAGCCCACCCGCCAGCCGGTCATCGCGTACGTCTTGGCGACACCGTTGACCACGATGCACTTGTCGCGCAGCTCGGGCAGGATCGCCGGCAGCGAGGTGAACTTCGCGTCGCCGTAGACGAGGTGCTCGTAGATCTCGTCGGTCAGCACCCACAGGCCGTGCTCCACGGCCCAGCGGCCGATCGCCTCGGCCTCGGCCTCGGTGTAGACGGCGCCGGTCGGGTTGGACGGGGAGACGAACAGGACGACCTTCGTCCGCTCCGTGCGCGCCGCCTCCAGCTGCTCGACGCCGACCCGGTAGCCGGTCGTCTCGTCCGCGACGACCTCCACCGGAACACCGCCGGCCAGCCGGATCGACTCCGGGTACGTCGTCCAGTACGGCGCCGGGACGATGACCTCGTCGCCCGGGTCGAGGATCGCGGCGAAGGCCTCGTAGATGGCCTGCTTGCCGCCGTTGGTGACCAGGATCTGGGAGGCGTCGACCTGGTAGCCGGAGTCGCGCAGCGTCTTCGCGGCGATCGCGGCCTTCAGCTCGGGCAGACCGCCGGCCGGCGTGTAGCGGTGGTACTTCGGGTTCTTGCAGGCCTCGATCGCGGCCTCGACGATGTAGTCCGGGGTCGGGAAGTCGGGCTCACCGGCGCCGAAGCCGATCACCGGCCGCCCGGCAGCCTTCAGGGCCTTGGCCTTGGCGTCCACGGCGAGGGTGGCGGACTCGGAGATCGCACCGACCCGGGCGGAGACCCGGCGCTCGGTGGGAGGGGTTGCAGCGCTCATGGCCCCATGTTTTCAGACAGGAAACCGGCCCGGCACACGGGTTTCACGGACTGAACAAGGAAGGGCCCTCTTTTGAACGTCCGTGCTGATCCGGGCGATGGCCTGGTGATCTCCCGGAGTTTTCCCGACGATCTTCCGGCGTCGGGGCGCTCACGGGCACTTTCCGTTCGACGAGGCGCCCGGGAACACGTACACTCCTACGTCGTTGGCCTTCAACAGCCGTGCCACAACCGGTGCACACCGAGCATCCGGCCGGATGCGGTACGTTGGGGAACACACAAAGGGTCGTAGCTCAATTGGTAGAGCACTGGTCTCCAAAACCAGCGGTTGGGGGTTCAAGTCCCTCCGGCCCTGCTACACACTCCTTCGCCAGGATGTGTGCGCATGTACGTACAGAAATGCACTGCCGTGCGGCTCAGACCGGGCGCGGCACGGCCACGACCCGGGAACAGGTGAGGACGAATGGCGGACGCCGTGGGCTCCATCGACACGCCTGATGCCCAGGACGAGGTGCCTGAGGCGCAGAAGAAGTCCCGCAAGGGCGGCAAGCGCGCAAAGAAGGGCCCGCTGAAGCGGCTGGCGCTCTTCTACCGCCAGATCGTCGCGGAGCTTCGCAAGGTCGTCTGGCCGACGCGGGGCCAGCTGAGCACGTACACCATGGTCGTGATCATCTTTGTGGTCATCATGATCGGTCTGGTGACCGTGATTGACTATGGACTCGACCACGCCGCGAAGTACGTATTCGGCTGAGCCGAGAGCGAAGGGCGCCGGGTGATCGGCGCCTCTTTCGCGTGTTCCACCCCTATGTATCCAGGAAGAAGCAGCCACCGTGTCTGACCAGAACCTGAACGACGCCATCGAGCCGGATGAGTCGGCTGACGACGAGCTCGACATCGTCGAGGGCGCTGACGAGGACCTGGACGAGTTCGAGGCTGCAGATGCCGAGGCGGGCGAGCCCGCGGAGGAAGCCGCGCTGCACGTCGAGGACGAGGAAGACGCCGCCGACGAGGCGGCCGACTCCGACGAGTCCGTCGCGTCCACCGATGAGGACGCCGCTGACGACGAAGAGTCCGAGGACGGCGAAGCCGTCGCGGAAGAGGCCGAGGAAGCAGAGCCGGCCGAGCCCGTCGACCCCGTCGCCGCCCTGCGCGAGGAACTGCGCACCCTGCCCGGCGAGTGGTACGTCATCCACACCTACGCCGGTTACGAGAACCGCGTGAAGACCAACCTCGAACAGCGCGCCGTCTCGCTGAACGTCGAGGACTTCATCTTCCAGGCCGAGGTGCCGCAGGAAGAGGTCGCGCAGATCAAGAACGGCGAGCGCAAGACCATCCGTCAGAACAAGCTCCCCGGCTACGTGCTGGTGCGCATGGACCTGACGAACGAGTCCTGGGGCGTCGTCCGCAACACCCCCGGCGTCACCGGCTTCGTGGGCAACGCCTACGACCCGTACCCGCTGACCCTGGACGAGATCGTCAAGATGCTCGCCCCGGAGGCCGAGGAGAAGGCCGCCCGCGAGGCCGCCGAGGCCGAGGGCAAGCCGGCTCCGCAGCGCAAGGTCGAGGTCCAGGTGCTGGACTTCGAGGTCGGCGACTCGGTCACCGTCACGGACGGCCCGTTCGCCACGCTCCAGGCCACGATCAACGAGATCAACGCCGACTCGAAGAAGGTCAAGGGCCTCGTCGAGATCTTCGGCCGCGAGACCCCGGTCGAGCTGAGCTTCGACCAGATCCAGAAGAACTAGCCCCTTCTGGAACACAAGCCTCCGACCAGGTCAGGTGGCCGCTCGCGCGGTGCCTGACCTGCTCGGTTTTTGGCCGCGCACGGATACCCGTTATCGTTGTGCGGTATGCCTCCATCCGGATTGTTACCTCGGTTGAAGGCAGCCGTCCGGGGCGACTCGGACGTAGGAAGGCGAAAACGAAAGAGGACCCGGAATGCCTCCCAAGAAGAAGAAGGTCACGGGGCTCATCAAGCTCCAGATCAACGCCGGTGCGGCTAACCCCGCTCCGCCGGTCGGCCCCGCGCTCGGCCAGCACGGCGTCAACATCATGGAGTTCTGCAAGGCCTACAACGCCGCGACCGAGTCGCAGCGTGGCTGGGTGATCCCGGTGGAGATCACGGTCTACGAGGACCGCTCCTTCACCTTCATCACCAAGACGCCGCCCGCCGCGAAGATGATCCTCAAGGCCGCGGGTGTCGAGAAGGGCTCGGGCGAGCCGCACAAGACCAAGGTCGCCAAGATCACCCAGGCGCAGGTCCGTGAGATCGCCACGACCAAGCTTCCCGACCTGAACGCCAACGACCTGGACGCCGCGTCGAAGATCATCGCCGGCACCGCCCGTTCCATGGGCATCACGGTCGAGGGCTGAGCCCCAGCCTCGTAGCACCTTCGTAGTCGCGGCTCCGGCCGCACGTGGCAGGGCCTGCTCGGCCCGTACCACGACTCCTCAGAACCCCCAGGAGCAGTAGTGAGCAAGCGCAGCAAGTCTCTCCGCGCTGCGGACGCCAAGATCGACCGGGAGAAGCTCTACGCCCCGCTCGAGGCCGTCCGTCTCGCCAAGGAGACCTCCACCTCCAAGTTCGACGGCACCGTCGAGATCGCCTTCCGTCTGGGTGTCGACCCGCGCAAGGCCGATCAGATGGTCCGTGGCACCGTGAACCTGCCGCACGGCACCGGCAAGACCGCCCGGGTCCTGGTCTTCGCGACCGGTGACCGTGCTGCGGCCGCAGAGGCCGCGGGCGCCGACATCGTCGGCTCCGACGAACTGATCGACGAGGTCGCGAAGGGCCGTCTGGACTTCGACGCCGTCGTCGCCACCCCGGACCTCATGGGCAAGGTCGGCCGCCTCGGCCGTGTGCTCGGTCCGCGTGGTTTGATGCCGAACCCGAAGACCGGCACCGTCACCCCCGACGTGGCCAAGGCCGTCACGGAGATCAAGGGCGGCAAGATCGAGTTCCGCGTCGACAAGCACTCGAACCTGCACTTCATCATCGGCAAGGCGTCGTTCGACGACACGCAGCTGGTGGAGAACTACGGCGCGGCCCTGGACGAGATCCTCCGTCTGAAGCCGTCCGCCGCCAAGGGTCGCTACATCAAGAAGGCCGCGATCAGCACCACGATCGGCCCCGGCATCCTGATCGACCCGAACCGCACCCGGAACCTCCTCGTCGAGGAGGACCCGGCCGCGGTCTGAACCTGACGGTTCGCCCCAGTCGGCGACGAGCCCCGCAACCTTTCGAGGTGCGGGGCTCGTCCCTTTTGCCGTACGGGTGTCAGTGCCGTGCGTTACCTTGCGAACGCGGGGACTAGTTGGGGGTGAAGGTATGA
Source organism: Streptomyces sp. NPDC058335 (assembly GCF_042723915.1). Classification (NCBI taxonomy): domain Bacteria; kingdom Bacillati; phylum Actinomycetota; class Actinomycetes; order Kitasatosporales; family Streptomycetaceae; genus Streptomyces; species Streptomyces sp. NPDC058335. Next base: position 266,988 of record NZ_JBHXHX010000006.1, on the reverse strand, counting down.
AGGGCACGAATGTGCGCCGGGCGGGCCTCTCGATCGTCGCGGTGACCCTGCTGACCGGGGTGACGGCCTGTAGCGCGGGGGGCTCAGGGGGATCGGGCGGGGGCGAGGAGTCCTCGTCCTCTTCTTCCTCCTCGGGTGCGGGCGCCGGCACCGGCGTCAGCCCGATAGCCGCCCTGCGCACCGCCGAGAAGTCCACCGACGGCGCCGACTCCGCCAAGGTCGAGTCGACCACCACCATGGGCTCGGTGATGGCGATGACGGCCGACGGCTCCCTCGGCTGGGGCGACGGCCTCACCGGCACCCTCACCATCACCTACACCGGCGGCACCATGGCCGACACCATGCGGCAGATGGGCACCACCTCGATGGAGGCCCGCTACCTGCCCGACGCGTACTACGCGCGCATGGGCGACGCCTTCGCCGAGCAGGCCGGCGGCAAGCACTGGATCAAATACCCGTACGAGGCACTGGAGACCCTTGGCGGCGGCTCCGGGGCCTATCTCAAGGACCAGATGGAGAACTCGACCCCGAACCAGTCGGTGAAGCTCCTGCTGGCCTCCGGGGACGTGCGCAGGGTCGGCGAGGAGAAGGTGCGCGGCGAGCGGACCACGCACTACTCGGGCACCGTCGAGGTCGCCGACCTCGCCACCCGCAACTCCAGCCTCAGCGAGAGCCAGCTCGCCGACCTGAAGGAGCAGCTGGAGCAGGCCGGCGTCACCACGGAGACCGTCGACATCTGGGTCGACGACGAGAACCTGCTGGTCAAGAAGGTCGAGAAGGGTCAGTCGGCGAACGGCACGTACAGCCAGACCGCCTATTACAGCGACTACGGCACCCCGGTCGACACCGAGGTTCCCCCGGTGGCCGACACCGCCGACTTCTCGGAGCTGCTCCAGCAGCAGGGGGCCGGTCCCACGTCCTGACGGGGGCCGCGGGGAATTCACGGGACCTCACCCGCACTGCTGGGATACCTTCACACCATCCCTGTGAATCGATCAGGTGTTCACTGTGTGCTGCGTGGGGGAATGTGCATGAGGTTTTCCGTGGGTGTCCTCGGGTTGTCCGCCCTGCTCGTCACGGGCTGTGCGGCTTCGGAGGACACGGCGGGCGGGGGCGACGCGAAGGCCGCGGCCACGGCCGTCGCGCGAGCCGCCGAGAAGACGGAGCAGGTCGGCTCCCTGCGTTACCGGATGACCGGCCGGATGCCGGAGGAGGGCCGGCTCAGGGCCGAGGCCGCGATGGCCGTGAACCCGCCGGCCATGAGCCTGAAGACGACGATCCTCGGCGGACCCGACAAGGGGGAGGGCGAGGTCCGCCTGGTCGACGGAGTGGTGTACGTCGGCAGCGACGAGGCCACCGAGGACGGCAAGCACTGGATGAAGTTCGGGGCGCCGGGCAGCTCCGACACCCCGAGCGGCGTCAAGGTCGACACCGCCCCGATGGCCGACAAGGTCCGCCGCAACCCGGCCCACGAGAGCACCTTCCTCACCGCGGCCGAGGATCTGAGGAAGACCGGCACCGAGACCGTCGACGGCGTCACCACCACGCACTACGAGGGCACGGCCACCATCGACGAGATCCGTGCGTCCTACCAGGACGAGGCCAAGAGCGTCCGCCAGCTCCGCGAGCAGGCCCTCGCGCAGTACGAGAAGCTCGGCGTCGACGAGATGGACATGGACGTCTGGATCGACGAGTCCGGCCGCACCAAGCAGCAGCGGTTCCAGGGCTTCGGCCGCAAGGGCGAGCTCGACCTCACCGTCACCTTCCTCGACTTCGACAAGCCGGTCACCGTGCAGGCCCCTCCCGCCTCGGACACCTTCGACCTGGCCGAGGAGATGAAGAAGGCCGGGCGCTGAAGACGGCGCTGAACCCCCTTACGGGCGGATTTGCTTGACGGCGACCCGTTCACGTACGCTCCTACAGAAGCCAAAGACCGCTGGTCGTTGCCGTGTGCTCGTGAGAGGGCGCGGTGGCCGAAGGATCCGCTGATACGCGGACGACCCGCGCAGGTGACTGTGGAAGTGCTCCCGGACCGTGATCCGCCCCATGGATCTTGTTCGGTCGAGCTCTCGCCCCGTGCGCCTGCGCCGGGGCGTTTCGTTTGCCCAGCCCCTTCCGAGCGGTCGTCAACACCCGGAAGGAGGCCGACGCTCATGGCAAGGCCCGACAAGGCTGCCGCGGTAGCCGAGCTCGCGGAGCAGTTCCGCAGCTCGAACGCCGCCGTGCTGACCGAGTACCGGGGTCTCACCGTGGCGCAGCTCAAGACGCTGCGTCGTTCGCTCGGTGAGAACGCCCAGTACGCCGTGGTGAAGAACACGCTGACCAAGATTGCGGCCAACGAGGCCGGGATCTCGACGCTCGACGACCTGTTCAACGGTCCGACGGCAGTTGCCTTCGTCACCGGTGACCCGGTGGAGTCGGCGAAGGGTCTTCGTGACTTCGCCAAGGACAACCCGAACCTCGTCATCAAGGGCGGTGTCCTTGACGGCAAGGCGCTGTCCGCCGACGAGATCAAGAAGCTTGCGGACCTCGAGTCCCGCGAGGTTCTGCTCTCCAAGCTGGCGGGTGCCTTCAAGGGCAAGCAGTCCCAGGCTGCTCAGCTCTTCCAGGCGCTTCCCTCGAAGCTCGTCCGCACCGTGGACGCTCTTCGTGCCAAGCAGGCAGAGCAGGGCGGTGCCGAGTAATTCGGCTCGCGCAGTGACCGCCGCCTGAGGCAGCGGTCTTAGCGGGCCGAACGTACGCCCGCCGAACAAGTACATCCGGCACCAGCCGAATTAGTGGAAGGATCGCCCACCATGGCGAAGCTCAGCCAGGAAGACCTGCTCGCGCAGTTCGAGGAGATGACCCTCATCGAGCTCTCCGAGTTCGTGAAGGCCTTCGAGGACAAGTTCGACGTCACCGCCGCCGCCGCGGTCGCCGCCGCCCCCGCGGGCCCGGCCGCCGCCGCCGAGGCCGTCGAGGAGCAGGACGAGTTCGACGTCATCCTCACCGGTGCCGGCGAGAAGAAGATCCAGGTCATCAAGGTCGTGCGTGAGCTGACCTCCCTGGGCCTCAAGGAGGCCAAGGACCTCGTGGACGGCGCTCCGAAGCCGGTCCTCGAGAAGGTCGCCAAGGACGCCGCCGAGAAGGCCGCCGAGTCCCTCAAGGCCGCCGGCGCCTCGGTCGAGGTCAAGTAACACCCCCCGGTCGGCGACGACCGCGGCGAAGGCCGAAACAGTCCCCTCGGGGCTGTAACGCTGACGCACCGAAGAGCGATCATCCATCCGGGTGGTCGCTCTTCGGCGTTGCCGAGGGTCCGGCCACGGTTACCTTGCACCCGAGTTCGCGAGGGGTATGGTGATCTTCGTCGTGTCTCCGGGCGGCCGGCGTTCGGGCATGGGGGCCTTGACGAACCGCACGCAGCGCGCAATTCTCAGGACGCGTCGTCACAAGGATCCGTATCCGAGGCATGGATCGACGACGAAGAGGGCAGTATCACCGTGCGTCGAGTACGACGTGCGTTGAGGGCAACCGGACCGAGGGCGTTGAGAGCTACGAGGGTCTCGAAAAACCCGCACTGGACATCAGTGTGCCACTTGGCTACACTGACCCTTTGCGCTGCCTGTTAGCTGTCCCCTGCCCGTCACCAGGGGCATGCCCTCGCCCGAACATCGATGATTGGACCGTCTCTGACCTGGCCTGTCGGCCGATTCAGGGGAGTCTGTCTCGTTGTGTGGGGGAGGGGCCGGTACGCGCGTAGTGAGTCCGAGCCCTCGGAAGGACCCCCTCTTGGCCGCCTCGCGCAATGCCTCGACCGCGAATACGAACAATGCTGCCAGCACTGCCCCGCTGCGCATCTCCTTTGCAAAGATCAAGGAGCCCCTCGAGGTTCCGAACCTTCTCGCCCTGCAAACCGAGAGCTTCGACTGGCTGCTCGGCAACGAAGCGTGGAAGGCTCGCGTCGAGGAGGCTCTCGAGAACGGTCAGGACGTCCCCACCAAGTCCGGCCTCGAGGAGATCTTCGAGGAGATCTCCCCGATCGAGGACTTCTCCGGGTCGATGTCGCTGACCTTCCGCGACCACCGTTTCGAGCCGCCGAAGAACAGCATCGACGAGTGCAAGGACCGCGACTTCACGTACGCGGCCCCGCTCTTCGTGACGGCCGAGTTCACGAACAACGAGACCGGCGAGATCAAGTCCCAGACGGTCTTCATGGGCGACTTCCCGCTCATGACCAACAAGGGCACCTTCGTCATCAACGGCACCGAGCGTGTCGTCGTGTCGCAGCTGGTCCGCTCGCCCGGTGTCTACTTCGACTCCTCCATCGACAAGACGTCCGACAAGGACATCTTCTCCGCCAAGATCATCCCGTCCCGGGGTGCCTGGCTGGAGATGGAGATCGACAAGCGCGACATGGTCGGTGTCCGCATCGACCGCAAGCGCAAGCAGTCCGTCACCGTCCTCCTGAAGGCTCTCGGCTGGACCACCGAGCAGATCCTCGAGGAGTTCGGCGAGTACGAGTCGATGCGCGCCACCCTGGAGAAGGACCACACCCAGGGCCAGGACGACGCGCTCCTGGACATCTACCGCAAGCTGCGTCCGGGCGAGCCCCCGACCCGCGAGGCCGCTCAGACGCTGCTCGAGAACCTCTACTTCAACCCCAAGCGCTACGACCTCGCGAAGGTCGGCCGCTACAAGGTGAACAAGAAGCTCGGCGCGGAAGAGCCGCTGGACGCCGGTGTGCTCACCACCGACGACATCATCGCCACGATCAAGTACCTGGTGAAGCTGCACGCCGGTGAGACCGAGACGCTCGGTGAGTCGGGCCGCTCGATCATGGTCGAGACCGACGACATCGACCACTTCGGCAACCGTCGTATCCGCAGCGTCGGCGAGCTGATCCAGAACCAGGTCCGTACGGGTCTCGCCCGTATGGAGCGGGTCGTGCGTGAGCGCATGACCACTCAGGACGTCGAGGCGATCACGCCGCAGACCCTGATCAACATCCGGCCGGTCGTCGCCTCCATCAAGGAGTTCTTCGGCACCAGCCAGCTGTCCCAGTTCATGGACCAGAACAACCCGCTGTCGGGTCTGACGCACAAGCGTCGTCTCAACGCGCTCGGCCCGGGTGGTCTGTCCCGTGAGCGGGCCGGCTTCGAGGTCCGCGACGTTCACCCGTCGCACTACGGCCGCATGTGCCCGATCGAGACGCCGGAAGGCCCGAACATCGGCCTGATCGGCTCGCTCGCCTCGTACGGCCGGATCAACCCGTTCGGTTTCATCGAGACCCCGTACCGCAAGGTCACCGGCGGTGTCGTCACCGACGAGGTCGACTACCTCACGGCCGACGAGGAGGACCGGTTCGTCATCGCGCAGGCCAACGCGCCGCTCAATGACGACTTCCAGTTCGAGGAGGCCCGCGTCCTGGTCCGCCGTCGTGGCGGTGAGGTCGACTACGTCCCCGGTGACGACGTCGACTACATGGACGTCTCCCCGCGCCAGATGGTGTCGGTCGCGACCGCCATGATCCCGTTCCTCGAGCACGACGACGCCAACCGTGCCCTCATGGGCGCGAACATGATGCGTCAGGCGGTGCCGCTGATCAAGTCCGAGGCCCCGCTGGTCGGCACCGGCATGGAGTACCGCTCCGCCGTCGACGCCGGCGACGTGGTCAGGGCCGAGAAGGACGGTGTGGTCCAGGAGGTCTCCGCGGACTACATCACCACGGCCAACGACGACGGCACGTACATCACGTACCGCCTGGCCAAGTTCTCCCGGTCCAACCAGGGCACCTCGGTCAACCAGAAGGTCATCGTCAACGAGGGTGACCGCGTGATCACCGGCCAGGTCCTGGCCGACGGTCCCGCCACCGAGAACGGCGAGATGGCGCTGGGCAAGAACCTGCTCGTGGCGTTCATGCCGTGGGAGGGTCACAACTACGAGGACGCGATCATCCTGTCGCAGCGCCTCGTGCAGGACGACGTCCTCTCCTCGATCCACATCGAGGAGCACGAGGTCGACGCCCGTGACACCAAGCTCGGCCCCGAGGAGATCACCCGGGACATCCCGAACGTCTCCGAGGAGGTCCTCGCCGACCTCGACGAGCGCGGCATCATCCGTATCGGTGCCGAGGTCGTCGCCGGCGACATCCTCGTCGGCAAGGTCACGCCCAAGGGCGAGACCGAGCTGACCCCGGAGGAGCGCCTGCTCCGCGCGATCTTCGGTGAGAAGGCGCGCGAAGTGCGCGACACCTCGCTGAAGGTGCCGCACGGTGAGATCGGCAAGGTCATCGGCGTCCGCGTCTTCGACCGTGAAGAGGGCGACGAGCTGCCGCCGGGCGTGAACCAGCTGGTTCGTGTCTACGTGGCGCAGAAGCGCAAGATCACGGACGGTGACAAGCTCGCCGGCCGCCACGGCAACAAGGGTGTCATCTCGAAGATCCTGCCGATCGAGGACATGCCGTTCCTGGAGGACGGCACCCCGGTCGACATCATCCTCAACCCGCTCGGTGTGCCGTCCCGAATGAACCCGGGACAGGTTCTGGAGATCCACCTCGGCTGGCTCGCCAGCCGCGGCTGGGACGTCTCCGGTCTCGCGGAGGACTGGGCCCAGCGCCTCCAGTCGATCGGCGCCGACAGCGTCGCCCCCGGCACCAACGTCGCCACCCCGGTGTTCGACGGCGCCCGCGAGGACGAGCTGACCGGTCTGCTCCAGCACACCATCCCGAACCGCGACGGCGAGCGCATGGTGCTCCCGTCCGGGAAGGCCCCGCTGTTCGACGGCCGCTCGGGTGAGCCGTTCCCGGAGCCGATCTCGGTCGGCTACATGTACATCCTGAAGCTCCACCACCTGGTCGACGACAAGCTGCACGCCCGTTCGACCGGTCCGTACTCGATGATCACCCAGCAGCCGCTGGGTGGTAAGGCCCAGTTCGGTGGCCAGCGCTTCGGTGAGATGGAGGTGTGGGCGCTGGAGGCTTATGGCGCCGCGTACGCCCTCCAGGAGCTGCTGACCATCAAGTCCGACGACGTGACCGGCCGCGTGAAGGTCTACGAGGCCATCGTCAAGGGCGAGAACATCCCCGAGCCCGGCATCCCCGAGTCCTTCAAGGTGCTCATCAAGGAGATGCAGTCCCTGTGCCTCAACGTGGAGGTGCTGTCCTCGGACGGCATGTCCATCGAGATGCGCGACACCGACGAGGACGTCTTCCGCGCGGCGGAAGAGCTCGGCATCGACCTGTCCCGGCGTGAGCCGAGCAGCGTCGAAGAGGTCTGACGGGAGTCCGGTGGGGCCTCTCCAGCAGAGGCCCCACCGACCCCGCGACCCCCGTTTCAGACCACAGACTTACAACCCTGAGAGGGATTGACGCATAGTGCTCGACGTCAACTTCTTCGATGAGCTCCGGATCGGTCTGGCCACCGCTGACGACATCCGTCAGTGGAGCCACGGCGAGGTCAAGAAGCCAGAGACCATCAACTACCGCACCCTCAAGCCCGAAAAGGACGGACTCTTCTGCGAGAAGATCTTCGGTCCGACCCGGGACTGGGAGTGCTACTGCGGCAAGTACAAGCGTGTCCGGTTCAAGGGCATCATCTGTGAGCGCTGCGGCGTCGAGGTGACTCGCGCCAAGGTGCGCCGTGAGCGGATGGGCCACATCGAGCTGGCCGCTCCGGTGACGCACATCTGGTACTTCAAGGGCGTCCCGAGCCGTCTGGGCTACCTGCTCGACCTGGCTCCGAAGGACCTCGAGAAGGTCATCTACTTCGCGGCGTACATGATCACGTACGTCGACGAGGAGCGCCGCACGCGTGACCTGCCCTCGCTGGAGGCGCACGTCTCCGTCGAGCGTCAGCAGGTCGAGAACCGTCGCGACTCCGACCTGGAGGCCCGCGCCAAGAAGCTCGAGACCGACCTGGCCGAGCTCGAGGCCGAGGGCGCCAAGGCCGATGTGCGCCGCAAGGTGCGCGAAGGCGCCGAGCGGGAGATGAAGCAGCTGCGCGACCGCGCCCAGCGCGAGATCGACCGTCTCGACGAGGTGTGGACCCGCTTCAAGAACCTCAAGGTCCAGGACCTCGAGGGCGACGAGCTGCTCTACCGCGAGCTGCGTGACCGCTTCGGCACGTACTTCGACGGTTCGATGGGTGCCGCGGCGCTGCAGAAGCGCCTGGAGTCCTTCGACCTCGACGAAGAGGCCGAGAAGCTCCGCGAGATCATCCGTACCGGCAAGGGCCAGAAGAAGACCCGTGCGCTGAAGCGCCTCAAGGTCGTCTCCGCGTTCCTGCAGACCAGCAACAGCCCCAAGGGCATGGTGCTGGACTGCGTGCCGGTCATCCCGCCGGACCTGCGTCCGATGGTGCAGCTGGACGGTGGCCGCTTCGCGACCTCCGACCTGAACGACCTGTACCGCCGTGTCATCAACCGCAACAACCGCCTGAAGCGCCTTCTCGACCTCGGTGCGCCCGAGATCATCGTGAACAACGAGAAGCGCATGCTCCAGGAGGCGGTCGACGCCCTCTTCGACAACGGCCGTCGTGGTCGCCCGGTCACGGGCCCCGGCAACCGTCCGCTGAAGTCCCTCAGCGACATGCTGAAGGGCAAGCAGGGTCGATTCCGTCAGAACCTGCTCGGCAAGCGTGTGGACTACTCCGCGCGTTCCGTGATCGTCGTCGGTCCGCAGCTGAAGCTCCACCAGTGCGGTCTGCCGAAGGCGATGGCGCTGGAGCTCTTCAAGCCGTTCGTGATGAAGCGCCTGGTCGACCTGAACCACGCGCAGAACATCAAGTCGGCCAAGCGCATGGTCGAGCGTGGCCGCACCGTGGTGTACGACGTCCTCGAAGAGGTCATCGCCGAACACCCGGTGCTGCTGAACCGTGCGCCCACCCTGCACCGTCTCGGCATCCAGGCCTTCGAGCCGCAGCTGGTCGAGGGCAAGGCCATCCAGATCCACCCGCTCGTCTGCACCGCGTTCAACGCGGACTTCGACGGTGACCAGATGGCCGTGCACCTTCCGCTCTCCGCGGAGGCGCAGGCCGAGGCCCGCATCCTGATGCTGTCCTCGAACAACATCCTCAAGCCCGCCGACGGCCGTCCGGTGACGATGCCGACCCAGGACATGGTCCTCGGTCTGTTCTTCCTCACCACCGACGGTGCGCTGCGCGACGTCAAGGGCGAGGAGCGTTCCTTCTCGTCCGTCGCCGAGGCGATCATGGCGTTCGACGCCGGTGAGCTCTCGCTGCAGTCGCGCGTGGACATCCGCTTCCCGGTGGGCACCATCCCGCCGCGCGGCTGGACCCCGCCGGCGCAGGAGGAGGGTGAGCCGGAGTGGCAGCAGGGTGACTCGTTCCGTCTGCGGACGACCCTGGGCCGCGCGCTCTTCAACGAGCTGCTGCCCGAGGACTACCCGTTCGTCGACTACGAGGTCGGCAAGAAGCAGCTCTCGGAGATCGTCAACGACCTCGCCGAGCGCTACCCCAAGGTCATCGTGGCGGCGACGCTCGACAACCTGAAGGCGTCCGGCTTCTTCTGGGCGACCCGTTCCGGCGTCACCGTGGCCATCTCCGACATCGTCGTTCCCGACGCGAAGCGTGCGATCGTCAAGGGCTACGAGGCGCTGGACGAGAAGGTCCAGAAGCAGTACGAGCGCGGTCTGATCACCAAGGAAGAGCGCACGCAGGAGCTCATCGCGATCTGGACCAAGGCGACCAACGAGGTTGCCGAGGCGATGAACGCGAACTTCCCGAAGACCAACCCCGTCTCGATGATGGTCAACTCGGGTGCCCGCGGAAACATGATGCAGATGCGTCAGATCGCCGGTATGCGTGGTCTGGTGTCGAACGCGAAGAACGAGACCATCCCGCGTCCGATCAAGGCCTCGTTCCGTGAGGGCCTGTCCGTGCTGGAGTACTTCATCTCCACCCACGGTGCCCGTAAGGGTCTGGCGGACACCGCCCTGCGTACCGCCGACTCGGGTTACCTCACCCGTCGTCTGGTGGACGTCTCGCAGGACGTCATCATCCGCGAGGAGGACTGCGGCACCGAGCGCGGCCTCAAGCTGGCCATCGCCGAGCGCGGCGAGGACGGTGTGCTGCGCAAGGCGGACAACGCCGAGACCAGCGTGTACGCGCGCTGCCTCGCCGAGGACATCGTCGTCGACGGCAAGGTGCTCGCCCCGGCGGGTGTCGACCTCGGTGACGTCCTCATCGACCAGCTGGTCAAGGCCGGCGTCGAGGAGGTCAAGACCCGCTCGGTCCTGACCTGCGAGTCCGCCGTCGGCACCTGCGCCATGTGCTACGGCCGTTCGCTGGCCACCGGCAAGCTGGTCGACATCGGTGAGGCGGTCGGCATCATCGCCGCCCAGTCCATCGGTGAGCCCGGTACCCAGCTGACGATGCGTACCTTCCACACCGGTGGTGTGGCCGGTGACGACATCACCCAGGGTCTGCCGCGTGTCGTCGAGCTCTTCGAGGCCCGTACCCCGAAGGGTGTCGCCCCGATCTCCGAGGCCTCCGGCCGCGTGCGGATCGAGGAGACCGAGAAGACCAAGAAGATCGTCATCACGCCGGACGACGGCAGCGACGAGACGGCGTTCCCGATCTCGAAGCGTTCCCGTCTGAAGGTCGAGGAGGGCGAGCACGTCGAGGTGGGCCAGCAGCTCACCGTGGGTACCCAGAACCCGCACGACGTGCTGCGCATCCTGGGCCAGCGTGCCGTCCAGGTCCACCTGGTGGCCGAGGTCCAGCGGGTGTACAACTCGCAGGGTGTGTCGATCCACGACAAGCACATCGAGATCATCATCCGGCAGATGCTCCGCCGCGTGACGATCATCGAGTCCGGCGATGCCGAGCTGCTGCCCGGCGAGCTGGTCGAGCGCTCGAAGTTCGAGACCGAGAACCGTCGTGTGGTGCAGGAGGGCGGTCACCCGGCCTCCGGTCGTCCGCAGCTCATGGGTATCACCAAGGCCTCGCTGGCCACGGAGTCCTGGCTGTCGGCGGCGTCCTTCCAGGAGACGACCAGGGTTCTGACGGACGCGGCGATCAACGCCAAGTCCGACTCCCTGATCGGCCTCAAGGAGAACGTCATCATCGGTAAGCTCATCCCGGCCGGTACGGGTCTGTCCCGTTACCGCAACATCCGGGTCGAGCCGACCGAGGAGGCCAAGGCCGCGATGTACTCGGCCGTCGGCTACGACGACATCGACTACTCGCCGTTCGGCACCGGCTCCGGCCAGGCCGTCCCGCTGGAGGACTACGACTACGGTCCGTACAACCAGTAAGGCGTACGTCTGAAGCACTGAAGGGCGGTCACCCGTGCGGGTGGCCGCCCTTCGGCGTGCCCAGCGGCCGTATGCGGTGTTGTGGCCGCCCGGACGCGGTACCGGGCCCCCTGGCAGCTCTCACCGGGTTCCCGGCCCGCTCGGGGTCTCTCACGGCTTCCGCCCGCGGGAATGCGATGGGCTCGGGTCGGCGGGGAACCATCGCGGGACGCCGAGCGTAGGAGAATGATGGGAGGCAGTTCACGCCGAGCGGGGGAGGTGTCCGTGTCGTATCCGTCGCCATGGCAGCCGTGGCAGGGCCAGGGCAGTCCACCGATGCTGGCCGCCCACGCGGACCGGGAGCGCACCGTCGACGTCCTCAGAGCGGGTTTCGCCGAGGGCCGTCTCCAGCAGTCGGAGTTCGAGCGCCGGGTGGCGCGGGCGTACGAGGCCCGTACGGTCGGGGAGCTGTCCCTGATCGTCGCCGACCTGCCGCAGGGCCCCGTCGCCGTGCAGCCCTCCCTCCCGCAGTCGCACGGCTATCCGATGCAGGTTCCGCGGACCTTCCTGGCCGCCCCGCCGCCGACGAACGGCAAGGCGGTCGGCTCCATGGTCTGCGGTGTCCTGACCACGATGACGATGGGCCTCACCGGCATCCCCGCGGTGATCCTCGGGCACTCGGCCAGAGCCGAGATCCGCCGCTCCGGAGAGGGCGGCGAAGGCTTCGCCATGGCCGGCCTCGTGCTGGGCTGGCTGTCGGTGGCGGGCTGGGCGGTCTTCGTGGCCGTCCTGTTCCTGGCGGCGGTCGCGTAGCGGGGAGGAGCGGGCCCGGCCGGGCCCGTCCCGCTACGGAATGCCCAGCTCGAACATGACGTAGTGCGCATACCACCCCGAGGCCACCGCCGCCGTGGTGAAGAACACCGCCAGGCTCGGCCACTTCAGCCGGCCCATCGCCGCCGCGGGGGCCAGGAGCAGCGGGAAGCAGGGCAGCAGATAGCGCGGGGTGTTGCCGAACATCTGCTGGGTGCCGAGCACGGTCACGATGCTCGCCAGGGTGTACGCGACCAGCACCAGCGGCGGCTTCCTCCGCAGCATCAGCGCGATCAGGAACGGCAGCGCCAGCACCACCTGGACGGCGATGAGGTCGGGGACGGAGAAGGCGAACAGGTAGTTGTGGTGGCCGACGGCCGTGTTGCCCAGCACGTCGAGGCTGTAGGCGCCGAAGTCGAAGTAGTGCGCCCAGCCCTCTCGCTGGAGCGTGAAGTAGGCCGTCAGATCGCCCATGCTGAGGCCGACCCAGGCGACATAGGTGAGCAGGCCGAGCGGCGCGGCGACCATGGCGTACACCGGTCCCGCCACCCCGTGTTCCCGTCTGCTGTCGCGCCGGGCCAGTGTGACCAGCGCGGCGAGCCCGACCGCGCCGATCAGTGCCGCGGACGTGGGCCGGTTCAGTCCGGCCACGAAGGCGAGGAGTCCGGCCGCCAGCCAGCGGCCCTTCATCACGCTGTAGCAGCACCAGGCGGCGATGGCCACGAACAGGGACTCCGAGTACACCGCCCACTCGACGCCGGCCCCGGGCACGACCGCCCACAGACCGGCGGCGATCGTGCCGGCCCGCACGCCCGCGAGGGTGGCGACGACGGCGTAGATCCCGGCGGCGGCGACGAAGGACGCGAGCACCGAGACGAGGATCCCGGACCCGAACAGGCCGAGCCCGGTGATCTCGGACACCCCCCGGATCAGCCCGGGGTACAGCGGGAAGAAGGCGACGGAGTTCTGTTTGACGGTGAACAGCCCGCCCGGGTCGAGCCGTTCCAGGGGCCGCGGGTCGTACCCCTTTTCGGCGACCTGGAGGTACCACCAGCCGTCCCAGGTGGCGAGCACGTCCCACCAGTGGGCGCCGCCGCCGAAGCGGGGCTGCTTCTCCCGGTAGTCGCCGGCGGCCTCCAGCAGGAGCGCGAAGACGGTCAGCCCGACCAGCTTGGTGACGCCGTACAGGAGCAGCGGGGCACGGTACGGTCGTAGACCATCCGGCAGTGTGAGTCGGCGCGGCATCCGTGGCCGCTCCCGCTGTCCGTCCGGCTCGCCGGGCTCGTCGGGCATCGCGGAGTCCGTCGCCGCGTCGCTGCGGGCCGTGCTCATGACTGGGGTCCCCCCTCGGACGACCGGCCCGAGCCAGGCGCGCGACCGCTGTCCGGATGATCGTGAAGTGTGGTCATAAGATCGCAACAGCGTCGCACATGTGCGTCACAGCTTGGGGGAGGACGGGTGCCTGAAGCGCCGGACACCACGGCGGCGACGACCGTCCTGTCGGTCGTCGTACCCATGTACAACGAGGAAGAGGTCCTTCCCGCGCTGGTGAGCAGGCTGCGCCCGGTCCTCGCCGAGCTGGGCGTCGCCTACGAGGTCGTCGCCGTCGACGACGGAAGCACCGACCGTACCGCCGAGCTGCTCGCCGCGTTCCGCCTCGGCTGGCCCGAGCTGCGCGTGATCGGCCTGCGGCGGAACTCCGGCCACCAGGCCGCCCTGACCGCGGGCCTGGACCGGGCGCACGGCGCGTATGTGGTGAGCCTGGACGCCGACCTCCAGGATCCGCCCGAGAAGATCCCCGAGATGCTGGAGCTGGCCCGCGCCGAGGGCCTCGACATCGTCTACGGCATCCGGGCCGACCGGGCCAGCGACACCGGCTTCAAGCGGTGGACCGCGGGCCTGTACTACCTGCTCGTCCGCCGCCTGGCCGGCCCCTCCGTGCCCGCCCAGGCCGGAGACTTCCGGCTGCTCAGCCGCGCCGCCGTCGACGCGCTCAAGGCCCTGCCGGACCAGCAGCGCGTCTACCGCCTTCTGGTGCCCTGGCTCGGCTTCCCCAGCGGCCGGGTCGGCTACGAGCGCGCCCCGCGCCCGGCCGGCCGCAGCAAGTACCCGCTGGGCCGGATGATCCGCCTCGCGGTGGACAGCGTCACCGGCTTCTCGGCGGCCCCGCTGCGCATCGCCACCTGGCTCGGGGGCTTCGCCTTCCTGGTCTGTCTGACCCTGATGGTCTACACGCTGAGCGCCCATGCCCTGGAGCACACCGTCCCCGGCTGGACGTCCCTGTTCACCGGCGTGCTGTTCATCGGCGCGGTCCAGCTGATCTGCGTGGGCCTGCTCGGCGAGTACGTGGGCCGCATCTATACGGCCGTACAGAACCGTCCGACGTACTTCATCGGCCATGACACGGCGAACGGAGGACCCGGGGACCGCGTGCCCACGCCCGGTGCCGGACATGACGCGGCTCACGCCGGGGCCGCGATTCCGCCGCCCTCGGAGGCCGGAACCCCGCTACCACAAGGGTCCTCGGGGGTGCGGACGTAACCTCGGTGTGTCGGCGGCGCTGCCTCTGTTTTGACCGGAGTCATTGCGCTGGGTACGCTCAGACCTTGTGCCTGGGGTGTGCCCTGGCCCTCGTGCGTGCCTTCAACCGCGCAGGGGCCTGAAAAGCGGCCACCGCAATCTGCGTCTCTTTCCGTCTCGCGGCGGAAGTCCGCGGGATTCGACACACCCGACCGCGTGGGTCGGCGACGTTCCAGGTTAGCTTCACATTCGGCACACAGAAACCGGAGAAGTAGTGCCTACGATCCAGCAGCTGGTCCGGAAGGGCCGGCAGGACAAGGTCGAGAAGAACAAGACGCCCGCACTCGAGGGTTCTCCTCAGCGTCGCGGCGTCTGCACGCGTGTGTTCACGACCACCCCGAAGAAGCCGAACTCGGCCCTGCGTAAGGTCGCGCGTGTGCGTCTGACCAGCGGGATCGAGGTCACTGCTTACATTCCGGGTGAGGGACACAACCTGCAGGAGCACTCCATCGTGCTCGTGCGTGGTGGCCGTGTGAAGGACCTGCCGGGTGTTCGCTACAAGATCATTCGCGGCTCCCTCGACACCCAGGGTGTCAAGAACCGCAAGCAGGCCCGCAGCCGCTACGGCGCCAAGAAGGAGAAGTAAGACATGCCTCGTAAGGGCCCTGCCCCGAAGCGCCCGGTCATCATCGACCCGGTCTACGGTTCTCCTCTTGTCACGTCGCTCATCAACAAGGTCCTGCTGAACGGCAAGCGCTCCACCGCCGAGCGCATCGTCTACGGCGCCATGGAAGGCCTCCGCGAGAAGACCGGCAACGACCCGGTCATCACGCTGAAGCGCGCTCTCGAGAACATCAAGCCGACCATCGAGGTCAAGTCCCGCCGTGTCGGTGGCGCGACCTACCAGGTCCCGGTCGAGGTCAAGCCCGGCCGCGCGAGCACTCTGGCGCTCCGCTGGCTCGTCGGCTACTCCCGCGCCCGTCGTGAGAAGACCATGACCGAGCGTCTGCTCAACGAGCTGCTCGACGCCTCCAACGGCCTCGGCGCGGCTGTGAAGAAGCGCGAGGACACCCACAAGATGGCCGAGTCCAACAAGGCCTTCGCGCACTACCGCTGGTAGTCGCTACCCACATCGAGACCGAGAGAAGACGAAAGCCTTATGGCTACCACTTCACTTGACCTGGCCAAGGTCCGCAACATCGGGATCATGGCCCACATCGACGCGGGCAAGACGACCACCACCGAGCGGATCCTCTTCTACACCGGCGTCAGCTACAAGATCGGTGAGGTCCACGACGGCGCTGCCACCATGGACTGGATGGAGCAGGAGCAGGAGCGTGGCATCACGATCACCTCTGCTGCCACCACCTGTCACTGGCCGCTCGAGGACAACGACTACACGATCAACATCATCGACACCCCCGGGCACGTCGACTTCACCGTTGAGGTAGAGCGCTCGCTGCGCGTCCTCGACGGTGCCGTCACCGTGTTCGACGGCGTCGCGGGTGTGGAGCCGCAGTCCGAGACGGTGTGGCGTCAGGCCGACCGTTACGGCGTGCCGCGTATCTGCTTCGTCAACAAGCTCGACCGGACCGGCGCGGAGTTCCACCGCTGCGTGGACATGATCAAGGACCGGCTTGGCGCCGTGCCGATCATCATGCAGCTCCCCATCGGTGCCGAGATGGACTTCAAGGGCGTTGTGGACCTGGTCCGCATGAAGGCGCTCGTGTGGTCCGCCGAGGCGGCGAAGGGCGAGATGTACGACGTCGTCGACATCCCCGCCACGCACGCCGAGGCCGCCGAGGAGTACCGCGGCCGCCTGGTCGAGACCGTCGCGGAGAACGACGACGAGATCATGGAGCTGTTCCTGGAGGGCCAGGAGCCCACCGAGGAGCAGCTGTACGCCGCGATCCGTCGCATCACCATCGCGTCCGGCAAGTCCGACGGCGTCACGGTCACCCCGGTGTTCTGCGGTACCGCGTTCAAGAACAAGGGCGTCCAGCCCCTGCTCGACGCGGTCGTGCGCTACCTGCCGACCCCGCTCGACGTCGAGGCCATCGAGGGCCACGACGTGAAGGACCCCGAGCTGGTCGTCAAGCGCAAGCCGTCCGTGGACGAGCCGCTGTCCGCACTGGCGTTCAAGATCATGAGCGACCCGCACCTGGGCAAGCTCACCTTCGTCCGGGTGTACTCGGGCCGCCTGGAGACCGGCACCGCCGTGCTGAACTCCGTCAAGGGCAAGAAGGAGCGCATCGGCAAGATCTACCGTATGCACGCGAACAAGCGTGAGGAGATCGATGCGGTGGGCGCCGGCGACATCGTCGCCGTGATGGGTCTGAAGCAGACCACGACCGGTGAGACGCTCTGCGATGACAAGAACCCGGTGATCCTGGAGTCCATGGACTTCCCGGCGCCGGTCATCCAGGTCGCCATCGAGCCCAAGTCCAAGGGTGACCAGGAGAAGCTGGGTGTCGCCATCCAGCGTCTCGCGGAGGAGGACCCCTCCTTCCACGTTCACTCGGACGAGGAGACGGGCCAGACCATCCTCGGCGGTATGGGCGAGCTGCACCTCGAGGTGCTGGTCGACCGTATGAAGCGTGAGTTCAAGGTCGAGGCCAACGTCGGCAAGCCGCAGGTCGCGTACCGCGAGACCATCCGCAAGACGGTCGACCGGCTCGACTACACGCACAAGAAGCAGACCGGTGGCACCGGCCAGTTCGCCAAGGTGCAGATCGCGATCGAGCCGATCGAGGGCGGCGACGCCTCGTACGAGTTCGTGAACAAGGTGACCGGTGGCCGTATCCCGAAGGAGTACATCCCTTCGGTGGACGCCGGTGCGCAGGAGGCCATGCAGTTCGGCATCCTCGCCGGTTACGAGATGACCGGCGTGCGCGTCACCCTGCTCGACGGTGGCTACCACGAGGTGGACTCCTCCGAGCTCGCCTTCAAGATCGCCGGTTCGCAGGCCTTCAAGGAGGCCGCCCGCAAGGCCGGCCCCGTGCTGCTCGAGCCGATGATGGCCGTCGAGGTCACCACGCCCGAGGACTACATGGGCGAGGTCATCGGCGACATCAACTCCCGCCGTGGCCAGATCCAGGCCATGGAGGAGCGTGCCGGCGCTCGCGTCGTGAAGGGCCTCGTGCCCCTTTCGGAGATGTTCGGCTACGTCGGAGACCTCCGCAGCAAGACCTCGGGTCGCGCAAGCTACTCGATGCAGTTCGACTCCTACGCCGAGGTTCCGCGGAACGTCGCCGAGGAGATCATCGCGAAGGCCAAGGGCGAGTAACGCACTCCGTTTTCACGCCGTAGGCTTGACTCCGGAGCCTCTGGGGGCAAACGGCCGCATTTCCGGCCGTTCGCCCCTGGACCCGGGCATTCCAGCAAAGATCACCTGGCGCCGATGAAGTAGGCGTACCAGAACCACTCCCAGGAGGACCCCAGTGGCGAAGGCGAAGTTCGAGCGGACTAAGCCGCACGTCAACATCGGCACCATCGGTCACATCGACCACGGTAAGACGACCCTCACGGCCGCCATTACCAAGGTGCTGCACGACAAGTACCCGGACCTGAACGAGGCTTCGGCCTTCGACCAGATCGACAAGGCTCCCGAAGAGCGCCAGCGCGGTATCACCATCTCCATCGCGCACGTCGAGTACCAGACGGAGACGCGTCACTACGCGCACGTCGACTGCCCGGGTCACGCGGACTACATCAAGAACATGATCACCGGTGCGGCCCAGATGGACGGCGCCATCCTCGTGGTCGCCGCCACCGACGGCCCGATGCCGCAGACCAAGGAGCACGTGCTCCTGGCCCGCCAGGTCGGCGTTCCGTACATCGTCGTCGCCCTGAACAAGGCCGACATGGTGGACGACGAGGAGATCCTGGAGCTCGTCGAGCTCGAGGTTCGTGAGCTCCTCTCCGAGTACGAGTTCCCGGGCGACGACCTTCCGGTCGTCAAGGTGTCCGCACTCAAGGCCCTCGAGGGCGACCCGGAGTGGGCCCAGAGCGTCCTCGACCTGATGCAGGCCGTCGACGAGTCGATCCCGCAGCCGGAGCGCGACGTCGACAAGGCGTTCCTCATGCCGATCGAGGACGTCTTCACGATCACCGGTCGCGGTACGGTCGTCACCGGCCGTATCGAGCGTGGTGTCCTGAAGGTCAACGAGACCGTCGACATCATCGGCATCAAGACCGAGAAGACCACCACCACGGTCACCGGTATCGAGATGTTCCGCAAGCTGCTCGACGAGGGCCAGGCCGGTGAGAACGTCGGTCTGCTGCTCCGCGGCATCAAGCGCGAGGACGTCGAGCGCGGCCAGGTCATCATCAAGCCGGGTTCGGTCACCCCGCACACCGAGTTCGAGGCGCAGGCGTACATCCTGTCCAAGGACGAGGGCGGCCGTCACACGCCGTTCTTCAACAACTACCGCCCGCAGTTCTACTTCCGTACGACGGACGTGACCGGCGTCGTGACCCTCCCCGAGGGCACCGAGATGGTCATGCCGGGCGACAACACCGAAATGACGGTGGCGCTGATCCAGCCCATCGCCATGGAGGAGGGCCTGAAGTTCGCCATCCGTGAGGGTGGCCGGACCGTGGGCGCCGGCCAGGTCATCAAGATCACCAAGTGATCTCGACCTGGTAGCTCCGACTGCGAGCACCTGAGAGGGCCCGTACGACTTCGGTCGTACGGGCCCTTTCGCGTGCCCGGAGCGGTGGCGGAGCGCTGCTGGATGTGCGACAGATGAATCATGGACAAACGTTCTGGTGCGTGACCTGTGAGGTGCTTGTCACGGCCGTAGCGTGACTCGTCGGACCCCCCCGACGAGGATGACTGGCTTGTCTCTCATACGCGGCGCGCAGCCGCTTCCCCCGCTCGCCGTGCAGATCCCGCTCGCCGACACCTCGCGCGGCCGCGAACGGCGGCCCCGCCTCTACGCCCTGGACGGCATCCGCCTGCTGGCCGCGCTGCTGGTCGCGCTCCACCACTTCGCGGGCACCAACCGGGTGGACCAGCCCGGCAACCTGATCTGGGACCGCCCGGTCTCCGACATCATGCCGACGGTGTTCCATGTGGCGACGTACGGCTGGATCGGCGTGGAGATCTTCTTCGTCATCAGCGGCTTCGTGATCTGCATGTCCTGCTGGGGCCGTACGCCCCGTCAGTTCTTCGTCTCCCGGGTGATCCGGCTGTATCCGGCGTACTGGTTCGCGGTGTTGTTCACGACGGGCGTGCTGGCGGCGGTGCCAGGGGTGTGGGAGCGGCTCCGGGCGCGGGACGTCCTCCTCAACCTGACGATGCTTCAGTCCGGCTCGGGCGTGCGCAACGTGGACGGCGTGTACTGGACGCTCTGGTCGGAGCTGCGCTTCTACCTGCTGTTCCTGCTGGTCGTCGCGACCGGCCTGACATACCGCAAGGTCGTCCTCTTCTGCTGCGTGTGGGGCGCGGCCGCGATGCTCGCGCCGGTGTCCCGCCTGCCCCTGCTGGACCTGGTGGCCAACCCCGAGGGCGCCTGGTACTTCATCGCCGGCCTCGCCCTCTACCTCATGCACCGCTTCGGCCAGGACCTGCTCCTCTGGGGCATCCTCGCCATGGCCTGGCTGATGGGCCAGCGCGAGCTGGGCATGCGGGTCGACGAGGTCGAACACGTGTCGAGCTGGCGGGGCGCGGTACTCATCTTCACCGCGTTCCTGCTGCTGATGGTCGCGGTGGCCCTGGGCTACACCGACCGGATCCAGTGGCGCTGGCTGGTGACGGCGGGAAGCCTGACGTATCCCCTCTACCTCATGCACTACGCGGCCGGTACGGCGATCATCAGCCGCCTGCGCGACGACATGGACGCCCGCCTGCTGGTGGCGGCGGTCATCACCGGGTTCCTGGCACTGAGCTGGGCCGTGCACCGGTTCGTGGAACGGCCGTTGGCGGGGGCGGTGAAGCGGGGACTGGAGACGGCGTTCTCCCGGGCTCGGGCCGGGGGATAGGGCCCGTGGACGGACCTCCCGCCCTCCTCCGCGTCAGGCCGAGACCATCACGACGAGCGCCACCGGAAGCACCGTGACCACCAGCGCCGCGCCGGCTGCCACCACGCGCAGCGTCCGCAGGGAGCGGCGGTGGGGCAGGGCCCAGGCCAGGGTGAACAGGGCCAGGGCCGTATGGACCCCGCCTCCGTACTGACCCATGCCGGCGTGGGACCGGAGCACGCCGTACTCGAGCGCGAGCAGCGGCAGGCCGGGCACGGAGGCGATGAGCGGGGCCTTCCACCAGGTCCGGTCAGGGGTGTGCGGACGGGACGCTCCGGTCGGGTTCGTCATGGGTTCCATCCCATCGATGCCGGACGCCGAGGCCATCGGGATGCGTACTCATGTCCCTCGTGCCGCTGTACTCACGTTGCTAACCTGACCGCCGTACGCCAACTGAACACACGGGGGTTGACAGTCATGGCGCAGTCGGCAGGAGTGCCGGACATAACCGGCGGCGGGGAACAGAGCGCCGTAGGCACGCGGTTGAACCAGGTCCCGCTCGATCCCGGGGGTTCCTCCTCCGGCGGAGGTCAACTTCCGGGCGGGCGGAAGGACTTGGCGTCGTCGCCCGCGGAGAAGCAGGCCGCGGCGAAGGCCATCGAGGACCACATCGAACCGGACACGAAGAAGGCCGGCGACTGGGCGGACACCGAAACGAACGCGGCCGTCAGGGCGTTCGCGCCGAAGGACGGCGACGGGTGGGTCACGTCGGGTGCGCTGAAGAAGGCCCACGAGACGTGGGACGGGCAGGTGAGGAACCTGATGAGCCGTCTCGCGTCGGAGAAGTCGGCGTTGCGGAGCACCGACACCGTGCTCCAGAACACGGACCTCGGAGTCGGGACGGGTGTTCGCCGGATCTCACCGATCGAGGGGTACTGACATGCCGACGTACCACGAGGTGATGACCACCGACCTGTCCACGCTCACGACGGCCGCCGACCGCTGGGACGGCATGGCCGCGGAGTTCCTCAAGCAGGAGAAGGCCTACCGGCGGGATGTGCACCGCATCTCGATGGGCGATACCTGGGTGGGCCTGAGCGCGTACGCCGCCAGCAAGCGTTTCGCCACCACGCTCAAGGAGTTCCAGAACGCCCAGGTCGAGGCCAAGGCGATCGCCTCCCTCCTGCGGGACGCGCACGCGCAGTTCGTCGATCTGCGCGGCAAGCTGCGGTCGGCCCGTCAGGACGCCGTCGACGCCGGGATGAAGGTGTCGGACCAGGGCGTGGTCACCTTCGACACGGAGCGGCTGAGCCGGGGCGAGTACACCGCCTACGTCCACGACCCCGACTACCAGGAAAGCTGCCGCAAGGCCGCCGCCTCCTGGCAGCAGCGGATCGACCAGCTCGTGAAGGACGTGGCAGAGGCCGACAGGGGCGTCGAGACCGCCCTCGCCGCGGTCGTGATCGACTCCGACGTGAACGACGGCACTCTCAACGGCTTCAACGGCAAGGCCTACGGCGACATCGAGCGGTACGAGGCCGAGAAGGCGGCGGCCGAGGCGGGACTGAGGATCAACGGCTGGGTTTCGTCCCGCGAGTTCACGGTGACCGGACCCGGAGTCGGCTTCACCGCCACCGGGCCCAAGTACGGCAAGGAGGGCACGGTCAAGGCGTACGCCGACCTGTTCCACCTGACCGCGAAGGGCACGCTGACCAACGGGCCGTGGAAGCTCTCCGGGATCACCGACGTCTACGGCGGAGCCAGAGCCACCGCCAACTACGGCTTCACCGACAAGGGTTTCGTCGCCAAGGCGGAGGCGTCCGCGGGCATCCGTGCCCTGGCCGAGGGACGCGCCGAGTACGGGCCGTACGGGGGCGTCTACGGGCGTGCCGAGGGATTCGCCGGCGGGGAGGCGGGGGTCAGCCTCAAGGCGACCAAGGAGGAGGCCACTGTCGGCGCGAAGGCGTTCGCCGGGGCGAAGGGCGGTGTGGCCGGCGGCGTGGAGGTCTTCGGGATCGGTGTCGGCGGATCGGCCGAGGGATGGAAAGGCCCCGGCGCGGAGGCCTGGGCGGGCTGGAAGAAGGACGAGGACACCGGGGTATGGACGATCGGCGCGGACGCGGGCGTCTCTCCCGGCCTCGGCGGCAGTCTGGGCCTCGAGATCACCGTCGACCCGGACAAGGTTTCCCAGAGCGTCGGCGCCGCTGCCGGTGCGGTGGGCGACGGGATCGACGCGGTCACGGACACCGCCGGCTCGGTCAGGAACACCGTCGGCGGCTGGTTCTGATGTACTCCCGTATGGAAGGAGGGCCCCAGATGCCCGCGACACTGCCGGTGCCGATCCGGTTCCGCCTGCCGGACGGCTGGCTCCCGGTCCGTCCCGAGCCGGGAGACGGGTGGGAAGCCGCCCCGGGGGTGGCCTTCGCCGCCGTGCACCCGCGACCGGACGCCGGGTTCAGCGCCAACATCACCATCGACGGCGAGATTCCGCCGGACGCGTCGACGCTGGCCGATCTCGCCGACGAGTCCGTGGACCACCTGCGTGAGATCGCCACGTCGGTGTCGGTGGCCGCGCGCCACGAGGTCGGCTCCGCCGAGGCGCCCGCCCTGACACAGCGGCTGACCTTCTCGGCCGTCACCGGCGGCGCCCGCCGAGACCTCGCCCAGTCCCAGGTGTACCTGTCCCTGACGGACGTGGACGATCCGCACAAGCGGGCGGTCGTCCGGCTGGCCCTGACGGCGACGGAGGCCCAGCACGACGCCGTCCTCGCGGACTTCCAGGAGTTCCTGCGCACGGTGCGGCCGGACACCGGAACGGCGGCTTAGCGATGGGCTTCTGGAGCAGATACCGGGACCGGCGAACCGGCACCAGGTACCCGGACAGCGGGATCGCTCCGCTGTCCGCCGGGGAGGTCCGTGACGCGCTGCTCGCGGTCAACGCGGCCGGTGTGCCGTTCCTGGTGCGAGCCGCGCTTCCCGAGGAGAAGGCCGATGTCGTGGCGGAGTGGCAGGTTCCTGAGCTGCGCCTGCGGCTCAAGACGCGGATGCGGCTCGTGCCCGAGAGCCATGAGGTGCGCACCCTCGACGAGCGGTGGGACCGTTCGCCCGAGAGCGGCGGCAAGCGGTACGGGCGGGGACCGGGGACCAAGGTCGCCCGGCGGTGGGCCTACGAGCGGGGGCCCGACGGGCGCAGGCGCAGGGTCGAGACGTTTCGCTTCGACTCGCGGGACATGCGGGACCCCCTGGTGGAGGCGGTCCTCGACGCGGGGTGGACCTGGCGCGGGGTGCTGTCCAAGTGGTGACCCCGGGGACGGGGCGGCGAGGGCCTCCCGCGGTCCGGAGGACGGCCAGGGCGTAGGCGCCCCGGGCGTCCAGGCGCCGTGGGCCGAACCGGTGGACCCGGCTCACGCCCCGGTGGTCCAGGAGCGTGCCGGTGTCCCGCAGGCCGGCGGACGCCGCGGGCCAGGGCGGCAGGCCGCCACGCCGGGCGACGTCATCGGCAGCCTGCCAGACGCCAGCCCGTTCACCTGGTCCCGTGAACCCCGCTGCGGGTCTCCGATCCGCTGTCACTGGGCCTGCCGCCCGACGTCCAGAGGGGATCGACGAGCACGGGACCTCCTTGTACGGGCCGTGATGCGAAGACCCGAGCCGGCGGGCGGTCGGCACCCGGATTCTCGTGAGTCCGCTCGATCACCGGTAGCGGATCACGTGCAGCCGGTGGACGCCCGTCGCGTCGAGAGCCGCCGGGGCGCCGGTCGCGCCGTCCACCAGGATGACGCCGTCCGCGGTCCTGAGGGCGTTCACCAGCCACCCCACCGCTTCCCGCGACCGGCCGTCCGTACGACGCACCCAGACCAGCGCCCGCGCGTCGGCGGGCAGGGCGGACAGGGCTTCCAGGGCGCCCGGCCAGTCCTCGTGCGTGGAAGCGGACAGGACGGGGCCCAGCGCCGAGAGCGTCGGCTCGAACCAGGAGGCACGGCCGGGCCGAGGCGGGGCGGGAAGGTCCGGCGAGCCGGGGTTCCCGCCCGCGTCCCAACGAGCCAGCCAGGCCCAGGGATCCGAGTTGGGCAGGCCGAACGGCGCGGCCTCGTCCTTGGGGACGACGACCGTCGCGTCGAGCAGGGCGTCCTGCCACTGACCGTCGGTCAGGAAGCGTTCGGTGTTGCAGGAGAAGACCCAGCCGCGCCGGATCTCGTCCTGAGCCGTCGGCGCCGCGAGGCCGACCTGCCCGTGGTAGGCGTCATCGAGCCAGAGGCGGGCCTTGTCGACCGCGGAGGTGAAGTCCGCCGCGGGCCGTTCCCACGGCAGCCGGCGGGGTGCCTGGGCGGCGGGCAGGGCCCTGAGCAGGAGCAGTTCGCGCACCGAGGAGGTGTCGAGCCGGGCGAGTGACGACGCCACCCCGTCCAGCAGGGCGACCTGCCCCTTGTTGTTGTGCGCGTAGAGCAGGTTGCCGGTCGCCTCCTGGCCGCCGATCTCCCGGCGTACCCAGACCACGCCCCGGGTGTCCGGACCGGGCTCGGCGACGGCCTTCACCACGTCGTCCCAGCTGTCGACGGGGATACGCGTGAACTCGGGAAAGTAGCGGCGCGCGAGCCGCGCCACCCAGCCCGGCGCCTCGTCGGACGGACGCCACGGCAGGGGAGCCGACGGGGCGCCGCCGATCATGCTGTGCAGGGTGACCGTGCAGCCGCGGGAGTTGATCCGGCGGGACTGGCCCTCGACCCGGAACGCCGCCTCCTCGGGAGAGGAGGCCGGGGCCAGGTCTGCGAGAGGATCGCTCGGCGCGGGGTGGAACGGGGTGCCGCCGTCCTTCGGCACCACCACGGAGGCCGCCAGCATCGGCGTCTGCGGATAGCCGGGCTGCGGCACGGTCCGGCAGGACATCAGCCAGGCGGTGGCGGTCTCGTGCACAGGGTGGGGGGCGGCGAGCTGGACGAGACCGCCGTAGGTGGCGGCGAGCCAGCCAGCGGCGCGGTCGTGCGGGACAGTCACTCCCTATCCCTTCTTGGGGGGCCAGTTGCCCGCGGCGCGCATCTCCATGTACGTCGCCACCGGAGGGAACGTCGGGGCGAAGTGGGCAGGCGTTCCGTCGTGGGGGACGACCACGACGGATGAGAAGGGGGCCTGCGTGGAGTCGCCGGTCTCGATGTGCTCCTTGAAATCGAAGCGCACGGTCCAGCCGTAAGGGAATTCGACTGCGGTTTCCGGGAGCATGACGATGGAGTCCGGCCGGTCCGGATATCCGGCGGTCCTCAGGAAGTGGGCTCCCGCCAGGACGGCTTCTTCTTTGGTCACCATTTATTTGACTCCGTCGCGATAAGGGATGTGCCCGATGGAGGAGACGTTTTTCTCCAGCATTCCGAGCTGCCCGCTCTGCCCGTCGAGGAACACGACACCGTGTTTGGTGTTCACAGCGTTGAAGACGTGTGCCGTGCCGTCCGGGCGGCTGATGTACACGGCGCTGCGGGAACCCTCGCCGCGGGCCTGGAGGTCCTTGACGATGTCATCGTAGCTGTTGACCATGTCGTAGTGACCCTTGGCCCGGTTCGGCAGACCGAGCTGCTCGGGCGGGATGTGGTCGCCCGCCTGCTTGGGTGCGGCGCTGACCTCCGCGCCGTCCATCCTGCGGTCCACCGCGACGACATTGTGACTGCAGTTGTCCGTGTAACCCGGCATACCGGTGTTGTTGACGTCCTTCAACCAGGGGTATTCGCTGTCCAGGAAATCCTTGGCCGCCTTCGGATCCACGGAATCATAGTGAATGGCTTTCTCGCCGACCTGATCCGTGGATTTCGCCAGTCCACTCCAGTCCTTCGGTGCGGAGCCGACCGCCTCGTCCCCGTATTTCAGCCCCTTGGACGCCAGGTTCGACGCACCGGCCTCCGCGCCTTCCTTGAGGCCGGTGCGCAGTGCCGTGCGTCCCAACCCGGCGCCCTTGGTGCCGATGAGTTCGGGGAGGAGGCGGCCCACGAATTCGGAGGGGTCTTTCTTGAAGCCGTCGACGACGGCCTGGACGACGCGTTCGGGGTGGGCGGCCGTGGAGACGAGGCCGGAGAGCGTCATGCTGACGTTCTGGAGGTATGCGGCCGGGTGCGTGAGGTTGTAGGGGTCGAGGGGGTTCAGGCCGCGGACGAAGTTGAGCAGGCCGGCGGTTCCCTTCAGGGCGCCGCCGACGACATGGGTCAGCTCGGTGTTGAGGGCCTGGTAGCCGTCGATCATGTTGCCGCCGAGCCGGTCGAGCGGCGGGGGTTCGGCGGGAGCGTGGGCGAGGGCGGCCTTGACCTGGGTCTGTGCGTCGGTGGCGGCGGAGTTGCGCTGCTTCCGGGCCTGGGCCAGTTTCTCCCGTGCCGCCCGGATGTCGTCGATGCCCGGATCGTGGAACGGTCCGGGCTGTGGTCCGGGGTCCTGGTCCGCCCTGATCTTGGCGTTGTAGGCGTCGACCTTCTTGTTGTAGGCCTCCACGGCCTGCACGGAGGCCTTCTTGCCCTGTTTGTAGAGTTCGACGGCCTCCCTGGCCTGCCCCTGCGCCCACTTGACCGTCTCGGCGTACGAGTCCAGCGCCCCCGCGGCCGTCTCGCAGGCGTCGGCCGCGTGCAGCCACTTGGCGGGGTGCACGCCGAACTTCTCGCGGAAGGCGCTGCCGCCCTCGCCCTTCCAGCCGGAGGAGTCGACCTTCTTCATCCCCGTGCCGACCTTGTCGAAGGCGGCCTGGAAGTCCTTGAGGTGCTTGGCGCTCTCCCGGATCCTGGCGGGGTTGCCGTGGACGAGTTCGCCGGCCTCCTCGGTCTCGCCCAGCTGCTGCTCGCCGGGCATGGCACCGAGGTCGGCGGCCAGTTCGTCGCCGAAGTCCTCCACCGCGTCGGCCGCGTCGTGCAGACCGACGTGGTCGAGCCCGTCACCGGCCTTGTCGGTGACGTAGTCGATGCCCTCGCCGAGCTTCTTCTTGCCCTCGTCGAAGAGGTCCTCGCCGACCTCCAGACCGGAGTTGAGGCCGTCCTTGATGTCACCGACGATGCCCATCAGCGATCAGCCCCGGCCTGCCGCTGCGCGGCCTCGGCGCGGGCCTCGGGCGAGGGCCCGAAGGTGTCGTCGAGCATCTTGTCGTACTCGGCGTCGGAGACCCCGAACTGCTCGTGCAGGTTCTGGGGGTTGAGGCCGACCGGGCCGACGGTGTGCGAGGTCATCACGTCGCGGCCCGCGTCCTTCCAGCCCTGCCCGCTGTTCGCCAGCGCCTCCTCGAAGGACTCCTTGCTGTAGTCGACGTCACCGCCGTACACGCCGGAGGTGGCGATGTCGCCCCAGCCCATCTGCGTGACCTCGTCCTCGGAGGCGTACGGATTGCCGATGGCCGCGTTGGTGACGACCTTGAAGGTGCCCTCGACGTACTCCTCGGTCTCGTGCAGGGTGCCCGCGGCCAGGCCGGTCTTGACGGCGAACGCGTTGCCCTCGTTGATCAGAGAGCGCACCCCCCACTCCCAGCGCTCACAGAACGAGCCGAACGTCCCGGTCAGCCCCTCGTGCCCGAGATCCAGCCCGTTCAGGGCGATGTCGCCGAAGCCGCGCCCGGCACCGGCCATGCCGACCATGCCCAGTTCCTTCAGCTCGCCCAGTGCCTCGGTCAGGCCCTTGGCGACCAGATTCAGGCCCTGTGCCTTCAGGTCGGGACCGCCGCCGCCCTGCGCCGGCACCCAGCCGCCGTCCGAGGGCACCCCGCCACCGCTCACGGGCACGCCGTCACTGCTCACGGGCACCTCCACCGCCGCTCACCGGCACCTCGCCGCCGGTCACAGTCCGTTCCCCCGCTCACGGTCCACGGCCACCGCGTCCGGTACGACGCCCAGCACCGGCGGAAACACCACGCCGTCCGGGCCGTCCGCGCAGTCCAGCGCGACCCCGCAGGGCACGCCCGCGGCGGGCACCGCCACATCCAGCAGACGGGCCCCGAGAATCGTCTGGTAGATCCACTCGCGGTGGTATTCGCCCCGTGCACGGGCGTAGCGGGCCAGTGCCTGTCCGTCGGAGAACGCCAGGATGAACCGCACGCCGTTCCAGTCGGCCGTGAGCAGGCCCCGCTCGCCGTCCGGGCCGGGGCCGTCACCGAGTGGCACCAGCACCGGCGTCACGCGGAACTCCTCCAGCAACTCGCCGAACCGCTGCCGACGGGCCTCGACCTCGGGGTCCTCCGACGCCGAAGCGGGTGCCGGCTCCGGCGCCGGCCGTGTGTCCGGCCCCGCGGGGGGCGGCACCCGCCCGTCGCCCGGATCGCCCGGATCGCCCGGGGGGACCGTCATCTCCGCGTACTCGGCGAGCCGTGACCTGGGAACGATCTTCCCCGGCGGCTCGCTCCCTGTGCCCCCGTGTTCAGACATGCCGACGATTATGGCGGCCGCTCGTGAGGAGGTGGAGTCTGGGCCGGGAACGCACAACGCCCCTACGCCTCCTCCACACAGGGGTCACAGGCGCCGTCGCGCCTCGCGTTTGACCTGCGTCACGTCCGGGGTATTGTCTCCGGCTCGATTGGCGGAGGGGCTGCCCCATATGGCAGACTGTCCGAGTTGCTCGGTCGAGTGTTGATGCTGCGCGCCTCCCGCCGGGAGGACTGGAAGCGAGTCCCACAGTACTCGTCGCCCTAACTGCCTCACGGCAGCGCTGGGGCGGACGTACGGGAATCTTCCGGGAAGCGTGGGCGCGACACCGATCAGGCACCCGGTGGGCCTTCCGCCCTCGGTCTGCGGTTCCGGTAGGGCCGTGCGCATTCCCCGCAGGGATGTTCGAACGTGGGACATCCGTGTCAGTGGGAGAGCGACACGCCCGACCGCGTGGGTCGGAGAACGGTAAGGGGCCGACCAGGTCCAGAGCGTTAGAAGAGACAGGACTACTGAGTAGCCATGGCGGGACAGAAGATCCGCATCCGGCTCAAGGCCTACGACCACGAGGTCATCGACAGCTCGGCGAAGAAGATCGTCGAGACGGTGACGCGTACTGGTGCGTCGGTCGCGGGCCCGGTGCCGCTGCCCACTGAGAAGAACGTGTACTGCGTCATCAAGTCGCCGCACAAGTACAAGGACTCGCGCGAGCACTTCGAGATGCGCACGCACAAGCGCCTGATCGACATCCTCGACCCGACGCCCAAGACCGTTGACTCTCTGATGCGACTCGACCTCCCGGCCGGTGTCGACATCGAGATCAAGCTCTGAGGCCGGTGATCTGAAGATGACGAAGCAGATCAAGGGCATCCTGGGCGAGAAGCTCGGCATGACGCAGGTGTGGGACGAGAACAACCGTGTTGTTCCCGTCACCGTCGTCAAGGCCGGACCCAACGTCGTCACCCAGGTCCGTACGAACGACGCCGACGGCTACGAGTCCGTCCAGATCGCCTTCGGCGAGATCGACCCGCGCAAGGTGAACAAGCCCCTCAAGGGCCACTTCGCCAAGGCCGACGTCACTCCCCGCCGCCACCTCGTCGAGATCCGTACCGCTGACGCCAGCGAGTACACCCTCGGCCAGGAGATCACCGCTGAGGTGTTCGAGGCCGGCATCAAGGTCGACGTGACCGGCAAGAGCAAGGGCAAGGGCTTCGCCGGTGTCATGAAGCGTCACAACTTCAAGGGCCTCGGCGCCGGACACGGCACCCAGCGCAAGCACCGCTCCCCCGGTTCCATCGGTGGCTGCGCCACCCCGGGCCGCGTGTTCAAGGGCCTCCGCATGGCGGGTCGCATGGGCAACGAGCGCGTCACCACCCAGAACCTGACCGTCCACGCCGTTGACGCGGAGAAGGGTCTGCTGCTCATCAAGGGCGCGGTTCCCGGTCCGAACGGCGGCCTCGTCCTGGTCCGCACCGCGGCCAAGGGGGCCTGAGGTAACCGATGAGCACTGTTGACATCCTTTCGCCTGCAGGCGAGAAGACCGGTAGCGTCGAGCTCCCCGCGGAGATCTTCGGCGTGGAGAAGATCAGCATCCCGCTGATCCACCAGGTCGTCGTCGCGCAGAACGCCGCTGCCCGTCAGGGCACGCACAAGACCAAGCGCCGCGGTGAAGTCCGTGGTGGCGGTAAGAAGCCGTACCGCCAGAAGGGCACCGGCCGCGCCCGCCAGGGCTCGACCCGCGCGCCGCAGTTCGCCGGCGGTGGCGTCGTCCACGGCCCGCAGCCGCGTGACTACTCGCAGCGGACCCCGAAGAAGATGAAGGCTGCCGCTCTGCGCCACGCCCTCACCGACCGGGCCCGCCACAACCGGATCCACGTCGTCACCGGCGTGATCGAGGGTGAGACTCCGTCCACGAAGTCCGCTCGGACGCTGTTCGGCAAGATCTCGGAGCGTAAGAACGTGCTCCTGGTCATCGACCGCTCCGACGAGGCCGCGTGGCTGTCCGCCCGCAACCTGCCCCAGGTGCACATCCTGGAGCCGGGCCAGCTGAACACGTACGACGTGATCGTCTCGGACGACGTGGTCTTCACCCAGGCCGCTCTCGAGTCCTTCGTCGCCGGCCCGAAGGCCAACGACACCGAAGGGAGTGACGCCTGATGGCTACGCGTCACCCGAGCATCGCCCCCAAGGCTGCGAAGGCCGCCAAGGCCGCGCGTCTCGCGAAGGCCCGCCGCCACGCCGCCGAGGGCAAGAACACCGTCGTCACCGCGCCCAGCAAGGCGTACACGGATCACCGTGACGTGCTGCTGAAGCCGGTCGTGTCGGAGAAGAGCTACGCGCTTCTCGACGAGAACAAGTACACGTTCATCGTCGACCCGAACGCCAACAAGACCCAGATCAAGCAGGCCGTCCAGGCGGTCTTCTCGGTCAAGGTCACCGGGGTCAACACGATCAACCGCCAGGGCAAGCGCAAGCGCACCAAGACCGGTTTCGGTCAGCGCGCTGCGACCAAGCGCGCGATCGTGACCCTCGCTGAGGGCGACCGTATCGACATCTTCGGCGGTCCGACCGCGTAAGCGGGTCGGATCGTCCGATATCGGACGAGGACTGAGAAATGGGAATCCGCAAGTACAAGCCGACTACGCCGGGCCGTCGTGGCTCCAGCGTCGCCGACTTCGTCGAGGTCACGCGGTCCACGCCGGAGAAGTCGCTGGTCCGCCCGCTGCACAGCAAGGGCGGCCGTAACAACGCCGGTCGTGTGACCGTTCGCCACCAGGGTGGCGGACACAAGCGCGCCTACCGAGTGATCGACTTCCGTCGTCACGACAAGGACGGCGTGCCGGCGAAGGTCGCGCACATCGAGTACGACCCCAACCGCACCGCGCGCATCGCGCTGCTGCACTACGCGGACGGCGAGAAGCGCTACATCCTCGCCCCGCGCAACCTGCAGCAGGGTGACCGCGTCGAGAACGGTCCCGGGGCCGACATCAAGCCGGGCAACAACCTGGCGCTCCGCAACATCCCGGTCGGTACCACGATCCACGCGATCGAGATCCGTCCGGGTGGCGGCGCCAAGTTCGCCCGCTCCGCCGGTGCCTCCGTGCAGCTGCTCGCGAAGGAGGGCACCATGGCCCACCTCCGCATGCCGTCCGGTGAGATCCGCCTGGTCGACCAGCGCTGCCGCGCCACGGTCGGCGAGGTCGGCAACGCCGAGCAGAGCAACATCAACTGGGGCAAGGCCGGCCGTAAGCGCTGGCTGGGCGTCCGCCCGACCGTTCGCGGTGTGGCGATGAACCCGGTTGACCACCCCCACGGTGGTGGTGAGGGCAAGACCTCCGGTGGTCGCCACCCGGTCAGCCCCTGGGGTCAGAAGGAAGGTCGTACTCGTTCGCCGAAGAAGGCTTCGAACAAGTACATCGTCCGCCGCCGCAAGACGAACAAGAAGCGCTAGGAGCGGGTTTAGATGCCGCGCAGTCTCAAGAAGGGGCCCTTCGTCGACGACCACCTGATCAAGAAGGTGGACGTACAGAACGAGGCAGGCACCAAGAACGTCATCAAGACCTGGTCCCGTCGCTCGATGATCATCCCGGCCATGCTCGGCCACACGATCGCGGTGCACAACGGCAAGACCCACATTCCGGTGTTTGTCACCGAGTCGATGGTCGGCCACAAGCTCGGCGAGTTCTCGCCGACGCGCACCTTCCGGGGTCACGTCAAGGACGACCGGAAGTCGAAGCGCCGCTAACGCGGGGTGGAATCGACCATGACAGACACTGGAAGGACAACCATGGAAGCCAGGGCCCAGGCGCGGTACATCCGCGTTACGCCCATGAAGGCCCGCCGCGTGGTGGACCTTATCCGTGGCATGGATGCCACGGAGGCTCAGGCGGTCCTGCGTTTCGCCCCGCAGGCCGCGAGCGTGCCGGTCGGCAAGGTGCTTGACAGCGCCATCGCCAACGCCGCGCACAACTACGACCACACCGATGTCGACAGCCTTGTCATCTCCGAGGCCTACGTCGACGAGGGTCCGACCCTGAAGCGGTTCCGGCCGCGTGCCCAGGGCCGCGCCTACCGGATCCGCAAGCGGACCAGCCACATCACCGTGGTCGTCAGCAGCAAGGAAGGAACCCGGTAATGGGCCAGAAGGTTAACCCGCATGGGTTCCGGCTCGGCATCACCACGGACTTCAAGTCCCGTTGGTACGCCGACAAGCTGTACAAGGACTACGTCAAGGAAGACGTCGCCATCCGTCGGATGATGACGTCCGGCATGGAGCGCGCCGGCATCTCGAAGGTGGAGATCGAGCGCACCCGTGACCGCGTGCGTGTGGACATCCACACCGCTCGTCCGGGCATCGTCATCGGCCGCCGTGGCGCCGAGGCCGACCGCATCCGCGGCGACCTCGAGAAGCTCACGGGCAAGCAGGTCCAGCTGAACATCCTCGAGGTCAAGAACCCCGAGACGGATGCGCAGCTGGTGGCCCAGGCCGTCGCCGAGCAGCTCTCCTCCCGCGTCTCCTTCCGCCGCGCCATGCGTAAGAGCATGCAGTCGGCGATGAAGGCCGGCGCCAAGGGCATCAAGATCCAGTGCGGTGGCCGCCTCGGCGGCGCCGAGATGTCCCGCTCGGAGTTCTACCGCGAGGGCCGTGTGCCCCTGCACACGCTCCGCGCGAACGTGGACTACGGCTTCTTCGAGGCCAAGACGACCTTCGGCCGCATCGGTGTGAAGGTCTGGATCTACAAGGGCGATGTGAAGAACATCGCCGAGGTCCGTGCCGAGAACGCCGCTGCCCGCGCCGGCAACCGCCCGGCCCGTGGCGGTGGCGGCGGCGCCGACCGCCCGGCCCGTGGTGGCCGTGGCGGCGGTGGCGAGCGGCGCGGTCGCAAGCCGCAGCAGGCTGCCGGTGCCGAGGCCCCCAAGGCCGAGGCTCCCGCCGCCGCTCCGGCTGAGAGCACCGGAACGGAGGCCTGACCGACATGCTGATCCCCCGTAGGGTCAAGCACCGCAAGCAGCACCACCCGAAGCGCCGCGGTCAGGCCAAGGGTGGTACGACGGTCGCGTTCGGCGAGTACGGCATTCAGGCCCTCACGCCGGCGTACGTGACCAACCGCCAGATCGAGGCGGCTCGTATCGCGATGACCCGCCACATCAAGCGTGGCGGCAAGGTCTGGATCAACATCTACCCGGACCGCCCGCTCACGAAGAAGCCCGCCGAGACCCGCATGGGTTCCGGTAAGGGTTCGCCCGAGTGGTGGATCGCGAACGTGCACCCGGGTCGGGTCATGTTCGAGCTGTCCTACCCCAACGAAAAGATCGCCCGTGAGGCCCTCACTCGCGCAGCGCACAAGCTGCCGATGAAGTGCCGGATCGTCAAGCGCGAGGCAGGTGAAGCGTGATGTCGGCCGGTACCAAGGCGTCCGAGCTGCGCGAACTGGGTGACGAGGAGCTTCTCGCGAAGCTCCGCGAAGCCAAGGAAGAGCTGTTCAACCTCCGCTTCCAGGCGGCGACCGGTCAGCTCGAGAACCACGGTCGGCTGAAGGCCGTCCGAAAGGACATCGCGCGGATCTACACCCTGATGCGTGAGCGCGAGCTGGGCATCGAGACGGTGGAGAGCGCCTGATGAGTGAGAACAACGTGACTGAGCAGACTGCAGAGGCCCGCGGCTTCCGCAAGACCCGTGAGGGTCTCGTCGTCAGCGACAAGATGGACAAGACCGTCGTCGTCGCCGTCGAGGACCGCGTCAAGCACGCGCTGTACGGCAAGGTCATCCGCCGTACGAACAAGCTCAAGGCTCACGACGAGCAGAACGCTGCCGGCGTCGGCGACCGTGTCCTCCTCATGGAGACGCGTCCGCTGTCCGCCACGAAGCGCTGGCGCGTCGTCGAGATCCTCGAGAAGGCCAAGTAGGCGGTTCCCGCAAGGGAGCCTCCACCAGTACGCCTGCGGGCAACCCCGCAGGACAGTTCCGCCAGGCTCGGCAGGGGCTTCACCTCGTGAAGAGGCGGCCCCTGCCGGGAACCGGCAGACAAACAGGAGATAGACGTGATCCAGCAGGAGTCGCGACTGCGTGTCGCCGACAACACTGGTGCGAAGGAAATCCTTTGCATCCGTGTGCTCGGTGGCTCCGGTCGCCGCTACGCGGGCATCGGTGACGTCATCGTCGCCACCGTCAAGGACGCGATCCCCGGTGGCAACGTGAAGAAGGGTGACGTCGTCAAGGCGGTCATCGTTCGCACCGTCAAGGAGCGCCGCCGTCCGGACGGCTCGTACATCCGCTTCGACGAGAACGCCGCCGTCATTCTGAAGAACGACGGCGACCCTCGCGGCACCCGTATCTTCGGCCCGGTCGGCCGTGAGCTGCGCGAGAAGAAGTTCATGAAGATCATCTCGCTCGCGCCGGAGGTGCTGTAAGCATGAAGATCAAGAAGGGCGACCTGGTCCAGGTCATCACCGGTAAGGACAGGGGCAAGCAGGGCAAGGTCATTGCGGCCTTCCCCCGTGAGGACCGTGTCCTGGTCGAGGGTGTCAACCGGGTCAAGAAGCACACCAAGGCCGGCCCCACCGCCAGCGGTTCCCAGGCCGGCGGCATCGTGACCACCGAAGCCCCCATCCACGTGTCCAACGTTCAGCTGGTCGTGGAGAAGGACGGCAACAAGGTCGTCACGCGTGTCGGTTACCGCTTCGACGACGAGGGCAACAAGATCCGCGTTGCCAAGCGGACGGGTGAGGACATCTGATGGCTACCACCACCACTCCGCGTCTGAAGACGAAGTACCGCGAGGAGATCGCGGGCAAGCTGCGTGACGAGTTCAAGTACGAGAACGTCATGCAGATCCCCGGTCTCGTCAAGATCGTGGTCAACATGGGTGTCGGCGACGCCGCCCGTGACTCGAAGCTCATGGACGGTGCCGTCCGTGACCTGACCACCATCACCGGTCAGAAGCCGGCCATCACCAAGGCCCGCAAGTCCATCGCGCAGTTCAAGCTGCGCGAGGGTCAGCCGATCGGTGCTCACGTCACGCTCCGTGGCGACCGCATGTGGGAGTTCCTGGACCGCACCCTGTCGCTCGCGCTTCCGCGCATCCGCGACTTCCGTGGTCTGTCCCCCAAGCAGTTCGACGGCCGTGGCAACTACACCTTCGGTCTCACGGAGCAGGTCATGTTCCACGAGATCGACCAGGACAAGATCGACCGCGTCCGGGGTATGGACATCACCGTGGTCACCACGGCGACCAACGACGCTGAGGGCCGTGCGCTCCTTCGTCACCTCGGCTTCCCCTTCAAGGAGGCGTGAGCGAGATGGCGAAGAAGGCTCTGATTGCCAAGGCTGCTCGTAAGCCCAAGTTCGGAGTACGCGGCTACACGCGCTGCCAGCGCTGCGGCCGTCCGCACTCCGTGTACCGCAAGTTCGGCCTCTGCCGCGTGTGCCTTCGTGAGATGGCTCACCGTGGCGAGCTGCCGGGCGTGACCAAGAGCTCCTGGTAATCCCGTAATTCGGGATTCCTGAGCTCTCGGTAAGTAAAGGGCAGTGTCAGGTGCCCGCCCCTCCATGGCTTAGGCTAGGAGGGTTGGGCGCCTGACGCCCGTACGACTTACTACGCCGTAGGTCCACCGCGCCGCACCCGTCCCGTCTCGGATCGGGGAGAGGGATGGCGCACCAGGAAACCCCGGCGAGAGAGGCCACAGGCCAACTCATGACCATGACTGATCCGATCGCAGACATGCTGACGCGTCTGCGGAACGCGAACTCGGCGTACCACGACTCCGTGACGATGCCGGCATCGAAGATCAAGTCTCACATCGCGGAGATCCTCCAGCAGGAGGGCTTCATCACGGGCTGGAAGATCGAGGACGCCGAGGTGGGTAAGAACCTCACCCTCGAGCTGAAGTTCGGTCCGAACCGTGAGCGCTCCATCGCGGGCATCAAGCGGATCTCCAAGCCCGGTCTCCGGGTTTACGCGAAGTCCACCTCCCTGCCCAAGGTGCTGGGCGGCCTCGGCGTGGCGATCATCTCCACGTCGCACGGTCTCCTCACCGACAAGCAGGCCGGCAAGAAGGGCGTAGGCGGAGAAGTTCTCGCCTACGTCTGGTAGCGGAAGGGAACGGAGGAAACAGCTATGTCGCGCATTGGCAAGCTCCCTATCACGGTTCCCGCCGGCGTGGACGTCACCATCGACGGCCAGACGGTTTCGGTCAAGGGCCCCAAGGGCTCGCTGACCCACACCGTCGTTGCGCCGATCGAGATCGCCAAGGGTGAGGACGGCGTTCTGAACGTCACCCGCCCCAACGACGAGCGTCAGAGCAAGGCCCTGCACGGCCTGTCCCGCACGCTGGTGGCGAACATGATCACCGGCGTGACCCAGGGTTACGTGAAGAAGCTCGAAATCAGTGGTGTCGGTTACCGCGTGACCGCCAAGGGCTCGAACCTCGAGTTCGCGCTCGGTTACAGCCACCCGATCACCGTCGAAGCCCCCGAGGGAATCACCTTCAAGGTGGAGAACCCGACCCGTTTCCAGGTCGAGGGCATCGACAAGCAGAAGGTCGGCGAGGTTGCGGCCAACATCCGCAAGCTGCGCAAGCCCGACCCGTACAAGGCCAAGGGTGTCAAGTACGAGGGCGAAGTCATCCGCCGCAAGGTCGGAAAGGCGGGTAAGTAAGCCATGGCATACGGGCAGAAGATTCTGAAGGGCGACGCCTACAAGCGCGCCGCGATCAAGCGCCGACACATCCGGATCCGCAAGCGGATCGCCGGTACGTCGGAGCGCCCGCGTCTGGTCGTCACTCGCTCCAACCGCCACATCGTGGCGCAGGTGATCGACGACCTGAAGGGTCACACCCTGGCTTCGGCGTCCACACTGGACACGTCGATCCGCGGTGCGGAGGGCGACAAGTCGGCGCAGGCCAAGCAGGTCGGCGCCCTGGTCGCAGAGCGTGCCAAGGCCGCCGGTGTCGAGGCCGTCGTTTTCGACCGTGGTGGTAACCAGTACGCCGGGCGCATTGCCGCTCTGGCGGACGCAGCCCGCGAGGCCGGACTCAAGTTCTGAGTCCTGGTTCCGTAGCTAGCGGAGACAGAGAGAGGTAATTCCAATGGCTGGACCCCAGCGCCGCGGTGGCGGTGCCGGTGGCGGCGAGCGGCGGGACCGGAAGGGCCGTGACGGTGGCGCAGCTGCCGCCGAGAAGACCGCGTACGTTGAGCGCGTTGTCGCGATCAACCGCGTCGCCAAGGTAGTGAAGGGTGGTCGTCGCTTCAGCTTCACCGCGCTGGTCGTGGTGGGCGATGGTGACGGCACCGTCGGTGTCGGTTACGGCAAGGCCAAGGAGGTGCCGGCCGCCATCGCCAAGGGTGTTGAGGAGGCCAAGAAGCACTTCTTCAAGGTCCCCCGTATCCAGGGCACCATCCCGCACCCGATCACGGGTGAGAAGGCGGCGGGCGTCGTCCTGCTCAAGCCGGCGTCCCCCGGTACCGGCGTTATCGCCGGTGGCCCGGTGCGTGCCGTGCTCGAGTGCGCCGGCGTTCACGACATCCTGTCGAAGTCGCTCGGTTCGTCGAACGCGATCAACATCGTGCACGCGACCGTGGCGGCCCTGAAGGGCCTGCAGCGTCCCGAGGAGATCGCGGCTCGCCGTGGTCTGCCGCTCGAGGACGTCGCTCCCGCGGCTCTGCTGCGTGCGCGTGCCGGGGCTGGTGCTGCGTAATGGCTCAGCTCAAGATCACGCAGACGAAGTCGTACATCGGCAGCAAGCAGAACCACCGTGACACCCTGCGTTCGCTCGGGCTCAAGCGCCTGAACGACGTGGTCGTCAAGGAGGACCGCCCCGAGTTCCGCGGAATGGTTCACACCGTCCGCCACCTCGTGACGGTCGAGGAGGTCGACTGATCATGGCGGAAAACAGCCCGCTCAAGATCCACAACCTCCGTCCCGCCCCGGGCGCCAAGACCGCCAAGACCCGTGTGGGTCGTGGTGAGGCGTCGAAGGGTAAGACGGCCGGTCGTGGTACCAAGGGCACGAAGGCCCGTTACCAGGTTCCGGCGCGCTTCGAGGGTGGGCAGATGCCCCTCCACATGCGCCTTCCGAAGCTCAAGGGCTTCCGGAACCCGTTCAAGACCGAGTTCCAGGTCGTGAACCTCGACAAGCTGGCGGAGCTGTACCCGGAGGGTGGCGAGGTCACCGTCGAGGGTCTCGTCGCCAAGGGTGCCGTTCGCAAGAACAGCCTCGTCAAGGTCCTCGGCCAGGGCGAGATCTCCGTGGCGCTCCAGGTGACGGTCGACGCCGTCTCCGGGTCCGCCAAGGAGAAGATCACCGCCGCGGGCGGTACCGTCACCGAGCTCGTCTGAACACCACAGGCGTCTCGATGACTTGAGCGATCCCGACCGGGGATACCCCACAAATGGGGTATCCCCGGTTGGTCGTTCCTAGGGCGGCAGTCTCGCCGGTAAGGTGGCCTGCACTGCCCTCTTTCACAAGGTGCTTCCGATGGGGCACCTTGGGCGGCAGTCGACCGTTACACATGTCGTTGTTCTTATTGGAACCTCAACACCGTCACCCTTGACGCAGACGCGCGGGGGTCGCAGGAGGCACCGTGCTCACCGCGTTCGCCCGGGCGTTCAAGACGCCCGACCTGCGCAACAAGCTGCTCTTCACGCTCGGCATCATCGTGGTCTACCGGGTCGGCACCCATGTCCCGATCCCGGGTGTCGACTACAAGAGCGTCCAGACCTGCGTGGACGAGGCATCCGGCAACCAGGGCCTCTTCGGTCTGGTCAACATGTTCAGCGGCGGCGCGCTGCTGCAGATCACGATCTTCGCGCTGGGCATCATGCCGTACATCACGGCGAGCATCATCCTTCAGCTGCTGACCGTGGTCATTCCACGGCTGGAAGCGCTCAAGAAGGAGGGCCAGTCCGGTACGGCGAAGATCACCCAGTACACCCGGTACCTCACCGTGGCGCTCGCCATCCTCCAGGGCACCGGCCTGGTGGCCACCGCCCGTAGTGGCGCGCTGTTCTCGGGCTGCTCGGTGGCCGGCCAGATCGTCCCGGACCGCGCGATCTTCACCACCATCACGATGGTCATCTGCATGACCGCCGGTACGGCCGCGGTCATGTGGCTCGGTGAGCTGATCACCGACCGCGGCATCGGCAACGGCATGTCGATCCTGATGTTCATCTCGATCGCCGCGACCTTCCCCTCCGCGCTGTGGGCCATCAAGAAGCAGGGCACGCTGGCCGGCGGCTGGATCGAGTTCGGCACGGTCATCCTGGTCGGCCTCGTCATGGTCGGCCTGGTGGTCTTCGTCGAGCAGGCCCAGCGCCGCATCCCCGTGCAGTACGCGAAGCGCATGATCGGCCGCCGGTCCTACGGCGGCACGTCGACGTACATCCCGCTGAAGGTGAACCAGGCCGGCGTGATCCCGGTCATCTTCGCCTCGTCGCTGCTCTACATTCCGGCGCTCATCGTCCAGTTCTCCAATTCGCAGGCAGGCTGGGCGACCTGGATCACACAGAACCTGGCCGACACGGCGGCGCCCGCGCACATCACTCTCTACTTCTTCCTGATTGTCTTCTTCGCGTTCTTCTACGTGGCCATTTCCTTCAACCCCGAGGAAGTAGCCGACAACATGAAGAAGTATGGTGGCTTCATCCCGGGCATCCGGGCTGGCCGACCGACCGCTGAGTACCTGAGTTACGTACTCAACCGGATCACCTGGCCGGGTTCGCTGTACTTGGGGCTTATCGCTCTCGTGCCGACGATGGCGTTGGCTGGTTTCGGGGCAAACCAGAACTTCCCGTTCGGTGGCACCAGCATCCTGATCATCGTGGGTGTCGGGCTCGAGACGGTGAAGCAGATCGAGAGCCAGCTCCAGCAGCGCAATTACGAAGGGTTCCTCCGCTGATGCGTATCGTCCTCGTCGGGCCGCCGGGTGCCGGTAAGGGAACGCAGGCCACTCGCCTAGCCGAGAAGCTGCGCGTACCGCACATCTCCACGGGCGACCTGTTCCGCGCCAACATCAGCCGGCAGACGGAACTCGGGAAACTCGCGAAGTCCTACATGGACGCCGGCAACCTCGTCCCCGACGAGGTCACCATCGCCATGGCGAAGGACCGCATGGAGCAGCCGGACGCCGAGCGCGGCTTCCTGCTCGACGGTTTCCCGCGCAATGTCTCGCAGGCCGAGGCGCTGGACGAGCTCCTCACCACCGAGGGCATCAAGCTGGACGCGGTACTGGACCTGGAGGCCCCCGAGGAGGAGGTCGTCAAGCGGATCGCCGGCCGGCGCATCTGCCGTAACGACTCCTCGCACGTCTTCCACGTGACGTACAAGCAGCCGTCGAAGGACGGCGTCTGTGACGTCTGTGGCGGGGAGCTGTACCAGCGCGACGACGACTCCGAGGAGACCGTCCGCACGCGGCTGGAGGTCTACCACACGCAGACCGAGCCGATCATCGACTACTACAAGGCACAGGGTCTGGTCGTGACGATCGAGGCCATGGGCCCGGTGGACGAGGTCACCGGCCGCGCGCTGGCGGCGCTGAAGCGCGAGGACGACGGCCAGTAGGTTCCGTCCCGGGTACGGCCGTGGAGTCCTCCGGGACGCCACGGCCGTACTGTTGTGTACGTATGTGTCATCGACCGACCTGAGTGACGGAGAGCGCAG
Source organism: Streptomyces sp. NPDC058335 (assembly GCF_042723915.1). Classification (NCBI taxonomy): domain Bacteria; kingdom Bacillati; phylum Actinomycetota; class Actinomycetes; order Kitasatosporales; family Streptomycetaceae; genus Streptomyces; species Streptomyces sp. NPDC058335. Next base: position 225,442 of record NZ_JBHXHX010000006.1, on the reverse strand, counting down.
GCCCCCCATGGTCCAGATCAAGAGCCCCGAGCAGATCGCCAAGATGCGTGCGGCGGGCCTGGTCGTCGCCGCCATCCACGCGGCGACGCGGGAAGCGGCGGTGCCGGGGGCGTCGACCAAGGACCTCGACGAGGTCGCCCGCAAGGTCCTCGCCGAGCACGGCGCGAAGTCGAACTTCCTCGGCTACGGCGGATTCCCCGCGACCATCTGCACCTCCGTGAACGACGTCGTCGTCCACGGCATCCCCTCCGACGAGGTCGTCCTCAAGGACGGGGACATCATCTCCATCGACTGCGGCGCGATCGTCGACGGCTGGCACGGCGACGCCGCCTACACCGCCTTCGTCGGCTCCGGTCACGCGCCGGAGCTGATCGAGCTCTCCCGGGTGACCGAGGAGTCGATGTGGGCCGGCATCGCCGCGATGAAGCCGGGCAACCGGCTGGTGGACGTGTCCCGGGCCATCGAGACGTACATCCGTCGCCAGCCGAAGCCGGGCGGCGGTCGCTACGGGATCATCGAGGACTACGGCGGCCACGGCATCGGCACCGAGATGCACATGGACCCGCACCTGCTGAACTACGTCGACCGCAAGCGGGGCAAGGGGCCGAAGCTGGTTCCCGGTTTCTGCCTGGCCATCGAGCCGATGGTGTCGCTGGGGACGCCGCGGACGGAGGTCCTCTCGGACGACTGGACCGTCATCACGACGGACGGGACCTGGTCCTCGCACTGGGAGCACTCCGTCGCGTTGACGGAGCAGGGGCCGCTGGTGCTGACGGCTGTGGACGGTGGCAAGGCGAAGCTTGCCGAGCACGGGGTCGCGGCCGCGCCGGACCCGTTGGGCTAGAGAGTGCGGGCGGGGGCTCGAGGTCTGCTCGCCCCCGCCGCCCTTCCGTCCAGAACCCGGGGGCTGTGCCCCCGGACATGTGCCCCCCGACCCCCCTTCCGGCCCTGAACGGCCGCGTCGGCCTCGTCCTCGAACGCCGGACGGGCCGAGGGCCGCTTAAGGATCTCCTTCGCGGGGCACACTTCCTTCCTCGATTCGTGTTTCCGGGTGTGCTGACGTAGACTGACTCGTCGGCTCTTGTGCACCCGCATGTCTGTATGCGCCCGTAAGGGAAAGCCCAGGAGTCGATCAAGGTAGTCGATTCGAAGGGCGAAGCGTGGCCAAGAAGCAAGGTGCCATCGAGATCGAGGGCACTGTCGTCGAGTCTCTTCCGAACGCCATGTTCAGGGTTGAGCTCCAGAACGGCCACCAGGTCCTGGCGCACATCAGCGGCAAGATGCGCATGCACTACATCCGCATCCTCCCTGACGACCGGGTCGTGGTGGAGCTGTCTCCGTACGACCTGACGCGTGGCCGGATCGTCTACCGGTACAAGTAGATCTTGCCCAGGCCCCCCGTGCGTTCCCGCACGGGGTGACCGGCAACTGACCCGGAGAACCTCACATCCCATGAAGGTCAAGCCGAGCGTCAAGAAGATCTGCGACAAGTGCAGGGTGATCCGCCGTCATGGTCGGGTCATGGTGATCTGCGAGAACCCGCGCCACAAGCAGCGCCAGGGCTGATCGCACACAGATCCCACCCTCTGCATCACGCAGAACTTCGCGCGACGCGAGCTGAATATGTTCATACGCAGAACCCAGACCTCTGGTCTGACACCCCCGGTTCGGAGGCCGGGGACCCAGTCCGTACCAAATCTTCCCAGGGAAGAGGCCGGCGGCTGGGAGACGGTTCTGCGGAAGACCTCCGAAGATCACCAGGAGCCATTGAATGGCACGCGTTTCCGGTGTTGACATCCCGCGCGAAAAGCGCGTGGAGGTCGCCCTCACCTACGTGTTCGGCATCGGCCGAACCCTGTCCCAGGAGACGCTGGCTGCGACCGGCGTCGACCCGAACACCCGCGTTCGCGACCTCTCCGAGGAGCAGCTCGTCGCGATCCGCGAGTACGTGGACGCCAACATCAAGACCGAGGGTGACCTCCGTCGCGAGATCCAGGCCGACATCCGCCGCAAGGTCGAGATCGGCTGCTACCAGGGTCTCCGTCACCGTCGTGGTCTGCCCGTCCGCGGTCAGCGCACCAGCACGAACGCTCGTACCCGCAAGGGCCCGCGTCGCGCCATTGCCGGCAAGAAGAAGCCGGGCAAGAAGTAGTCCTCAGCGGACGCTCATCAGCGGTCTTCGCTGTAGGACCGACCACCTCCCGTAGGAGTATTAGATGCCCCCCAAGGGTCGTCAGGGCGCTGCCAAGAAGGTGCGCCGCAAGGAAAAGAAGAACGTCGCGCATGGCCAGGCGCACATCAAGAGCACGTTCAACAACACGATCGTGTCCATCACGGACCCGGCCGGAAACGTGATTTCGTGGGCCTCCGCCGGCCACGTCGGTTTCAAGGGCTCGCGCAAGTCCACGCCGTTCGCCGCGCAGATGGCCGCCGAGTCGGCTGCCCGTCGCGCGCAGGAGCACGGCATGCGCAAGGTCGACGTGTTCGTCAAGGGTCCGGGCGCCGGTCGTGAGACCGCCATCCGTTCCCTGCAGGCCACGGGCCTCGAGGTCGGCTCCATCCAGGACGTCACCCCGACGCCCCACAATGGCTGCCGTCCGCCGAAGCGCCGCCGCGTCTGACGCACGGCTGCTTGTCGGACTGAGGTTGTCGGGCGGTATGGCTCTTCTGAGTCATATCGCCCGTACCCTTGTCTCATATCAGGGCGTCAAATAGCGGTCGCCCCTGACAGAAGGAACGCACCATGCTGATTGCTCAGCGTCCGTCACTGACCGAAGAGGTCGTCGACGAATTCCGCTCCCGGTTCGTGATCGAGCCGCTGGAGCCGGGCTTCGGCTACACCCTCGGCAACTCTCTCCGCCGGACCCTCCTGTCCTCGATCCCGGGTGCGGCTGTCACGTCCATCCGCGTCGACGGCGTGCTGCACGAGTTCACCACCGTGCCGGGCGTCAAGGAGGACGTCACCGACCTGATCCTCAACATCAAGCAGCTGGTCGTCTCCTCGGAGCACGACGAGCCGGTCGTGATGTACCTGCGCAAGCAGGGTCCGGGTCTGGTCACCGCCGCCGACATCGCGCCCCCGGCCGGTGTCGAGGTGCACAACCCCGACCTGGTCCTCGCCACGCTCAACGGCAAGGGCAAGCTGGAGATGGAGCTGACGGTCGAGCGTGGCCGCGGTTACGTCTCCGCCGTGCAGAACAAGCAGGTCGGTCAGGAGATCGGGCGCATCCCGGTCGACTCGATCTACTCGCCGGTTCTCAAGGTCACGTACAAGGTCGAGGCGACGCGTGTCGAGCAGCGCACCGACTTCGACAAGCTGATCGTCGACGTCGAGACCAAGCAGTCGATGCGTCCCCGTGACGCCATGGCCTCCGCGGGCAAGACCCTGGTCGAGCTGTTCGGTCTCGCCCGCGAGCTGAACATCGACGCCGAGGGCATCGACATGGGCCCGTCTCCCACGGACGCCGCTCTCGCCGCTGATCTCGCGCTGCCGATCGAGGAGCTGGAGCTCACCGTTCGGTCGTACAACTGCCTCAAGCGTGAGGGCATCCACTCCGTGGGTGAGCTCGTGGCCCGCTCCGAGGCCGACCTGCTCGACATCCGCAACTTCGGTGCGAAGTCGATCGACGAGGTCAAGGCGAAGCTGGCCGGCATGGGCCTCGCGCTCAAGGACAGCCCGCCCGGATTCGACCCCACGGCCGCTGCCGACGCCTTCGGCGCGGATGACGACGTGGACGCCGGGTTCGTCGAGACCGAGCAGTACTGATCCGTTTTTGGCTGCGGGACCGCTTCGGCTGGTCGCGCAGTTCCCCGCGCCCCCTGGGGGCGCGGGGTCTCCGACGGGCGACCGCCCGCTCGGATACTGACTCCGGTACCTGGTACGGCCGGGGCAGACACTGAGGAGAAAGACCATGCCGAAGCCCGCCAAGGGTGCCCGTCTGGGCGGCAGCGCCGCGCACGAGAAGATGCTTCTCGCGAACCTCGCGAAGCAGCTGTTCGAGCACGGCCGTATCACCACCACCGAGGCGAAGGCCCGCCGTCTGCGGCCGTACGCCGAGCGTCTGGTCACCAAGGCGAAGAAGGGTGACCTTCACAACCGTCGCCAGGTGCTCCAGGTCATCTCGGACAAGAGCATCGTGCACACGCTCTTCACCGAGATCGGTCCGCGCTACGAGAACCGTCCGGGTGGTTACACCCGTATCACCAAGATCGGTAACCGCCGTGGCGACAACGCGCCCATGGCTGTCATCGAGCTGGTCGAGGCGCTGACGGTGGCGCAGCTGGCGACCGGTGAGGCCGAGGCCGCGACGAAGCGCGCGGTCAAGGAAGACGCCCTGAAGAAGGACGAGGCCGTCGAGGCCAAGTCCGACGAGGTCGTCGAGGACGCTGCCGAGGCCAAGGCCGAGGGCGCGTCCGAGGAGTCGAAGGACGCCTGAGGCTCTGCCTTGCGTGTGAGCGGGTCCGCCCTTCGGGGCGGGCCCGCTCTCGCGTTGTCGAGAGGATCTAGGGGTGAGTGACGAAGTACAGCCCGGTTTCGTACGGGTGCGGCTGGACCTGTCCTACGACGGGGCGGAGTTCTCCGGGTGGGCCAAGCAGGCCGGCGGGCGGCGGACCGTGCAGGGGGAGATCGAGGACGCCCTGCGTACGGTCACCCGGTCGAGGGAGACGTACGAGCTGACCGTGGCCGGGCGTACGGACGCCGGTGTGCACGCGCGGGGGCAGGTCGCGCATGTCGATCTGCCGCGCGAGGTCTGGGCGGAGCATCACGCGAAGCTGCTCAAGCGGCTCGCCGGACGGCTCTCCAAGGACGTACGGGTGTGGGCGCTGCGGGAGGCCCCCAGCGGCTTCAACGCCCGGTTCTCGGCGATCTGGCGGCGGTACGCGTACCGGGTCACCGACAACCCGGGCGGGGTGGACCCGCTGCTGCGCGGTCACGTCCTCTGGCACGACTGGCCCCTCGACGTCGACGCCATGAACGAGGCCGCCGAGCGGCTGCTCGGGGAGCACGACTTCGCCGCCTACTGCAAGCGGCGGGAGGGGGCGACCACGATCCGCACCCTCCAGGAGCTGAGCCTGGTGCGCGGTGACGACGGGATCGTCACGGCGACCGTGCGGGCCGACGCCTTCTGCCACAACATGGTGCGCTCGCTGATCGGGGCGCTGCTGTTCGTGGGGGACGGGCACCGGGGTCCGGAGTGGCCGGGGAAGGTGCTGGCCGCGGGCGTACGGGACTCGGCGGTGCACGTCGTACGGCCGCACGGGCTGACGCTGGAGGAGGTCGGCTATCCGGCCGACGAGCTGCTGGCCGCGCGCAACAAGGAGGCGCGGAACAGGCGCACCCTGCCCGGGGCCGGGTGCTGCTGACCCGCCCCGGGGGAGTGGGTCACTGGTTCGCCGCCGCCGATGCCTGGGTCTCGCCGCGGCGGCGGATCTGCTGGAACGTGAACTCCGCGAGGCCGTCCCCGGCGGCGAAGACCTGGGTGTCCTTCGTCGTCACGTCCTTGCCGGCGGTGAAGCCGGTGATCGTGAAGTAGGCGTAGCGGCCGTAGGAGTTGGTCGTCGAGCGGCAGATCGCGCCGGCGCAGAAGGACTTGGCGTCGGTGCCGGTCAGCGCCTTGACGATGCTGCTCTTGTCGGCCTGCCCCTTGGCCTTGAGTGCCTGGGCCTCGGTGTCGAAGACGGCCACGCCGACCGTCACGGCGACGCCGTCCTTGACGTAGGTCACGCGCATCAGGCGGGTGCAGCCGTTGTCGGTGAGCACCTTGGGCAGGGTGCCCTGGACGGCGGTGACGCAGTTGGTGGTGTCGGCCTTCGCGGCCTTCTTGTAGACGGCCGAGCCCATCGTCAACTGTCTGCCCGGGAACATGATGTCCGGGCCGTTGGGCGCGCTGTCCTTGGCCTTGCTGGAGACGAACTCCTTCGGGTCCAGCGGCGGCGGGGCGCTGGTCGGGGCGAAGGACGGGGTCGCGGACGCGCTCGGCAGGTCGGCGGTGGCGGGCAGCGAGGAGGACGGCCGGTTGGACGCCTCGTCACCGCCGTTCGCCGACACCACGGCCATGGCGACGGCGGTGCCGACGCCGAGCGTCGCGAGCACGCCCCCGCCTATCAGCAGCAGCCGGCGGCGCTTGTTGCGCGACTCCGACGCCTCGGCGAGCGCGGCCCAGTCCGGCGTCGGGTCCGTGGCGCCGCTGGTCCACGGCTGCTCGGAGTTCCGTTTCCAGGGATCCCACTGGGACTGAGGTCCCCCCTGCCCATAGCTCATGGGCCGCATCTTAGACGGGGCCGGAGGTGTGCTGTTCCGCCTCAACAAGCTCCGCTGCCCCTAGCGTTCAGGGAATGAGTACGGGCAAAGACGACATCTCAGGGTGGTTGGTACGGCGTTCTCCCTGGCCGCCGTGGCTGGGCCTGGTCGCGGTGCTGGGCGCGCTGACCGGGCATGTGGCGCGGGCCACCCCGGACGGCGGCATGGACAACGCGATCGTCGTCCGGGCGGCACAGGCCTGGCTGGCGGGGCACTCCCCGTACGACGACCCGCACTTCCTGTATCTGCCGGGCGCGGTGCTCGCAGCCGTACCGCAGGCGCTGCTGCCGCCGGATCTGCTGCGCGTGCTGGTGCCCTCGGCGGTCCTGGCCTGCCTGGTGGGCGGCTGGGCGTGCGCGCTGAGGCTGCACCGGGTGCCGCTGGACAGCCGGCTCTCGGCGCTCGGGCTGATCGTGCTCGCGGCCGGCTTCGCGCCCTTCGGGCACCTGGTGCGGCTCGGCAACTGGACGGCGACGGCGGTCCTGGCGCTGCCGCTGGGGCTGCTGATGATGAGCCGGGGCCGCTGGACGGCGGCGGGCGCGGTGCTCGGTACGGCCCTGGCGCTGAAGCCGCTGCTGGCCCCGCTGGCGCTGCTGTTCCTCTTCGCGGGCCGCTGGAAGGCGCTCGCCGTCCTGGCCGCGGTCCCGGCGCTGCTCTCGGGCGCGTGCGCCCTGCTGCTGCCCGACCCGGCCGGCTTCCTCACCCGGACCCTGCCCTTCCTGCTGCACGGCCAGGACGCCTTCGTACGGCTCTACGAGGCTTCCCCGGGGGCCGTGCTGCCGCGGCTGGGGGTGCCGCGGCTCGCGGCCCGGACGCTCGCGCTGGCGGCCTGTGCGGTGGGACTGGCCGCGGCGTACCGGCGCTGGGGCCGTGCCGATCCCGGCCCGCTGAGGCTCTCCGAGACCGCGGCGGGGCTGATGCTTTCGGTGTTCCTGGTCTCACGACCGTCGTACGACCACTATCTGGTCGTCGTCGTGCCACTGCTCCTGGCCGGGCTGCCGTACGCCGGCTCGGTGGCGCGGGGGCCGTGGTTCTGGCTGGCGATGGTGCCCCAGCTACCCGGTCTGACCTGGCCTTATCTGGAACAGGTGCAGCGCCGGGCCTTCAAGGACGCGGTGACGTTGTGCGTGCTGATGGTCACGGTGGCCGCGCACCGGCCGGACCGGCGTCCGAGGACGGGACCGTCCGGGCCGACGGGTGAGAGCCGGCGGGCGGCAGCTCCCGGCGGCGATCACATTTACACTGGGTGAGAAGAAGCAGTGATGCCCGGCGGCCGAAGGCCTCGTTTTGACCCGGCCCAGCCACCGCAGGTATCCTGCATCTTCGTTGTGTATTGGCTTGCTCATTCTCACGGGACGGGCCCTTACACCGGTCCACCGGGCCGATGACCAGCGACCTGCACGCGGTATGCGTCACCGCAGTGCGGTCAGGGCTGTCGTGATCGTCTTCGGTGACCTTGTCAGGACCACTCACTCGAAGCGAAGGCTACGAACCGTGCGTACGTACAGCCCCAAGCCCGGCGATGTGACGCGCCAGTGGCACGTCATCGACGCTCAGGACATCGTCCTGGGTCGTCTCGCCAGCACCACCGCCTCCATCCTGCGCGGTAAGCACAAGCCGATCTACGCCCCTCACGTCGACACCGGTGACTTCGTCATCATCATCAACGCCGACAAGGTGCACCTGTCCGGCAACAAGCGGACCCAGAAGATGGCCTACCGCCACTCCGGCTACCCGGGTGGTCTGCGCTCCGTCCGTTACGACGAGCTGCTGGACAAGAACCCCGAGAAGGCCATCGAGAAGGCCGTCAAGGGCATGCTCCCGAAGAACACGCTGGGCCGTCAGATGCTCTCGAAGCTGAAGGTCTACAGGGGTGACCAGCACCCGCACGGCGCGCAGCAGCCGCAGCCGTACGAGATCACCCAGGTCGCGCAGTAAGTCCGGCCACACCACCCCAAGCTAAGAGAATCTGAGGAGAACCGTGGCCGAGACCACTGCCGAGCAGCCGCTCGAAGAGCTTGACATCGACAGCTACACCACCGAGTCCGAGGTGCCCGTCGAGGGCGAGTACACCTCGGAGTCGCTGGCCTCCCGCTTCGGCGAGCCGCAGCCGGCCGCCGGCCTGGGCCGTCGTAAGAACGCCATCGCCCGCGTCCGGATCGTTCCGGGCACCGGCAAGTGGAAGATCAACGGTCGCACCCTCGAGGACTACTTCCCGAACAAGGTGCACCAGCAGGAAGTCAACGAGCCGTTCAAGGTCCTCGAGCTCGAGGGTCGCTACGACGTCATCGCCCGCATCTCGGGTGGCGGTGTCTCCGGTCAGGCCGGTGCGCTCCGTCTCGGTGTCGCCCGCGCGCTGAACGAGGCCGACGTCGACAACAACCGCGGCGCCCTCAAGAAGGCCGGCTTCCTCACGCGTGACGACCGTGCGGTCGAGCGCAAGAAGGCCGGTCTCAAGAAGGCCCGCAAGGCCCCGCAGTACAGCAAGCGTTAAGCTTCGCTGCCTGCTCGTACGGGCTGTGGGCCGATCGGCCCGCTCCTACGTACTCCGAACGCCCCGGCGGCACGCCACAGTGCCGCCGGGGCGTTCGTTTTCTCGCAGCCGTGGGCGTATAACGGCACAAGGTGCTCAAAGGCTTGTGTGATCGGATGTTCAGGGCATCAAATGCCTGAACGCGGGAGCCGCCGCTGATCCACCGACGCGCCGCACGGCTTTCGAAACTGACGCTTCCTCAGGAGGACAAGTGGGACGACTCTTCGGCACGGACGGCGTGCGCGGTGTCGCCAACGTGGATCTCACGGCGGAGATGGCGCTCGGCCTCTCCGTCGCGGCGGCGCACGTGCTGGCCGAGGCGGGCACGTTCGAGGGCCACCGGCCGGTGGCAGTCGTCGGACGGGACCCGCGTGCGTCCGGGGAGTTCCTCGAAGCGGCCGTCGTGGCCGGTCTGGCCAGCGCGGGCGTCGACGTTCTGCGGGTCGGCGTGCTGCCGACGCCGGCGGTCGCCTACCTGACCGGCTCGCTCGGTGCCGACCTCGGCGTGATGCTCTCCGCCAGCCACAACGCCATGCCGGACAACGGCGTCAAGTTCTTCGCCCGCGGCGGCCACAAGCTCGCCGACGAGCTGGAGGACAGGATCGAGGCGATCTACGACGAGCACCGCACCGGCGCTCCCTGGGACCGTCCGACCGGCTCCGGCGTCGGCCGGGTGCGCTCGTACGACGAGGGGTTCGACCGCTACGTCGCCCACCTGATCGCCGTACTCCCGAACCGGCTCGACGGGATGAAGATCGTCCTCGACGAGGCCCACGGTGCCGCCGCCCGTGTCTCGCCGGAGGCCTTCACCCGGGCCGGCGCCGAGATCGTCACGATCGGTGCCGAGCCGGACGGGCTCAACATCAACGACGGCTGCGGCTCCACCCACCTGGGCAAGCTGAAGGCCGCCGTCGTCGAGCACGGGGCCGCCCTCGGCATCGCCCACGACGGTGACGCCGACCGCTGCCTCGCCGTGGACCACACCGGCGAGGAGATCGACGGGGACCAGATCCTCGCCGTGCTCGCGCTCGCGATGAAGGAGCGGGGCGCCCTGCGCTCGGACACCGTCGTCGCGACCGTCATGTCCAACCTCGGCTTCAAGCTGGCGATGGAACGCCAGGGCATCTCGCTCGTGCAGGCCGCCGTGGGCGACCGGTACGTGCTGGAGGAGATGAAGCAGCACGGGTACGCCCTCGGCGGCGAGCAGTCCGGCCACGTGATCATCCTCGACCACGCGACCACCGGCGACGGCACGCTGACCGGGCTCATGCTGGCGGCGCGGGTCGCGCAGAGCGGACGGACGCTTCGGGAGCTGGCGTCCGTCATGGAGCGGCTGCCGCAGGTGCTGATCAACGTGCCCGACGTGGACCGGTCCCGGGTCGCCAGCTCGGCCGACCTCGCGGCCGCGGTCGGCGAGGCGGAGCGGGAGCTGGGGGCCACCGGGCGGGTTCTGCTTCGGCCCTCCGGGACCGAGCCGCTGGTGCGGGTGATGGTGGAAGCGGCGGACATCGACCAGGCTCGGTCTGTCGCGGGGCGGTTGGCTGACGCGGTGAAGTCGGCGCTCGGTTAATTCCGGGGGCGGTTCTCGGTGGAGAGCTGAGCGTTACGGGCTGCGGCGCTGTTCTGCTGCCGGCTCCAGAGCCACTTCTGCATCAGCAGGGTCAGGGTTCCCGCCAGGACGATGCCCAGCAGGTTCAGCAGGAGTTGTTCCGACGAGCGCAGGGTCTGGTTGGTGTCGCCGTAGATCAGGGCCACGGCCGCGTTGGCGGCGGCCGGGACCGTGGTGACCGAGATGGCGACGCCGACCAGGGCGCCCGACTTCGCCGAGGTGAGTGAGAGGGTGCCGGCGGCTCCGGCGAGGACCGCCACCACGAAGGAGAACCAGTCCGGGGCGTAGATGAAGCCCGTGTTCGGACGGTCGGCCTCCAGTTGGTCCTTGGTGAACAGGCCCACGGCGTCCATGAAGAAGCTGAAGACCACCGTGACCGCCATCGCCGCGGCGAAGCCCACCAGCAGGGCGATCAGGGAACGCAGCGCCAGGCGCGGGGCGCGCTGAACGACGGCCGTGCAGATACCGGCCAGGGGGCCGAACTCCGGGCCGACCGCCATCGCGCCCACGATCAGGATCGCGTTGTCGAGCACCACACCGCAGGCCGCGATCATCGTGGCCAGCGTGATGAAGGCGACGTAGGTGACCGAGAGCGTCGACTCCTCGTGGGTGGCGTCCACCAGGTGCTCCCACAGGACCGCGTCGGCGGCCTCGCCCGGAGCGTCCGACTCGGCCTTGTCGGCCCGCGCGGACAGTGACAGGTCGATGTTCTCCACGGCGATCGAGCCGCTCTTGTCCAGGCCCAACTTCTGGAGGCCGCTGAGGAGTTGGTCGCCCGCCTCGCGGGCCACGTCGCACGTCACGACGTCGCCCTCGGGGTTGCGGGCGGCTCCCGTCATCACCACGAGGTGGGTGGTGCCGACGGTGTTCTCGATCAGGCGGACCGCGTCGTCGGTGCTGTCGGGCGGAGTGATCAGGCGCAGGTGCAGCATGGCGCCCTTTCTAACAGGCTCAGATCACAGCTTGCGCAGGCTCAGCCGTTGCACCTTGTGATCCGGGCCCTTGCGGACGACGAGGGCGGCCCGGCCGCGGGTGGGGGCGATGTTCTCCGTCAGGTTGGGCTTGTTGATGGTGCGCCACATCGTGCGGGCGTAGTCGAGTGCCTCTTCCTCGGAGACCTGGGTGTACTTCCGGAAGTACGAGTGCGGGTCCTGGAAGGCGGTCGCGCGCAGCTTGCGGAAGCGGTTGAGGTACCAGCGCTCGATGTCCTCGAGGCGGGCGTCGACGTACACGCTGAAGTCGAAGTAGTCGGCGAGGCCGACGCGGGTGCGGCCGTCCTTGCCGGGGAGCGCGGGCTGGAGGACGTTCAGGCCCTCGACGATGAGGATGTCGGGGCGGCGGACCGTGAGGCGCCGGTCGGGGACGATGTCGTAGATTAGATGGGAGTAGACGGGGGCGGTGACCTCGTCCTTTCCGGCCTTGATGTCGGCGACGAAGCGGGTGAGGGCGCGGCGGTCGTAGGACTCGGGGAAACCTTTCCGCGACATCAGGCCGCGGGACTCCAGCTCTTTGGTGGGGAGCAGGAAGCCGTCGGTGGTGACCAGCTCGACGCGCGGGTGTTCCGGCCAGCGGGAGAGCAGGGCCTGGAGGAGGCGGGCGACCGTGGACTTGCCCACCGCCACCGAGCCGGCCACTCCTATGACGAACGGGGTGCCGGACTGGGAGCCCTGTTCGCCGAGGAAGGTGTTCAGGGCCGAGCGCAGGCCGTCGGTGGCGCCCACGTAGAGGTTCAGCAGCCGGGACAGCGGCAGGTAGATGTCACGGACCTCGTCGAGGTCGATGACGTCACCGAGGCCGCGCAGCTGCTCGACCTCCTCGGCGGTGAGTGGCTGCGGCGTCTTGTCGCGCAGCGCGCTCCACTCGGAACGGGTGAGGTCGACGTAGGGAGTCGCCTCCGGCTTCTGCCGGTGGGCGCTCCGCGGTACCGAGGAGACCGGAGAGATCACAGTCCATTGTTAACGGAGTTTGAACGGGATGGCAGGTGGGATCCGTCACCCCGCGCGGCGCCCGCGCCCCCGGGAAGGGGACACGGGCACCGGGCTGCTCAGCGGTCCCGCTGGTCAGCGGCTCACTCGTTGAACCACTCGGACGAGACGCAGCCGCCGCCGTTCCAGCAGATCCGCATCTGGTAGCTGGCCAGCTGGCCGATGTTGTAGCCCTTCTTGTCGCAGCCGGCGTCGCCGCCGTCGTCGACGGTCGTCGCCACCGACACCAGGCCGCTGGCGTTGCGGACGAAGAGGGTGCCCGAGACGCCGTAGCCGTCGGCCTTGGTGTCGCAGGCCTGGAAGACGTCTCCGTCGTCGATGAACTTCATGTAGCCGCGGCCACTCGGCAGGTTGATGGTCTTGTCGCTGGCGGCCTGGGCCGGAGCCGCCATGGAGACCGCCAGGGCGGCGGCAGCCGCGCCGACCATGGCAACGCGGGTGATGGTGGACCTGATCATCGGGTTCCTCTTTTCTGGGGCCGAGCAACGGCCCCGAGCGTGACGCAAGATGCTCGTCGTGCTGGAGGGGTGACAGTGATCGTCGGGACGGCGGTTCATCTCGGCGGCACACGCCCGCGCCTGGGGCGTGCCGGGCACGCCGATGCCCACGTCCAGGTTGTGCCGGGCGCGCCGGGCATGCCGATCACACCGGGCACGCAGGTCGTGCCGGTTCCGCCCTTGGCCGTTCAGGCTGAAGGCGCCGGACGTGTGGACGGCGGCGTGACCGGCGTGGACGTGACTGGTGTGGACGTGACCGGCGTGGATGTGTCGACCGGCGTGGGCCGAGAAGTCGATCGCCTGGATATGACGGTCGGTCAGCGTGGCTCAAGTGGTGTCGACGACAGTCGACTTGGCCATGCCCGCCGTTCGAGACGCTGCGCGTGGGCAGGCGTGAGACACACCGCCCGCAGGTACTGCGACATGCAAGGTCCTCCCCGTAGCGACACTGTTCCCCCGGTCGCCGACCGGACTGCGCGATGGCCGATCTGGTCAAGATCAGCCGGGCGCGAAGCCAGTCTAGGTACGCGTGTTCGAGGCGGCAAGGGAGTTTCGGGGTGACTGCCGAGAAGCTGTCGAGAAGCTTCGAGGCGTGCGTACCCCCGTGGGAATTTCCGAATTCGGGCACGTGGAGGCTCTTTCGGGGCGCTGTCCCGCCGTACGCTGCCGGGCATGTGTGGAATCGTGGGATACGTGGGGTCTCAGTCGGCTCTCGACGTCGTCATGGCCGGGCTGAAGCGGCTGGAGTACCGGGGATACGACTCGGCGGGTGTCGCCGTCCTGGCGGACGGGGGGCTCGCCGCCGCCAAGAAGGCGGGGAAACTCGTCAATCTGGAGAAGGAACTGGGGGCCCGGCCGCTGCCGGCCGGGACGACGGGCCTCGGGCACACGCGCTGGGCCACGCACGGCGGGCCGACCGATGCCAACGCCCATCCCCATCTCGACAACGCCGGACGTGTCTGCGTCGTGCACAACGGGATCATCGAGAACTTCGCCCTGCTGCGGGCCGAACTTGCCGAACGCGGCCACGAGTTGCTCTCCGAGACCGACACCGAGGCCGTGGCGCATCTGCTCGCCGAGGAGTACTCGGGCACCGGCGACCTCGCGGAGGCCATGCGGCTGGTGTGCCGGCGGCTGGAGGGGGCGTTCACGCTGGTCGCGGTGCACGCCGACGAACCGGACGTGGTGGTCGGCGCGCGCCGGAACTCGCCGCTGGTGGTGGGCGTTGGGGAGGGTGAGGCCTTTCTCGCCTCGGACGTCGCCGCGTTCATCGCCCACACGCGGTCGGCGATCGAGCTGGGGCAGGACCAGGTGGTGGAGCTGCGCCGGGACGGGGTGACGGTCACCGGCTTCGACGGCAGTCCGGCCGAGGTGCGGTCGTACCACGTCGACTGGGACGCGTCGGCCGCGGAAAAGGGGGGTTATGACTACTTCATGCTCAAGGAGATCGCCGAGCAGCCCAAGGCTGTCGCCGATACCCTGCTCGGCCGGATCGACGTCTCCGGGGCGCTGACCCTCGACGAGGTGCGGATCCCGGCCGCCGAGCTGCGCGAGGTCGACAAGGTGGTCATCGTCGCCTGCGGTACGGCGTTCCACGCGGGGCTGATCGCCAAGTACGCCATCGAGCACTGGACGCGCATCCCGTGCGAGGTGGAGCTGGCCAGCGAGTTCCGGTACCGGGACCCCATCCTGGGAGCGCGGTCGCTGGTCATCGCGATCTCGCAGTCCGGCGAGACCATGGACACGCTCATGGCGCTGCGGCACGCCCGCGAGCAGGGCTCCAAGGTGCTGGCGATCTGCAACACCAACGGGTCGACGATCCCGCGCGAGTCGGACGCGGTGCTGTACACCCATGCCGGGCCCGAGGTGGCCGTCGCCTCCACCAAGGCGTTCCTGACACAGCTGGTGGCCTGCTATCTGGTCGCCCTGTACCTCGGCCAGGTGCGCGGCACCCAGTGGGGGGACGAGATCCGGGCCGTCGTGCGGGACCTGGCGCGGATCTCCGGAGAGGTCGAGCGGGTGCTGGAGACCATGGAGCCCGTGCGGGAGCTGGCGCGGTCGCTCGCCGACAAGGACACCGTGCTGTTCCTCGGGCGGCACGTGGGCTATCCGGTGGCGCTGGAGGGCGCGCTGAAGCTGAAGGAGCTGGCGTACATGCACGCCGAGGGCTTCGCGGCCGGTGAGCTGAAGCACGGGCCGATCGCGCTCATCGAGGAGGACCTGCCGGTCGTCGTCGTGGTGCCGTCCCCGCGGGGGCGGTCCGTGCTGCACGACAAGATCGTGTCCAACATCCAGGAGATCCGGGCTCGCGGGGCGCGGACGATCGTGATCGCGGAGGAGGGGGACGAGGAGGTCGTGCCGTACGCCGACCATCTGGTGCGGATTCCCGTGACGCCGACGCTGTTGCAGCCGCTGGTGGCGACGGTGCCCTTGCAGGTGTTCGCGTGCGAGCTGGCCACGGCGCGGGGCAACGAGGTGGACCAGCCCCGCAACCTGGCGAAGTCGGTCACGGTGGAGTGAGGTGTGGCCGTTCCCACGGGTGGAGTGCCGTCGAGGCGACGGCGTCCACCCGTGGGAAGGCCCGGCCTGTCAGCCGCGTGCCTGCTTGCGGCGCCGGTTCGCCGTCCGGGTCCAGCGGAGCAGGGCCAGCTCCAGGGCGATGATGCCCAGGGTGCCGGTGATCGGCGGTATGCGGCCCTCGTCGATCCGGTCGACGATCAGGTACACGCCCAGTGAGGCCCAGGCCACGGCCAGCACGGCCAGCAGGACGGCGAGCGCCGTCCAGCCCCAACTGCCCGCCGTGCGCCGCTTGACGGCGGACTCCCGTGTCCGTTCGCGTGGCTGCGGGATCTGCTCCGGGTCGCGGGCCGGCATGGGGACCACGGACTCGGCGGGAACGGCCGCGTCCAGGGCCGCGACGCGTTCGGCGGTGACGCCTTCGAAGAGGGTCGGCTCGACGGTGACCGCGAAGCCGTCGTGGCCGGTGAGGGCGCGGGCGCCGTCCGGCCGGGTGGTCATCGCGGCGCAGGCGTCGTAGCGGACCGTGACCGGGCCCTTCGGGGTCGTCAGGGTGACGCCCTCGGTGCCGATGACCAGCGCGACCCCCTCGTCCTCCAGGGAGGTGTGCCGGGTGCCGGTGACGGCGGCCGGCGAGTACTGCGGGGCGAGGGTGAAGCCCGCCCAGTCGACGCCCCGGCCCGGCACCTGGAGCAGTGCGCCGTCCCACGTCCGGCGGGCGACCTCGTGCAGATCGGCGACCGTCACCGCTTCCAGCTCGGCCCTGTGCTGCTCGGGGGAGAGGATCCGGTGCCCGAGCAGCAGGCTCAGCGCGTACGACGGGAGGCCGGCGGCGCCGAGGTCGGGGGCGTCGTACATCTTGAGGAGTCTGCCGCGCGCGGAGTCCAGTTCGGACTGCTCGATGCGGCCCGCGCGCAGCCGGGCGAGGGTGTCGACGAAGCCACCGACGACCGCGTCCTGCTTCTTCGGCAGCGAGTCCGCGTAGGCGGTGAGGGTGGCGAACTCGGCGTCGCGCGGGGAGTAGTCGGCCTCCGCGGTGTAGGAGTAGCCGCCCTCCTGGCGCAGGTCCTGGAAGAGGGCCCGGCCGAGGACGTCCGCGAAGACGGAGGCCGCGGTGGAGCGGCGCAGCACCGAGGTGAGGACGACCTGGCCGTCGTCGCCGTGGATGTAGGCCGGGGTGACGGGCAGCGCGCTGGTCGCGGCCGGGGCCGGCGAGCGGGTGCCCGCGGGGAGGCTGAGGTCGAGGCCCTCGGGTATGCGCTCGCTGGTGATCCAGAGCACCGCGTTGTCCCGGGTGAAGCGGGTCTCGGCCCAGTGCCGTACCCGGTCGGGGGTGAGGCCCCAGGTGCCCAGCTCGCTGTAGCTGGACAGGCCGTAGCCCTGGGCGCCGTACCGCCACAGCGCGAGCGGGGAGCCGGGGCCGCTGCCGCGGCTCGCCGCCTCGGTGCGCAGGATCTCCTTCTCGGTCTCCAGCCGGTCCATCGGCAGGTCCCGCAGGCCGGCGCAGACGCTGTTGAGGTAGGTGACGACCTCCTCCTCGCTGCCGGTGACGTGGAAGAGGGTGTACGCGTTCGCCGTCGTGCCGTTGTAGTGCAGGTCGGACAGCCCGAGGCGGTGCAGGGCGAGGTGCTCGACGAGGTGGGTGATCCCGGCGGTGGCCAGGGTCTCGTCGGCGCGGCCCACCCGGAAGAAGAGGCCGGCGGTGACCTCGTGGCCGGAGCGGGCGGCGTAGAGGGTGGGGACGCCCTGGGTGGTGGTGTGCGACAGCAGGCCGTCGAGGGCGGCCAGGCCGCTCTGGTCGTGCAGGTCGGTGGTCATGTGCCGGGTGCCCCCTCAGGCCTGTGCCGCGAGCTTGCGGAACTTCAGGAACGACGCCTTCGGGTCGCCCGTGTACTGCCACGGGAACTCCGTCGCCCGGTCGCCGAGGAAGGCGAAGTGACGGGCCGCGTCCGCGTGGTGGCCGCCGACCGAGAAGGCGAACGCGAAGACGCTGTGCGCGCCGACGGAGTACCAGTCGGGGCGGTAGCCGGGGTGCAGGACCGACACCTGCGCGGCGAACCGGAGATCGTCGCGGACCGGTACACCCCGCATGTAGGCCGTGTCCTCGGGGCTGTCCAGGTCCAGCCAGTGCTCGACGTGGGCGACGGCCACCAGGGCCGCGGAGGTGGAGCCGTCCGGCGCGGCGGTCGCGCACTCGCGGGCGAAGCCGTGCGTGGCCTCCCAGGTGCCGCCCCACTTGGGGCAGAGCTGCTGGAGCAGCTGCGTCTGCGCCCGGTAGTGGTGCGGGTGGTGGGCGGCCAGCCGGTCGTAGCGGCGGCGCGCCTCGGCCTGCCCCAGCTGGAGGCCGCGCGCGGTGGTCAGCCGCACGGTCCAGGCGGGGGCGTACGCCGGCTGCTCCGCGCACACGTCGATCAGCAGTTGCTCGGCCCGGCGCAGCCAGGAGTGGAACTGCGCGAACTGGTCCTGCGAGACGTTCTGCGCGCGGGCGCCGCTGCGGATGTCCCAGCCGATGTGGACGTACCGCTCGGCGAGCAGCGTGCGGGGCAGCGGGTCGCCGGGGAGTTCGGCGGCCGCCCGCTCCAGGAAGGTCTCGACGCCGGGGATCTCGGCGAGGACGGACGACACCGCGGAGATCTGGTCGGCGGAGTCCTGGCGCGCGGCGAAGGCCCGGACCGCGGGCCAGTCACCGGCCTGCGCGGCCGTGCGCAGCGGGATCAGCTCGGGTGTGTTGTCGTACGGGTCGAAGGTCGGTCCCGGAGAGCCCGTGGATCTGCCGCTGGTGGTACTGCTCATGCCCCCGCCCCCTGGCGATGCCGTCCGCGCGCGCCGACTGGCCCCCCAGGGCGCGGGCGGTGAAGTGATGGTGTGACGTGTGTGGTGTGACCTGTGGCGAATGATGCGTGACGTCTGTTGTCGGTATCTGTTTGATCGGTGCGACTGTGTGATCAAGTCGCCGCAGGCTAGCAGTCGCCTCCGACAATCGCGTGGGCGACCGGGGTGGGCGGTTCCGCCGCCATAGGGTGCTCGGCATGAGCATCATCGGGGTCGGCATCGACGTTGCCGAGATCGACCGGTTCGCGGCATCGCTGGAGCGCACGCCCGGACTGGCCAAACGCCTCTTCCTGGACAGCGAGTTGCTGCTGCCGAGCGGGCACCGGCGGGGGGCCGCCTCGCTCGCGGCCCGGTTCGCGGCGAAGGAGGCCCTCGCCAAGGCGCTGGGCGCTCCCGCGGGCCTGCTGTGGACCGACGCGGAGGTGTACGTGGAGGACAGCGGGCAGCCGCGGCTGCGGGTACGGGGGAGTGTCGCCGCGCGGGCCGCCGAACTGGGCGTGCGGTCATGGCATGTGTCGCTGAGTCATGACGCGGGCGTCGCCTCGGCGGTGGTCGTCGCGGAGGGGTAGGCGGACGGGGTGGATCCGCCGGGTCCTCAGGGTCCGCCGGGTCCGCCGGGTCCGCCGGGTCCGCCGGGTCCGCCGGGTCCGCGACCGGCGGGGGGCTCGGTGTTTGACTGGGTGTATGCGTACTGCCTATTGCGTGGACACCGTTCGGGCCGCCGAGCGGGACCTGATGGCGCGGCTCCCGGAGGGGGCCCTCATGCAGCGGGCCGCCGCCGGGCTCGCCGCCGCCTGTGCCGACCTGGTGGGGCGGGTGTACGGGCGCCGGGTCGTGCTGCTCGTCGGGAGCGGCGACAACGGGGGTGACGCCCTGTACGCCGGGGCCCGGCTGGCCCGGCGCGGCGCGGGCGTGACGGCCGTACCGCTCGCCCCCGGACGCACCCACGCCGGCGGGCTGGCCGCCCTGCGGCGGGCCGGTGGCCGGACCGTGGCGCCCGAGGACGCCGCCGGGCCGATCCGGCGGGCCGACCTCGTCCTCGACGGCATCGTCGGCATCGGCGGGCGGGGCGGACTGCGTGAGGACGCGGCACGGCTCGCCGCTCTGGCCGACGGGTCCCGGGCCGCCGTCGTCGCCGTCGACCTGCCCAGCGGCGTCGAGGCCGACACGGGGGAGGTGCGGGGCGCCGCCGTGCGGGCCGACCTCACCGTCACCTTCGGGACGCACAAGCCGGGGCTGCTGGTCGATCCGGCGCGCGAGTACGCCGGGTCGGTGCGGCTCGTCGACATCGGCCTCGACCTGCCCGGCGAGGCGGAACTGGAGGCCCTCCAACACGCCGACGTGGCCCGGCTGCTGCCCGTGCCGGGCGCCGAGAGCGACAAGTACCGGCGAGGGGTCGTCGGGATCGCGGCCGGGTCCGCGCGCTATCCGGGCGCGGCCGTGCTCGCGGTCGCCGGGGCGCTGCGGGGCGGCGCCGGGGCCGTGCGGTACGTCGGGCCCGCCGGGCACGCCGTGCTCGCGCGCTACCCCGAGACGCTCGTGTCCGACCAGGGGCCCGAACGGGCCGGGCGGGTGCAGGCGTGGGTCGTCGGGCCGGGCGCCGGGGAGGACGCCGGCACGGTGGCGCAGGTGCTCGCCGCCGACGTGCCCGTGCTGATCGACGCGGACGGGCTGCGGCTCGCCGACGTGGACGCGGTGCGGGGGCGTTCGGCGCCGACGCTGATGACTCCGCATGCCGGGGAGGCGGCGGCGCTGCTGGGCGTGTCGCGGGAGGAGGTCGAGGCGGGGCGGCTGGCCGCGGTGCGGGAGTTGGCGGGGCGGTACGGGGCCGCGGTGCTGCTGAAGGGGGCTACGACAGTGGTCGCGGGGGCGGGCGGCGGCGGTGCGGTGCGGGTGAATCCGACGGGGACGGCGTGGCTGGCCACGGCGGGGAGCGGGGATGTCCTGTCGGGGCTGGCGGGGTCGTTGCTGGCGGCGGGGCTGTCCGCGGTGGACGCGGGGAGTGTGGGGGCGTATCTGCATGGGCTGGCGGGGCGGTTCGCGGCGGCGGGGGCGCCGGTGGGGGCGCATGAGGTGGCGGAGGCGGTGGCGGGGGCTTGGCGGGATGTCGTACGGGGGTGAGGGCGGGGCGTTTCCTCACCCCGGCGCCCCTTCCCGTCCCTGTGGGCTGCCGCCCCGGACCCCCGCTGCCGGCCCTGAACGGGCCTTGTCCTCGAACGCCCGACGGGCGGGTCGTAGCCGGCCGGTGCTTCCGAGTCCGCCCCCGGTGGGTGGGCATGGGCCGGGGGTCCGGGGCGGCGGAGCCCCAGGTGGCGGTCAGGTGATGCGGCCCGGCTCTTAGGGTGCGTCCGGGGGCTCTGAGAGACTGGGCGGGATGAGTGAGACTGCACAGCCGACCGCCGCCCCGCAGCGTGCCCGTGCCGAGATCGATCTGGCCGCGCTGCGGGCCAACGTGCGCGCGCTGCGCGCGAAGGCGCCCGGTGCGGCCTTCATGGCCGTCGTGAAGGCCGACGGATACGGCCACGGCGCGGTCGCCTGCGCCCGTGCCGCCGTCGACGCGGGCGCCGGCTGGATCGGCACCGCCACCCCGGAGGAGGCCCTCGCACTGCGCGCCGGGGCGGGCCTGCCCGCGGACATCCGGATCATGTGCTGGCTGTGGACGCCGGGCGGCCCCTGGCGGGAGGCCGTCGAGGCGGACCTGGACGTGTCCGTGAGCGGCATGTGGGCGCTGCGCGAGGCCGTCGAGGGCGCACGGCTCGCCGGGCGGGCCGCCCGCGTGCAGCTCAAGGCCGACACGGGCCTCGGGCGCAACGGATGCCAGCCCGCCGACTGGCCCGAACTGGTCGCCGAGGCCCTGGACGCCGAGCGCGAGGGCCTGGTCCGGATCACCGGCCTCTGGTCCCACTTGGCCTGCGCCGACGAACCCGGCCACCCCTCCGTCGCCGCCCAGCTCGCCCGCTTCCACGAGATGCTGGCGTACGCCGAGGAGCGGGGCGTACGGCCCGAGGTGCGGCACATCGCCAACTCGCCGGCCGCGCTCACCCTCCCCGAGACCCACTTCGACCTGATCCGGCCGGGCATCGCCATGTACGGCGTCTCGCCGAGCCCCGAGCTGGGCTCCTCCGCCGACCTGGGGCTGCGCCCGGTGATGACGCTGGCGGCCTCGCTGGCCCTGGTGAAGCACGTCCCGGGCGGCCACGGCGTCAGCTACGGCCACCACTACACGACCCCCGGCGAGACGACCCTCGGCCTGGTCCCCCTCGGATACGCCGACGGCGTTCCCCGGCACGCCTCCGGCACCGGTCCCGTCCTCGTCGGCGGCAAGTGGCGTACGGTCGCCGGGCGGATCGCGATGGACCAGTTCGTCGTCGACCTCGGCGGCGACGAGCCGGGCCCCGGCGAGGAAGCCGTGCTCTTCGGGCCCGGCGACCGCGGCGAGCCCACCGCCGAGGACTGGGCGCAGGCCGCGGGCACCATCGCCTACGAGATCGTCACGCGCATCGGATCGCGCGTTCCCCGCGTCTACGTCGACGAGGCGGACGAGGCGGACCGGACTCCGTGAGCGTGTTTCCCTGAGCGCGCCCGCGCGCTCATTCCCGCGGATGTCATGCGCGTGCATGCGGTTCAGGTGAACGAGGAACCAGAGGAACCAGACGGGTACCCGCGCGCGGGGCACCCCGGCATCCGGCGACACCAGGTGAAGAGGAGCGGTACGTGAGCGAGAGCAGCGCGGAGGCAGTGGCGAGTGCCGCCTCGGCGGTCGTCGACGCCGCCTCCGCCACGGGGGCCGGCGGCTGGCGCCGGGCGACGGGCGTCGCGGGCGCCGCGATAGGTGTGATCGCCGCGGGCGCCGCCGCCGGAGTCGCCCTGGAGCGGATGACCGTCGGCCGGGGCATGCGGGCGAAGGCCCGCCTCGCCCTGGACTCGACGGGCCCCTACGGCGCGCTGCGCGGCACCCCCGGCAAGGCGTACGCCGACGACGGCACCGAGCTGTACTACGAGGTGGACGACGTCGAGCCGCAGGGCGGACCGGCGAACCGGCGGCGCCGCCTGTTCGGCCGCAAGTCCCCGCTCCCCGTCACCGTCGTCTTCAGCCACGGCTACTGCCTCTCCCAGGACTCCTGGCACTTCCAGCGGGCGGCCCTGCGGGGCGTCGTACGGACCGTGCACTGGGACCAGCGCAGCCACGGCCGGTCCGCGCGCGGTGCGGCCCAGTTGCGGGACGGCGAGCCGCTGACCATAGACCAGCTGGGGCGCGACCTGAAGGCGGTCGTCGACGCGGCCGTGCCGGAGGGGCCGATCGTGTTCGTCGGGCACTCCATGGGCGGGATGACCGTCATGGCGCTGGCCGCCCAGTTCCCCGAGCTGATCAGCGAGCGGGTCGTCGCCACCGCCTTCGTCGGTACGTCGTCCGGGCGGCTCGGCGAGGTGAACTTCGGGCTGCCGGTCGCCGGGGTGAACGCCGTGCGGCGGGTGCTGCCGGGCGTGCTGAAGGCGCTGGGGCAGCAGGCCGCGCTGGTGGAGAAGGGCCGGCGGGCCACCGCCGATCTGTTCGCGGGGATCATCAAGCGGTACTCGTTCGCGTCGCGGGACGTCGATCCGGCCGTCGCCCGGTTCGCCGAGCGGATGATCGAGGGCACGCCGATCGACGTGGTGGCCGAGTTCTACCCGGCCTTCACGGATCACGACAAGACCGAGGCGCTCGCCTGCTTCACGGACATGCCGGTGCTGGTGCTGGCCGGCATCGGGGACCTGGTGACGCCCAGCGAGCACAGCGAGGCCATCGCCGGCCTGCTGCCGGACGCCGAACTGGTCCTCGTCCCCGACGCCGGGCACCTCGTGATGCTGGAGCACCCGGAGGTCGTCACCGACCGGCTCGCCGACCTGCTCACCCGCGCGGGCGCCGTACCGGCAGGCGTTACCGTGGGTGGCTATGGAAGCACCAGCAGCAGCGCGCAAGGCTGAGACCGAGCTGACGGTCACCTCCCCCGAGCAGATGCGGGACCTGGGCCGGCGCCTGGCCGGACTGTTGAGCGCCGGTGATCTCGTGATGCTCAGCGGGGAACTGGGCGCGGGCAAGACGACGTTGACGCGCGGGCTCGGCGAGGGTCTCGGCGTACGGGGCGCGGTCACCTCACCGACGTTCGTGATCGCCCGCGTCCACCCGTCCCTCGGGGACGGTCCGCCGCTCGTCCACGTCGACGCGTACCGCCTGGGCGGCGGGCTCGACGAGATGGAGGACCTGGACCTCGACGTGTCCCTGCCCGAGTCCGTGATCGTCGTGGAGTGGGGCGAGGGGAAGGTCGAGGAGCTGACCGAGGAGCGGCTCCAGGTGCGTATCCACCGGGCCGTGGGCGACACGACGGACGAGGTCCGGCAGGTGACGGTCACCGGTCTGGGTGAACGGTGGGCTTCGGCGGACCTGGGCGTGCTGTCGGCCTGAGCGCGCGGCGGTGGCCGGCGGGATCGTGCCGCACATGAACGGTTCCGACAAGACGTCGGCAAGATGTTGCGTTCGGTGTCCTGGGCGTGGTCACATGGTATCCCGCCCTTGGTTAGGTCTACCTAACTAGGTCCGCCCCGGCCCTCAGGAGGCGCCCATGCCGGCCACCGAGCCCAAGGCCCCGCGGCGGCCGTCCGCCCTCGCCGGGGTGTCCATGCGCGACCTGCTGGCGTCCTGCGCCGCCGCGGAGGCCGTCTCCCGGCCACCGCGCGAGCCGGACCCGACGACGACCGTCGAGAAGCGGCACGTCCAGCACCGGGAAGCCGCCTGACCGTCCAGGCCCTAGCGGATCACGACGACCCGCTGCCCGATCGTCGCGAAGTTCCAGAGCGCGTTCGCGTCCGCCCGTGAGGCGCGGATGCCGCCCGTCTTCCTGGTCGGGTCGACGACCGGTCTCGAACCGTCGACGGCCGCGCTGAAGCCGATCGAGACGCCCTTGACGTCGGTGAAGCGCACCACGTGCTCGATGGGGGTGCCGTCGGTGCCGGTGACGGCGCTGGAGCGGGAGGTGACGGCGTAGGTGCCGGGGAGCGGGTCGACGCTGCCGGGAGCGACCTGGAAGGTGCGCGTGGGCCTGCCGTCCTCGGTCACCAGCCAGACCCGGTCGTCGTCCACCGAGTACACGACCCGCTCACCGGTGCCGGAGCGGGCCGGCAGCGCGGTGGGGTTCCTGGTGTCGCGCGGGGCCTTCGTCGTCGTGGAGGAGGCGGCCGCCTGCGGCGTGGTGAGCTCGACCGGCACGTTCGCCGAGGCCTGGAAGGCGAGGAACCCGACGGTCGCGACGGCCGCCGCGGTGAGCGCGGCCACGAAAGTCGAGCTGCTGCCTGCCACCGCGACCACCTCTTCGTCGTACGTCCGTGCTCGCGGCGACGTTAGCAGCCGGTGGGCCCCTTACCCGGGCGGCCGTGCCCGGAGCCCGCGGAGCCGTAGGCTGTTCGCGTGCTCTTGCTCGCTCTGGATACCGCCACCCCCGCCGTCACCGTCGCCCTGCACGACGGCACGGACGTCCTCGCCTCGGCCGGCCAGGTGGATGCCCGTCGGCACGGTGAACTGCTGCTGCCGGCCGTCGACCGTCTCCTCGCCGCGGCGGGGCAGCGGCTCGACGCCGTCACCGGGATCGTCGTCGGCATCGGCCCAGGCCCGTACACCGGGCTGCGCGTCGGCCTGATGACCGCCGACACCTTCGGGCTCGCGCTCGGCGTCCCCGTGCACGGCCTGTGCACCCTGGACGGCCTCGCGTACGCCACCGACCTCGAAGGCCCCTTCGTCGTGGCGACCGACGCCCGCCGCAAGGAGGTCTACTGGGCGCGCTACGCCGACTCCCGCACCCGCGTCACCGACCCCGCCGTCGACCGGCCGGCCGACATCGCCGAACAGGTGGCGGGAGTCCCCGCGGTCGGCGCCGGAGCGCTGCTCTACCCCGACACCTTCCCCGCGGCGCACGAGCCGGAGCACGTGTCCGCCGCCGCCCTCGCCTCGCTGGCCGCCGAGAGGCTGGCCGCGGGGGAGGAGCTTGCGGAGCCCCGCCCGCTCTACCTGCGCCGGCCCGACGCCCAGGTCCCCAAGAACTACAAGGTGGTCACCCCCAAGTGACCGAGCCCGTCATCCCCGCGCTGCGCGAGATGCGCTGGTGGGACATCGATCCCGTCCTCGAACTGGAGAAGGCCCTCTTCCCCGAGGACGCCTGGTCCCGCGGCATGTTCTGGTCCGAGCTGGCGCACTCCCGCGGCCCCGAGGCGACCCGCCGGTACGTCGTGGCCGAGAACGGCGACCGCGTCGTCGGCTACGCGGGCCTCGCCTCCGCCGGAGACCTCGCCGACGTCCAGACCATCGCCGTGGCGGCCGACCACTGGGGCACCGGACTGGGCGGCCGGCTGCTGGCCGAGCTGCTGCGGGCCGCGACCGCCTTCGAGTGTGCCGAGGTCATGCTGGAGTGCCGCGTCGACAACGTCCGCGCGCAGAAGCTGTACCAGCGCTTCGGCTTCCAGCCCATCGGCTTCCGGCGCGGCTACTACCAGCCGGGGAACGTGGACGCCCTCGTGATGCGCCTGACCATGGCATCCGACAGTGGCTCCGCCACGGAATCGACATCAGTACAAGGAACCGAGATCAATGACTGACGAACCGCTCGTCCTCGGCATCGAGACCTCCTGCGACGAGACCGGCGTCGGCATCGTCCGCGGCACCACTCTGCTGGCCGACGCCGTCGCCTCCAGCGTCGACGAACACGCCCGGTTCGGCGGGGTCGTGCCGGAGGTGGCGAGCCGGGCGCACCTGGAGGCGATGGTCCCGACCATCGAACGGGCGCTGAAGGAGGCGGGCGTCTCCGCGAAGGACCTCGACGGCATCGCCGTGACGGCGGGCCCCGGTCTGGCGGGCGCGCTGCTGGTCGGCGTGTCGGCGGCGAAGACGTACGCGTACGCCCTCGGCAAGCCGCTGTACGGCGTGAACCACCTGGCCTCGCACATCTGCGTGGACCAGCTGGAGCACGGCCCGCTGCCGGAGCCGACGATGGCCCTGCTGGTGAGCGGCGGGCACTCCTCGCTGCTGCTCTCCTCGGACATCACCTCCGACGTGCGCCCGATGGGCGCGACGATCGACGACGCGGCCGGAGAGGCCTTCGACAAGATCGCCCGCGTGCTGAACCTGGGCTTCCCCGGCGGCCCCGTCATCGACCGGTACGCGCGCGAGGGCGACCCGTCCGCGATCGCCTTCCCGCGCGGCCTGACCGGCCCCCGCGACCCGGCGTACGACTTCTCCTTCTCCGGTCTCAAGACGGCGGTCGCCCGCTGGATCGAGGCGAAGCGGGCCGCGGGCGAGGAGGTGCCGGTGCGGGACGTGGCGGCCTCCTTCCAGGAGGCGGTGGTGGACGTGCTGACCCGCAAGGCCGTCCGCGCCTGCCGTGACCAGGGCGTCGACCATCTGATGATCGGCGGCGGCGTCGCGGCCAACTCCCGGCTGCGCGTCCTGGCCCAGGAGCGCTGCGAGGCGGCCGGTATCCGGCTGCGCGTGCCCCGGCCCAAGCTGTGCACGGACAACGGCGCGATGGTCGCGGCGCTCGGCGCGGAGATGGTGGCCCGCAACCGGTCCGCCTCCGACTGGGACCTGTCGGCGGACTCGTCCCTGCCGGTGACCGACCCGCACGTCCCCGGCCGCGCGCACGACCACGATCACGACCATGTGCACGAGGTCAGCAAGGACAACCTGTACTCATGACGGTGGCGCTGATGTGGGAGGCCCGCGCGGCGGACGGCCGGGGCGCGGAACTGCTGGCGTGGGCGCGGGAGCAGCGGCTCCCGCGCCCTCCCGTACGCCGCGAGACCTTCCGCGCCCCGCAGGACCGGGTCCTCGTCATCACCTGGTGGGACGCGGACTTCGACGCGGACCTCCCGGAACTGCCGGAGCCCGACGGCGAGTTGGTCGCGCGCGCCGTGCACCGATGGCGGTTCGAGGCGGTGGAACCGGACTGAGCCGGGGCTCTACGCCTGTCCCGTCACCCTCGTCTCGCAGCGCATCCGCCGGTCCGGTCCCAGCACCCGTACCGGCCCCGTGAGGCTGAGCCGCGTCGTGTGCCGTACGTCCGCGCTGGACGTGCCGAGGCGAAGTTCCAGGTCGCCCGGTTCCACCACGCGCCGCCCGCCGCGGTCGGTGAAGGCCGACAGGTCGGTGTGGAAGTGGAAGGTCACGCGGGCCGACCCGCCCGCGGCCAGTTCCAGCCGCTGGTAGCCGATCAGCCGTACGTCGGGGCGGGTCACGCCGGCCACCGGGTCGTGCAGGTAGAGCTGGACCACCTCGGCGCCCGCCCGGTCGCCGGTGTTGCGGACGGTCAGCGAGAGGTCGTACGAGCCGTCCGTGCCGAGGGCGGTCTCCGGTCCGTCGACGTCCTCCCAGGCGAACGTCGTGTACGAGCGGCCGTGTCCGAACGGGTACAGCGGGGTCGGGTCCAGGTTGCTGACCTCTCCGGCGAGGCCCAGGGGCGGCTGGAGGTAGGTCCACGGCTGGCCGCCCGTCACCTGGGGCACGCTCACGGGCAGCCGGCCCGAGGGGTTGACGCGGCCCGAGAGCACTCCCGCGACCGCCGGACCTCCCTCCTCGCCGGGGAAGAACGCCTGGACGACGGCGCCCAGGCGCCCGTGCCAGCGGCCGAGCGCGTAGGGGCGGCCGGTGAGCAGGACCAGGACCACCGGGACGCCCGTCGCCACCAGCGCGTCCAGCAACTCGCCCTGGACGCCGGGCAGCCGCAGGTCCGCCACGTCGCAGCCCTCGCCCGAGGTGCCCCGGCCGAACAGGCCCGCCCGGTCGCCCAGGACCGCCAGGCACACGTCGGCCTCGGCGGCCCGCGTGACGGCCTCCTCGATGCCCGTGGTGTCCGGGTCGGAGACCGGGCAGCCCTCGGCGAACGTGACCTTGGCGTCGGGGAGTTGGGCGCGCAGCGACTCCAGCAGCGTCGGGATCTCGATGCCCAGCTCGGCCTCGGGGTGGTGGGTGAGGACGTGGGAGGGGAAGGAGTAGCAGCCGAGCATCGCCAGGGCGTCCGCCGCCCTCGGGCCGACGACCGCGATCCGGGTGTCGGGGGCGAGGGGGAGCAGCCCGTCCGGGTTGTCCAGCAGGACCACCGACTCCTCGGCCAGCCGGCGGGCCACCGCCCGGTTCGCCGCCGAGTCGAGGTCGACCGTCTCCGGGGTCTCCGGCTGCCAGTCCTCGTCAAGGAGGCCCAGCTCGCACTTCTGGAGCAGGACCCGGCGGGCGGCCCGGTCGATCAGGTCCTCGGGGACCTCGCCCGCGCGGACGGCCGCGATCAGCGCGTCGCCGTAGTACTTCACGGTCGGCAGCTCGACATCGATGCCGGCCTCCAGCGCCAGGTGGGCGGCGCGCGCGGGGGTGCCCGCCACCCGGTGCAGGGTCTGGAGGAAGCCGATGCCGAAGTAGTCGGCGACCACCGTGCCGGTGAAGCCCCAGTCCTCGCGCAGGAGCCGGGTGAGCAGTTCCGGGTCGGCGGAGGCCGGGACGCCGTCGCGTTCGGTGTAGGCGGCCATGACCGAGCGGGCGCCGCCCTCGCGCAGCGCCATCTCGAACGGCGGCAGGGTCACGTCCGCGAACTCGCGGGTGCCCGCCCGCACGGGGGCCAGATTGCGCGCGCCCACCGAGGAGGCGTACCCGGCGAAGTGCTTGAGCGTGGCGACGATCCCCGCCGACTCCAGCCCGCGCACATAGGCCGCGCCGACCGTGCCGACCAGGTACGGGTCCTCCCCGATGGTCTCCTCGACCCGTCCCCAGCGCGGATCGCGTACGACGTCCAGGACGGGCGCGAGGCCCTGGTGGACGCCGACCGAGCGCAGGTCACGGCCGATGCGCCGGGCCATCTCCTCGACCAGCGGCGGGTCGAAGGCGGCACCCCAGGCGAGCGGGACCGGGTAGGCGGTGGCGCGCCAGGCGGTGAAACCGGCCAGGCACTCCTCGTGCGCCACCGCGGGGATGCCGAAGCGGCCCGCGGCGGCGATCCGGCGCTGCGCGCGGGCCAGGGCGCGAGCGCCGAGCGCCGGGTCCACGGGGGCCGTGCCGAAGGAGCGGGTCAGCTGGCCGAGGCCGTGGCTGATCAGCTCGTCCCAGTCGTACTCCGCGGTCATGTCGTGCTGGTGCGGGGCGACTCCGTCGCCGTCCGTATCGGCGCCGACCCACACGCCGTACAGCTGGGCGGTCTTCTCCTCGAGGGTCATCCGGGAGAGGAGATCCTCGACGCGGGCGACGGCGGGCAGGGCGGGGTCACGCCAGGGGGCGGTGGTCATGAAACTCCTGTCAGAGGTCGGTGAGCCACCAGAGCTGGAATCCAACCACAACGAATGTTTCGAGCTTTACTCCGAATGTTCCGGGAACCTATGGCGTCCCCATGGGTTCGTCAAGAGGGAGTGCGGGGATACGATCGCCGCCATGACACCCTCGGAGCCCGCTGAGACGCGGACGGAAGACCGGCCGACACGGCGACCGGCGGCACAGACGGCCACCCTTGCGGAGATCGCGCGCGAGGCGGGCGTCTCGGCGCCGACTGTTTCGAAGGTCCTCAACGGCCGCGCCGACGTCGCCCCCGCCACCCGGACCCGCGTCGAGGGGCTGCTGCGCGCCCACGGCTACCGGCGCCGCCGGGCCGAGGCGACCCGCTCGCCCCTGATCGACCTGGTCTTCCACGAGCTGGAGAGCGCCTGGGCGATGGAGGTCATCCGGGGCGTGGAGAACGTCGCGCGGGACGCCGGGCTGAGCGTGGTGCTCAGCGAGAGCGCCGGGCGGCTCACCCCCGGACGGACCTGGGCCGACCAGGTCGCCGCCCGCCGCCCGCACGGCGTGGTGCTGGTGCTGTCCGGGCTCGACGAGTCCCAGCGGGCGCTGCTGACCAGCCGGTCCATCCCGTTCGTGGTGATGGACCCGGCGGGCGACCCCGGCGCCGATGTGCCCTCCATCGGTGCCACCAACTGGCAGGGCGGCCTCGCCGCCACCCGGCACCTGGTCGAACTGGGCCACCGGCGGATCGGGGCGATCAGCGGGCCCCCGCAGATGATGTGCAGCCGGGCCCGGGTCGACGGCTACCGTGCCGCCCTGGAGACGGCCGGGCTGCCGGTCGACCCCGAGATGGTCAAGACCGGCGACTTCCACCACGAGACCGGCTACCGGCTCGGCCGCGAACTCCTCGCCCGCCCCGACCGGCCCACGGCCGTGTTCGCCGGCAACGACCTCCAGGCGCTCGGCCTCTACGAGGCCGCCCGTGAGCTGGGGCTGCGCATCCCCGAGGACGTGAGCGTGGTCGGCTTCGACGATCTGCCGGTGGCCCGCTGGGTCGGCCCGCCGCTGACGACCGTACGGCAGCCGCTGACCGAGATGGCCGAGGCGGCGGCCCGGCTGGTGCTGGAGCTGGGGCGGGCCGTCGAGGCGCCCGCGGCGACCCGGGTGGAGCTGGCGACCAGCCTGGTGGTGCGGGCGAGCACGGGAGCACCGCCGTTGGCCGGAAGTTGACGTATTGACGGGTGGGGAGGGGGCCTCCACACTCCTCCGAAGTCAATCGGTTGTACGACCGAAACTTTCGGAGGCACCCGCAATGAGAACCTCCAGTCCGTCAACGACACCCTCCCGTCCGCTCAGGGCACCGTCCGGTCCGTCCACGAGAGCGTCCGGTCCGTCGTTCCGCACCCGTCTCGCCGCCCTGCTCGCCGGGGTGGCCACCGTCGGCGCACTGATCTCCGCCGGCGCCACCACCGCCCACGCCGCCGACACGCCGCTGCGCGACCTCGCCGCGGCCAAGGGCAAGGTCATGGGCACGGCGGTCACCGGCTCCAAGCTCACCGGCACCTACGGCGACATCGCCGGCCGGGAGTTCAACTGGCTCACCCCGGGCAACGCCATGAAATGGGGCTCGGTCGAGCCCACCCAGGGCAGCTTCAACTGGGCCGAGGCCGACCAGATCGTGAACTTCGCCGAGGCCCACGACCAGGACGTGCGCGGCCACACCCTGGTCTGGCACAGCCAGAACCCCAACTGGCTGGCCAACGGCAGCTGGACGCCCGCCCAGCTCAGCACGCTGATGCAGAACCACATCAACACCGAGGTCGGGCGCTACAAGGGCCGTGTCGCCGCCTGGGACGTCGTCAACGAGCCCTTCAACGAGGACGGCACCTACCGCCCGACCCTCTGGTACAACGGCCTCGGCGCGGACTACATCGCCAGCGCCCTCACCTGGGCGCGGGCCGCCGACCCGGCCGCCGAGCTGTACATCAACGACTACAACGTCGAGGGCGTCAACGCGAAGTCCACCGCCCTGTACAACCTGGTGAAGTCGCTGAAGGAGCGGGGCGTCCCGATCGACGGCGTCGGCCTCCAGGCTCACCTGATCGTCGGTCAGGTGCCGTCCACCTTCCAGCAGAACATCCAGCGCTTCGCCGACCTCGGTGTGGACGTGGCCATCACCGAGCTGGACATCCGGATGCAGCTGCCCTCGGACAGCGCCAAGCTCACCCAGCAGGCCGCCGACTACAAGGCCGTCATGAACGCCTGCCTGGCGGTGACCCGCTGCACCGGTGTCACGGTGTGGGGATTCACCGACTCCGACTCCTGGATCCCGGACACCTTCCCGGGGCAGGGCGCGGCGACGCCGTACGACGAGAACTACGCGCCGAAACCGGCGTACCGCGCGATCGCCGAGGCGCTCGGCGGGACCACGACCGAGCCGCCCACGGGTGCCTGCACGGCGGCCTACAGCGTCACCAGCCAGTGGAGCACCGGCTTCACCGGGCAGGTGAGGGTCGCCTGCTCGGGGGCGGCACTGTCGTCGTGGAAGGCGAGCTGGAACTTCGGTGCGGGGCAGCGGATCACGCAGGCCTGGAACGCGACCTGCGCACAGACGGGGGTGGCCGTCACCTGCTCCAACGCCTCGTACAACGGGACGGTTCCCGACGGCGGTTCGGTGACCTTCGGATTCAACGGCTCGTGGAGCGGCAGCAATCCGGTGCCGACGGTGACGCTGGGATGAGCGGGGTGAGAGGGGCAACGGTGACTCGCCGAGCGTGAGATTTTCCGAAGAAATCCCGCTCGGGCCGTCGTTCCTAACAGTCCGCTAATAATTCGGACGTACGTTCCTTGTGTGACGGGACACGATGCGAGCGGGCACGGGCGCGAGCCCGGAGACGGGCACGGAGACGGGCACGGGGAAAGACAGCGGGGCCGGCGGTCGAGAACGCTCAAGGCCGTCGGCCTCACCTTGGCCGGCACCCTCGTGCTGGGCGTGGCGGCGGCGGGCGGGGTGTACTGGCAACTGAACGACAACATCCGGAGCGTCGACGTCGACAGCGCGCTCGGCGACAATCGCCCGCCCCGCGCGGTCACCACCCCGTCCCCGTCCGGTACGGCCTCAGCCGCCCCGCTGCCCACCGAGGCCGTCAACATCCTGGTCCTCGGCTCGGACTCGCGCAGCGGCGACGAGAACCAGCAACTCGGCGGCGGCGACAGCTCCGGGGCCCGCTCCGACACCGCGATGGTCGTGCACATCGACGCCGGCCGCACCAGCGCCACCGTGGTCAGCATCCCGCGCGACACCCTCGTCACCCGCCCCTCCTGCCCGCTGCCCTCCGGCGGCACGAGCGAGGTCTCCCACGGCGCGATGTTCAACAGCGCCTACTCGCTCGGCGGCCCGGTCTGCGCGGTCAAGACCGTCGAATCGCTCACGGACGTCCGCATGGACCACTTCGTCGAGGTCGACTTCGCCGGCTTCGCGAAGCTCGTCGACGCGCTCGGCGGGGTCACCGTCACCACCACCGAGGACATCGAGGACGAGGACAGCCACCTGAGCCTCGCGGCCGGTACCCACCATCTCGACGGCACGCGGGCACTCGCCCTCGCCCGCACCCGGCACGGCATCGGCGACGGCAGCGACCTCGGCCGCATCGGCCTCCAGCAGACCCTGGTGAAGGCCCTGCTGGAGCAGATCTCCGCGACCGACCTGCTGACCAGCCCCTCCCGGCTCTACCGCGTCGCCGACGCGGTCACCGGCAGCCTCACCACCGACACCGGCCTCGACTCCCTCGCCCAGCTGATGGAACTCGGCCAGAGCCTCAAGGGCCTGTCCGCCGCGAACGTCACCACCGTCACCATGCCGGTGCTGCCCGCGCCGTCGGACCGCAACCGGGTCGTCCCCGACGAGCCCGAGGCGAGTGACCTGTGGGAGTCGCTCCGGCAGGGCTGAGCCGCGACCTGCGGAAACGACTTCGGCGGCGGCCTGCGGAAAAAAGCTTCGGAAAATGTCGGCGAGGGTGTCGATCCGGCCGTTCCCCGTTCGACGCATGGGTGAGAGGCCGGGAGGAGCCCGGTCCCCGCACCACCCGAGGAGCCACCATGCCCCGCTACCTGTCCCTGGTGAGGATCGACGAGTCGAACGTGCCGGCCGAGGGTCCCAGCCCCGAGCTGATGCAGCGGATGGGCGAGCTGCTGGAGGAGATCACCAAGGCCGGCGTCATGCTCGACACCGCCGGTCTGCTGCCCTCCGCGCAGGGCACCCGCGCCCACCTCAAGGGTGGCGAGGTCTCCTTCACGGACGGCCCTTTCACCGAGACCAAGGAGGTCGTCGGCGGCTACGCGATCATGCAGTGCAAGGACAAGGCCGAGGCGCTCGAGTGGGCCAAGCGTTTCCTGAAGGTCCACGGCGACGACTGGACCCTGACCCTGGAGGTCCGGGAGATCGAGGAGGGCTGAGATCGAGGGGCGTTGAGACCGAGGGGGGCTGAAGTTCCTTCCCCGCGACCCCGGCAGGGTGTTCGATGGTGGGCTGTGGACCAACAGCCCGCCGCCGGCCCCCGCAGCGCCACGGCCGCCATCGAAACCGTCTTCCGCCTGGAGTCGCCCCGCGTCGTCGCCGCCGTCGCCCGGATCGTCCGGGACGTCGGCATCGCCGAGGAGCTGGCGCAGGACGCCCTGGTCGCCGCCCTGGAACGGTGGCCCCGCGAGGGCGTCCCCGACAACCCCGGAGCCTGGCTCACCGCCACCGCCAGGCACCGCGCCGTCGACCTGGTCCGCCGCCGGGAGACGTACGCCCGCAAGCTGGCGGAGATCGGCCGGGACCTGGAGACGACGACGCCCGCGCCGGAGCCCTCGGACCCCGAGGACATCGACGACGACCTGCTCCGCCTGGTCTTCACCTCCTGCCACCCGGTGCTGTCCGCCGAGGCCCGCATCGCCCTCACCCTGCGGCTGCTCGGCGGCCTCACCACGGCCGAGATCGCCCGCGCCCACCTCGTCCCCGAGCCGACGGTCGCCCAGCGCATCGTCCGCGCCAAACGCACCCTGGCCAGGAAGAACGTCGCCTTCGAGGTGCCCTACGGGCCCGACCGCGAGGCCCGGCTCGGGTCGGTCCTGGAGGTCATCTACCTGATCTTCAACGAGGGGTACGCGGCCACCGCGGGCGACGACTGGCTGCGGCCCGGCCTGTGCGAGGACGCCCTGCGGCTGGCCCGTCGGCTGGCCGCCCTGATGCCGAAGGAGCCCGAGGTGCACGGCCTGGCCGCGCTGCTGGAGTTCCAGTCCTCCCGCACGGCCGCCCGCACCGCCCCCGACGGCACACCCGTCCTCCTGAAGGACCAGAACCGCCGCCGCTGGAACCGCATGCTGATCTCCCGTGGCATCACCGCCCTCGGCCGCGCGGAGGCGGCCGCCACCGGCGCGCCCGGCCCCTACGTCCTCCAGGCGGCCATCGCCGCCTGCCACGCGCACGCGTACTCCTACGAGGAGACCGACTGGCGTGCCATCGCCACGCTGTACGGCCTCCTCGCGGCCCGCGTCCCGTCCCCGGTCGTCGAACTGAACCGCGCGGTCGCCGTGTCCATGGCCGAGGGCCCGGAACCCGCCCTGCGGATCGTCGACACCCTCGCCGCCGAACCGGCCCTGCGCGACTACCACCTGCTCCCCAGCGTCCGCGGCGACCTGCTCCGGCGCCTGGGCCGTACGGCGGAGGCGCGCGCGGAGTTCGAGCGGGCCGCGAGCCTGACCGGCAACGAACGGGAACGCGAGCTGATGCTGCGGCGGGCCGCTCAGGCCGGGTGACCGACGAGCATCGTCGGCGCCCCCGCGACCCGGGTGAGGAACACGGTCGCCGAGTGCGGCCCCTGCGGCTTGACCTTCTTGCGCAGTTCCTCCGGCTCCACCGCCGAGCCACGCTTCTTCACGGTCAGGATCCCCACCCCGCGCTCCCGCAGCAGCGCCTTCAGCTTCTTCACGTTGAAGGGCAGCCGGTCGGTGATCTCGTAGGCGGTGGCGTACGGCGTCGGCCGGAGCGTGTCCGCGGTGATGTAGGCGATGGTCTCGTCGACGAGCCCGCCGTCCAGGTCCCGTGCGACCTCGGCGACCAGATGGGCCCGGATGACGGCACCGTCCGGCTCGTAGAGATAACGCCCGACCGGCCGGACCCGAGGGTCGGGCAGGCCGGTGCCGAGCAGGGTGCGCGGGCCGGGAAGGAGGGTGGCGCGCACGGCCCCCGGCTCGGTGCCGAACCACAGCACGGCCTCCTTCACGTCCCCGCCGTCGGAGATCCACTCGGCCTCGGCACCGGCGGGAACGACGTCGTGCGGGATGCCGGGCGCGACCTTCAACGCCCCGTGCGGAGCCTTCAGAACCGCCCCGATGGCCCACGAGAGCGGCGGCGAGTAGGCCTCCGGATCGAAGATCCGCCCCCGGCCGCCCCGCCGCGCCGGATCGACGAACACGGCGTCGTACCCCCCTGTGTCGACCTCCGTGACGTCCGCCTCCCGTACGTCGATGAGGCCGGCGAGCCCCAGCGCCTCGGCGTTGGTCCGCGCCACCGCCGCCGTCAGCGGATCGCGGTCCACGGCGAGGACCCTGATGCCCGCGCGCGCGAGCGCGATCGCGTCGCCGCCGATCCCGCAGCACAGGTCGGCGACCGAGGTCACGCCGAGCGCCCTCATCCGCTCGGCCCGGTGGCCGGCGACACTCGCCCGGGTCGACTGCTCGACCCCGTTGGGCGTGAAGAACATCCGCCCCGCGTCCTCGGCTCCGAACTTCGCCGCCGCCCGCTGCCGCAGCCGGGCCTGTCCGAGCGCCGCCGAGACCAGCTCGGCGGGGTGCTCGCGGCGCAGCCGGGTGGCGACGGCCAGTTCGTCGGCGGGGGCGGTGCCGCGTACGGCGTCGAGGAGGGCGCGGCCCTCGGGGGTGAGGAGCGGGGCGAGGTCGTTCACCGGGTCATTGTGGGCCAGTCGGTGGATGGTGCGCCTCCGGCGGCGGTGTCGGGCGGGGTTGGGCGGCGGTGCCTGCGAGGATCCGGCGCCATGGGATCAGGATCAGTCGTACAAAATGACAAAAAGGGGATGCGGCGTGTGGGCGTCAGGACCGGCATCGCCGTCCTCGCCCTGGCCGCCGTCGCCTCCGGCTGCGCACCGGGCACGACAGGGCCCGGCGCCACGGGCCCCGGCGCCACCGGCGCGGCCGGAACCCGTCCCGCCCCCGGCGGACAGTCACCCCAGGAGCAGGCCGCCGGCGCCAAGCACACCTACGCCGCCCGCGCCGCCGCGGCCAGACGCTGGGGGCTGAGGAAGGTCCCGCTGACACCCCCCGCGCCGCCCGCGACCAAACCGGCGATCACCACCCGCGAGGGCTTCGAGGTGGAGGACCACGAGGAACTGGACCTCCCGCCGGTCTTCACCACCGTCCCCACCAAGGACAAGGTCGTCTTCCTCACCATCGACGACGGCGCCGAGAAGGACCCGGCGTTCCTGCGGATGATGAGCGACCTGAAGATCCCCTACACGGCCTTCCTCAGCGACTACCTCGTCAAGGAGGACTACGGCTACTTCAAGAAGATGCAGGACAGGGGAGTGACCCTCAACAACCACACCCTCCACCACCCCTACCTGCCCGACCTCTCCTACAGCCGCCAGAAACACGAGATCTGCGGCATGCAGGACGTCATCGAGAAGCACTACGGCAAACGCCCCGAACTCTTCCGCCCGCCCTTCGGCAACTACAACCGCGACACCCTGCGCGCGGCGAAGAGCTGCGGCGTGAAGTACGCCCCGCTGTGGAGCGAGGAGGTCTTCGTCGACCACTGGGACTACCGGGAGTGGGACCGCGACCTCCACCCCGGCGACATCGTCCTCACCCACTTCCGCGGCCACGCCGACTGGAAGGGCACCATGCCCGACATGATCCGCCGCTTCATGGACCTGGTCACCCAGAAGGGCTACGCGGTGGCCCGACTGGAGGACTACCTGTGAGGAGGCGGGGGGCCACGGGGGCGGGGACGGCCGTGACGCTGGCCATGACCGTGACGCTGACCGGCTGCGCCCGGTCGGCCGACCCGATCGAACCCCTGGGCCGCAAGGCGACGGAACGTGTGCGGTCGGCGGCGCCCGCCGCGCAGCAGCCGTACCGCCGCTGGGGCCTGACCGCCCCGCTCGCCGCCGCCCCCACCCCGGCGACCGCCCCCCTCGCAGGCAGCCCGGGACGCCCGGCGGACCCGGCGCTTCCCCCGGTCGTCGACCGGATCCCGACCCGCGACAAGGTCGTCTTCCTCACCTACGACGACGGTGCCGAACGCGACCCCCGATTCGTCGACATGGTCCGCGAGCTGCGCCTGCCCGTCAGCATGTTCCTCACCGACAGCGTGGTGGGCCCCGGCTACGCCCACTTCGCCCGGCTGCGGTCGGTGGGCGCCGGCCTCCAGAACCACACGCTGGACCACGCCGCGCTGCGCGGCCTGCCGTACGCCGGCCAGCGCGCCGAGATCTGCGGCCAGCAGAACAAGCTCAAGTCCCGCTTCGGCCTGCGCCCCCGCCTGTTCCGCCCGCCCTACGGCACATACGACACGACCACCCTGCGGGCCGCCGCCGACTGCGGGATCACCGCGGTCGTCCTGTGGCGGGCCTCGATGGGCCCCACCGACCTCAGCTACACCCACGGCTCCCACCGCCTGCGCCCCGGAGACATCATCGCCGTGGACCCGGACGAGACGAGGGGCCCGCCCCTGCGAGAACGCACGGCGAGACTGCTGCGGCAGATCCAGCGACAGGGCCTGACGGTGGGGCGCCTGGAGAACTACCTCTGAGCGCCGGTCAGAAGATTCGGCCGAGGCGGGCCCCGGCTGACGGCCCGCCCGGAGCCCCGATCCAGGCTGAACCGCCGCACCGATCTGGCACTCCGCTTGACCGAGTGCTAACCACGGTCATAGTCTCAGCTCTGGCACTCCCCAGTGGAGAGTGCCAACAACGCGACGGGCAGGTCCGGCACCCGCGACGACGGATCCACCTGGTCGCCACCTCAGACAGTTAACCCCGTGAGATCTCCGAAGGGGGAGGTCGGATCGTGACGACCACCAGCTCCAAGGTTGCCATCAAGCCGCTCGAGGACCGCATTGTGGTCCAGCCGCTCGACGCCGAGCAGACCACCGCCTCTGGCCTGGTCATCCCGGACACTGCGAAGGAGAAGCCCCAGGAGGGTGCTGTCCTCGCCGTTGGTCCGGGCCGATTCGAGAACGGCGAGCGCCTGCCGCTCGACGTCAAGGTCGGCGACGTCGTTCTGTACAGCAAGTACGGCGGCACCGAGGTGAAGTACAACGGCGAGGAGTACCTCGTCCTCTCGGCTCGCGACGTTCTCGCGATCATCGAGAAGTAATTCACCCGGATTCACCGGAAGCATTCCGCTTCAAGCTGCGCCCCTGGCCCCCGCGACCACATAAGAACCCGGGCGCCCGGGGCGCAGTGTCTTTTTCACCCACCAGATCCCGAGAGGGCTCCCGCTGTCATGGCGAAGATCCTGAAGTTCGACGAGGACGCCCGTCGCGCCCTCGAGCGCGGCGTCAACAAGCTTGCCGACACGGTCAAGGTGACGATCGGCCCCAAGGGCCGCAACGTCGTCATCGACAAGAAGTTCGGTGCCCCCACCATCACCAACGACGGTGTCACGATCGCCCGCGAGGTCGAGCTCGATGACCCGTACGAGAACCTCGGCGCGCAGCTGGTGAAGGAGGTGGCGACCAAGACCAACGACATCGCGGGTGACGGCACCACCACCGCCACCGTGCTCGCCCAGGCGCTGGTCCGCGAGGGCCTGAAGAACGTCGCCGCCGGCGCGTCGCCCGCCCTCCTCAAGAAGGGCATCGACGCCGCGGTCAGGGCCGTCTCCGACGAGCTGCTGGCCTCGGCCCGCCCGATCGAGGAGAAGTCCGACATCGCCGCCGTGGCCGCGCTGTCCGCGCAGGACACGCAGGTCGGCGAGCTGATCGCCGAGGCGATGGACAAGGTCGGCAAGGACGGTGTCATCACCGTCGAGGAGTCCAACACCTTCGGTCTGGAGCTGGACTTCACCGAGGGCATGGCCTTCGACAAGGGCTACCTGTCGCCGTACTTCGTGACGGACCAGGAGCGCATGGAGGCCGTCCTCGAGGACCCCTACATCCTCATCAACCAGGGCAAGATCTCCTCGATCGCCGACATGCTGCCGCTGCTGGAGAAGGTCATCCAGACCAACTCCTCCCGGCCGCTGCTGATCATCGCCGAGGACCTGGAGGGCGAGGCGCTCTCCACCCTGGTCGTGAACAAGATCCGTGGCACGTTCAACGCCGTCGCGGTGAAGGCCCCCGGCTTCGGTGACCGCCGCAAGGCGATGCTGCAGGACCTCGCGGTCCTCACCGGCGCCACGGTCATCTCCGAGGAGGTCGGCCTCAAGCTCGACCAGGTCGGCGTCGACGTGCTGGGTTCCGCGCGCCGCGTCACCGTCACCAAGGACGACACCACGGTCGTCGACGGTGCCGGCAAGACCGAGGAAGTCCACGGCCGCGTCGCGCAGATCAAGGCCGAGATCGAGAACACGGACTCCGACTGGGACCGCGAGAAGCTCCAGGAGCGCCTCGCGAAGCTGGCCGGCGGCGTCTGCGTGATCAAGGTCGGCGCCGCCACCGAGGTGGAGCTGAAGGAGAAGAAGCACCGCCTCGAGGACGCCATCTCCGCGACCCGCGCCGCGGTCGAGGAGGGCATCGTCTCCGGCGGTGGCTCCGCGCTCGTCCACGCCGTGAAGGTCCTCGAGGGCAACCTCGGCAAGACCGGCGACGAGGCCACCGGTGTCGCGGTCGTCCGCAAGGCCGCCGTCGAGCCGCTGCGCTGGATCGCCGAGAACGCCGGCCTGGAGGGTTACGTCATCACCTCCAAGGTCGCCGAGCTCGACAAGGGCCAGGGCTTCAACGCCGCGACCGGCGAGTACGGCGACCTGGTCAAGGCCGGCGTCATCGACCCGGTCAAGGTCACCCGCTCCGCCCTGGAGAACGCCGCCTCCATCGCCTCCCTCCTCCTCACGACCGAGACCCTGGTCGTCGAGAAGAAGGAAGAAGAGGAGCCGGCCGCCGGTGGTCACAGCCACGGCCACTCCCACTGACGCAAGTCACCCCCGAGGCCCGGCCCCCCGAAAGGGGCGCCGGGCCTCGGCACGTTCCCACGCCGACCGGCGGCGGAAGGGACGGTCGTGGCGCGTGGCCCCAGTCCTCGGCGCGCACGGCCGACGTGCACGAGGAGGGGCGGGGGGGGGGGCGCGGCGCGCCCAGAACGGAGCGACAACAGGGGCCCCGAACCCGCCACCGCCCCCGCCCCGCCCCCGCCCCCCGCCCCCACCACCCAGACCCCCCCGCCCCAGAAACACAACCCCACCCCCAACCCC